>NZ_JACSML010000001.1:0-982975 GCF_018618635.1 Exiguobacterium sp. s102
TGCTCAGAAAGCAATTGGTCGAGTGTCGCACGAAGATCTGCTGCTTTCGTTTTGACCGTGACGTTTTTTGCTTTGTCCTCATGCATCATCGTGTCGTCCGATGCGCCGCCTGATGCGAATGCCGCCGTTCCTGGTAATACGAGTGCTGCTGCCATTGCTGATGCTGCGAATTTTTTAGTATGTTTCATCTGTAATCATTCCTCTCAATTTTTAGTAGTTTTGGTAGTTTCTGTTTCATCCTTCTGAAAAGCCTACGAAGGAGTGAGGCATTTGGATTTAAAAAAGTTTTAAAAAGTTGAAAAAATCTTAAAACGTAATTATGATGCGTTTCAGTAGTCGTTCTGTTTGCCGTTCTGTGTAGCTTACGCGCAAGGATATGAATTGGATTTAAAATTTGTGAAAGAATATCGAAAAATATGGGGAAGTGTTTTTTCTTTCCTTATATACACAATGCGAAATTTTTTTATATGTTGTTTGATTCCTCATGTTACACTTGGAAAAAGAGCAAACTTGTAGCTAAATCGGAACTATTTAATACCAGGTACTAATGTGCTATACTGTTCTTTAGACTGACTCAATGAAAGGTGATCAAGATGGTACAAAACCAAGCAGGAACGGGTCAACCGACACGTGAACGTCTGAAACGGCATCAAAAAGAGCCGAATCAGGAACATCAAGAAAACCCGGAGCAGAAGCAGCGTAAACGTCTTCGTGAGTATTCTTCTCGTCGAGTACCGATTCTTGTACGACTATTGATCGTATTGGTTCTCGTCGCGATTGCACTCGTCGTAGGCGCGATGGTTGGTTACGCGACGTTTGGTGGTGGCGAAGCGATGGATGTATTGAAGCTCGATACGTGGACCCGCATCACCGATTTTTGGATGAAATCTTAGATTAATCAGTGATTGGAGCTGTAGATATGTATACGATTGAACAGATAAAAGAAGTGATTCCGCACCGTTACCCGTTTTTACTCGTTGACCGGATTCTTGAAGTCGAGGAAGGTGAACGAGCGGTCGGCATCAAGAACGTCACGGCGAATGAAGAATTCTTCAATGGCCATTTTCCGGATTACAACGTCATGCCTGGCGTACTGATCGTTGAGGCATTAGCGCAAGTCGGTGCATTCGCTGTACTGAAAATGGAACAAAACCAAGGGAAACTCGCATTTTTCGCAGGTATTGAAAATTGCCGTTTCAAACGTCAAGTCGTACCCGGTGATCAGCTCCGACTGGAAGTCGAATTGACGAAACTGCGTGGACCGATCGGTAAAGGGCGTGCTACAGCTACGGTCGATGGGGAAGTCGCCTGTACTGCTGAACTAACTTTCGCGATTAAGTGACCTGCTGATGAAACGCTGGTTGATCCCCCTTGCCATATCCTTACTCATCATTCCGGGTTGTCAGCGTGCTGACGTGGTGAAGACGGCTTCCCCGACGGTCTTCATTGATCCTGTCAAACGTGCCGGACAAACGGAAAACATTTCCGCTCAAGTCTCCTTGACGGAAAAGGACCGGATGCGCTTGACGATTCGAACGGCGAATGACATTCGTCTTGACGATCAACAAGTCGACATCCGACTCGATGTCGCCAATCAATCGATTCCGTTCCCGTTCGTCTCGTTCGAAGCGAAGAAGATGGGCGAAGTTCGGACCTATACGGCAGATACGACGATTGAAGAGGACATCTTTAATGAAGAGCGACTCCCTGTGTTGATTATTGATGCGGGAGCCGGACGTGGCATTGAGATTCCGCTCGAAATCGTCCGTTAAACCAAATGAGAAGCATACGAGAGCCACTTGGATTCCCCGGTTCTCGCATGCTTCTTTTTTGATGTTTGTAATGAAGATGATAGGGAAACTAAATAAGAGTAGTACCTACTATACGTATAGGGAGGACTTGGATGATGTCTGAAAACCATCAAGCTGTCTTAACAGAACTGAATGCTTGCATCATTGCCTGCAACGCGTGCTTCGATGCCTGTTTGAATGAGGAACACGTCGCGCATATGACGGGCTGTATCCGACTCGATCGGGATTGTGCCGATATATGTGGTCTGCTCAGTCAAGCGATTGCTCGAAACAGCTCGAACGTATCTGTACTCGCGAAAGCCTGTATCGAGATTTGTCGTGCGTGTGCGAAAGAATGTGCCGGACATGATCATGACCATTGTCAAAAATGTGCTGAAGCGTGTGAAGCGTGCGCGACAGCTTGCGAGCGACTCGTCTAAAAGTCGAGTGAACGGCTGCTTTCTTCCTGAAGGGAAGGGGCAGTCTCTTTTTTTGAAAAAAAGATAATGCAATTTAAAGTTTTAGGTGGTTTATTTTTCCTGTATTGTTTAAAATTTAGGCAGAACATATTTTTAGAATGGAGCGAATACTTACATAATGCGAAAACTTAGCATGTATCTTATTGCACTGGTACTGAGCTTTAGTGTCATTCTTCCGGTACAAGCAGCACCGGTGAGTTGGGATGTCACGGGAACGGGGACGAATCCGTACACCCTGACCTTTACAGGGGAAGGACTCGTCGATCTCGAATCAGAAACGATGCTCGTCTTCGAAGGCGAAGTGACGGGGAAAAACATCGATATCGCGAAAACACCGGTCGTGACGTTCACGGCTGAAACGGCACCGACGATCAATATCGTTGCGGTCGATCAATCGAAGAACATTCTCGTCGAGTTCGGACGTGTCGTGACAGAAGAGCCGGCAGCAGAAGAACCGACGACGGAGGAGCCGGTAACGGAAGAACCGACAACAGAAGAACCACAAGTCGATCCTGCGACGAAAGAGCCGGCGACTGAGGAACCAGTAACAGAAGAGCCAACAAAAGAAGAGCCGACTAAAGAAGAACCGACAAAAGAAAAGCCTGTCAAAGCAACAACGGGAACAATCAGTGGAACCGTCTGGTATGACGAGAACATGGACGGGATTCGTCAAAGTGGCGAGTTGTTACTCGATGATATTCCTGTATTGCTGTTGAATCATGATGAAGATGTCGTCGACGAAGTGTATACGAAGGAAGGCCGCTACACGTTCTCGAACCTGAAGCCGGGTGAGTACGACGTCGAGATGGACGGATTCGACATGGGGTATTACTACAACTCGCCTCAAAACGTCGGTGACGACCGATTGATCGATTCGGATTTAGATGAAGAGGACGGTTACCTTTATTTAAGGCTGAAAGCCGGTCAAACGGCAGAGATTGATGCAGGACTGTATGGCGGTGAGGAAGAGGAAGACTTCTCAAACCTCTTGCTCGTCACAAACTTCTTTGACGCGGATGCGAATCAACGACCGGGCTATACAGAAACAGGCGTGCCTGCGACGTATACGGTGACGGACACGATTACCGGAGAAGATGTCTACAAAGAAACAGTCGGTGCGAATGAAGCGATGATGATTGAACTCGAACCGGGGACGTACTCGGTTAAAACAGAAGTGAAATCAGGGTATCTTGTAAAAGCGATGCATCATTTGGATTTAGATGCGTTGCTTGACTTCGAAGATTTTTCAGGTGCCATCACGAAAGCGGACATGAAAGCGATGGCTGAAGATCAGGGCGAAGAACTCGACGAAGAATTCCCGGAGCTCGAGGAATTCATGAAGTTGTTCAAACGAAAGCCGGTCGAAGCCACCTTTACGATGACGGAAGACACGCTCGGCTTTTTCTTGGCGGCTGAAGTCGTCCGTGCTGAACCGGTCGAACAAGCGAAACCGACGCCGGTCAAAGCGAAAACGGAGCAGACGCCGGACGTGACCCGTTCGACCAAAATGTCTGGAACGTTGCCGCAAGCAGGGGAAGAAACACCATTCCCGTTTGCTGCGACAGGTGCCGGACTTGCAGTTGTCGGACTGTGGTTCCTCTTACGCCGAAACGGATAAAATGAAGGCCTTCTGAACGATTATGTTCGGAAGGCTTTTTCATGTGTGTATCGGTTGACACACACGCACACACGTGTGTATAGTTGTAGTATCAAATGAACAGAAAGAGGGATGACGATGTTAACGACGAAACAAATCAGTGAATTGTTACGTGTATCGGAAGAGACGGTCCGTCGCTGGATCCGGACAGGCGAACTGCATGCGGAACAGGATGGAAAAGGTTACTTGGTCGATGAACTGGCGCTGAAACGACTGGTCGATGAAAAGTCACAAATCCCGGGGACGGCGATGAATAAAATCCTCCCGATCATCAATGACATGTTTGGTCCGGAAGCGGCGAAGTTTGCTAAATCGAACTTGTTCGACCCACTCCGTCAATCGATGGATCAGACGCAAAGCGAGTCGGTGCCACCAAAACAGGAAGCGACGGCTGAATCAATTGCTGAACAAATCAGTCAGCTCAAACGTAAAAAACGTCGCCTTGAGCTTGAACATGAACTGAAATTGCTGGATGTTGACGAAAAAATCGCCGCACTCGAGCATAAAGCGAACGGTTTATAAGCAGGAAAGACTACCTTCTACACATGAGGTAGTCTTTTTTTTGACGAAAAAAAGACAAAGTTCACGAGCTTGTGAGCTTTGCCGGCAGGCTAGTCCATCATGAAGACGATGGCGGTGTCGCTGTGTTTTGTTTTTTCTTACGGCGCCAGTACCAATACCCGAGTCCGAGTGTGATCGGAATCGCGGCTAGATACGGATTGGCTTCTAGATAACTGATGATCTCAAACAGCGCGAACCATCCACTGAATAACCCGAGGATGAGTAAGATCGTCCGGATCGCTTCAGGAAGCTTCCGGATACGATATGCGAAGAGACAGACGAGGCAAAAGATGATAATCGCCACGGACATTCCTCCCATTCCCATGACTAGTATAGCGTATTCGAAAAGCTTTTTCGATGCACAAATCTTTCGTCCTCCCGTATAGTGAAGACAGAGAAACTAACGAAGGAAGTGATTGCATGCATCTAACGGTGATTGGGACCGGTTATGTCGGTCTTGTGACAGCGATTGGACTAGCGGACGCGGGACATGAAGTGACATGTGTCGATTTGAATACAGAACGGATGGAACAGCTTAGACGAGGTATCGCGCCGATTACGGAGCAAGGGATAGACGAGGCACTCGAAAAAAATCAAAGTCGATTGACCTTCACGACGGAGTACCCCGTCTCGGACCTCTACCTCGTCGCCGTCGGTACTCCGGAACGGGCGGATGGCAGTTGCGATCTTTCAGCCGTCGAAGCCGTCGTCCGGTTGATTGAATCGATTAGTCCCGGCGCATCGGTCGTCTTGAAATCGACCGTTCCTCCGGGGACGACGGAGCGGTTAAGTGCGGAGCATCCGTCCCTCCGCTTCGCGATGGTCCCGGAATTTTTGCGGGAAGGAACGGCACTCGCCGATATGCGTCAACCGAGCCGGATTGTCATCGGGACGCGTGACGCGCTACTTGCGCCCCGGCTCGAGGAATTACTCAAGACGACGGACGCACCGGTCGTCCATGTCGATCCGACGACAGCCGAATTGACGAAGTACGCGGCGAATAGTTTCCTGGCCGTCAAAATCAGCTTCATCAATGAAATCGCCCGGCTTGCCGACCAGGTCGGGGCGAACGTCGACGACATCGCCCACGGGATTGGTCTTGATCCACGGATTGGTCCCGCCTTTCTCCGGGCAGGGGCTGGCTACGGCGGATCCTGTTTCCCGAAAGACATCAAAGCCTTGACGACACTTGCACGCACACATGATACGCACCTTCACGTCATCGAAGCAGCGGACCGGACGAATGAAGCCCAGCTCGCATACGTGCTCGAAAAGATTCGTCCCGAACGTGGCATGCATGTCGCCCTGCTCGGACTTGCCTTTAAACCGGGCACGGATGATTTACGGGATGCACCGGCGTTACGATTGGCCGAACGCCTGCAACAGCTTGGGGTGAAGGTGACAGGCTATGACCCGGCAGCGAAGACCCTGCTCGACCAAAAAACGACGATGGCTGAAGCAGTGGCGGGAGCGGACGTCGCCGTCATCATGACGGAATGGGATGACATCAAGTACGTCTCACCGCAACTCTTGCAGGAACACATGCAGACGCCGCGTTTGATTGACGGACGGAACTGCTGGCAACATCTCGAGGCACCGGGTGGCGTCCAGTATGAGGGCATCGGGCGACCGCACCACACATTTTCGAACAATCCATCTAACTGACCTGTTATATAGGGTGAATCCATCAGTGGGTTCATCCTATTTTTTTGTGGAGGAGACGGATGATGAAAATTGAGTATTTCACGGTGCAACCGAGTGGACCTAAAGGAAAGCTTGAGACCGTACCGTTGATGAACGGGTGGGAGCAGCATGTCGACGAGGAGTGGTCGCGGGCGATTCATTACGGCGCGGGGTTGATTCGGGTGACGGACGACGGCGTCGAGCTCCGGATTCCGATCGAGTTCGGGTTCGGGTATGTCTTGCAATACATCCGTCAGTTCGTCGAAGCGGAACGAAAAACGAAGCGGGCGCGTCATTTGTTGCAGCGGCAACTGAACTGGATCGGGCGTGGCTTACCGATTCAGCTCCGACGAGTCGGTGAACGGATTGAAGTCATGGCGGATTCGCGACATCAGTTCGATCGAAAAGATTTTTTGGAGGCGATGGACGTCAGAAACCGGAAGCGGATGTAGTACGGACGAGATTGAGACAAAAGCCGGTCACGCTCGTGCTCTGAAAACCAGCTTGAGCGTGGCTACGTTTAAAGGTTCATCTTCGTCTGTGACCCTCGCTAATTATTTGACCAGGGAGAGTGTTGTTTTTTAATTTTGTAAGCGTTTTCAAATTTAGGGGAGTTCAGATTTTTAATTTCCATATACAACCTATTAATATATTTATCATGTTACTACTATTCCCCTTTTTTTTACATAAAACCTATTGTCCTCTGATTCTGAGTTTTGTATATTTGACCTGTAGCTTACTTACTCACGTATATTAAGCAGTGAGAAGGAGCACGGATCTACAGCACGGGGAATTGCTTGAATAAAGCAATTTCAACAGTTTTCTCTTGTTCATCCCGAACTGGATACATATGAATCACTGACGATCGCCTCGACGTTAGGCGAAGATCGACGTGTGAAACAGAACGTACTCCTCCAAAGAAGAATAGAGAATTACTGCGTGTTTTTAAGTAAATATATTGAAATATTTTACTTAAAATGTAGGTTATCTAGTTGGGGTTGTCACATTTGGTATTGAAAGATAAGAGGAGGAATCGTAAAAATGGCTCACACGAAAAAATCGAACAAATTGTACGCTGCTGCCGCTGCCCTCGCAGTCACGGCATCTGTCGTCGCACCGGTTGCTGCTGACGCAGCTTCAAAGGTCTCTGTTAAATACATCTCTCCCATCTTGATGAAGCATGCAGGTGGTTCGAAGTATGCGACTAAGAAATTAGTCTTACCGACGAAAGTCAAAGTCAAACTTTCAAACGGTAAATACGAAATGCGCTCTGTCAAATGGAGCGGTTCGATCAAGTTCGAGAAAAAATACATCAACAAATATCAAGTCCTCTACGGTAAAGTCGCCGGAACGACGAAAAAAGCCATCCTCAAAGTCGAACTTCAAAACTATCCAGTCGACGTCCTCGAACCAGAACTCGCACCAGTCGCTGTCGGCGAAAAAGTCGTGCTTCCGAGCACGATCAGCATCCGCTACAAATCAGGAATCATCGTCAAGCGTCCAATCAGTAAATTCAACATCAAAACACCGGATACTTCTAAACCGGGTAACTATAAAATCGCCTATACGTACAAAGGGGCAAACTCAGTCGTAACCGGTTCAATCAAGTATGAAGTCAAAGCGGCCGACATCTCGAACGTCATGGGTAGCGTTGATGATCAGACACTTTCTGTTAAAGCGGACGTCATGTATGCTTCAGCTGACGCGATGGCAGAACTCATGATTTACCCTGGTAAAGACATGTCAGCGACACCGATCGTCGCGAAAGGGATGCTCAAAGACGGTAAATTCATGGCTTCCCAATCGGGTATTCCTGAAGGGACACACAGTTATGTCGTTAAAGTCGGTGATGTGAAGTCTCCGGCAATGGAATTCACAGTCGCGAAGACGATGTTGACATCTGCTAAAGCAATGGGCAAAGAAAAAGTCGAAGTCTCCTTCTCACGTGCCGTTGATGGTGTCTCAGCCGACAACTTCAAAATCGCAGGTGGAACGGTTACTTCAGCGACACTCAGTGCTGACAAGAAATCAGCGGTTCTTGAAGTATCAGGTCTTGAGTATGATAAAGACTACACGGTCGATGCGAAAAACATCATGATCGGTGGCGTTGCGCGTGACCTCGGTTCAATGAGCTTCATGACACAAGGTGTTGAAAACATCTGGATGCTTGAAGTCTCACCAAAAGCATCGACAATCGTTGCGAACGGTGGCGACAACACGGAAGTGACGTTCTTGCTCAAGAACAAAGCGACAGGTGAAGTCGACATGAACGCAGACGACATCGTTCTTAAATTATCGACGTCATTCGGTGCACTTTCAAAAGAACGTGTGACGATCCAGGACGGGAAAGCAACGGTCATCCTCACATCTGAGTTCAGCAACACGGACCTCGATGCGATGATCAGCGCGGAAATCATCGAAACAGCGAACGGCGACTACAAAAACCTCATCGGTAAGATTTCTGGTGAAGCGAAAGTCAAGTTCAGCACGATTGCCGTCACGCCGGCTCCGATCGAAATGATCAACATGCTCGCAGCGGAATCGAATCAAGCAGATCGCATCACGATCTTCCTTGATAAAGCCGTCTCGCGTGAGTTACTCCTCAAATCGTTCGGACTCGATAAAGTCCGTCCTTCGCTTCATGAAGAAGAGTATATGGCGAACGACAACATTCAAATCGAACAATTCGATGGTATGAAAAATGTCATCGGCGTCAAAGCGATTCCTTCGAATCCAAAAGCGTTCGAATTGATTCTTGATAAAGAAACACCACTCCAGGACAACGCAGTTGTTAAAGTGGTAGCGAAAATCACGAGTAACACGGATACAGAAGTGAAATCAAAAGCAAGCTTCAAGTTAACGGATGCACGTCCTGCTGAAGTAACGTCTGTCAAAGCAATTGGCTTGAACCAACTCGAAGTGAAATTCTCTGAAGCAATCGATACAGCGAACTTTAAAATCGATGGCCAGTATGGTGGTAAGTACTTCACTGTCATTCCTTACGGCTTCGATAACAAAATGGGTGTCGATCGTCGCGATACAGTCAAAATCATGTTGAACGACAACTACCCAGGAGTGAAAGAAGGCTACTTCGCAGCCGGCAAACATTCACTTCAAGTATGGGATACGATGGACTTCGCAGCGCGTTCGGATGAAATGAACATCGGTACGACACAAAACCTCGACTTCACAGTCGCAGCAGATACAGTCAAACCGACAGCTGGCGTCGTCGTCGAGTCGCCTGAGCAGTTCCGCATCATGTTCAGCAAAAACCTGAAAAAAGCAGACATCAAGGCTCTGTATGGTTCGAAAATGAAGCTCGAACGCTACAACTCAACATCTAAAAAATACGAAGACATCAGCGAATATGCTGAAGTGACATCGTATGATGCAATGACTGGCGAAGCGGTTGTCGAGATGAAACAAGACTGGACAGTCATCTACGATACCGTCAATACGAAAGAGAACTACTACAACGATAAGTTCAAAATCACGCTCGAAAAAGGTGCGATCCAGGCAGAAGCGAACGGTGAGAAAAACGATGCGCTTGCACTCGACTTGAACTATGACGGATCGCCACTCAACACACCGGATGTGAAGAGTGCTGAAATCACAGCAATCGATCGTGTGATGATGTCAACAGACTTCCACGTCATGATGAGTGAGCCGGTGAAATTGCTTGGGAAAGATCAAGCAGATACACCACTCAAAAATGCTGACGGCTTAGTCAACCCGCCGAAGACGACGGTTGAATTTATCGGGAAAAACAAAGACGGCAAAATCGTCACAGTCGACGGTTCGGTTGTCGGATATACAGATACAACAGATAAGAACTTCCGTGTTAAAGCGAACGAGAGTCTCCAGTCTCTCGTCGACATGAAAGGGTACGGCGAAGACTGGAAAGTCGTCGTCAAATCACTTTCAGATGATGTCGGTAACACAGTTGCGACAGCGACACATGACTTCAAACTCATGAAAACACCTGTCACACCGGTCGCTTCACCATTCGAAATCGAAAAAGTGACAGCGAACGCGAAGGATGAAAAAGACGTCATCCGCATCAAGTTCTCTGAAGGCGTCCAGTACGCAGGTATGTATGATGCGACGAGCACGGCGCAATACATCTTCAATGGAAAAGCCCTTCCGGTCGGCACGAGCATCTCGCTTGCTGACTCGGATAACAACGTATCAAACGGACTCGACATCGTGAAAATCAAAGTTCCAGCAGGGACGATCAAAACATTGTCGAACGTCATCACAGTCAACAAAGATCTTCAGTCGTATGACAACTCTGTCTTGACTGGTGGTTACGAGAAAGCAGTTCTTCTCGGATTAAACTAATCACGACAAGAACCCTCAATTCAGAAATGGATTGAGGGTTCTTTTTGACTGTTTCATGCAATCGATTGCATTTTAGGCAATCTATTGACTTTTTTTACGAAAATGAAGCTATGCTTAATTTGATTAAGGTGGTAAGTTATTTTATGGAATTAGAAATTTAAGTAAAAAATAAACAAAATACATACAGTTAAAGAAAGAGGAATCCATCAGATGAACAAAACAACAAAAGTTTCAGCCGGTTTACTCGCGACGGTCGTCGCGACGAGTGGACTTGGTCTTGCACCGCAACAAGTAAATGCTTATACATCAGGCGAAAAACTCGACAATCATGTCATTTTCCAAAGCTTCAGTCTGTACCAACCGTATGACAGCAACATGTACCGGACACTTGCGAAAAAAGGTGAGTTGTTGAACTCATGGGGCGTGACCGATGTCTGGATGCCGCCAGCCTATCGCTCATTCGACATGGCACGTTACATGGAAGGCTATGCGATTTCCGATCGGTATGACTTCGGCGAATTCCCGCAAGGACCGAACGGCGCGGTCGCAACAAAATATGGAAAAGCAAGTCAACTCGAAATGATGGTCGACATGCTGCATGACGACAACATCAAAGTACAGATGGACCTCGTCCCGAACCAAATGCTCGGACTGAACCAGCGGGAAGCGGTCTACGTTCGCCGTGCGAACACCTCGGGCGAGCCGTTTACGAATCCTTATACAGGTGGAGAGACGACAAAAACGCTCGCGACACCATACCTTGCCTATACAAAAGGTGGCGGGATGGGACAAGCGAAGTACGGATATATCAAAGAATGGAACAAATCCTATCTGAACGGAACATCACTCCAAGGCCAGGGCACAGGTCGCGTCATGACCGACAAGGACGGAAAACCGTACCGTTACTTTGGCAAAGACGATGCGAAAAACTATCTTCCGGAGTGGTTGCTTGAGGCAGCGAAAACACAAAACTTGAACGTCATCGATACGTATCTCGCAGCGGACGGCTGGTATGAAGTCTCACCGGAAAACTGGAAACCGATGTTGTCGCAATACGCGAAAGATCCTGGTTACCTCGACTATATGAAGGAACATGGTTTTGCGACAAAAGAAGCAATCTTGAGTTCGAAGGATAACGGAACAATTGCCAAGCTGACGGAAGACTACATGAAGACGCAGGCGACGTACGGATACGGGACAGAGGAACGGTCGTACCAAAACGATAACTCGGGCATCGACATCGAAGACCAATTCTTGTTCGTCGACGCGTCCGGTAATCCCCTCCAGCCGTACAATAAAACAATCGAAAACAACGATGAGTTCTTGCTTGGTGTCGACCTCGCGAACTCGAACCCGGAAGTCATCAAGGAACAAAAGAACTGGATGAAGTGGATGCTCGAAACGTATAAATTCGACGGATTCCGGATTGATGCCGCGTCGCACTACGATACGGCAATCTTGAAGGCAGAGGCAGAAGTAGCGAAAGCCCACTTCGGTGCAAATGAGCACCTCAGCTACATCGAAAGCTACAAAGAAGCGCAAAACGCCTACATGAAAGCGAACAACAATGAACAGCTCGTCATGGATGCAGATTTATACTTCACACTTCGGAATGCCCTCGGAAAAGCGACATCAACACGTTGGTTGAGTGATCTTGCGAAAGTATCGACCGTCAACCGTGAAGGCGACGGAACGAAAAACGCACAAGCGAACTGGTCGTTCGTCAATAACCATGACCAAGAGAAAAACCGGGTCAACCAAATCATGCTCGACCTGTACGGCATCAAAACAGGGGTTCAGTATGCGAAGGGTGAAGAACCGAAATCGTTCGAGAAAATGTATGATAAAGAAACAGAGCAACAAGCGCTTGCGATCTACAATGCGGAGCTTGCCAGCCCGACGAAAAAATATTCGGTCAACAACGTCGTGGCCCAATATGCGTATCTCTTAACGAATAAAGATACGGTGCCGACGGTCTATTACGGTGACCTGTACCAGACGGATGCTTCGTACATGACGAAGAAGACACCGTACTATGATGAAATCACGAACTTGTTGAAGGTCCGTAAACAGTATGCTTACGGCGCACAAAAAGTCGCGTACCATACGGCGAACACATCGAAATATGCCGGGAAGCACCTCATCTCGAGCGTCCGTCTCGGAAAAGACCGCAATACCGGTGTCGCGACGATCATCGGGAAAAAATCGACCCTCAACACGACGGTCAACGTCGACATGGGGAAAGTCCACGCGAACCAAGTCTTCGTTGATGCAAGTGGCGTCAGCAAGACGAAACTCGTCACAGATAAAAATGGTATCTTGACGGTTCCGGTCAAAGGCATCAAGACGGCAGAAGTCGATGGATACGTCGGTGTCTTCGTTCCGCAAACACAAACGGCACCGAGTGCGACAATCGCAAAAACGGATGTTTATCAAGGAAAGGCCGTCAACTTGAAGACGACGCTTAACCATGCATCAGCACCTGTCGCATCGACTAGCTATCAAGTAGCCGATACGTCAAAAGCAACAGTCGACAGCAAAGGACGTCTGACAGGAAAAGCAACGGGCAAGACGACGGTCACAGCAAACGTCACGTTGACGGACGGCTTCGTCCTGACGACGACACTGCCAATCGAAACGAAAGCAAACAGCGTCACGCTTAAAGCGACGAAAGCAACATTAAAGAAAAACCAGACGACACGCATCCTGATGGCGTCGGCGACAGATCAAATAAAATCTGTTCAATACACGTCAGCGAATAAAAAAGTCTCGCAAGTTTCTTCACGCGGGAATGTCCGGGCGATTAAAACAGGCAAGACGACAATCCGTGTCACCTACACGACGGCAGGTAACTACCAAGTCGTCAAAACGTTCACGGTCACAGTCAAGTAAGTCATGGTCCATCACTTTTACGAGTGGTGGACTTTTATTATGAAGTCATTTAAAAATGATATTCAAATGGATGTAAATAAAAGCGAGAATAAGCTAGAAAAATAAATAGATTTTATAAAATTTTCCATTATAATTATACGTGAAGGAGATCCTAAATGAAGGAGTGAAGAGATGCAAAAATGGTTACTCGGTCTTACGATTGTCGGACTGCTTGCAAGTGGACTACCGGTACATACAGAAGCGGCGGGCACGGGCGCGAAAAAAATGCCGACGCCGGGTGCGAAAACGCATAAAGGGTACTTGAAAGGAACGTTCGACCAAAACGGAAAAGCGTTGTTTTATTTCGACTCAGCGAACTATGTTAATGAAGGAACACATATTAAATTCGCAGCGGACGATACAGAAGACGTCACGGTCTACGAAACGCAAAGTGATTACTTGAAGCAACTGGTTTATGAACGCTATGACGCAGTGAGCGGTGAATCGTTATTCTTCCCACTGAGTTGGAAAGGACGACAATACGTCGAAATCAATGGACGAAAAAATACGTCGTTCACGGTCCCGTTCAAACTCGAACGCTTGCAACCGATGCGTGATGTGGTCGCGAAGAAAAAAGCGACGGGACAATCGACGAGCTTGATCGTCAAGATGCGCACGACGGATAGTGACCATGCGCAGTTGTCGCGTAATACGAAGGCAATTGCCAGTGAGACGATTGATGCAGGACTAAAGATGGAGAAGTTCACGTATTCGTCCGTCTATCAAGCGCTTGCTGCGAAGGCGAAACTTGCGAAGTCAGCGGACGTCACCTACGTCGAACTTGACGGACAGATGCAGGGACTCGGAGTGGATCCGTTCAAGAAATACCAGTGGTCGCTGAACAATACTGGGCAACGCGGCGGCGTCAAGGGAGCCGACATCAACTTTGAGGCGATGAAACGACGGATTGCCGGAAAAAAACAAACGACGACACGCGTCGCCGTCATCGATACAGGTATCAATCCGACCTATGCCGATTTCGCAGGACGGGTTCGGATGGATCTCGGTTATGACTTTGTCCATAAACGGCAGCTTGCGATCGACGACCATGGTCACGGCACGCATGTCGCAGCGATCATTGCAGCGAACAGTAACAATACGTACGGGATGTCGGGCATCAACGCCAAGGCATCAATCATTCCGATTAAAGTCATCGCAGCGAACAATACAGGCTCGAACTCGAACATCGCGAAAGGCATCATTTATGCCGTCAAGAAAAAAGCCAAAGTCATCAACATGAGTCTCGGTGGCGGTTTCTCGTCACTCGCGATTGAAGATGCTCTCGCCTATGCGAAGAAACAAGGTGTCCTCGTCGTCGTCGCGACGGGAAATGACGGGACGAGCCGTTTGTCATATCCGGCACGGTCGAAGTATGCCTTGTCGGTCGGTTCGACGAATCGGTTTGATCGCCGGTCGACATTCTCGAATTATGGCGACGGACTTGACCTCGTCGCACCGGGGCAAGACATTCCGAGTTACCTCAGTGACGGCGAATCGGCCTTTTGGAGCGGGACGTCGATGGCAGCACCGCATGTCGCCGGTGTCGCAAGTCTCCTCTACAGCCTGAAACCGACGCTCAAAGCAACCGAAGTCGAGTCGATTCTAAAAAAATCAGCCCAGGACCTCGGGAAGACCGGTTATGACAAAGCGTACGGATACGGACGACTTGACGCCGATAAAGCCGTACGCTACATCAAATGAAAATAACTTAAACAGAAAGTGGGACAGATTCATGAAAACAACATTTGCTAAACTGACACTCGCCACATTGATCGCCGGTTCGACATTGATTGCCGGAACAGCCGAAGCGGCAACGACAACGGAAACGAAGGCGACGACGCAGTACAATGCATTGACGCCGGGGATGACGATTGCCCAGGCAGCAAAGGTCATTTACGGGAAAGACTACAAAAAGCAATTGACGAAAAAGGGCAGTTCGACGGTCTTGAAACAAAAGGCAGAGGCGACGAGCACGTCACAAGGACAAAAGACGACGCTCTACAGCATCTACGATAGAAAAGCAGACTTCCCATCCGCGATAACGACGTTGATGTTCATGACGAAGAAAAATGATTCCGTCTACCGGCTGACGACAAAATCGCTTGATTTGTACCGCGGGACGACGACGTCAGGTGCACGGGAAAGCAAGATGAAGCTCGCGAAGGGTGCGAAAATCAAAACGGGGATGACAGAAAAACAACTCGATGCGCTTTTATCGGGGAAAGGTCTTGGGGAATGGACGGGTCTTGATACGATTGATTTAACATCTGTTCAAACAAAACAAGAACTTGAGTTGGGTCTTGCGATTAAAGCAAAATCGAAAACGTACGTCTTCCCGACGGCAACGAAAACAAAAAAACTCGTCATACTCGATTACAATGCGAAAAAGAAAACGTATGTCGTCTCTGGACAAGCATCGTTATAAAGATACGTGAGAGTCTGTAAGCAGCCTTTTTAGCGTATAGACAGTTGTAGTTTATAGCTAATGTAAACGCATGTTTCTTCTCGTGCTTTCCTCGGGCGAGGCGCAAGCCGTTGCTCCTTGACTCTGACGAACAAGGAGCAGGGTCTCGCCTGCCTCTGACAGCGCGAAACGCGCTTTTCCCGTAGGAGTCACGAGAAGCAATGCGTTTTTCGGGCAATTTTTTTAAAATTCGGAACACCCGTTAATAATACCAACGACGAGTAAGGGATAAATAAGCTTTTAGAAGGTCCGTCAATCGTTTAAAGAGTCTGTCAATCAGGCTCTTTTTTTCATTTTTTTCCGTTTTTGACAAAAAGGGAGTTATTTTTTGTATACTCGACTGTAAGAGCGCTCATGCTGAACCGATATAAATGAGAACTCATAAGTACGATATAATACGCAAGACAAAAAGGAGAAATGATAGAGTGGAACGCGTCAAAAAGAAACGTAAAGTCAAAAAACGGTGGACGCCGCTGAAGGTCATGCTGTTGATTGCCTTGGTCCTCGTCGTCGGAATCGGCGGATTCATCGGCTATACATATTATCAGGTCGATCAGACGGTCAAGAAAATTCAATCACCGGTCAAAAACACCGGTGACGCTGTCGTCGAAAAACAAAAACCGGTTTCGGTTCTATTGCTTGGGGTCGACCAACGTCCCGGCGAACGTGGTCGCAGTGACTCGATTATGGTCATGACACTGAATCCGACCCGTAATGAAAGTCGATTAATTAGTATCCCTCGTGATACGAAAGTCGACATCATCGGTAAAGGGACGAACGATAAAATCAACCATGCGTATTCGTTCGGTGGACCGGATATGGCAATCAAGACGGTCGAGAACTTCCTCGATATTCCGATTAACTATTATGCGGAAATCAACATGGAAGGATTTACGTCACTCGTCGATGCGGTTGGTGGAGTTACGGTAGTCAATGATATTGATTTTGATTATGAAGGTAAAAAATTTGCTGTTGGAAAAATTAATTTAGATGGGGAATCGGCATTGAAATACACACGGATGCGCTATGATGACCCACGGGGTGACTTCGGTCGTCAAATGCGTCAACGTCAGGTCATTGAACAAGTGATTGATAAGTTATCCTCCGATGTCTCAATCAGTAAGTTCAATGCGATTATGGACGTCGTCGGAGACAATGCGCAGACGAACGTTTCGTTCAAACCGATGCGGACGCTCGCCTTCGACTACATGGATGCCTTTAAAAATCAGGAAAACTTGAAGCTTGAAGGAACGGGTGGAAAAGAAGGCGATGGTATTTATTACTGGCACCCGACAGACGCTTCGCTTGAACAAACAAAAACAGCATTACGTTATTCGTTAGGATTAGAGTGAATCAAAAAGGAGTGAGCCACAAACGGCTCACTCCTTTTATTTGTTTAAAGATTTTGTTCCGCAAGTCGGACGCGACTGAGGTCGGTCCCATCTTTTGCGAACCGTTGCAAGCGGTAGGAGTTACTCATGACGAGTCCCGTCGTCTCCGATTCGAGTTGCAGTGGAGCGAGTGTCGCTAACTTGTCATTTGTCACATCGGCTTCAGACCAGTCGATGGCGATGACACGATCATTTTGTAACGTAAAGAAATGATTTCCATAGAAAAGATAATCATTGACGTCGTCACTGAATGTTCGGTCAGGCGCTGCGTAAAGGCTATTCAACTCTGCGCTTGATTTGCCGATAAGGTCAATGAGCGTCTCGGTAACGAAGCTCGTATCGAGATTATCGTTGACCCATGTCAGTAACGTTTCATCTGCAATGGCATCATCTGAAAGCTCTTTTGTCGTATCAGCATTTTTGATATAGCCTGTCAATTCGTTAGTCAGTTCAACTTTACTGATCGAGTCGGACGCTTCAAGGATTCGGTAGCCATCCCCGAAGTCAGCTTCGTATAAAACGTCCGTCAAGGCTTCATCGCGGTAGATGTTACTGTTGCGTGTATTAACATAAAGGATGTTTGCTTCCGGTTTATCTTCTGGCTTTTCGTCTGCTTTTTTATCGTCTGTTGTTGATTCTTCGACGGCGACCGGTTGTTCGACTGTCGCGTCCGGTGCAGACGATTTCGGACTTGCGAGATAGTTTGAGTAGACATACGTTCCGGCAGCACCAAGTAAGAAACAAAGAATCAATAAAGCAATCCAGCCCCACGGCAGTTTACGTTTTGAACGTGGTGGAGCAATCTGTTTCGTTTTTTGACGGCGCGGACTGTTGTCGTCACGTTGTGACCGTGATAACGTCGCAGGTGTTTCCGGCTCGTCATGCTCAAGGGGACCATCTTCAGTAAGAATCGGACGTGCGACGAGCATGCCATAAAAATCTGCCAGACTTTCATGATGTTTGCCGGCTAAAAAGTTTTGCCATTCGTCGACTGTGACTGTGTCCTGCTTAAAAGGAATAAGTGGTGCGTCTCCTGTCAGACGAATCATCGTGTCTGTCAACGACTCGGTCGAAGCGAGACTCGAACGGATTCGTTCATGGAGACGAATGATGTCGTCCTCGGAGTGTGATGTATAGTATTGGAGTGCTTGTAGAGAGCGGTGCATAAAGAAATTCCTCCTATGTAGATTGCCAGTAATTCATGTAAAAAGAAACATGTCATTCTCTATTATACGCAAACTTTTTCAATAAACGTATGTTATTTCCTAAAATAATAGTAACCATTTCCCAATTTTTTGTTATACTGATTCCTAGTTGATAAAAAAGTCACTGCATTAGACAAATAAAGGAGAATAATTAACCCATGAATGAAACAATTAGCTTACAAGAGTTATTTTCAGTTTTACGGAAGTCGCTTTGGCGGATTCTCGCTCTGACGATTGTCGCAGCGGTCATTGCATTTACTGTCAGTAGTTTCTTGATTAAACCGACTTATCAGGCAGGGACACAAATCCTCGTCACACCACAGAAACAAGAGAACAGCGTCATCGATGCGTCACAAGTGCAATCGTCCGTCACGCTCGTCAATACATATCGTGTCGTTATTAAGAGTCCAGCTATCTTAGAAAAAGTCCAAGCAGAAGTTGATAATGCACCTAATAGTCTTGATACATTAAACAGAATGATCACCGTCGAAAGTGAACAAAATTCACAGGTCATCAATGTTTCTGTCCAAAGTACAGATGCAGCCCTGGCTTCAAACGTTGCCAATTCAGTCGCGAACGTCTTTAGTGACGATATCACTGAACTGATGGACGTCAACAACGTCAAAGTTTTATCCGTCTCAGGGATTCCAACGTCACCGGTCAGCCCGAACATTATCTTGAACACGGCGATTGCAGCTGTTGTCGGATTCTTACTCGGAGTCGGTCTTGCGTTTTTACGTGAAGTCCTCGACCGCCGGATTCGGACAGAGGATCAAGTCCAACAAATTCTTGATCTGCCGGTCTTAGGTAGTATCCCGGATATCGATAGTAAGGTCTTTAAATCGTCAGCAAAGGCAGCAAAACGAGAGGCGGTAAAACAATATGGCTAAGAAAAATAAAATGAATAAAGACGCACGGAACTTGATTACGGTCACGCAGCCGAAGTCACCGATTGCCGAGCAGTACCGGACGATTCGGACGAACATTGAGTTCATGGCCGTCGATAAAGAGATTCAAGTCATTTTGATTACCTCGGCGACTCAAAGTGAAGGGAAATCGACGACGTCGTCGAACCTCGCCGTCACTTATGCCCAGCAAGGAAAAAAAGTCTTAATCATTGATACCGACATGCGTCGACCGACCGTTCACTATACGTTTAAAGTCGCGAACGGTCTCGGTTTATCGAGTCTCTTGACACGCCAAGCCGAACTTGAAAAAGCTGTGTTACCAACAAAAGTCGACAACTTATCAATTTTAACAGCAGGTCCGATTCCGCCAAACCCGGCAGAGCTCTTATCGTCGCGGTCGATGGAGAACTTGATTTTACAACTCCGTGAAGAGTATGACGTCATCATTTTGGACGCACCGCCATTACTCCAAGTCGCGGATAGCCGGATTACATCGAAATTAACAGATGGTGTTGTGTTAGTTGTCGGCTGTACGACTTCCGATCGCCAACGTGTCTTAAAGGCAAAAGAACAACTCGAACTGGCAGAAGCGAAAATTCTTGGTGTCGTCTTGAACCGTCGTGAGCTGACGGACGATTCTGCATACCAATACTACTATTCTTATGAGTGAGGGGTTCAATCATGGTTGATTTGCACTGTCATCTCTTACCACTCGTTGACGATGGTCCGGCGAGTGTCGAACATACATTACAACTCGCAGAACAAGCCGTTGCGGAAGGGGTATCGCAAATCATCGCGACACCGCACCTCTACCACCCGCAGTTTGAAACGGAAGACGTCGACGTCCGCTTGACAGTCGCTGAACTGAATGTCTTACTGCAGCAACGCGATATTCCGCTGACTGTCTACCCGGGACACGAGATTCGTCTGACGGGAGAGTTGATTGAAGAAATCAAAGCGGGTCGGGCGTTACCACTCGCAGATTCGCGTTACTTACTGATTGAATTTCCATCAAGCGGCATTCCGTCTTATGCGCGGCAAGTCTTCGCTGAGTTGATTTCCGACGGCTACATTCCGATCGTCGCCCATCCGGAAAAAAATAAAGCCATCATCCAAAATCCGAATCTCCTTTTCGAATTGATTTCGAACGGAGCAATCAGTCAAGTCACATGTGCCAGTTTGATTGGTAAGTATGGTAAGGATGTTCAACGGTTTGCGGTTGCCTTACTCGAAAACGGCTTGGCTCACCTTGTAGCGTCAGACGCGCACCATATCGAGAAACGTCCGTTCTACTGGGAGCAGTGTCGGAAGTACTTGGCACAAGAACTGGAAGACTGGTTGTATGACGAATTGTACGAAAACAATGAAGCTGTTTTATTAAATCAACTTGTGACGATTAATCCACCAAGTCCAGTCGAGAAGAACTGGAAAGGGCAATGGGTATAAGGTGATATTTGTAAGAGCTAGTAAGGAGAGTGAAATTGCGCTCTCTTTTTTCTATGTTAACGCTTACATTATGAAAAAATGGAAATCTTTATGGAAAAAAAGTATCTTTCTATGTTATCTTAATTTACATAAAGACTACCAAGTTGATTATATTATGGTAATCGAAAATTATAGTCAGGAGTGAATTTTGTGAAAAGAGTAAAAAAAGCAGTTATTCCGGCAGCGGGACTTGGAACTCGTTTTTTACCAGCGACGAAAGCGATGCCGAAAGAAATGTTGCCGATCGTCGATAAGCCGACGATTCAATATATCATCGAGGAAGCGATTGAATCGGGGATTGAAGATATCTTAATCATTACCGGTAAAGGGAAACGGGCGATTGAAGATCACTTCGATTCAGTTCCGGAGCTGGAAGCAAACTTGATTTCAAAAAACAAATCGGAGTTGTTGTATCTTGTCGAAGCAACAACAAATATCAACATCCATTTCATTCGTCAATCTAAACCGAAAGGACTAGGTGACGCTATTCTTCAAGCAAAAGCCTTCATCGGGAATGAACCATTCGTCGTGATGCTCGGGGATGATATTGTTCAAGCAGACGTCCCGTGTACGCGCCAGTTAATTGAACAATACGAAATCACGAATAGTTCAATCATCGGTGTGCAACCAGTTGCCGATAAAGATACACATCGCTATGGGATCGTTGATCCAAGCACAAGCATCTCAGAGAACTTACATAAGGTAAAATCATTTGTCGAAAAACCGGCCCCTGGTACGGCACCATCAAATTTGGCTATTCTAGGTCGTTACTTATTAACACCGGAAATTTTCAAGTACCTTGAAACACAAGAAGTTGGTTCAGGTGGGGAAATCCAATTAACGGACGCGATTACGCGCCTCAACGAAATGCAACGCGTCTTTGCTTACGAATTTGATGGCAAACGCTATGACGTCGGGGAAAAGCTTGGCTTTATTCGAACAACACTCGAATTTGCTTTAAAGCGCGATGATTTAGGAGAAGATGTGCGTGCCATGATGTATGAATTATTAGAACTTAAAATGGCAGTTACTGAATGAGAGGAGAGTATGCATTGAACAAATCTAACTCACTCCAAGAAGAAGTTGCGATTACGACAATTACTGAACCACGAACGAAAACAAATGTTGTGGTAGAAGAAATTCATTTTAATAAAGTTCCGGATACATTCGTGATAACACCTATTCCTTTGAATGAAGCGAGAGGTTATTTAATTTCAAAGCGTATCTTAGACATTGTGGGTGCAGTATTAGGTCTATTGATTTTAAGCCCATTTTTATTTGTATTAGCCATGATCATTAAATTCGAAGATAAAGACTCTTCTATTTTCTTTTCACAAGAACGGATTGGGAAAAACGGAGAAAAGTTTAAAATGTACAAATTTCGTTCGATGGTATCGGATGCGGAAGAACGTTTAAACGCCCTGTTAGAACATAATGAAACAACAGGAGCGATGTTTAAAATGGCCAATGATCCCCGGGTTACAAAAGTAGGTCGCTTCATCCGAAAAACGAGCGTAGACGAATTGCCTCAATTATGGAATGTACTAAGAGGGGAAATGTCGCTTGTAGGTCCAAGACCACCACTTCCACGGGAAGTGGCAGAATACACTTCATATGATTTACAACGTTTATCGGTTGTGCCTGGATGTACGGGCTTATGGCAAGTGAGCGGTCGAAGTAATATTGGATTCAAAGAAATGGTGGATTTAGATATTTTATATATTAAAACTAGAAATTTCATGATGGATTTGAAAATCATTGTCAAAACGATTACAGTATTATTTGGTTCAAAAGATGCGTATTAATTTGAGAAAGTAGTGTGAATAATGAATAAGAGTTCTAAAATTTATGTCGCAGGACATCGTGGCTTAGTAGGATCAGCGATTCTTCGAAAGTTAGAAATAGAAGGCTATGAAAACTTAATCGTTCGTACAAGTAAAGAACTTGATTTGCGTGATAAGCAACAAGTGGATTCATTTTTCGAACTTGAAAAACCAGAATTCGTATTCTTGGCAGCAGCGAAAGTAGGCGGAATCGTTGCGAACAATGAATTCCCGGCAGACTTTATCCGTGATAACTTAATGATTCAAACGAATGTGATTGATGCTTCGTACCGGAATCAAGTCGAGAAGTTATTGTTCCTTGGCAGCACATGTATTTATCCTAAATTAGCTCCACAGCCTTTAAAAGAAGAGTATCTATTAACGGGCCCACTCGAGCCGACAAACGATGCTTATGCTTTAGCTAAGATCGCTGGAATCAAAATGTGTCAATCATACAATAAACAGTATGGAACGAACTACATTTCAGCGATGCCGACAAACTTGTACGGCGAAAATGATAATTTTGATCTTCAGTCTTCTCACGTTATGCCAGCTCTGATTCGTAAATTTCATGAAGCTAAGTTATCCAATCAATCTTCAGTAGAAGTATGGGGAACAGGGACACCAAAACGTGAATTCTTATATTCAGATGACTTAGCAGATGCTTGCGTTTACTTAATGAATCATTACAATGAGGATGAAATTATCAACATTGGAGTGGGAGAAGACGTATCAATCAAAGAACTCGCTGAAACGGTGCAACGGGTAGTTGGGTTTAAAGGTGAACTGAAGTTTGATACGACAAAACCAGATGGCACACCACGTAAATTAGTCGATACAACAAAAATTAACCAGCTGGGCTGGAAAGCTGATGTGAAGTTAGAAGATGGTATTTCATTAGCATACGAGTGGTTCTTAAATAATAAAGAGACATTAAAAAAAGTATAACCATAGGAGTGAATCAAATGAAAAAGGCATTGATTACAGGAGTTACAGGACAAGACGGATCATATTTAGCAGAATTTTTACTTGGGATGGACTATGAAGTCCACGGTGTCATTCGTCGTAGTTCTTCTTACAACCAAGAGCGTTTAGAAGATGTCATGAACGAAAATGAAGCAGAATCAATGTACAACAATGAAAACTTCCACCTTCATTATGGCGATATCACAGATACATCAAACGTTATTCGATTAATCAGTGAAATTAAGCCAGATGAAATTTATAATCTGGCAGCACAATCACATGTACGCGTATCATTTGACGTACCAGAATACACAGCTGACGTTGATGCAGTAGGGACGTTGCGAATTCTAGAAGCTGTTAAAATTCTCGGACTTACTGAGACAACACGTATTTATCAAGCCTCAACGTCAGAGCTTTATGGAAAAGTTCAAGAAGTACCACAATCGGAAACAACACCATTCTACCCACGTTCACCGTACGGTGTCGCTAAAATGTATGGTTTCTGGATTACGAAAAACTACCGTGAATCGTACAATATGTTTGCTGTAAACGGTATTCTCTTCAACCATGAATCAGAGCGTCGCGGTGAAACATTCGTTACACGTAAAATCTCACTTGCAGCAGCACGTATTGCGCAAGGAAAACAAAAAGAGTTGAAACTTGGTAACCTCGACTCATTACGCGACTGGGGATATGCGAAAGACTACGTTGAATGCATGTGGTTGATGTTGCAACACGACAAGCCAGAAGATTTCGTCATCGCTACTGGTGAAATGCACACAGTTCGTGAATTCGTTGAGTTGGCATTTAAACATGCGGGTATCGATGTTGAGTGGACTGGAACGGGTGTAGAAGAGAAGGGATACAACAAGGCAACGAAAGAATTGATTGTTTCCGTAGATCCGAAATTCTTCCGTCCGGCAGAAGTAGAACAACTATTAGGAACACCTGAAAAAGCGAAGAGTGTTTTAGGCTGGAATCCTACTAAGACATCATTTGAGCAGCTTGTAGAAATCATGGTCAAACATGATTTAGAAAAAGTTTCAAAAGAAACAGAAAAAGTAAGAATGTTTGATTAATAAATACTAAAGGGATATTTGTTGAAATATCCCTTTTAAAAAAGGAAAATAATATGAAAATTACTATTTTTAGACCTGGAATTATTTCGAATGGATCTGCTTTCGAAGCACAGGCAATGATTTATAAATATCTTCAAAAAAATTTTAATTATGAGTTTGTTATAATTAAAGATGAAAACGATGATTATTTTGATGAAGAGCTAAAAACAGTTTCAATTCCTAAAAGTTCGTATCAAAATATTCTAAGAATACCATATGCTTTTAATTTAATATCTTATCAAAAGCATGTTTTAGAAAATATTAAGGGAAGCGATTTAATTATTACATGTGATCCAACAATATATCATCAGGGAAGACTTGTTTATAATATATCTAAAAAATTGAAAATACCCTATATTTTTGATTCTTCTGTTACAAATTTTAATTATAAAAATAAGTATACAAGAAAAATAATATCAAATTTTATGACCAAATATGTTGAAGCTTCTAAAACTATATGGATTACAGTTCCTAAAGTTGCTGAAAGATTTAATAATGAAAGAATAATGAATAAAAAAATTTCGGAGAATTTTTTTATTTTAGGTCATCCTGTAGATATTGATATGTTTAAACCTAATTTAAAAAGCAGTGATGAAAGTAAACAAGAAATAATAGTTTTGTGTATTTCTAGACTGATTTACGAAAAAGGTATTCAATACATCATTTATGCGATAGAACCATTAATAAGAGAAAATCCCAAAATTAAATTAAAAATTATGGGGCAAGGTAATGCACTTCCTTTTTTAAAGAATATAGTGAAAAACTTGAACCTGATTGAAAATATAGAATTTTTAAATAATGTAAAGCATTCAGAATTACCAATAGTGTATAAAAATTCAGATATCTTCATTTCACACCCTTTAAACGATTCGAATTGGGAAGAATATTTTGGAGTGGCGAATATCGAAGCAATGTCATGTGGACTACCTACGATTTCAAGTAATAGTGGAGGAGTTTCTTTTGTTTTAAGAGAAGTAGAAACTTCATTGATTATTCAAGAAAGAGATGTAGTTAAAATGACTCAAGTATTACGTAAACTAATTGAGGATGAAGAGTATCGAAAAGATCTTGGCGCAAAATCAAGAGATTATGTTGTAAATAACTATTCGCTTGAAAGTATTTCTGAAAAATATCACAGACGTTTAGAAGACATAATGTTAGGAGAATGACTTTGAAGATTGCCATGTTAAATGCGAATGATATAGATGGTGGAGCGGCAGTAGCAGCATATAGATTAAATGAAGGATTAAATAAAAATGGAATTACTTCTAGAATGTTTGTACAAAAAAAAAATAGTAGTGATTATAGAGTTATTACAGAAAAAAATAAATATAAAAATCAGGCGAAATTACTGTTGAATAAAATAGATAAGATTCCAAATATACTATATAAAGGAAAACCCAAAGACTGGCATTCATGTATAGTTCCTAGTAATAAAAAAAAGATGATTTCTGAATTTGATCCAGATGTAATTCATCTTCATTGGACTTGCGAAGGGTTTCTATCTATTGAAGAAATTGGAGATATGGACAAACCGATTATTTGGACTATGCACGATATGTGGCCATTTACCGGTGGGTGTAATTATGCAAGTGGGTGTGAAAATTTTTTGAATGGTTGCGGTTCATGTCCGCAATTAAAATCGAAAAAAATAAATGACTTAAGTTCAAAAAATGTTAAAAGAAAAGAAAAGAATTGGTCAGCGCAAAAAATTACATTAGTAGCACCAAGTCAGTGGTTAGCGAACGAAGCTAAAAAAAGCAAGTTATTTAGTGGATTTGACATTAGGGTTATTCCAAATGGTATTGATACATCTGTTTTCAAACCTTTAGACAAAAAAGAAGCAAGAAATATTTTGAATTTAGATGAAAATAAAAAAATAGTCTTATTCGGCGCTGTAGATGCAACAAGTGACAAAAGAAAAGGATTTAGTTTATTAAAAGAGTCATTAGATTATTTAAGAGATTCTGGACATAATGATAATATTGAGTTACTTGTTTTTGGATCATCTCGTCCAGAAAATGAGATTATAAGTGACTATAAAATAACATACCTTGGAAGCTTGAAAGATCAAATATCTTTAGTTTTAGCATATTCTGCTGCTGATCTTTTTGTAGCACCATCTATTGAGGATAATTTACCTAATACTGTAATCGAATCAATGTCTTGTGGAACTCCGGTACTTGCTTACAACATTGGAGGTATGGGAGATATGATTGATAACAGTGAAAACGGTTATTTAATTCCTCCTTTTGATACAAAGATTTACGCTGAAAAAATTAAGTATTTATTAAACGAACCGAAAACTTTATTAGAATTTTCTATTAAAGCAAGAGAAAAAGTACTTAAAAACTTTGATTTAAAATATATATCTGATTGTTATTTAGAGTTATATAATGAAAAGTTGTAAAGTTGGTGGGAAAATGAATGAAGTAGTTATGAAAAAAATAAATACTTTGGAGTATATTTTTCTATTTTTAATTTTAATTTCTTATTCTGAATATTTATTTGTATTTTATAATGGCATAGTATTTTTTGAATATATGAAGTACTTTATTGGTCTGTTTTTTATATACAATTTGATTAAAAGTTGGGAATTTCTAGCATTAACAGCAAAAGATAATAAAGTATTAATTATTTTTTTATTGTATGTTACATTATCGGTTTTATGGACACCTGGCTATTCAAATATTTCTCGTATATTTTCATTGTTAGTAAATTTTTCTGTGGCTCTATTTATTATAAAAAGGTTCACTGTATTAGAATTATTAAAATTCTTAAGAGTATTTTTCTTATTCATTCTGATTTCTAGTTACGTAACAGTGATTTTATTCCCAGATATAGGGATAGAATCGGGGGTACATTCGGGATCATGGAATGGTGTTTTCGGTCAAAAAAATAGAGCAGGAATAGTTTTAGTATATTCCTTAATAACAACAATCGTGTTAATGATTTCTGAAACTAAAATAAAAAAAATAGATATAGGTTCATTTTTTTTAACAATAATTTTTATAATTAATACGAATTCTTCAACCGCAATAATGATATGTTTGTTGAGTATATTTATTTCGTTTTCATATTATATGTTCACTAAATGTAATAAACTTGTTCGAATAGTTTTTTTGATTTTTGCATCGGTTATATTAATATCTACGTATTTTTTTATTAGTTATATATCGCCTGCTATAAAAGAATTTACGGGGAAGGATTTAACTCTTACAGGACGCACATTTATATGGAATTATCTTCTAAATGAAAATAAAGGTGTTTCAGTTTTGATAGGAAATGGTTATGGATATTATTGGTCGAACTTCAATGAGAGTTTATATAGGTTTTACAACGCAATAGGATTTGTAACAACTACTGCTCACAATGGTTTTATAGATATAATTTTGGACTTAGGGTATGTTGGATTATTTTTATTTATTATCCTCCTTATAATTTCGTTAGTTGGATATATTTATAACTTTACATCTTATAATTTAAAAGTCTATACACTATGGCCAATACTTATTCTAATATGTATGATTCCTTATAATTTTTCTGAAAGCTTGTTTATTTCGTACAATAGTTTAAGTATAGTTTTTGTTTTTTGTTCCATTATATATATATCTAAAATATCAGATTACAGGGAGCTAGCATGAAAAAAATATTAGATGTTAAAATTTCGGATTTATCTTTCGATGAAACTGTTAATACAATAAATGATTGGATAGTCCAAAATTTCAAAAAAAAATATATATGTATTTGTAATACGCACTCTTTAGTAGAAAGTAAAAAAAATTATATGCACAAAAAGGCTTTGTTAGAAGCAAGTATTTGTACTCCAGATGGGATGCCATTAGTTTGGGAGATTAATAAAAGCAAGAAAAGTAAGAATCAAGATAGAGTAGATGGACCAAGTTTGATGGAAAAGTTATGCGAGAGTAAAACAAATAAAATTTTTTTATTAGGAAGTACAGACGAAAACTTGAGTGTATTAGAAACAAAATTAAGAAATTTGAATCCTGAAATTAAGCTAGTAGGATCATATTCACCGCCTTTTAAAACATTAGACTCGGAAGATGATAAGCGAATTGTTAACATAGTAAATGACAGCAATGCAGATATAGTTTTTGTAAGTTTAGGTTGTCCTAAACAAGAAATTTGGATGAATAAAAACTATGAATCAATGAATAGTATTTTAATTGGAGTAGGTGCAGCTTTTGATTTTCATACCGGGAAAATAAAAAGAGCTCCTAGTATTATACAAAAAGTAGGGATGGAATGGATGTATAGATTGCTTCAAGATCCAAAAAGATTATGGAAAAGATATTTAATAAATAATAGTCTATACATTTTGTTTATCGTTCTCTCACGTCTTAGAAAGAAGGAATAAAAATGAAAATAACAATTATAACTCCATGTTATAACGCGGAGGATTATATAGAAGATACGATTCTTTCAATAATCAATCAATGTAACGATTCATTGGGTAATCATTATATTGAACATATTATTTGTGATGGTAGTTCACAAGACAGAACTGTTGAAATTGCTGAAAGATTTATAGAATCAAAAAATGATAGATACAAATCGATTATTATATCTGAGCCAGATAAGGGAATGTATGACGCACTTGCGAAAGGATTAAAAAGAGCTTCGGGTGATATTATTTCTTACTTAAATGCAGGTGATTTATATGAGAAAGGAAGCTTCATTAGTATATTAAATGAATTTAAGCAAATTGAAGTGGATTGGGTAACAGGACGAAGAATTTTAATCAATGAAGAAAATATTGAAATCAGAAATAATTTACCTTATAAATATAGAAATAATCTTTTGTTGAGTGGCGTATATGGAAAAAAAATTTTTGTTTTTTTGAAACTGCCTTTCATACAGCAAGAATCTACCTTTTGGAGAAAAGAGATAAATAAATACATAAATTTGAATGAACTGTCTAAATTTAAACTTGCGGGTGATTACTTTATTTGGAGTTCCTTCGCACAAAAAGATATTGATTTAAAAATTATAGATAAAAAAATAGGTAAGTTTAAAATTCATGATAATCAATTAAGTAGTAATCGTAAATCGTATGAGAGTGAAGTTTCAATTATGAGTAAGAAACCTAATATTTTTATGTTTCCATTAATACTTATCGATCTTTTAGGGTGGATAAAATCTTACAAATTAAGTGAAATTAAAAATAAAAAAAACATCTTTAAAAAATTATGAATACCTACAATAACAGAAAAATAAAAAAAATATTCACTATGTTTTTATTGGGAAAAGAAGTAAGCAATAGTTTTTGGCTAATGACAGAAAGAATTGTTTCAATGTCCCTAAATCTAATAATTGTATCTCAGTTAGCAAGAGTATATGGACCAGAAGATTATGGGGTTTTAAACTACTCTTTATCTTTTATTATATTATTTACTAGTGTATCAACTCTAGGTCTTGAAACTATTTCAGTTAAAATTATAGTAGACAAATCAATGGATGAAGGGAAAGTTTTAAAAACTTCAATGCTAATGAGATTAACAAGTTCTGCATTTCTGATCTTAATCTCTTACATTCTGATAAATATATTAAACCCTAACGACATTAAAATCCAAACAATGGTTTTGATTTTGTCATTTTCTCTTTTTTTAAAGTCCTTAGATATTATTGATTATTGGGTTCAAGCTAATCACTTAGCAAGATACTCTACAAAAATTAAAATCTGTTCATCGTTATTAGTATTTTTTTTAAAAATAATTATTATTTTTAGTGGTCTTCAAATTGAAATGATTGTATTAGTGTATGTTATAGAGTCACTATTGATTGGGATAGGGTTATTTATGTTGTATAAATATAAGTCAGAGTACGCTTTTACATTTTGGGAATTTGATTTTAGTTATGCTAAATCTGCATTGAAGATGAGTTGGCCATTAATTATAAGCGGGCTAATGATAGCAATATATACAAAAATCGATCAAATTATGATTGGTTATATACTAAACTCACCAAAAGAAGTTGGTTATTATTCAGCAGCGCTTCAAATATCTAGTATGTGGTATTTCGTACCTTTGGCATTAATAACTTCATTTAACCCAAGCCTACTCAAACATAAAGAAAATAAAAAAATATTTGATCAAAAAAATACTGAGCTCTATTCTATTATTTTTTGGATTAGTTTTAGTTTTTGTGTTGGAATAACAGTTTTTTCTTCTTCAATAATTCATATAATATTTGGCGAAAAATATGATGATTCCATTGGTGTGCTAGTAATATCAGTTTGGGGAGGTATAATTGCATTACTGGGTTCAGCGAGAAACGCATGGTTGATTTCTTATGGCTATCAGTATTATTCGATAATTTATGCGGGGATAGGAGCAACTTCAAATATAATTTTAAATTGGTTTTTAATACCTCCTTTTGGAATAGAAGGAGCTGCTCTTGCTAGTTTAATTTCTCAAATGATTTCTGTGATAATTATTCCAAGCTTATTTCATGATACTAGAAAATCAGTATATTTGATGTTTAAAGGAATTAATTTTTTGGATGTATTAAAAAATAGTCAAAAATATAAATAAATTTGTACTAAAGAATATAAGTCTGTATGAAGTGTTAAAAAATATAAGAAAGAGGGATTTTATGAAATTGATACTATTATCAGGAGGTTCCGGTAAAAGACTATGGCCCCTCTCGAACGACACGCGTTCGAAGCAATTTTTGAAAGTGCTTGAAAGCCATAATTTACAGGAACAGTCAATGGTTCAACGTGTATGGGGGCAACTTGAAGCTACCGGATTATCAGGCGATGCGATGGTTGCGACATCAAAAATGCAACGTGACATGATTCATGCTCAAATCGGCGAACATATTCCTCTAATCATTGAACCTGAACGTCGTGATACCTATCCAGCAATTGCTCTTGCTGCGAGTCATCTACATTCGGTTCAAAATGTGGATGAAGATGAGGTTGTAGTTGTATTACCTGTCGATCCTTATGTGGATGACAAATTTTTTGAGCAAGTTAAGGTGTTAGAGGAAATGTTGATTACAACTAATGCTGATTTAGCACTAATGGGTGTCAAACCAACATATCCTTCTTCTAAATATGGTTATATGGTTCCTACAACAGATTCTAATATTTCTAATAATCATATCCAAGTCCAAAAGTTCACAGAAAAACCTTCTGAAGAAGATGCTGCTACACTGATTGAATCAGGAGCTCTTTGGAATTGTGGTGTGTTTGCTTTTCGTTTAGGCTATTTACTCAAAACGCTTGAAGAAAATTGCTTGCCTCTAGATTATCAAGAATTACTAGCTATGTATGCGACATTACCTAAAACCAGCTTTGATTACGCCGTAGTTGAAAAAACAAATAACATTATTGCTGTTCCTTATGATGGATACTGGAAAGATCTTGGGACGTGGAATACGCTGACCGAAGAAATGGCAACGTCTCAAATTGGAAAAGGTGTCATTTCAGAAGATAGTACAAACACTCATCTCATTAATGAGCTTGATATTCCTGTCACAATCATTGGAGTCAAGAATCTGGTGATTGCAGCTAGTCCTGATGGGATTTTAGTGGCCGAAAAAGAAGCGAGTCCGAAAATCAAAGACTACATCGGACAATATGACCAACCACCCATGTATGAAGAACGGATGTGGGGCTGGACACGGACGCTCGATTACGCTAAATACGATGAACAAAAAGAAATGGTCACAAAACGAATTTGTATCTATGCCGGACGTAACTCTTCTTACCATCGTCATATGCTGAGAGATGAAGTCTGGACGATTGTTCGAGGCGAGGGAGATCTGGCGGTAGATGGAAGGATTACTCGAGTTAAAGCCGGTGATATTGTTCATTTGCCAGCCGGGAAAGAACACGGTATTTATGCACTTTCTGAATTAGAGTTTATTGAGGTACAGACGGGTCTTGAGATTACAGAAGAAGACTTTGTACGCATTCATTATAAATGGTCGGATGTTCTCTCATGTTTCAATCAATCCGAGTCACGTGTCATTTATTAATCGCTTGCTTGGGGAGAGGAGCTATACTTCTCTCCTGTTTTTGTTTGGAGGAAATAAATGAAAATTGCCTATTATATTTCAGATTATGGTTATGGTCATGCGACAAGAAGTGTTGCAATCATTCGTGAGCTTTTAAAAAATAATAAAAATCTTAACATTATTATTTGTCACAGTTTCGCTCAAAGATTTTTAAAGGAATCACTTAAAGATTCTCGTGTTATTTTTCGCACTTTGGAAACGGATGTCGGTTATATATTAAGTCCTCATACTTTAGAACTGGATCATCTAAAAATTCAAGAAATGTATGAAGAATATCTGATCAATCGTAAGCGAAAAATAAAAGATGAAAGTTATTTTTTAACTGAACAAAATATTGACTATGTTATTTCAGATATTTATCCGACGGCGATTGAAGCTGCATATGATTTGAATATCCCGAGTATAGGAATTTCAAATTTTTTATGGAGTGATGTCTATAAAAATATCATTTCGAATTCTAAGCTCAAAATTATGCGAGATGCCTATGCGAAAATGACGCATTACTTACGTTTAGAAGGACAAATTAATTCAAACGATTATCTTGAAAAACATGATTTTTTTTCACGTGAAATTGATCATTCAGAAGTTGAAAAGATTAAATTTCATTTAAAAGTTACCTCGTCAGACACTGTGGTTTTTTATGGATTAGGTATGAAAGTGGATCACAGTAATCAGTTCGATAATAATTCGCCATTATGGTCAACTGAAGGTTGTAAATTTATTGTCTCTTCGCACGTAGATATAAATCATCCAAATGTATTTAGAATTCCATATGATTATACTGAAACACAAAATTATATAGCAGCTTCGGACTTTACAATTACGAAACCCGGTTGGAGTACAATCAGCGAAGCATTGAACGGGTCTAGTAGATTAATGCTACTAAATCGAAACTCTTTCTTAGAAGATCAATCAACAATAAAGGTACTAAAAAATTCAAATTACTGTAATGTCTATTCAGTAAAAGAATTATCAAAACTTCAATTTGATCAAAAGTTAATCAATCAACTAAAAAAACAGATTCAACTAAAAGATACAAAAAAAACGATAGACTTCTGTATCGAAGAATTACAAAAAAAACTGAAGAGGTGAACGGATGATTCTTGTAGTAGGCGGAGCTGGCTATATCGGAAGTCATGTTGTGAAAGAACTGCTTGATCAAGATAAATCAGTAGTCGTTTTAGATAATTTATCAACTGGTTTTCAGTTTGCTGTTGATTCACGTGCCATTTTTATTCAAGGCGAACTGGGCGATGAAAATATTCTCAGAAGTATTTTTACTAACTATGAAATTTCAGCAGTTATGCACTTTGCTGCAAACAGTCTTGTAGGGGAATCAGTAATTAATCCAATGAAGTACTACTTGAACAATGTAAGTGCTACTCTAACTCTTTTATCTGTCATGATAGAGCATCAAGTAGATAATTTTGTTTTTTCCTCTACCGCAGCAACGTATGGGTTAGTACAAGAAGCACTCATTACGGAAAAAACGCCTGTTCAACCGATAAATCCATACGGTCATTCTAAATTGATGATTGAACAAATAATCTCGGACTTACATAATGCAGATGGATTAAACTACGTAACATTAAGATACTTTAATGCAGCTGGAGCAGATCCGGATCAAACAATCGGTGAAAATCACAATCCTGAAACACATTTGATTCCAATTGTTTTACAACATTTGAACGGGCGAAGAGAAAACATCACTGTTTATGGTCAAGATTATGATACGAAGGACGGTACATGTATTCGGGATTATATTCATGTGTGTGATTTAGCTGATGCTCATATTTTAGCTTTAGAGGGTCTACTGAATAAAACAATCACAGAAGAAGTCTTTAACTTAGGCAATGGCAAGGGGTATTCAGTAAAAGAAATCATACAAGCTTCTGAAAAAGTGACTGGACATAAAGCAAAGATTCTTTTTGGTATTCGCCGAGAAGGGGACCCTGCACAACTAGTAGCAAGTTCAGAAAAAATTCATGAAGCGTTAGGTTGGATGCCTAAGTACTCTTTAGAGGAAATCATTCAACATGCTTGGAACTATGAAGTGAAAGTTAAGTAAAATTTGAGTAGTAAGGAGAAAAAGATGATATTAAGATTAAATCCGATTTTTCAAGAACGCATTTGGGGAAGTCAGCGACTAAAAACAGATTTTAACTACGATATACCAGGTGGATCGATTGGGGAATGTTGGGGAATTTCTGCCCATCAAAACGGTGAAAATGAAGTTAGTAACGGTCCTTACAGCGGTCGTGCTTTATCTGATCTCTGGGCCAATCACCGTCAGGAATTGTTTGGTGACTTTACTCATGAGACGTTTCCTTTACTGGTTAAAATTCTTGATGCTACGGATGATTTGTCTGTTCAAGTCCATCCGAATGACGAGCAAGCGTACAGCTTGGAAGGAGAACGATTTGGTAAAACAGAATGTTGGTATGTCCTTGACGCTGAACCGGGTGCCGAGTTGATTCTTGGTCATAATGCTCAAACAAGAGCAGAACTAGAAACAGCTGTTTCAAACGAAGAATGGTCAAACTTACTAAAAAAACAACCTGTTAAAAAAGGAGACTTTGTTTTTGTGGAGAGTGGAACTATCCATGCGATTGGTAAAGGAATCATGATTCTCGAGACACAACAATCTTGTGACGCCACTTATCGTGTTTATGACTTTGATCGAGTTGATGATAAAGGTACTAAACGTGAACTTCATCTGGAAAAAGCACTGACTGTGACGACGGTTCCTGACGTTCCTGTTCTCGCAAGACCTTCTGAAAAAACTGTATATGCCGGAACAATTCGAACACTCGTCAAATCACCTGAATTTGATGTCTACCATCATCAAGTCAGCAAGGGGTACTCATATCCTTGTCGCGAACAGTTTTCGTTATTAACTGTTATTGAAGGTGCTGGCGTTTTACAGAATGATGAAGAAACAATGGAAGTCAAAAAAGGTGATCACTTAATTATTACGAAAGATACAAGTGATATCTTGGTCGCTTCGGGGAACATGGAATGGATTACAAGCGAAATCGGTCGTTAAGATTAGATAGAGCATGATGGAGGAAGCTATGAATTATATTGAAAAATCGCAACAGTGGATTACATACAGCAATCTTAATTCGGAATTGAAGTCAGAACTTCATACAATTTTGGATCAACCAAAAGAGTTGGAAGATCGGTTTTATAAAGCTCTAGAGTTTGGAACGGGTGGTATGCGTGGCGAACTAGGAGTTGGGACGAATCGCTTAAACACTTATACTGTACGAAAAGCAATTGACGGGCTCGCTAGGTATATCGTTGAGCAAGGAGAAGAAGCGATGCGACGTGGAGTTGTCGTTGCTTATGATTCCCGTTATAAGTCAGAAGAATTTGCGATGGAAATTGCTCAAGTACTTGGTCATTATCAAATCAAGTCATATGTCTTTGATGCACTACGTCCGACACCGGAGTTATCTTTTGCGATTCGCTACTTGAATACATTTGCAGGTATTGTTATTACTGCAAGCCATAATCCGCCTGAATACAACGGAATTAAGATTTATGCAGAAGACGGCGGCCAAATGCCGCTTGAGATGGCGGATATCATTACTTCGTATATCAATCAGGTGGAAGATGAATTGCTGATTCCAGTTGTCGAGTATGAAACGCTTTTGAAAGCTGGTCTATTGCAGATGATTGGTGAAGAGTTTGATAAAGCATATCTAGCTGCACTTGATACCCTTCAACTTCGAAAAGTTGCAAAATCTGATATGAAGATTGTATTTACGCCTCTACACGGAACAGCGCATCGTCTTGTTCCAGAAGGATTAAAACGATTTGGCTTTGAGCATATCATTCTAGTAGAAGAACAAATGACTCCAGATCCAGAATTTTCAACGGTTTTCTCGCCTAATCCGGAGGAGCATGCTGCTTTTGAATACGCAATTCGTTACGGAGAAAAGCATGATGCTGATCTGTTACTTGCGACGGATCCGGACGCCGATCGTTTAGGGGTTGCTGTCAAAAATGCGCAAGGACAGTATGAAGTGCTAACTGGAAATCAGACAGGTGCTTTAATGCTACATTATATTCTCGAGCAAAAGAGGCGATTAGGAACTCTTCCTGTGAATGGAGTTGTACTCAAAACAATCGTTACTTCCGAGATTGGGCGTACAATCGCCCAAGATTATGGTATAGAGGCGATCGATACACTAACTGGGTTTAAGTTTATTGGAGAAAAGATCAAACAATTCGAAGAACAGTCTTCCCATACATTTTTATTCGGATACGAAGAAAGTTATGGTTATTTGATCAAAGATTTTGCACGTGATAAGGACGCGGTTCAAGCGGCGGTATTCGTTGCAGAAGTTGCGGCATATTATCATGAGCAAAGAATCACTTTACACACTGCACTTCTCAATTTAATGAACCGGTACGGTTACTATCAAGAAGATCTTGTATCATTAACTTTGAAAGGTAAAGATGGTGCGATTCAGATTCAAGAAATGATGGACCAGGTTCGGCAAGCTCCTATGAACGAAGTGGCAGGTAAAAAAGTAGTAGTGATCGAGGATTACCTTTCAGGTCAAAGAAACAACTACCAAACTGGAGTAATTTCGCAAATTAATTTGCCTACTTCGAACGTATTGAAATTGTATTTAGAAGGAGATGCTTGGATTACACTCCGCCCATCTGGCACCGAACCAAAAATCAAATTTTACTTTAGCGTGAAAGAAGATACGCTTGACCTAAGTAAAGGCGTGTTGAGAAAGTTAAAAGAAGAATTCATGAACACGATTCAAGGTGTTACGATTTAATCTAAGGAGAAGCAAACATATGAAAATTACAGTAGCAGGGACAGGTTACGTTGGTCTTTCGATGGCAGTTTTACTCGCACAGCATAATGAAGTCACATCAATTGATATCATTAAAGAACGTGTCGAACTCGTTAACAATCGAAAATCACCAATCGTTGATGCTGAAATTGAAAACTTTCTTCAAAATAAAGAGTTGAATTTGCGAGCAACAACTGATAATTATGAGGCCTATAAAGAAGCAAATTTTGTCATCATTGCAACGCCGACCGATTACGACCCAACACGGAATTACTTTAATACGCGTACGGTAGAGAGCGTCATTGCGACAGTTCTTGCGATTAATCCAGATGCAACGATGGTCATTAAATCGACAGTACCAGTTGGCTACACGCAAGAATTAAAAGAGAAGTTCGATACACCCAACATTGTCTTCTCACCAGAATTTCTTCGCGAAGGACAGGCACTGCATGATAATCTCTATCCATCACGTATCGTCGTTGGTGAACAGTCAGAACGGGCACAACAATTTGCTGATCTTTTACTTGAAGGAGCAATCAAAAAAGATGTGCCGATTCTTTTGACCGATTCAACAGAAGCTGAAGCCATCAAGTTGTTCTCGAATACGTATTTAGCGATGCGTGTCGCGTTCTTTAACGAACTCGATACGTATGCAGAAGTCCGTAATCTTGATACAAGACAAATCATTGAAGGAGTCGGGCTCGATAGCCGAATCGGCAATCATTACAACAATCCTTCTTTCGGTTACGGTGGATACTGCTTACCTAAAGATACGAAGCAGTTGCTTGCAAACTATGATGAAGTCCCGAACAACATCATTGGGGCGATCGTTGAAGCAAATCGGACACGGAAAGATTATATTGCCGATACAATCATCAAACAGAATCCAAAAGTCGTCGGTGTATATCGTTTGACGATGAAAACGGACTCGGATAACTTCCGTGCCTCTTCGATTCAGGGCATCATGAAACGAATCAAAGCAAAGGGGATTGAAGTAACAGTTTTCGAACCGGTCTTAACGGAAGATACATTCTATAATTCCCGTGTCGTACGGAATCTTGAAGCGTTTAAGCAAGAGTCGGATATAATCATCTCAAATCGGATGCATGTGGAATTAAGTGATGTTGAAGAAAAAGTTTATACACGAGACTTATACAGTAGAGATTAAGTAAGCTAAAAAAATATAAAAACTTGAGCTATAAATTAAAAAGTAAATTAACGATTAACGTGGATCAGATGTATTTTGCAATAGGTTTGTGGTTCTTACGCAATGTTAGTGAACGTTGACACGTGTACTCCCGATTAAACACAATCATTTTCTTACAATATTAACGCTTCGGATCTGGATTGCGACAGAGCACTCGAATACGGAGTAGATCGAAGTTAGCACGCTCATACATGAGGCGTTTGACCATTTTCAATCGATTGACATTGCCCTCCACGTAGCCATTGTTTTCTTCATACTGACAAGCTGCCAAAATGACCGGAAGGTCTTTTTTGAGGCGACGCACAAAACGAGCGAGTCTCGGATGTGCCGTGACTTTCGGGTTCATAATCAAACGAAGCAGTTCATCACTATCTCGCACACGTATTGCTTCTCGGAATCCCTGGATGAAGCAGAATGGGATTGAAAGATCCGGATATTCGCATAACAAATCTGAAACATCTGCGGTGTCTTTCTCATTCTTTTTCGGCCATTGCCAGAGTAGTCGACAAGCATCTTTACGCGATAAAAAGAGCGGACTTTCTAGAAGCAGCCCCCTACGAATATCTCGAGCCCGATAACGGATAGCCCCGTAAGATCCCTTATACCCTAAGCCGTTCGATCTCCTTCAATGTCAAATGGCTCATGACGTACTCTCTTAAATGATCTATATAGCGATCAATTGAGTGGGAACGTTTCCGTCGTAGTGACGAGGGGTGATAATTAGGCTCACTATACTTCTTGACAGTTCGCCAATTCAGGTGAAGAGAACGAGCGATTGCATTCAGGGACATGCCCTTTCGATACATGGCTTGAACAGAAGAGACAAGTATTTGACGATTAGAACCGATAGACTGTTTCTTAGGGATAGGTAGGTGACCAGGTAGCACACGTCTACAAACGGTAACGAGCAACTCCCACAGATTGTGAATCAGGTGGAAACGATCACTCACTACTATGACGCCTTTTTTCTGAAGTGTTTCCTGGTATCCTGGGAATCTGTCTGAAGAAGCTCGAACAGGCTTTTCGATTAGTTGATCCATCCATGCGATCAGCTCGTCGGGATTCCGTGAACGGAATAATTCGATTGGACGATGGTTCTGTGCATTGCAGATGATTGTCCTATAACGACGTCCTTTTTTGAAGGCGAAGTCGTCAATCCCGATGATATCTGGCTGTTCCGAAGGAACAGGGACGCGTCTCAAAATCTTGAGAAGTGTATCGTGACTGATCCGTATACCGATCGTTGGGCAAACACGTGCCGCTTCTTTAGCATTCATGGCAAGCATCAACGTCGTCAATACATGATCGGTCCGATTGGTCCGTCTAGAATAAGGTACCGCCCACTCGAGGCGTTCAGTAAAAATGATGCGTTCACAATTCGGGTTATCGCAAAAGCATTTCGGAACTCGAAGTGTGAGTCGGATACAATGCTGTATTCTGAACAGGTCACCAATCCTTCTCCAAGTGAAACCATGCCTTCTGTCACAACGTGCACCGCAGTCCGGACAGTGGCTAGTGGATGAAACAAGATGCGCCATAAGATGTGTCTCGTGATCATTCTTCTCCATCGTCATTATGCGAATACGCGGATCCAGTTCTTCGATCTCGTACATAGGAATCAGTCCTTTTTAACTCTATTCCCATAGTATTGAAAGCATTACCTCACTAACATTGCGTAAGAACCACTCCTATTCTGCATTACACAATAGATTGTACGTATGCCAAATTCTATACATGAAGTTGCCTCTACTTCTTAATATTATTAATCATTATGTACTACAATTTATTGAGAAAAAATGATCTTACAAATTAATCCATGGTAAAATTAAATAACAATATTATTTTGGAGGCTTAAAATGGAACTAATTACAAATGAAGTCGTTATTAACGAATATTCTAAAAAAAATTACAAAATCGAATATAATGAAAACTCTACTGAAAATATAGCTGTAATCTATTTTTCGAGTAATGGTCTCTATTATCCTAATGACATCGATACATTCAGTACTGCTATAGTCGAAAAAAATCGTTTTGAGTGGTCTAGAAATAAAATTAGTAATGCAAAAAAACATATTTTTGTTAGAGATATTTTCAAACAATGGTACATAAGTGGAATAAGTAAAAAAAACAACACAGTTAATAAAGTTAAAGAATTTCTAAAAGCCGAAACTGAAGGATATAAAGTTGTAACGGTAGGAAGTTCAGCAGGAGGGTACGCAGCCATACTATTTGGAATACTACTCAAAGCTGAATACGTACTAAGCTTTGCAGCACAATTCACTCTATATCCGCAGATAAGAAAAAGTAATCCTAATAAAGATTCGGTTCTTTTTAAACACTTAAATAATTCAAATTATAATAATTATTATGATTTGTCAAATTTAATAAACAACAACGACACAACGATTTACTATTTTTGTCCATCACGTTGTGAAATTGATAGACCACAATTACAAGCCGCTGAGTCTTGTAAAAAAGTAAAAATATTGAAGATTTCTTCTGATAAACACGGAATTCCATGTACATTACCTTGTTTAAAAACCATTATAAATTTAGACAAAAACAAACTCGATAATCTTTTTAAACATTACGAACAAAAAGAGATAAATTTTTTCTATTTTTCAATCAAAACTTCTGGTCTAAAAACAAATATCAGTTATTTTTTAAAACATACCCAGAAAAAAATTATTAAAAATTACTTTTAACCAAGCCAAAATAAGAAATACAATTCATTTTGCTTTGTATTTATATAATTCTGTTAATCAAATACTTTAAATAACTAAATGAACTAAACTATGCGGCTTGGGTTTTAAATTTAGTAAGAGTAACAAAGAGTCAAGTCGCTTTAGCTATTTTTAATATTTATCATGGTAAAATTTTATGATATTGTTGATATTATATTTTAATTCTTCATAGTTTAAATCTTGTTTAAACAATAGATTTTTTAATTACACATCTAATTAATTTTTTCAGCACTAACGTCCTTTAAAAAACACGTTAATATTTGAACTGAACCAAAAAAGTTGAACAATAAATAATTTACTATGCGACCTCAAGCACCTGAGTCCGGTATTCTACCGGGTGGGCTAACCTAAAATTTTGAGACAATATAAAACACCTTCGGAGTGGTAGACTGAACTGAACCCTGAATGGTGGACACTTGATAAAAGACCCCATTCGGGGTTTTTTGTGTTTAAAGATATCGATATACTGTACCTATTCAATTTAGACGGGAGAACTATTCATGAACAGACGCACCTTCAATCCAGATCAAATCAGACAACTTGAAGCGAATCTTCACGTAGCCTCGGTATCAGATCGTACGATTCAATACAAAGGAGAATTTAAGATTCACGCTGTACGTGAGAATTTAGCTGGTAAGCGACCGATTCAAATCTTTGAGGAAAGCGGCTTTGACCTGGACATGATTGGTTGTCGACGTCAAGTAGAATTTGACGTTTTCTGCTCGTTTGATTTTTACACTTCTGATGAAAATAGATTCTTTCGATTTCTCATGCGATGACTGTCGTCATCGCTATGAATCACTTCGACACGATGTAAGAGACGATCCAATATGGCAGTTGTGATTCCTTGATCATCAATTAGCTCGCCCCATTGATCTGGACTTTTATTCGAGGTCAGGATGATTGAACTTCGTTCATACAGATAATTGATGAGACGGAAGAATAGATTAGCTTCTCTCTGATCCATAGCCATATTGATTACAGCCATCGAAATGTACCACTCTTGCAATCTTTTTTACCAAAGAGTGACAAACAATTTACCAAGCAGTGCCATAGCGCCGACCAGCGTTCATAATACACTCTTATGATTGATATGCACACCGTAGGGTGTGACATTGTCACATAGGAGGTATTTTTTTATGCTCCGTTATTCCGACATCCTGAAACTCAAAGAAGAAGGCTTCAGTCTACGAAGTATTGCGTCTAGCACTGGCAACTCCTGTCAGAAAGTGACGGAGGTGACCGAACGTGCCAAACAGAAGGGGTTGTGGGACCTTTTGATGATGAGATGACTGACAAATGGATTGAAGAGTTTTTGTTTCCTGAGAAGTCACTTGAATCATCTGGTCGCTATCCAATCGATTTTGACTATGTCCATAAAGAATTGGCAAAGCCGAACGTCACGTTATCACTTTTGCATTATGAATATGAAATCGAGTGTCGCGCTCACAAAAAGATTCCATACTCCTATCGGAGTTTCGTACGCCATTACAGTGCTTATGCGAACAAGCACAAGGCTACACTCCGTATTCGTCGAAAACCTGGGGAAATCATGGAAGTTGACTGGGCTGGTTCGACAACATTCATTATTGATCGTGATACAGGTGAGAAGGTAAAGGCTTATGTATTTGTCGCTACCTTACCGTGCAGTCAGTTGTCTTATGCCGAAGCTAGCCTTTCGATGGACTTGTCTGCATGGATTACATGTCACAACCATGCTTACACTTATTTTGGAGGAAGCACTCAAATCGTCGTCCCGGATAATCTGAAAACAGGTGTCACGAAGAACACGTCGCGTGAGCTCGTTCTCAACCCGACGTATCGGGAAATGGTAGAACACTACGGGACAGTTATCATGCCAGCACGTGTGAGTGCCCCCAAAGACAAATCGAGCGTTGAAGGGTCTGTCGGAGTAATTTCTACTTGGATCATCGCAGCATTAAGGCATTCACATTGTTTCAGCATCGATGAACTGAACCGTGAGGTTCAGACAAAACTAGAAGAGTTCAATCAACGTCCATTCACGAGGAAGGATGGTAGCCGTTTCACCGCCTTCGAGCAAGAGGAGAGGTTTGCATTATCTCCACTACCCGATAGTTTTTACAAATTTTCCACCTGGCGGACGGCAAAAGTCCGACCGGACTATCACATATCTGTTGACAGCATGTTTTACTCGGTCCCCTATGAATATATAAACCGACAGGTAGAGGTACGTTTGACAGAGCAACTGATTGAAATCTATTTTAATCACATGCGAATCGCTTCTCACAAACGGATGAACGGTCGATTCGGGCAGCTCTCGACTCAACATGATCATATGCCTGACAATCATAGACTTTATATTGATCAGACCCCAGCGAATGCAGCAAAAGAGTGGGTCGAAGAAGTCGGACCGAATACGTTGAAAGTGACTGATTTCCTCCTTGATACGACACAGCTGTATTTTGCAATAGGTTTGTGGTTCTTACGCAATGTTAGTGAACGGTGACACGTGTACTCCTGATTAAACACAATCATTTTCTTACAATATAACGCTTCGGATCTGGATTGCGACAAAGCACTTGAATACGGAGTAGATCAAAGTTAGCACGCCCATACATGAGGCGTTCACAATTCGGGTTATCGTAAAACCATTTCGGAACTCGAAGCGTGAGTCGAATACAATGCTGTATTCTGAACAGGTCACCAATCCTTCTCCAGGTGAAACCATGCCTTCTGTCACAACGTGCACTGCAGTCCGGACAGTCGCTAGTGGATGAAACAAGATGCGCCATAAGGTGTGTCTCGTGATCGTTCTTTCTTCATCGTCATTATGCGAATACGCGGATCCAGTTCTTCGATCTCGTACATAGGAATCAGTCCTTTTTAAAACTATTTTCATTTGCTCAAAAATAATAGACGAGCTAGTTCATCTAAACTATTGTTTGTTTTTTACACAAGAAGAGGTCCAAGCGATAACCATCGCCTGGACCTCTTTTTACGTTCGATGTTTCAATTCGTTGACCTGCCTCTGAAAAGTGACCGGTTTTGTTTTGTGCATCCTGTATAATTGTGTCATGCAGGAGCACTCAGAATTGGAATTGAGTAATCGGTTATGAGATTATATGCAAGTGGATTAGAATTTATTGTAATTCAGCGTTTTGTTTGATTTTAAGTGAATGAACCCATTCTTTTTCGCATACTGCGCACTTTTCGCACCTTGTTTAGAAGAAATCGTCAATGTCTTGATGTCTTCTTCTTCGTTCAACTCCTGAAGATCTGCCATCCGGTCTTTTGACCATTGGTCTTTTGCGACCGTCGAGTAGTTGAAGCTTTCCCACATGATGCCATCGATGTACGGGTACGTATGGTATTTTAATGTCCCGAAGCCCCAGTTTTGAATCAATGAGAGATCCGCATGTTTCGTCTTGACGCTCTTCAAGAAGTTCGTCATCGCGACTTGCTGCTGCTCAAGGATCTTTGGTTGGTCGGCATGTTCGTTGTCGATGTCGCCGACTGTATCCAAGAAGACACCGTCGAGTCCTTTATTGACGACTTGCTTTTCGACTTCTTGCATGAGGACCGCTTGGTAATGCTTCGAGTTGATGTCCATTAAGTATGAATCCCATTCCGTGTAGTGAACACGTTGTCCATCACGGTGGAAGAAATCTGATTCCTTTAATTGTGCCATCAAGTCTGTGTTCCAGTTGTCGGCTTCCATCGTGTTGATGTAGCCATAGACTTTCGTGCCGTACTTTTGAATTTCTGCGATTTGTTTCGCTGAGTAAAAGACCGGTTCGATGATCATGACATCGTACTTTTGCATCTTCTTGATTTTTGATTTCGTCGGTGCATCGTAGTAGACCTTATACGAGCTGACGGAATCGAGTGGATTCGTTGATTGAGCTTTGCCCGTGATTGGTGTCATTAATAACACTCCTAAAAAAAGAATGCACAAAAAAGACGTCACGCGTTTGAGTGAGATAATACCCATGGTTAGTAGCCTCCTGATTTTTTATCAGAGAGCGGCTGCGGCATTGCAGACTGGCGATCGGTATCCGAAGATCGACGACCCATGTCTTTGCGCCCTTACTTTTCAGTAAGTTTGCCCTTCTCGATATTTAGTTGTAATTGCCTGTTTGACTAAATCTTACCACTGCTAACAAAAATGTAAATAACTATTTTAAGGAGAGTGTGCCATGATTTACACACAGCATAGAAATACAGTCAAATGGATAGAAATGCTAGCTAGTATTTTACTTATCGGTTTCTTTGACTATATGTTTAGCCTTTCGGTCTCGAATTGGGCAATTGATCCGTTAATCTTTTATATTTTATTGTTCGCCCTCCGCTATGGTCTGCTCGGAGCGTTCGTCAGTTTCACGATGACGATGCTGTACCACCTGTTTTTCCTGTCGGTCGAAGGATCAGACATTCTTCTATTTTTATACGACCGGACGGAACTGAGCTGGATCATCTTCCACTTCCTCGTCGCGATGGTCTGCGGGATTTTCAGCACCTCGTTCCAGGAACGTTATTTATCGTTACGGCTCCGCCACGAAGAAGTCGTCGAAGAAAACAACCACTTGCTCGAGACGGTCGAAAAGCTCCGGCTGTCGCAGTCGACAATGCAAAAGAAGGTCCTCGACTCGGATCATACATTAACGAAAATCTACCAAGTCGGACTCGAGCTCGACCAAACGGCGGCCGACATCGTCCGCGATCGCCTCGTCGATGTCTTGAAACGTTCGTTCAAGGCAGAGAATCTTGCCATCTATCACGTCGATGGGTCAAAACGGACGTTACGACTCCACGTCCGGTTCGGTGAGAAAGAGGTCTTACCGCAAACACTGTTCATTGATCCGTCGACCGGCATCTACCAACGGATGTTCAAGACGAATGCGATCTCAATCCGGACGATGGACGAGACGGACGTCCCGTTACTGATCGCACCGATCTGCTACGACGGGAAGATTCAGGAGGTCGTCGTCATTCAGGCGATCGACTTCAACCGCCTGACGAGTTACGAGATGAACATCATGCAGTTGATTCTCGACTGGACCGGGACACGAATCGAAAAAGCGTTGACGATGGAATGGAATGCGTCGCGTGAAGATTTGATTGAAGGAACACGGATTTATCAAATCGAGCCATTCAATAAGAAGGTTGCACTCCAACAACACCGGGCCGAACAGTACGATCAGCCGTACAGTACGGTCGTCTTGCCGGTCGAACAGGTCCGGCTGTCGTTGATTGAAATGGAATTAATCTTACGCCAGTCGATGCGGGAAATCGACATCATCGGCTATGACGAGACGAATCAAATGCTCCACTTCCTCTTACCGGGAACACCGCAAGAGAACGCTGAAGGATTCAAGCAACGGATTAAAGAGTTGTTCGCACGAAAAGGAGGGAATCTTGGATGATGTTCTTCGTCCTGTTATTTTTTCTGATTCATGCCGTCATCGTCTTTCTCGTCGCGAAACTGATCACGGCACGGATGGATCCGGCACAGCGCGGTCTCGTCAAATGGATCGCCCTGATCTGTTATTTCGTCCCGCTGCTCGGTGAACTGTTCGGTCTCGTCAGTTGGCTGATCGCAAGACAATACGCGTCAGACAAGACGTTGCTCGACTACGATGACTACATCGAGTTCGACGTCGTCAACCTGGAAGGACTGCAACAACAGGCGGCCGACAACATCGACTTGGTGCCGATGGGCGAAGCGATGGCGATGGACGCGAAGGAACGGAAACAATCGATCGTCCGCTTGACGACGACATCGATTGCCGACTCCGGGAAGTATCTCCAGTTCGGGCTCGACCATGCCGACTCGGAGACGGTCCACTACGCCGCGACGGTCCGCAATACGTTATATGACCGGTACGAAGCGACGATTAAAAGTCGCGAGGAACAACTTAATCCGGGGCATGTCACGACGTATTACCACTTGATTGACGCCTTCGAAGCCTTCATCGAAAGTGGACTGCTCGACGACAGCATGCAAAAACGGATCTTTGATCGGTTCGGATCGTATTTACAAGACATGCGGATTCAGTATCCGACGGACGCGACGTGCTTGAAGGCGTGCGGCAAGCTCGCACTCGCAAAAGGCGACGTCGCGGACGGACTCGGCTACTATGAACGCTTGATCATGCACTACCCGGAGCAAGCGGACGGCTACCTGCTGGCAATCGAATATCACTTCACGAGAGGGGACTGGACGAAGTTGGCCCCGCTCGTGACACAACTAAAAACACACGTCGCACCGGACGACATTCCGGACGACAAACGCTACATTTTGGACCGGCTGGAAGGAGTGGAACTATGAAAAAATCGATCACGACCTACGTCGTCGCCGTCTTCGCGATTCTGCTCGTCACGATCGGCGTCGTCCAGTTGTTACGTCTTGATTATGGACATCGCCTGATTCCGACCGAGGAGACGCAACAAAAGACGTTTCAGACGATGTCGGGCAAGGAGGGACAGATGGACGGAGAACCGTTACAAGTCTATATCCATCAGGATAAAGGCGAGCTCTCAAAAAGTGTCTTGACGAACTTTAAATATGCACTGAAGTACGCGAAAGTCCCGTATACGAATATCTCAATCAAAGAAATCGAGCAATTGGAGCCGTCCGAGCGGACAGTGCTTGTCCTGTCCGGCGAGCATTCGCGCGACTGGCCGTATGAGACGATTCGTCAATTCGTTGAAGACGGCGGACGACTCTATATCGCGGGACGTTTCATCAATCAAGACTGGGCGGAGCTCGTCGGGGTGAAACAGTTCGGTGATTTCAAAGACGGCATCAACGGGTTGACCTTCAAGGAAGAAATCTTCCCTGGTTTCGTCGATTTGCCTGACTCGTCAAACTTGTTCGCCCACAGTATTGCCGACGTCGAGCTGCTACCGCAAGCGGACGTCAAAATCACGGCGTCCGGTGAACCGATTCTTTGGACATCACCGTACGGCAAGGGAACAGTCCTGTTCTGGAACACGACATCGCTCGCTGAGAAAAACTCACGCGGTTTAATGCTCCAGACGTTATCGTTATTGTTCCCGTCATTCGTCAGTCAACAGGCGGCGATCAAAGTGACGCATCTTGATGACTTCCCGTCACCGGTCCCCGGGAATACGAACGCCGCAATCGAGAAGACTTATAACCGGACGATCAAGGAGTTCTTTAAAGAAATCTGGTGGCGTGACATGAAACGAATCGCCGACGAACAAGATGTTACCTATACCGGGTTCATCATCGGCAGCTATAAGAATACGACGGAAGAGACGACGGAAGACTTGTCGGAGAAAATCCGCACCCCGATGCTCAACTATGGGCGGGGTCTGCTGAAGATGGGTGGCGAAATCGGACTGCACGGCTTTAATCACCAGCCACTCGTCGTCGCCGGTGAGACGCTTGACCCGAACCTCGGTTATATCCCGTGGAACAACCGTGATCAAATGGAGGAAGCATTAAAGAAAGTCATCGGGACGCACGACTATTACTTCCCGAACGAGTCGATTCAAAGTTATGTCCCGCCGTCGAACATCATCAATGAGACCGGTTTGACAGCACTCAACAATGTCTTTAAAGACAAGTTGATCGTCGCCTCACTCTACTCGGGTGATCCCTCGATGGGTAGCTATATCCAGGAGTTCGGACCGGATCCTGTCCATCAAAATCTGTATAACTTCCCGCGTATTTCGAGCGGCTACAACGAAACGGCAAACGATACGTTCGTCATGGCGGACGCCATCGCGAACTTCGGAATGTTTACCCACTTCATCCACCCGGATGACGTGCTAGACGAAGACCGGTCGAAAGGGAAGGGCTGGGCAGAGATGGAGAAGACGATGGAAGAGATGTTCCGCGACGTCAAGACGATGTATCCGTACCTCGAGAGCTTGACCCAGTACGAAGCGTATGAAAAATACGTCCAGTACCAACAGTCGGACATCAACGTCACCTATACGGACAAGACGATTGAAATCAACGGGACGAATATGTTGAATCCATCGGTCATGCTCGTCCGTGTCGCTCCGGGTCAACATCTCAAGACAGGGACGTTCGATTTCGGAACGGTCCGCGCGCTTGCAGGCGAGACGTTGTATCAAGTCACGTTGACGAAAGCAACGGTCACGCTACCGATCGAGGAGGGGACAGAATGAAGATTGGTTTAGTCGTCGAAGGCAGCTATCCCTACGTCAGCGGTGGTGTCGCGAGCTGGGTCCACATGGTAATCCAGCAGATGCCGATGCATCAGTTTGAAATCATCGCCATCACACCGACGCAACTGACGGAAGCGGATTATAAATACAACTTACCGGACAATGTGGCGGGTGTGACGAACTTATCACTCGATCTCAAATACGACCGTCCGAAACCGAAGCACGTCCTGTCGGCAGAACAAGGGCGGTTGATTCAACAATGGATGACGTTCCAACATGTCGAAGCCCCGGTCTTCCCGATCTTCGAACAAGCGGTCGGGACGTCGGAGCACTTCTTCGCGAGCCGGCTCTTCTTCGAGCTCGTCAAGACGAGTTATGAGACGGAAAAACAATCCGGCTCATTCATCGATTACCTCTGGATGTGGCGGAGCATGTATACGCCGGTCCTCGAGTTACTGCAGGCGGAGTTACCGCAAGTCGACTTGATTCACTCGGCGTCGACCGGATATGCCGGACTCGTCGCGAGTGCGATCAAACAACGCCAAGGCGTGCCGTACATCTTGACGGAGCACGGCATCTACTCGCGGGAGCGGGAAGAGGAACTGTTACAAGCGACGTGGATTCCGGTCGAATATCGGGCGCACTGGATTCGCTTCTTCCACCATTTGTCGGCGGAAGCTTATCAGGAAGCCGATGACGTCATCACGCTGTTCGACCGCAACGGTGAACTGCAACAAGAACTCGGGGCACCAGCGGCGAAGCTGCGGATCATCCCGAACGGTATCGATGCCGTCCGTCTGTCGAGTTTACCGGTCGTCGAGAAGGGACCAATCCTGAAGATTGGTGCCATCGTCCGCGTCGTCCCGATCAAGGACATCAAGACGATGATTCATGCGGCGAAGGTCCTGCAAGAGATGGACGTCGCGTTCGAGCTGACGATCATGGGACCGCTCGACGAGGACGAGGAATATGCGACCGAGTGCCAACAGTTGATCGAACAGTTCGAACTTGATCCGTATGTGACGCTCGCCGGCAAGGTCGACATCGCCGCCTACTTGCCGACGTTTGACGTCTGCTTGTTGACGAGCATCTCGGAAGGACAACCGCTCGCCGTCCTCGAAGGCATGGCAGCCGGTGTTCCGTGGATCGTGACCGATGTCGGGGCTTGCTCCGAATTGATTAACGGACGTGAAGACGACCCTTACGGACCAGCCGGATTCGTCGTCCCGCCGGTCAATCCCGGACGGATTGCCGAGCGCTGTGCCTGGTTCGCTACGCATCGCGCGGATGCGAAAAAACTCGGGGAGAACGGCAAGAAGCGGGCCTTGAAATACTATCAGACACATCAGTTCATCGCCGAGTACGTGGCACTTTATGAAGAGAGGGGGCTGGCATATGGCGGGCATCGGGTTTAAGCTCCAAAAGCTGTTCCAGGAAGATTATTTTTCAGCACGTCTGAAGGCGTATGCCTTCGCAGGGCTCGTCACGTCCGGTCCCTGGTTGATTGTCATCGTCACGATTGCCTTGACGCAGTGGTTGACGACGTACTTATCGATTGCTTCGTTCGAGGAACGGACGACGTTCAACTTGACGATTTCCTACTGCTTCATCTTTTCGCAAGTCATCCTCGGGATTCAGCAGCTCGTCGTCACGCGGTATCTCGCCGATTGTTTTTATGAGAAGCGCTACAAGGAAATCTTCCCGACGTTCATCGGGATGACGAAGATGACGATCGCGATCGCCGCCGTCTTCTACGTGATTTTCCTGACGTTCTCCGAGTTGCCGTTCCTGTCGAACCTGTTGATTTTGATTCTCTTTTTGACGATCAACCTGATTTGGGTGCAGTTCTTATTCCTGAGTGCGGCGAAGTTTTATCAAGCCGTCGCCTACAGCTTCTTAGGGGGAGCGGCAGTGTCGATCATCTCTGTCCTCTTGATCGACCGCTTCTTAATGCCGTACTTGACGGCACCGTTCGCGACGAGCATGGCGTTGACGGCAGGCTTTACGCTCGGGATGCTCGTGACGTTGTTCGGTCTGTTTACGGCGATGTTGTTGACGTTCCCGAACCGCGAGACGAAAGATCCGTTTAGTTACCTCAGTTACTTCGACCGGCATCCGGCGTTGTTTTGGACGAGCTTCCTCTACAACATCGGCGTCTGGGTCAGCAACTGGGTGATTTGGTTCTCAGAAGGCGGAGCCGTCCATCTCGGGACGTTCCGGTATCACCCCGTCTACGATACGGCAATCTTCCTCTCGTACTTGACGGTCATCCCGACGATGACGATCTTCGTCATCTCCGTCGAGACCCGTTTTTACGAGCGCTACCGTGTCTTTTACGGTTACGTCAATGAAGGCGGGACGCTCCAGCAAATCAATAAGGCGAAGGGGGCGATGTTGCTGATTTTACGGCAAGAGCTCCAGCGACTCGTCCGCAATCAGGGACTGTTCACGCTGTTCGTCCTGATTTTTGCCTCGACCTTGCTCAGTAGTCTCGCCTTGTCGAAGGAGACGATCAGCATCTTCCAGATGACGACGATCGGTGCTTTCTCGAACGCGATGGTCCTCGTCCTGACGCTGCTGTTGCTCTATTTTGAAGATCAGCGTGGGGCCTGTATCACGTCACTGCTGTTCTTCGCCGTCAACGGCGTCTTCGCGGTTGCGTTAGCACCGTTCGGATATGACGGATTCGGTCTGAGCTTCGCGTTAGGGTCGACGGTGACGTTCGCCTACGCCTTGATTCGCTTGATTCAGTACGTCAATGAGATCGATTACCATACGTTTTGCCGCTATGAGCCGCGCGAGCGCTCAACCCGCTTCACCCGCGTCGGGGAACGGTTGAACCGACGCTCGGCCTAATATAAAAAGCCTGAACCGAAGTAGCATCTCGCTACTCGGGTTCAGGCTTTTTTGTAGATGGTCATCAGCGGCGGTTCATTTCACGCGGATAGCCTTCCGGATTTTGTGACTGCCAGCGCCAAGCATCTTGGCACATGTCATATAACGTTTTTTCAGCTTTCCAGCCGAGGAGGCGTTCGGCTTTTGACGCATCCGCATAACAGGCGGCGACGTCACCCGGACGACGGTCGACGAACTTGCGTTTGACGTCGATGCCGGTCGCTGACTCGAACGTCGTCACTAAATCGAGGACGCTTGAGCCGGTCCCTGTTCCTAAGTTGAACGCTTCGATGCCTGGGTGCTTATATTCGAGTGCTTTGAGGTGCCCTTTTGCGAGATCGACGACGTGGATGTAATCCCGAATCCCTGTCCCGTCCGGCGTATCGTAATCCTGTCCGTAGACACTGAGTTCATCCAAACGTCCGGCTGCGACTTGCGTGACGTACGGCATCAAGTTGTTCGGGATGCCGTTCGGGTCTTCCCCGATCAATCCACTGATATCGGCACCGATTGGATTGAAGTACCGTAACAGGGAAATCTTCCAGTCCGTGTCGGACGCCGCGACGTCTTCGAGCATCTGTTCAATCATCAATTTCGTCGCGCCGTACGGATTCGTCGTCGAGCGTGGCGCCGACTCGTCAATCGGTGTCGTTTCCGGCACACCGTAGACGGTCGCGGATGAACTGAAGACGAGTTTTTTGACGTTGTGTCGCGCCATGACCTCAAACAAGACGAGTGAACTGACGAGATTATTCTTATAGTACGACAGCGGTAAGGCGACAGACTCACCGACGGCTTTCAAACCGGCGAAGTGGATGACGGCTTCGATATCATGCTGCGTAAAGATTTGTTCGAGCGCATTCATGTCCATCACGTCGTTTTCATAAAACGTGACCGATTTTCCCGCGAGCTGCTCGATCCGGTCGAGAGCGATTTTTTGACTGTTGCTCAAATTGTCGATGACGACGACTTCATATCCTGCTTGGAGCAGTTCAAGACACGTGTGGCTACCGATATAACCGGCGCCTCCTGTTACTAAGATTTCCATAAAGATTCTCCTTTTTGTTACAATTATTGGATAAGCATAGCATGAAATGATTGTCTGTTCCATGCTTGAATAAGCGAACGATCTATGAAGAATACTACTTCGATTATTTCCGTTAAAAACTGTTAGAAAAGAAGGGGCGATGAAGATTGGAGAAACCGAATTTTGATTTGATTAAAGTAAGCGAGTTACTCGACTGGGGGTATGAGAAAGCAACAAAGGGTGGTATGGGGATTGAATCTGCATACACACTTGCTGAAGAATACCGTGAAAAATATGGGGTTGAAAGAGGCATCGACAAACTGATTACTGTCCAAATCACAAAATGTGGCACTAGCGGTTTTTTAAGTGGACTAGGTGGGATTATGACATTACCGATTGCAGTTCCGGCTAATGTCTTTTCAGTTATATTCATCCAACTCCGCATGATTGCAGCAATTGCCCATCTTCGAGGCTATGACTTAAAAAGTGATGAGGTTCGGACATTCGTTTACACTTCATTGACTGGACAAGCGGCGGCCGATATTTTAAAAAGTGCTGGCATTAAAGTCGGTAACAAAGTGTCAGTCAACTTAATTAAAAAAATTCCTGGTGAGGTCATTAAACGAATCAATGCTGCTGTCGGTATGCGTCTTGTTACAAAATTTGGTGAAACGGGGGTTGTTAATCTGGGTAAGATGGTCCCATTAGTCGGTGGAATTATCGGAGGAGTATTTGATGTTGGATCAACTAAAACGATCGCAAAGGTAGCGAAAGTGATGTTCGTACAGGTCGAAGGAACAGTTGAAGTAGAAGATTACGAGGACTACGAAGAAATACTCGAGAACGAATCTTGATTGTTACGCTGAATTGGAAATCAAGCTGTTTGGTGCTTGAAAGCTCCTAAATAGGGAATTCTTCTACTACTACAATTAGAGGAGGACCAACCATGACCCACTTCGACTATCTCGAGCAGTATCTCCAGACGCACGCGACGTATTCGGCGTTGACGATCAAAGCCTACCGCAGTGATTTACGGCAGCTGAAGAAAGCGTGTGTCGAGTGGTCGGTCAAGTCCCTCCAAACGTATTTTAATCATGTCATCGGACAGTATAAACCGGCGACGGCATTGCGGCGATATCATGCGTTGATGGCACTCGGAAATGAACTTGTCCGAGTGAAACGACTTAAGGTCAATCCAATGAAACAAGTTCGACCGATCGTCCATCAGCACGTTCGGCAACGGGACGGTTATCCGTTGCTCGAAGCAATCGATGTCATCCGGCAAATCAAGCATCCGACGTACCGTCTCTTTTTTGAACTCATCAGCCAAACGGGCCTCCGCTTCATGGAGGCCCGTTTGTTGTCGATCGAGGACATTCAGTTTACAACGGCGACGTTACTCGTCCGGCATGGAAAAGGACGACGCTTGCGGACCGTACCGCTCGGGAACCATTTGGTCACGAAGCTAAAAGCGTTCATTGGAGATCGCGTGACAGGGTACGTTTTTCGCTCCGGCCGCGGCAAGGCGATCCATGAACAAGGGGCACGGGATGCATTACGCAACCAATCGCTCGCCCGGTCGGGTCATGTACTCCGTCCGCATGATTTACGTGTCGGCTACGCGACCTACCTGTACCAGACGGCGGGCTGTAAGTTACTCGAGATTCAACGCCTGCTCGGACATGCCCGGTCGGAGACGACGGAAGGCTATATCTTGAGCCGGGAGACAAAACTCAGACAAGTCGTCGATGCCTTGTCGGCGTCAGACGGTTGATCGACGAACGGGCGACTTCAGCCGACGGCAAGATGTACTGTTGCGTCGTCTTCGCGTCACTGTGACCAAGCAATCGCATGACCGTCAGCAAGTCGGTCTGGTGTTCCCGATAAAGGGTCGTCGCGAACGTCACCCGGAGGTCGTGCGGACGTAACGTCCGGCCGAGCAACAACTCACTTGCTTGGCGCAATTGTTTCCGTGTCGTGTCAGGACGTAACCGTCGCCCATGATCGGTCAGGAACACGTACTCGCCGTCCGGTCGTTCCGTCTCAATGTACCGCAACAGGACGTCTGTCAATTCGTCGTTCAACGGGACGAAACGGGATTTGTCGCCTTTACCGTGGCGGACGAACAGGTGGCGCTCCGTAAAATCAAGATCGGCACACGTCAATTGGTGGGCTTCACTGAACCGGAGTCCGGTATGGAGCAGTAAAAAGTAAAACGCATACGTCGCTTCATCGGTCAGCGTGTCGATGACACGATGGGCATCCGGATAGCTGAAGGCTGTTCGCAGTTTCGGATTCGGACGAGCCGGTTTCTTAATCTGCTTGAGAGGGTTTTTCGCAAGTGACCGCTCCGCGACGAGGGCATCGAACAAGGTCGCTAAGGCATGGATCCGACGGGCGACGGTCGTCGGGGCATAGGTCGTGTGAAGCAGTGTGACGTATCTTCGGAGTGACGGAATATCGAGGGCCGTCGCATGACGACAGAGGTGGCGGACGTCCGAGCGATAGGCTTTTTTGGTCAGACGGCTGTAGGTGGGGGAATCCTCAATCAAGGCGAGTAAGCGGTCGAGGTAGAACGTCATCATAGGAGGATACCTTCGACTTTCCGCTTCAAGTCTGACTTGAGGGAGCGCAGACGGGCGTCGGAGTAGCCGAGTGTTCCTTCCGTTCCAGCGATCATTGCCTGAAGGAAGGTGAATTCTTTCGGGGAGAGGGCGTGTTCGAGTTCGTTCAGCAAGTAAGGGAAGGAAACAGTTTGTTGACGAGGCAATTCCGGCAGGGTTTCGACGGCGACTTCGGTCGTCAGTGTGCGAGTCCGTTTGGCGAGATAGTCGAGCATCGCGCCGCGCGCCCGAATGCGGACGAACGTGATTGATAATTCCTTGCCGGATTCGATGGATGTCCAGAGGCGGAGCAACGCTGCTTGTCGGCATTCATCGTGTTCGTTCGGGTGGATCGAGAGGCGGTGCAGGAGTGAATTGATCAGAGGGAGCCAGTGGTGTAAGGCTTCATTCATGGGAAGGATCCAATCTTTCGGATATGCATATCGAAGGGTATTCCGCGGTAGTTTTAGTATAAGTAGAGTTATCCTCTCTTTTCAAACCATCTTTTTTGAATCATGCCAACGGTTTTCTGAGCTTTCAAACGCCGTTCGTCTCGTTTTCCAACTAAATATCGACGATTGACCGAGGCAAACCCTTGCCTTGTCGCGCGTCGCTTCAGGATAACTCTACTTATCCTCGGGGGTGTTCGAAAGAAAATTACTTTTTTGTTTTAGGAATAGGTCATTCGTAGGGGAAATTGTTATAAATATTTATCTCTTTCTACCTGATTTGAAATCGAAAATAAATTCTATAATAAAAAAAGTAATCAAACTGCATGATTTTTTAAAAGTTAATTAATCTTTTTCAATAAAAACCGACTTAGTAATTAAGCGAATATTCAGATAAATAAAATTGGTAAAATATTACGTTATTATAAGGTTGTTAACAACACACCGGTGATCGGCCGATGACCTACTCTAATTAAAAGGTGGTCATTCAACATGTTCAAGTTTAAAACAATCGCAGCAGGAGTCCTTGCGCTAGGTCTTCTTGCCTCTAACTCAACAGCATTCGCTTATTCAAGTTCTGGTCAAACGTTTACAAAGTCATGGGAAAAAAGTTCAACAGGTACAAACTGGGTCATTAATTACGGTTTCAATGACTTGTTCATCAATGAAGATTACACACATACAAAACACATGACACGTTCACACATAGCACAAGTTGTGAATGGTAATGGTTCACATGCAGATAGTGATAAGGCTGGAAACTGGGCTGGCATTGAAGTAACACATAAGGGAAGTACGATTTACTATTACATCAAGTGAGTGAAAAAGTGGGGGAATGAACGTGAAGCAATTAAAAGTGTTGATGGTGACGTTGATTCTCGCGTTGAGTCTGTTCATCATTGGTGAAAGTCGAATGCTGAAACTGGAAGGATTTTCTGATCCGTTCGATACGACGACACTATACCCGAATTCGAAAAAATCGGAGAAACAGATGATTGCTGATATCTATGCCGCTGCCGAGCGAAATCAGATGGATGTCTTTACGTATGAAGAGACGCCGAATGGCAGTTTCTCAAGTACAAAGACAATTTATGGAACGGAAGGTGTGGAGAAACACCTTGCGAACCAACAGATTCGAAGCGAAACATACGACAGTGTTTTCCTTGGTGACATCACCTTCACGTTCAAACCTTTATACGAGCATCCTCGTCTTGCCTATACACCTAACTTTTACGGGATCGGATCTTCCGATGCCGTAAAAGCATTTAAGATGGACTTGATTGATACATATGCGGGAAATCACCCGCAACTTGGTTACAACGAACATACTGAGCGAAATCGCGTCCTTGGCATCTGGTCGCTCGTCATCATTATCACCGTCCTAATGACATTTTATGAACTATCTATGAATCGTAAAGAACTGTTGGTTCGCTTATCGATGGGAGAACGGCTGTCGCTGATGATTGGCAAGTCCATCGCCTTTGATTCCGTGATTGTGCTTGGTATTTTCGCTTTCAGCTTCGGTCTGTTGCGTCAAGTCACGCCACTTGACCCTTATTGGCAGTTCCTGTTGCTGTTAGTGTTTATCTTGCTCGTCTGCAATGGACTCGTTTATCTGTTGATCGGTCGCTTGCAGATCAAAGAAGCGTTTGCCAACAGTTATCGTTCACGGACGCTCCTGTCGATGACCTATGGGTTAAAGTTCATCACGGCGTTGCTGACAATCTTAATGTTATCGAGTACTATCACAGTTATTACGGAAGCTGTGGCGCTTTATCAGCAACGGGACTTTTTTGAAACGAAACAGACCTATGACTATACCTATATCGGTCACAAGATCACTTCTCCGAATTATTCGGACGAAACGAGTCCTGCACTGTCGGAACAGATTCAGACTGAGCTGTATCGACGCTATCAAACCGATTTCTCGGGAACACTCGTGACACCACTTGCGAACTTTTCGACACGTGATCAGACGGCCTTGATCTTGAACCGGCAAGCATTCGAAGAGATTAAAGAGCGACTTCCGGAAGTAACCGATGTCTTCACGAATAAGTTGACGATTATTGCACCGGAGCAAGCGACACCACCAAGTAAAGAAGAGCTCGATAATACCCTGCAATCACTTGGATTAGGCCCGTTCATCGAACAACAGTATGAGACAATCCGCTATACGACACCGCTCGAACTGACGGCGATTGATCAAAACCTCGTGAGTGGCAGCCTACTCGTCGACGAACCGACGCTGATTGTCTTGAATGATGATGCGAAGACACGGATGAAACTGAAGCAGTTGTCCTCTGTTTTGTTGAGTGACATCATGTACGACGTCAATCCACCGACGTTTGATCGTTTCGTTGAGGAACAGGCGATGACGGATGAATTGTTCATCCGGACGAATGTCTGGGATAAGTACATCGGTGCCTGGGAAACGGCCAAACGGTTAATGAACATGAATCTGATTTTTGCTGCACTGATCATCAGTCTGGAACTGTTGATTATCGTAACTGTCTTGAAACTCGAGTACCAAGTCAACGCGCTCGAGTTATCCGTCAAAAAAGTCATCGGTTACAGCATCTGGCAAAAAAATCGACGGTTGGTCCTCTATACACTTGGTATTACGTCGTTCAGCACTTTAATCGTGACGCTTGCGGCCTACTTCTTTGCAATCGGCCATCCCTTGTGGTTGCTGAGCGGAGGCGGTCTGTTGGCCTTACTTGAAGGAATAGTTTTGGTCGGGCTGATCCGTAAGATTGAACGAGCTAACATCCAGCGGATCCTAAAGGGGGGAAATGTATGATTCAGATTCAAGGCGTATCAAAAACATTTGAAGGTAAAAGCTTGTTTGAAAATCTGTCGTTACAGATTGAGGCAGGGGATTTCGTCATATTTTCCGGATCGAGCGGATGCGGGAAAACGACGTTGTTAAACATGGTGGGCGCTTTGGAACCGCTTGATGCGGGGAAAATTCTTGTTGATGGACAGGACATCACAAAAAAACGGAATCAACTGGACTACTTCCGAACGAAGATTGGATTCTTGTTTCAAAACTTTGCTTTGGTCGACCAGAAGACAGTTCGACAAAATCTGGACATCGTCCAAAAGAGTTACCGCTCTGGGCGAACGATTGAAGAGGTCTTGTCAGCCGTCGGTCTTGAGGAAAAGATCGATAAAAAAGTCTATATGCTGTCTGGAGGCGAGCAACAACGGGTCGCACTGGCTCGACTGATGCTAAAGAAATGTGACATCATTCTTGCTGATGAACCAACCGGCTCACTCGATCAAGCGAATGCAGAACGGGTCATGACGATTTTGCAGGAGTTGAATGCAAGCGGCAAGACCGTCATTCTCGTCACGCACGATGAAGCAATCAAAAAACAGGGGAACAGGTTGGTGGAACTCGGATGAATCCAAAGAAAAAAGGTTTGCGCATTGCGTTTGGTTTAGTGGCCGGATTCCTATTGCTGAATCTTGTCTGGTACGGGGTGACGACGATTCAGTACAAACCGTTTTTAGCAGCAGTTCCGGAGCACGTTACAGGTGTTCATGCTATGACGAAGAATGGTCTATCGTATAATGTCAAAACACCTGATTATTTATCGTATGTCGGAAACTTAGCGGTTTCGGACGATAAAGCAGGTATTTGGCTTATCATTTGGCCGACCTTGTTCGGAGATGACGAATACGGTGTACGAATTCAAGACAAGCAAACCGGTTATGAACTGATGGTTAACGATCAATTGAAACTGCTCGAACCGGACGCGGAACTACAAGCCATCTTGGATCGAAATAAACCAGAAATCACGCGTCTTGTGGAACACGCGAAGACCGTATTTCCACTTGATTGATTAGTGAACTGTTTCCTGATGAGGGGAGCAGTTTTTTTGTATGAAATCGGCGAGAGAAAACGAATAATCGTATATAACGCGAAAGAAGATAGCGCTGTACTAGATAGTTTATTTTCTTTAAAAATATAGAATATGAATGATTTTGTGATGTGAGGGTAAAAGTAAATGTTAGTTATATGAAAAGAAACCAACACTTACGGAGGCGGAAAAAATGAAGCGACTTGACGGATTTCCAACATCATACTGGCGCACTTCGATTGAACATACGATTTATCCGAAATTAGAAACAGACAGTACGACGGACATCGTCATCATCGGTGCCGGCATTGCAGGACTCGTCGCAGCGGTCCAGTTGATTGATTCCGGATATGCCGTGACACTGCTTGAAGCGGATCAAGTCGCGAGCGGGACGACCGGGTATACGACGGCAAAAGTCTCATCGCAACACGGTTTGATTTATGATCAATTGATTCAGACAATCGGCCAAGAGAAAGCACGCCTCTATTTTCAGGCGAATGAAGAGGCGATTGAGTTTTTACGTGAGCAGGTCGAACGACTCGGCATCGACTGCGAGCTTGAGACGCAGGATGCGTACCTGTACGTCGCGTCCTCAAAAGAAAAGGCCAGTCAACTCGAAAAAGAAATCGAAGCCTATGCCCGACTCGGAATGGACGGGGGAGAGGCGACGGCGGAAGTGCAAGCGAAGTTGCCCTATCCGGTTGAAAAAGCAGTCGTCTTACGTCATCAAGCCCAGTTCCATCCCGTCAAGTACTTACAAGGACTCGCCCGGTACTTCACCGCAAAGGGCGGTAAGTTATACGAACAGACACGAGCCGTATCGGTCGAGACAAAACGGACGCCGACCGTCGTCGTTGAGAACGGACGTAACATCGAAGCGAAAAAGATTATCGTCGCCTCGCATTTCCCGTTCAATGATTTAAAAGGGCTCTATTTTTCAAAACTCGAAGTCCACCGATCGTATATCGTCTCTGGCTTCGTTGATGCAACGTTTCCGGACGGTATGTTCATGAGTGCCGATCAACCGAGTCGCTCACTCCGGCATGCAAAGACGGCAGATGGACGAACACTCGGTTTCTTCGGTGGGGAAAACCATTTGTCGGGACACGAGACACATACGAAAGCCAATTATCAAACGTTGGCGCAGTTCGCGGAAGCCGAGTTCGGGGTCGAAGCAATCGAACAGTTTTGGTCGGCACAAGATTTGATTTCGCTCGATAAAGTCCCGTATGTCGGTCAAATGACGAGTGACGACTCGAACCTGTTCGTCGCGACAGGATTCGCCAAGTGGGGGATGACGAACGGGATCGCGGCAGGTCGTCTCTTAGCCGATCTATTGACCGGGAAATCAAACCGCTACCTGTCCTTGTTCGATCCGAACCGGTCGAAGTTGAGCAAGCAGGATGCGAAACAGTTCGTCAAAAACAATGCCGATGTCGCGCTCGAACTCGTCAAAGGGAAAGTCGCACGTGGCGAGAAAGAGGCGGAGGCGTTAGCACGCGACGAAGGTGGGCTCGTCCGCCACGACGGGAAGACGGTCGGTGGGTACCGGGACGAGACGGGTGAACTGCATCTCGTCAAGACGACCTGTACGCATCTCGGTTGCGACGTCAAATGGAACGACGGGGAACGGTCATGGGATTGTCCGTGTCATGGCTCCCGGTTCGATTACGAAGGAAATGTGCTCGAAGGGCCAGCCGTTAAGCCGCTGAAAAGAATGTAACGACAGCCAAAAGGCTCACGATGCGTCGTGGGCTTTTTGCTCGTATCTTCATCAATTTAAGAATTCCTGCTTTATTTTTTATAACATGTGCTATAATTACCTGGTATAAAAAATATTTAAGCGTATAACTATATCGGTCGGGTCGAGTATCATGTGGATGTTACGAATTCACCGTCACGAACGCCGTTTCCTGGTTTCATTCAAGCACATCATCTCATTAGCGTCGTGAACGCTGTAACCGAATTCGAGGAGGAAGCAACACATGAGTAAAGAAAAAATCGCCCAGCTTCGTAAACATGTCTCGCCGTTTGAAAAGGCAGACATCAAAGCGAGTGTCAGGCAGATGATCAACACGATCCTACCGTTTCTCGTCGCTTGGTTTCTCGCCTACCAAGCACTCAAAATCTCAGTATGGCTTGCGGTTCCGCTTGCGATCGTCGCAGCCGGGTTCGTCGTCCGGACATTCATTATCTTCCATGACTGTACGCACGGGTCATTCTTCAAAAACAAGAAAGCAAATGCGATCGTCGGGACAATCACAGGAATCTTGACGTTATTCCCATATGAAAAATGGAAACGCGAGCATTCAATTCACCATGCGTCGAGTGGTAACCTCGATAAACGTGGCGTCGGTGACATTTGGGTCATGACGATCGAAGAGTATGTCGAAGCATCGAAATGGACACGGTTGAAGTATCGTCTCTACCGGAACCCGCTCGTCATGTTCGGTCTCGGACCATTGTTGTTGATTCTCGTCGTCAGCCGCTTCAATCGCAAGGACGCACGGAAAAAAGAACGTATCAACACACACGTCATCAATGCGTCACTCGTCGTCTTGTATGCGGTCATGATTTATGTCGTCGGTTGGCAGGCCTTCTTGATCATCCAAGGAACAACGATGTTCACAGCGGGCGTGCTCGGGATTTGGTTGTTCTACGTCCAGCATACGTTCGAAGACTCGTATTTCGAGGATGAAAGCGAATGGGACTACGTCAAAGCAGCGATCGAAGGAAGCTCGTACTACGAGTTGCCGAAAGTTTTACAGTGGGTGACAGGAAATATCGGCTTCCACCACGTCCATCACTTAAGTCCGCGTGTCCCGAACTATCATCTCGAAAAAGCCCATACGGCGACACCACCCCTTCAAAAAGCAACGACGATCGGCTTATTCTCGAGTCTCAAGTCGCTTCGTTATAAACTATATGATGCTAAAAATAAAACGTTCGTGACGTTTCGCGAAGTCAAACATCTGTTGCGTGAACCGAAAACATCTATATCCTAAGCAAAGTGCTCACCTGTTAAACGGGTGAGCGCTTTTTTGTCTCCGTCTTTAGGCGTAGGTTCCAAGTCGTTTTTCATGGTAAGCTATTCCGATAGTAGAAGGAGGGATGCTACATGCGTCGGATACCGATTGCCTATGTCACAGGAGGTGCCATCCTGTTAGCATTGTTTGGTTTTAGCTCGATGACGTATGAACAACAATCCTTGATTCCATTTTTGACGAACCATGTCCCGCTCGGCTGGGTCGATGCGTTTTCGTTCGTCTCGTTTCATTATGAAGTCCCGATCAGTGTCGCAGCACTCGGATCGGCCGCATTCGTCGAGTTCTTCATCCGTAAAGGCATGCACGCGGGTCTGTTTTTCGTCTTCGGTATCAGTCTGGTCCACTTGTTGCGGATGCGACGTTATCGCCCGGTCCCTGCTGCCTTTTTTGCTTTTACGACAGCAATGACCGTCGGCGTGCTCGATGAGTTCCATCAACTCTTGACCGGTGGCCGGACGCCGCTCGTCGGTGACGTCTTGATTGACGGGAGCGGGGCGTTCGTCGGGATCCTGCTTTACACGGGACTCCGGCTTTTCCTGAAGGCGGACCGGATCGTCAAAAGGGACTATCAACGAACGAGCTAACCAAAACATCCCCCGTTCCCTCAACAACAGTTGAAAAGACGGGGGATGTTTTGATTCAGTTAAAAGCGTTGGACCCACTCGATTTTGTATTGTGTCCGACCGTACTCTTTTCGAAGCATGTTGTCTGCTTTTTTGCGGGCAGTCGTGTGATCACTCGCCCGGATGATCAGGCGATCGGTTTCGATGATTTCTTCGCGTTCGATGACATGGTATTGGATGGTATATTCTTTGTTGAACCGATTCAGTAATCCCATGATATTCACTCCCATATTCTTCATTCTAGTAGTTATTATATGGTATTTACAAATGAATGGCAATTTAAAAGAGAGACTTTCGTCTCACCCTATAATAAATAGTATATGGGTCGAATGGTTTATTAATTTTTTCGATTAGAATGACGATAAAAAGTGTTGTTAAATGCAGGATTATTCTGAAAATTATTATTTTTTGAATATTTTTTGAAATGAAATCATGAATCATTTGACCCATTCAGAAAGTCTCGTAATCTAAGTGGAAGATATATTTAGATAGTTTGTTTGAGAATTAACAATAATTAACTTGGAATCCGTTTGGGATTATCGGTATGATAGGGAAGAGTGGTGAAGAGGCCATTCGTGAAGAAAGGGGTCGAAGACTGACCATGCACGACATCAATGAAACGAATCAATCAATCCGTCAAAAGGAACCGGTTGTAAGACGCGAGCATGTGTATTTTTGGTTGTTGCTCCTGACGTCAATCGTGACGGCATGCGGCATACTCGTTCTCGTCATCGAATTTCCGATGGTTGGACTGATGATAGTAAGTGGAGTGGTTGTAGTACTCGGACTGGTTGTGATGAGAAAGTGGATCCAGCTGACGGCGTTACGGAGTGAACAAGTTCGTGTGAGTGACGTCTTGTTTTACGATCTTCAATCTCGAGTCGCGCATCAGGCGAAAGAACTCGGACTTTGGCGGATGCCGGAGACCTATTTGATCGACCATCCACAGCTGACGACGCCACGAATCGTCTATTTTTTGCAAAAGTATACGCTGTTGCTTCCGGCATCGTACCAGTCGCTTGACGATACCGGTGAATTTTTGATCATCCGAGAACTCGCGCACGTCAAACGGAATCATCTTGAAAAACGTCTTGTCCTCCTGCTCGGAAGCTGGGTGCCCTTTTTACGCGCGGCCTATGTACGTGCCTGTGAGGAAACGGTCGACCGGATGGCGCTTCGACGGGTCCCGCGTGACGTTGCCGTACGTGGCATCATCAGTTCGACGGTCGGTCGGACGATAGTGGAAAATCTTGATATGAACGTCTACATAACAGAAAAACAAGCAGGGGCATCACTCGCGACAGAAATCGCACAACTGTTTCGGAAGCAACCGGACGTCTTACGGCGTCTACAAGCGACCGGAATCGATGCTGCACATCGGCAGACGATGCGTTGGATCGTCCGAGGGCTCGTCATGAGCGGAACGCTGGTCGCGCTCTTCGGGCTTGCTGTCGTCGGTCGACAAGTCCCGCAACTGTTTGCTGACTTGACGACATTCGTCGAACAAGAAGCCGGAATCGAGCAGGACTTAGGTGAAACGGAACTGATGGCGGCGATTCAAAAGGGGACGCTCGAGGAAATCGAACAGCTGTTACCGACGAGTGATATGCAGGCCGTCGATGCTGACGGTGATACGGCCCTGCATTACCTCGGATACCGAAAGTCGAGTAAGGGGCTTGAAGGTGTGTTTGACGCTTTGATTAAAGCCGGCAGCGACGTCGATGCGATTAACGACTTCGGGGAGCGACCGTTCATCACGGCCGTCTACAGTAACAATCAGGAACTCGTCGCCTTGTACTTGAAACAAGGTGAGAAAATTGATCAGCAAGATGAGGACGGCTATACGCCGCTCCACCATGCCGTCGAAGGCGAAGGCAAGCAGACCGTAAAGCTGTTGCTTGAGAAAGGGGCCGACCCGACGATTAAAAACGAGGAAGGCTATACACCGTTAATGCTTGCGGAAGAATATGAACTCGACGACATCATTCTTTTACTGAAACAAAATGTACCGCAAACGTTATGAAAAAAGACGCTCTCCCGGTAAAGGGAAAGCGTCTTTTCGTTGTGTCTTGTCTCTTATTTGAGCATCGTTGCTGTATCGACGATGCGTCCTTCAATTTTGTAATCGACTTCTTTAAGTGATGCTGTAAAGTCGCGGAGGTTTTCCCAGTCCGAGAGACCGAGATCCGTGACGCGTCCATCTGCATAAGCAGTTGCGAATGGTGTGAGACCGTCGCCGCCCTTCGCAGTGAAAGCATTCGTCGCGATGACGTACGTCTTCGCAGGATCGATTGCTTCAAGTGTCCCGTTGTTGTCGACTTCCATCTTCGTGACACGTTCGCCCTTAACATTTTTGCTGTTGTACTCGAATTTCATACCCGATACATGGAGGAACCCACCGTTTTCGACTGGAGCGACACCGACGCTGATTTCAAGGAGGTCCTTGATTTCTGCACCTGTCATTTTCGCAGTCGCGAGTGTGTTACCGAACGGGAGTGTCGTTAAGACTTCACCGACTGTGAGTGGTCCGGCATTGATTGCTGCCCGGATACCGCCGCCGTTTTGCATCGCGATGACAGCATCTTTGTTGTATTCTTTAGCTTTTTTGAGCATGCCGTCTGTGATCAAGTTACCGAGTGCCGTCTCGCTGTTACGCACACTGACTTCGCCACGCGGGTTTGTGAGTTCATTGACGATGTTCGCACCGACTTCTTCATTTTTAAGTTCAGCGATTTGATCCGCATATGGTTTGAGGATCTCAGCAGCTTTCGCGTCTTCTGCTGCTTTTGAGACGTCGATCAGCGAACCGTTGTACTCTGTTAATTTCCCTTTGTAGTCGAACGTCAAATCGAGATTTCCGAGGAAATCACCGTATTGATACGCTTGCGCGATGATTGTCGGTTCTGTTTTACCTGGAACGTCTTCTCCGTCGACGACGACTGGCGCTTCAAGTTTCGAGTGCGAGTGTCCTCCGACGATGACGTCGATGCCGTCAACGTTACGTGCGAGCAGTTGATCATTGTCGACTGCGGCATTGTCATCGAAACCGATGTGTGTCAACGCGACGATTTTATTGACGCCACGGTCTTCAAGTTTTTTGACGGCTGTTTTTGCGCTCTCGATGTAGTTCGCGAAAGCGACCGTACCCGGACTTGAAATTTCCGCAGTCTCTTCTGTCGTTAACCCGAAGAAGCCGATTTTTTGTCCTTTGTATTCTTTAATCACACCTTGGTAAATCCGTCCTTTGTCAGGACCGGCTGTGATTGTTTTCGATTGGAGTCCCGCAAGCAGTTCGTTTTTGCTGAAATCGACGTTCGCTGAGATGAACGGGAACTTCGCGTTCGTAACGAAATCCTGAAGGGCTTGATGGTTGTCCTGGTCCCCGAGATCGAACTCATGGTTACCGAACGTCATCAAATCGTATTTCATGTAGTTCATCAACTCGAGGTCAGCTTGACCACGGAATTTATTGAAGTAGAGTGAGCCTGAGAAGACATCTCCTGCGTCAAGTAAGAGTGACGGTTTGCCGGCTGCTTTGTAGCTCGCACGGAGCTCCTTGATGACAGTTGCACGTTTCGCTGCTTTGTCGAGGTTCGCGTGTGTGTCATTCGTGTGGAGTAAACCGATTGAGAAATCATCCTTGTTGACGTCGAGGACATTGATTTTTGCTTTGAGTGTGATTGTTTTACCGAGACGTGTGTATTTTGCGACCGCATATTTGACGCCTGCTTCATCTGTATCGACTTTTGTCCAATGGACCGGTTTGTCATAGACACGGCCTGTTGCGTAAAGAACAGCCAGTGTTTTCGGTAAGACCGGTTTTTCACCGACGTAGATCGTCTGTTCTTTCACGCTCTCGACGAACTTGACGGCATAGTTTTGGATATAAATCTTCACTTCGATTGGTGATTTCTTCTTCCCGTATGTCCCTTTTACCGTTTGGAAACGGTTAAAGATGTGACGGTCATACTTCTTCCACGTGATTTTTTCGCCCTTGTATGTAGCGGGTAATTTGACCGAGGCACCTTTCTTGAAGACGAGTGACTTGAGTTTGACCGTTTTGACTTTGACATGGGTTGCAGCAGAGACAGTAGTTTGCGCAACCGGCACGATTGCCGATGTCGTCAAGGCGACAGCGACAGCTGCCGCGTAAAGCGGTTTTGATTTGTACATACGTAAAAATCCTCCTTCAAAGTGGGTATATGAATGCAAGGTCAAAATGCGATCGTTGACCTCTTCTTCTACTATAAGTGTTTTAGAAAGCACTGTGCGGATAATGTTTTGTAAAAAACGTAAATTCTTAGGTCGGACGACGGGACAACCGATTGGAGAGGTTTGCTTGTTAGACTGCAGACACTGAAAAAGTGAGTGAAAAACAAATGATAACGCTTTCATTATATGTCGGATTGATTCAAAAGGAAATAAAAAACTGCGAGAAATTTATGTGTCATTCCCATTTTTTGATAATTTGCTTGTAGTTTTTAGTGCCTCTCTCTTGTATCATATAAAGTAATGGACTAACGTGTGAAAGGATGATCAACTGAAAATGAATGAAGCGATTCGAGGAAGTTTAGTCGTTTTGATCCTCTGTTTGATGATTGCCTTACTCGGATGGGGATTATCTTCACCGCCGACGACGATCGGTAGTATGCATGTAATTGATTTTGAGCTGTCTCCGTTACGTGTCCCAGGACATCGATGAGGGCAGTTTTTTTGTCGTTTAGAAAGCTACAGTTTAGTGTCGGTTTCCTCAATACATTGACACGATTTTTAACGATGGCTAGAATTGACTAAGTGTATGGTCGTTATCAACGACTTTTAATATGAAAGATTTGTTCAAGCAGAGAGGGGGAATAATCGAATCGGGCAGGCGAGAGGCACTGCTAACGGATCGCATTCGTTTGAAACGATCGCGAATCGAATCCGTCATTTTTGACTGGAAGTAACTGAACTAAAATACATGTACCTCTACGGATCGGAAGGAACTTAACTTATGTTGAAAGAAATGAAAAACATCATCCGCGAACAAGTGGAGAATTTTCCACTGATTCGGCGCCTGGCACGGTACGAAATAAAATCGGCGCATGCGGAGCAACGGCTCGGTCTGTTGTGGGAGCTGCTCAATCCCGGATTACAAATCTTTATTTACTGGTTCGTGTTTGGTGTCGGTCTGAAAGGCAACAAGAACGTTGATGGCGACACGCCGTTCATCGTCTGGCTTCTTTGCGGGATCGTCGTCTGGTTCTTCATCAATGACGCATTACTCCGGGGTTCGAACTCGATCAACAACCGGCTCGCGATGGTGACGAAGATGCGTTTCCCGATGAGTGCGATTCCGTCGTATGTCATCTTGTCGCGGATGTACCAGCATTTCGCGATGTTATTGATCGTCTTCGTCGTCATCTTGCTGAACGGAATCCCGATGACGTGGAAGCTGCTCCAGTTGCCGTACTACATGGCGGCGACGTACATCTTCGTCTACGCGTTCTCACTTTGTTTCTCGACATTGATTACGCTCGTCAAAGACATTCAACTCTTTTTACAATCGATGATGCGGATGCTCTTTTATTTAACACCGATTCTGTGGAACATTGAACGATTCCCGGACGTCTTACATGGTCTGCTTCGTCTCAACCCGGTCTTCTACCTAGTCGAAGGCTACCGGTCGAGTTTACTGGGCGGTGCCTGGGTCTGGCAGGAATGGCCGACGGGACTTTACTTCTGGAGCGTGACGCTTCTATTGTTCACAGCCGGAACTTACTTACACATTAAGTTCCGTAAATCATTCACCGAGCTTGTTTAAGGGAAGGAAATCGCTATGTCTATGATAAAACTCGAACATGTCACGAAACGGTTTGACATGGTTACGACGACGAAAGAAAAATTTAAGTTGTTATTCAAAAGTAAAAGCAAGAGCGTGAAGACGTTCACGGCACTCCGTGACGTCACGCTCGACATCGGATCAGGAGAAGTCGTCGGTCTCGTCGGCATCAATGGTTCCGGTAAGTCGACGCTATCGAACTTGATCTCCGGTATCATCTATGCGAACGAAGGCGACGTCGAAATCAATGGTGAAGTCGCGATCATCGCCGTCTCGCAAGGACTGAAGAGTGTCTTGACGGGGCGCGAGAACATCCGGCTCAAATGTTTGATGCTCGGGATGGACGACGCAGAAATCGACCGCCGGATGCCCGGCATCATCGATTTTGCGGACATCGGGGACTTCATCGACCAACCGATTAAAAAATATTCGAGCGGGATGAAGTCGCGTCTCGGCTTCGCGATCGCCGTCAACGTCGATGCCGATATCTTGATCGTCGATGAAGCGTTATCGGTCGGGGACCAAACGTTCTATAACCGGTGTATCGATAAGATGAATGAATTCAAGGACGAAGGCAAGACAATCATCTTCGTCAGCCACTCATTGTCACAGATTCGCAACTTCTGTGAACGTGTCATCTGGCTCGAGTACGGTCAAGTCAAACTCGACGGGACGACAAAAGAAGTCGTGCCGCAGTATAAGCAGTTTTTGACGTCATACAAGAAACTGTCGAAAGACGAGCAACACCAGTACCGCAAAGATCGCTTAAAGGAACAAGCAGAAAACGCGACACCGCGTAAGCAGAACGTCGATGCTGAAGATACGGTCAAACATCCAGGCTGGATCTTGTCCGGACTCGGGTTGCTCGTACTCGCAGCCGGCAGTGTGATGGTCATCGATGAAACGCCATCATTTGCATCACTGACTGACGCAATCGCCAACTTATTTTAAACACCAACGACCAGTGATACGTTTTGTGTCACTGGTCTTTTTTGTCGAGGAAACAGGGAAACGCGAATCAAAAAAAGAAGTAGTACAACGGACAGTACAGCGTTAGACGATTCAGCATAAGGGAGGGCGCGGGATGCAGAAGATTCGAAAAGCCATCATTCCGGCAGCGGGACTCGGAACACGTTTCCTGCCGGCGACGAAAGCGATGCCAAAAGAAATGCTTCCGATTTTGACGAAGCCGACGATTCAGTACATCGTCGAGGAGGCCGTTGCTTCAGGAATCGAACAAATCATCATCGTCTCGGGACGAAATAAACGGGCAATCGAAGACCACTTCGATCATGCACCGGAACTCGAAAACATATTACGGCAAAAAGGGAAGCTCGAGCTATTGAAAGAAGTCGACGCCTCGACGACGATGGCAGAAATCCATTATATCCGGCAAAAGGAACCTAAAGGTCTTGGACATGCGATTTGGAGTGCCCGTCATTTCATTGGGAATGAACCATTCGCCGTCTTACTTGGTGATGATTTGATCGTCGCAGAACGTCCCGGTCTCAAACAGTTGATGGATCAGTATGAGACGACAGCGTCCTCCGTCATCGGCGTCCAACAAGTCGCACCGGAGCATACACATCGCTACGGGATCATTGATCCGATTGAACAAATCGGGAATCGGTACCACGTCCGGCAATTCGTCGAAAAACCGCCGCAAGGTACGGCGCCGTCGAACATGGCAATCATCGGACGATACATTTTGACACCGGCGATCTTTACGTACTTGGAGACGCAACAGGCGGGTTCAGGGGGCGAGATTCAATTGACGGATGCGATTGAACGCTTGAATGGAATCGAGGACGTCTATGCGTATGACATCAAAGGAGAACGGTTTGATGTCGGCGAAAAGATGGGGTACGTCGAGACGACGCTTGCCTTCGCGCTGAAGGACGAAGAGATTCAAGAGGATGTCAAAGCATTACTGAAGAAGTATGTCGCGGAGTGGGAAACTTAAAAAAAGAGGGAGTTCCCCCTCTTTTAAACAGTGATTAAGATTGTTTACGTTTGATCCGTATTCAAGTAGGACTTGACGTGAGGGGCTTCGTATTGACGAAAACGCTCGAGTAAGGCTTCAGGTGTTGACTCGACGAGCAGCATCGCTGCATGCTCGGGGATGATGAATCCTTGGGTTTCCATCTGCTTGAACAACGCGATGAGGGAATCGTAGTACCCGTCGATGTTCAAGATGCCGCACGGTTTTTCATGGAGACCGAGCTGGGCCCACGTGAAGACTTCGAAAAATTCTTCCATCGTTCCGGGACCACCCGGTAAGATGATGAACCCGTCCGCAAGTTCCGCCATCTTTGCTTTTCGGTCATGCATCGAGTCGACGAGGTGGAGTTCTGTCAGGTTCGGATGAGCGATTTCTTTTTCCTGTAAAAAGTGTGGTAACACACCGATGGCTTGTCCGTTCGCGGATAAAATGGCATCTGCGACGGCACCCATTGTTCCGACACGCGAACCACCATAGACGAGTCCGTAATCCTGTTTCGCAAGCACCGTGCCGAGCGTCGCGGCGGCTTCCTTGAAAAGCGGTGATGCTCCATCTTTTGAGCCACAAAACACAGCGAGTTTTTTCATGACAATCGTTCCTCCTTCAAGACTGGTCTTTTCTCAACATACCATATCGCCGCGGGAAATTGAAAAGCGACCTCGTCTTCTTAGCGGGAACTTTACATTGATGACGCCATTAGAATGGAGGGGACAACAGTGAGACCTAAAACAATTGTTTGGCTTGTACTCATCATTGCCGCAATTAATTTACTGCTTGGCATTTTTATACCGGAATCACCGACACGGACGACGATCAGTACGATTTTATTAGGCGTGATTCTGCTGTTAGGGGTAGGTTATTTCATTACACTGCGTCGATCTTCTAAATGAACAAGCGATCTTCCTGGCTGGATGTTTCAGTCAGGGAAATCGCTTTTTTTTGATGGATTAAGAATACAATAGGTATGAAGGAATATTCTAAAAAATCTATTTTTATACATATTTTCGACACAAAAGTGGATTAAATGTAAAAATTGCACAACTTTCGGGACGTATGACCCGCGACTAAAGTAATGAGAAGTGTAAATAATGTGCAAAATACGCATAATATTCGTATTCGAATATTTGGAGGGGGTCTAAGGTTATATGATGATATCAATAAGCCATATAAAAATATTAGGAGGTCATTAATCATGAACTTGAAAAATAAATTAGGTCTTGTTGTTGGCGCACTTACTTTAACTGCTTCAATCGGATTAGGATCGATTGGTTCTTTAAATAAAGTAGACGTAGCAGGAAACAAAGACCGTCTCCCAGGCGAATTCACAGTGAAGAACGTAGCAATCGATCGTCTCCCAGGTGAGTTCACAGTGAAGAACGTAGCAATCGACCGTCTCCCAGGTGAGTTCACAGTGAAGAACGTAGCAATCGACCGCCTCCCAGGCGAATTCACAGTGAAGAACGTAGCAATCGACCGTCTCCCAGGCGAATTCACAGTGAAGAACGTAGCAATCGACCGTCTCCCGGGTGAGTTCACAGTGAAGAACAAAGCTTAATTTCTTACTGGTAAAATTAAATACTCTTTATTATATTTTAAAAGTACTTGTTTATATTCGTTCATTCCTAAAATATCAAATAGCATATAAGCTTTAGTGTATGCACTTTGAATATTTTCTAAAGCTGAGTCTAGCATTTCTAATGCATAAGCTTGTTGATAATAAAGTTGTCCTAAAAGAGACATATCTTTAAACCTCAAGCTGTGATAAATGCCATCATCAATATGCTTAAGAGCTTCTTGAGGTTTATTTATAGCTACTAGTACTTTAGAAATGTTATATAATAATCGGATTTTTTCGACCAACAACTCATCGCTATCAAAGCTTAAAGATAGTAGTTCTTCATATACTTTTAAACCATGAAAATAATTATTTTTTTCGTAGTATATTGTCGCAATCGCTGATTTAATACGAATCAACATCTTAGGCGAATAGTACAAATTTATATATTTTTGTGAAAGTCTTTGAAGTTCAACAATACATGTTCGATAGTCTATTTTCCCCATACGATAAGAACTCAAGTGTAAATAATAAGAGTAAAGAGAGTTTAATTCCTCATGCTCACTTAAAAATTTTAATTTGTCTTTTGATTGAATATAGATTTCGTTATAATCTTTGTTTTGAAACTTTGTTAAAAGTTCATCATCGATTAATCTGATTGAGTCTGAATGATCATCTATATTTAAAAACATGGTAATCGGAACTTGTAATCTCCGAGATAACGCAAACAACAAATCAACCGTCGGTGAATGTGTGCCGCTCTCAATCTTACTGATCTCCGCTTGGCTACAAATCCCGTTCGCTAGATCCTTCTGCGTCAAGTTATGCTTCTTGCGAAGACGGCGAAGGGCGAGGCCAATCTGGGGTGACGTGAATTGATCCATGGGTTCGGTCCTTTCTATCAAGTGGATTCGACTACGTGTCTATCTCCTTATTATAGAAGTGATGCCCGGACAAAACCAACTTTTTACTGTGATAATTCGTCAACGATTTTGATTATCCATTCTAAACGGAAGAAAGGGGTATTTCCTATGAATCTCATTTTTAAAGAATCGCGACGTACGATTTCATCTTGTGGCTGGTGTTTAAACGCTTCTACGGTTACGGTCGCACCCTTGGCTAGTCGGGAGATGGAACGCGTCAAACCGGTGACGAAACGTCGCACTAAAACATCTTAAAAAAACGTCCATTAACGGCGTGGCTTCATTCCGTTCGTTACGGTTTGAAGCCATTTTTTTACACACTCAGATGAAAGGAGAATGAACATGATTGGACTTACTGTACTCGCTGAGAGTGAAGGCTGGCTCCACCAGCTTGAACCGACATCGGACTTCATCGCTTTTTGTCAGTCGCATCGTTTTTCGTTCGATCATTACGATTACAATGTGCACACGTTTCTTGATTTACTGGATTATATGGATTTTCAAGAATTTGAACACTATTTGTTCATTCTTCGGGGGAGCGGCGAACGGACGATGCGACTCGTCGCCTATCTTCAACAACGGATGCTGCATGTCCAGTTTCATTTGATTAATGACCGGGGGGACGTTTTGTTTGGGGATCCGTATTTTTTAGACGGCATCACGGTACTGTTCGAAGAACCGCTCGCTGACTCACAACCGATTGCCTTACAAGATGCCTTGATGTCTTTATTCACAGGTGTCTATCCGGACGCGACGTCCCGGCATCCGCAACCACTCCGGCATATTTACGCAGAAGAGACGAGTCTACTGAATTCCATCAATCCGGCACTATTCGATCAGATGACGATCAACAGCTTACTGTACATCGACCAATCGACACGGCACGATTTACCGGTCATTGAACTGATGAGCCGCGTTCCGGTCTTGGTCGCCTTCTCGGATACCCTGTCGTTCGACATCAAGGCACACCTTGCCGTCGTCAGTCGAACGGCAATAGAAGCTGCCTTCGAAACGTGGCAGACGACGAGCCGCGTACCGAACCCGGGACACTATATGGGGATTCTCGATTATGCGACACTCACCGGGATGACCGTGTCTCATCGGCTATTTATTTTTAAAGACGGCGTCTGTGCAGATTACGGAAAACAAATCTGCTTGAGCGGGCTTGAAGAGATTGATATTTGTCAGTTGCGTCATCGTCAACGGGAGACATTCGCACCGATCGCGCCACACCTTCAACTCGCATTGTATCCTTTACTGTATCAGCTGGCCTCGGCCTTCTTGACCGAAAGTCAGTTTGTCACTCCATATACCCAGTTGGATTTACCTCGGACGGCCGGAAAGCTCGGTCCCTTGACGATGATTGGCATTCAAAATCGCGAAGGGGCGTTCGTGTTCGAACTGACGACGAACCAGCTGTTTGAAACAGATGAAGTCTTTTTATGGATTTTAGAAGCCGATCAAAAAGACCGGTTCGATGTATTGCCGGAACGTCTCGGTTCTGATTATGAAACAGCCATTCAAGCCTATAAGGAGTTGATGTATCATGGGTGACGTACCACTCTTTGGACCATTTTCACGAAAAGGAAGTTATTCGAGAGTGACCGTGCTCGATGATTTCAACGCAGATAACCGTTTCATGCGTCTGCATCAGGAAACGATGCAACTGGCAGAAATCGATGAATTGACATTTTATCGCCGGTATTTAAATCGGAATGACCGTGTCCTCGTTTATGGAACGTTTGATCCGGGCTTGTTCAACACGTTATCTGAGGAAGGATATAATTTGTATCTCGTCGAACCGGAAGCCGGCCGATTGAATGGAATTTCTTCACGGTTTATGCATAAAGTATACGGTCTTAGTTATGATTTAATCGACGCTGTCGGGTATGAAGCATTTGAGAAGCTGATTTTGCCTGGGACGACGGTTGCCCGGTATTCACGCGGCGAATTACTGTTATTTTTCCGAAACATCCGCCAGCTTCTGACGACAGATGGTCAACTGTTAGTGAATGTTCATAATGCCAAGCATTTAAAGCAACAGACGCAACCGATCGCTTCAAAACGTGTAAAGGACTGTGCTCTATTCTATGGACAGAAGGTGGAGGGGGAGCGGTTGATACTAAATCTTTATCTGAAATCTGATCAGGATGAGAAAGTCAGTTATGCTGTCGAGCATCTCTATGAACCAACCACTCTCTTTGAATTCGCGAAACTATCGAAATATGCAGGACGTACTCTATATGCAGGGAAAACCGTACACATCTTAGAATTTGATAAATTAGGATGAATTTTAACAGGGGGCAGATTAATAATCTGCTCCCTTGTTTTTGTTTAAGGATTAAAGTACGGATTAGACTTTTTAATGAAGAATGATTAAAAAAATATTTTAAATATTAGTTTGAATGGGTCTAAAGTCAGGGTATTATTTAAACTAGTTCATCACTTAGGGGCAGCCATCATGAAATTCGGAGGATCAATACGTTATGGATAAAAAAATGGCACAATCACGGACTATACAAGCCAGCTGTTTTGAATTCATCTCTACCTTATTTCCGGAAGAAACGTTTCAATTCATGGAAGAGCAAACCTTTCCGGATGCATTCGGTCAAATCGGCACATATTTGACGTTTAAATCGAAGGAGCGGGAACTAAAATTTAGCTTCGTTGAACAAGCCCACCAAAAGTTCGAGCGGGTTTTTCTTGCGGAAAAGAGTAAAGAGTCTTCTTTTTTTAGTCGTTTGTTAGAAGCCACATATGAAGAGGAAACATTATACATTCATCATATCGTCAAACCGGATTGAACTAAAAAAACACGATGAGAAGTGCACGGGAATAGTTCCTGTCTACTTCTCATCGTGTTTTTTAGACTTCGATTGATTCGAGACCTTGCTGTAGGGCTTGATTGACAGAGGCAGCCATCTCTTCACGGACTTCATGTGATAGTAACCGACCGTTAAAGTAAACTTCATTCGAGAGTGTAAGGTGAACGAGTATATCTTCAAGGACAAGCTTAAAGTCGATTGGTTTCGATGGTTCGAGCGATTGGCTCATAAAATCACTAAGGGTCGGATGCTGGACGTGCTCTGGATCAACCAAATCAATGACAGTCGTGTTGAGGGCGATGGCGAGCCGTTCAAGTGATTGCGTGCTTGGCATCCGTTGTCCGCGTTCATAGGCAGAAATCGAGGTCGTCGATTCACCGCATCGCTCAGCGAGATACTTTTGTGTATACTTGTGCTGTTTTCGTAGTTGCATGATTTTTTTCCCGAGAGCTCGGTTCATGTTATAGGTTGTCAGACGCTCAAGACGTTAGTCAGGAGAGGGACATCCTTCACCTCCTTTTTTAGAATGTAATCGATTTATCGGTAGAGCAGCCAACGATAAAGCTTATGGTCTGTGAAGCTCAACTCCTACTTTTAACGGTACTGCTATAGTACTAAATAACCACTTCGACTATATCGCAAACCTATCAAATGTAAAAAAAAGTTTTTTAGTAATTCAAATTACATAATTATGTAACTAAAAGGGTCTCTAAACAGTAATTGTTCCATCGATTAACTGAGAAATTCAAGAAGAACTCATGGTATTCTAGAAGCGTATTGAATAAGGAGGACGAGTTATATGCGTAAAATTCCTTGGTCCGGTTACATCACCTTGGCTATTCTAATTATTTTATTTATTTCGAGTTCGATGCCGTATGAAGAGCAATCGTTAAAGCCCGGGCTGTCCCGTTATTTTAATTTGGACTTTGTGGAGGCGTTTCGCTTCATCTCATTTGATTATCACGGAGAAGTCAGTGTTGAAGCGCTTGGTGCATCCGGTTTTGTCGAATTCTTTATTCGAAAAGCAGCGCACTTATCGATTTTCATTGTACTCGGATTTGCCTTGGTCGACTTGACCGTTCGCTTGTTGCGTCCCTATGTACTAGCCGGTTTATTCGCCTATACGTTGGCAATCACGATTGCTGTCTTTGATGAATTCCATCAAATTGTAACAGGCGGACGAACCGGGTTGATTCAGGATGTCTTATTAGATGGTACAGGTGCGTTAATTGGTATTGTATTGTATCGATTCATTCGGAGAAAACGTCGAGCGGAGCAACTGATTAGACTGTCTTGAGACTTTTGTCTCAGTTCAACGTTTTTTTGGAAGGAATCTTGTCTAGCAAAAGCGAATCCTTTAGGAACAACTTATAAAAGGAGCGGACAACATGAAGAGACCTCATCTGTTGATTACGAGTGCAGGTCGTCGTGCGAAGCTGGTCGAATACTTCGTTCAGGAGTTTCAGGAGGGGGCGGTCAGCGTGGCAGACTGTAATCCACTTGCACCGGCACTCTATATGGCACCGAACCACCATATCGTCCCGAAGATTGATCAGCCGGATTACATCGATCATTTATTAGAATTGTGTCAACGCGAGCAGGTGACGGCATTGTTGTCGTTAATCGACCCTGAACTCGAGTTGCTCGCGACAGCGACGGAACGGTTTGCAGCAATCGGTGTCACGGTCATCGTTTCTCCGCCATCGTCGTGTCTGCTTTGTTTTGATAAGTACGCGATGTTCGAGCACTGTACCTTGCAAGGCATCCCGCATGCGAAAACGTATCATGCCCTCACGTCGTTTCGTGAAGCGGTCGCACTCAAGGAAGTTGGTTTTCCGGTCTTCGTCAAGCCACGCAATGGGAGTGCGAGTATCGCCGTAAGACGCGTCGAGACATTAGAAGAAGTCGAACGATTATTTGAACAGAGCCCCGGCTTGATTGTGCAGGAATTTCTTGATGGGCCTGAACTCGGCGTCGATGTCTACGTCGATCTACTGTCTCATGAAGTCACGTCCATCTTCATCAAAGAAAAATTGGCGATGCGAGCCGGAGAGACGGATAAAAGTCGCTCCGTCCTCCGGACCGATGTATTCGAACTCGTCGAGCACGTCCTCGCCGGTTCTGGACTGGTCGGTCCGCTCGATTTCGATATTTTCGATGTCGACGGAACGCTCTACTTATCGGAGATCAATCCCCGCTTCGGCGGCGGGTATCCCCATGCCTATGCATGTGGTGTCAACTTCCCCGCTCAAGTCTGGCGCAATTTATGCGGGCTCGTCAATCAACCGGATATCGGTCACTATCAGGAAAACCTCTACATGATGAAGCACGATACGCTGACGCTCGTATCGGCGGCACAGTTTGAACAAACGAAATACTAAAAAGACGGAGGATAGCTCCTACGTCGTTCCGAAATCTTAGTGATGGAAGCGCGAACTGATTGTATCTCGATATCGCATGTTCACGCGTCATAAGCGTGAGCATGCTGAAAGCGAATCTTTGAGCTGTGCCGTAAGGAAGAAAATTCATGCAGATATTTAAACGCGTGTTCCGTCCCGCATATAAAATAAAACGCCGATGTTTCCGTTTTTCCTACGGAGCCATCGGCGTTTTCGATGCGTCTTTTCTCGTTCCTGATGTCTTGATGCGTCTTTACGTTATACATACGAAAGCTTTGATTTCTTTTGAGCCAGCCCCGTTTTTAAATGGAATTATGAGAGCGAGACACGGGAACGCTTGAGGCACTGAACAGCGGACGTCCAGCTTCCGAAGAGGGCATTGATCGTCGAAGTGCTCGGGACAGATTTTCCTTCAGCCCACTTCCGGTAATGGATGATGCTGAAGGAAGGAAGTTCAGCTTGCGCTTGTTTTAAGGCGCTGAGAACATCTTCTTCGACCCATTTCCGGCGGGGAGGCGCGATATCAAGGCACGCGAGGGCATCGACCCACGAGCCGTATTTTCGGGCAATCGTCGCGACCGTCGGATGCCCATTTTCTTGCGCCCAAATCGAATAGGTTTGGGTCGTCAGACGCGGGAGGACGTCCGATGCTTCGAGGAGCGCATTGATGATGCGTTCTTCCGTCATGCAGACGGAGCGTGTCATCTCGATATGTGCTTCCTCAAGGGCCCGTGACCATGACCCGAAACGAAGGTTGATTAACGTTAAGGAAGGACCCTGTTTCGCTTTCGCCCATTCACGATAACTGTTGCTATGAAACGGATGAAGGCGGTTCGAGGCTTCTTTGATGAACGTCAAGATTTCTTCATCGGAAAAGTAGGGACGAATCGATGAAAGTCCTGCTGCATGCAACGCTTCGCGCCATGAACCGAAGACGTTGATGATCGTCGTGATCGAAGGTACTTCTTTAGTACTGGACCAGCGGGCATATGTTTTAGCGTCTAACGCAGGTGAAGCAAGACTTGCCTCGACCAAACTATCGATAACTTGTTGTTCTGTCCATTTCTTCATGATGTCATACCCCTTTCGTGTCGGTGTTCGTCTAGGTGTGGGTACTGTCTGTTGGTGTGTCGCGACGGAATGTCGCGTATGCGAGTAGATTGAGCCAGATGAAATAAAAGCCGCCCGGTCGAATCAGGATGCTTTCTGTAAACTGAAGCAACAACAACCAGAAGATGAGCAGTAGAAGTGTGAGCGACTCGACGTCGTCAAAACGATAATTCCGAATTAAACGAAACAAGATGAAACTAAAACATAAAACGTAGAGGAGTAACCCGATGATGCCGAACTCATAGAGGAAAACGATCGGCGTACTGTGAAACGTGTAAAGGGTCTCTTCTCCCAATTGCTCAAATAAGCCGGTCGTTGCGGCGCCAAAACCATGACCGACCCAAAAGCGATCTGCTGAAGCTGCGAGTCCCGCCTGCCAAAGATCAAGGCGACCATTCAAACTGACTAAATGGAGGAGGAGTCCCGGCTTTAGCGACAGGGCGCCAAACACAATTGCGATTCCGGTGATGTAACAGGCGCTGACCTGAAGACGTAGTCGCCGCGAAGGTAACAATAGAACGGTCGTCAATAAAGTGAGTAGAAAAAAAGAATAAATGCCCGTTTGCGAAGCACTTGCCAACAGCCCTCCGCATATCAATGCCAGCGAAACGCCAAAGAAGAAGAGACGGCGCCAGGCACTCGTCGTGATGGAACGGAGGACCGCAATCCAAGCAATCAATCCACCAGGAACAAGCCAAGCAGCAAATGCGTTCGGATTGTTCGTCAAGCTGGCTAAGCGTAGAAAGCTACCTTGCTCCCCGACATAGAGTTGTGGAAGCGCGATCGGACCAATCCGTAACCACTGCAAGTTGTCGATTGGGATGTAGGATTGTCCAAACGAGACGAGCAGGGCGTAACTCGCTAAAAATAGTGCCTGATAAAAGAGGATGAGAAATAAGAACCGGTGCCAGTGAGTGAAAAGCGGAGAAGAGAGTGATAGGACGATGATCAGAAACATCCATGTCGTCAAAAGAAAGAAGAGTGAAAAAGGTGCATCCGTCGCGGGACGAGAGAAAAACAAGACAGTGTGTAATGTCAAATAACTCAAAAAGACGAGGATGAGTCGATGCGAACGAGACCGAAACGGAAAGTATAACGGACGGGACACGATATAAAAAATGAGAAAGAGTAACGGGTATAAAAAGACGGTCACGACGTTCCAATGCTCCGGTAAGACTTCATCCGTAAAGCGTAACGGACGCGTCCACAAATCAATCGTCACAAATAGCAATAGGATGAATAAGGCAATTGACTCGGGTATATTGACGGATTTTAACATCATTTCTAAAGTCTATCCACCCTTCATATAGGACTTATTACCGATTATGTGACTTTTTAATCATCAAATTGGTATTTACCCGTAAATAAACGATATTTATGCGGATAAGATGAATGTTTTTGAAGGAACGACGATTATTTTTCTGTGAATCGTCTTTTTTTCGTGAAACGATATTTTTCGATGATGTAATGATACGCATGCACAACGACTACTGAAAAAAAACTAATCATTTCCACCAAGCTCTAATTGTTTTGGTAGTCGTTTGGAAATAAGGTGAAGTCATAACCAATGACCCTCCGACGTTCAAGGTAAGAAAGGGGTGAACCATGTGAATACCATGCATCAAAAAAGAACATTTGCAGACCACTTGATGACATTGAAAAAGGGTTGGTGGATCCTCATCGTCTGTGCCATCTTGTTTGCGGGTGCCGGTTACCTGATCAGCACGTACGTCATTAAACCTACGTATGAAGCAACAGCTTACATCCTCGTCGTACCGCAAAAGAGTAGTGACACGACTTCCTCGACGTCACTCGTCAGTACCTATCAAGATATTCTTCGAAGTCCGGAAGTCGTCGATCAAGTCGCCCAAAAGATGGGTGTGACCGATAAGCGTCTATTCGATTTAACCGATCGCTTGACGGTGTCGAGTAACCTTGATTCTCAAGTCATCGCCTTATCCATTACAGATGGATCAGCTGAACAAGCTGCCATCCAAGCGAACACGATGACAGAAGTGTTCCAAGATTACCTGCCTCAGTTGATTGATACGAGCAGTACGGAAGTTTTCTCGACGGCACGGATTCCGACGAAACCGATGTCTCCGAACATCTTGATGAACACGGCAATCGGCGGTGTACTCGGGTTGATGTTCGGCTTACTGATCGTCTATTCCCGTGTACTAGGAAAGAAGTCAGCAACTGAATCAACGAAAGATGATGCACCCTATCCACAAGCCGTCAGCCGTCCACACTCATGATTCGGGGAAGGAGGAGCAGTCATGCAAGCACCACCATTGCATCAGTATCGTCGCCATATGAAAATCGGACTTTTACGCGGGGTCGACGCACTGATCATCGCCGCCGCAACCGTCGTCACCTTCTACTTCTTCAATCCCCTTCACCTGACCGTCCAGTTCGATTTACGGAATGCGATTGAAATCGCATTGATTCAATGGGTCGCCCTAACACTCGTCGCCCACTGGATGCGCTTTTATCAAATCGTTTGGCGTTATGCGAGTCTGAGGGATTTAGGTGTCCTCCTGTTTGTCGTCGTCGCCAGCAGCTTTGTCTTACTCGGACTCGAGTATGCCTTGTTCGACTTCGCCGTCGAGCGCGCCGTCTTCCTGCAAACGGGACTTGTCCTGAACGGTATCTTATTTGTCCGCTTAGCGATTCGCGGACGGACGCTTCAACTGAAACGGGACCGGACGCTCGGTAAACGTACGTTAATCATCGGTGCCGGAGCTTCCGGACAGATGATTACGAAAGAGTTAAAGCAGAAAAAAGCGCACATCTTGAACGTCGTTGGTTTACTCGACGACCTCGCAGAACTCAAAGGGATGCGCATCCACGGCGTCCCCGTCATCGGAACGATCGAGCAACTCGAATTCATCATCGAAGAACAGAAAATCGAAGCGGTCGTGCTCGCGATTCCTTCCTTATCCTACACGGAGCGGGTCGCTTTACTCAATCGCATCAAACAGACGAAGGTCGAAGCCCACACGTTACCGATGCTCGTCGAACTGGCGTCAGGAAAAGTATCAATCAATCAAATCCGCGAAGTCTCCATCGCTGACTTGCTCGGTCGTGAACCGGTCGAACTCGACATCACGGAAATCGAACGAAGCGTCAGCGGGGCGACCGTCCTCGTGACGGGAGCCGGTGGATCGATTGGCTCAGAGATTTGTCGTCAGTTGATTAAATTTAAGCCCGACCGGCTCATCCTCCTCGGACATGGCGAGAACAGCATCTACTTGATTCGCCGGGAGCTCGAATGTATGACCGATGGTACGGTCCTTCATTCCGTTATCGCGGACGTTCAGGATTTAGAACGACTGAATGAAGTCATGGGACGGTTCGAACCAGATCTCGTCTATCATGCGGCAGCCCATAAGCACGTCCCGTTGATGGAAGATAATCCACGCGAAGCCGTCAAAAATAATATTTACGGGACACGCAACGTCGCGCTTGCGGCGGAAGCAGCACACGTCAAACGATTCGTCATGATCTCGACTGATAAGGCCGTCAATCCGACGAGCGTGATGGGGGCGACGAAACGGATTGCCGAGATGGTCATCCAGCAAATCGCCCGCAACAGTGAAACGACGTTCGCCGTCGTCCGTTTCGGAAACGTACTCGGCAGCCGTGGTTCCGTCATCCCGCTCTTCAAGGAACAAATCGCAAAAGGCGGACCGATCACCGTGACGGACCCGGCGATGACGCGGTACTTCATGACGATTCCGGAAGCGAGTCGGCTCGTCATCCAAGCAAGCGTCCTCGCAAGCGGAGGAGAGGTGTTCGTCCTCGACATGGGAAAACCGGTCAACATCACGACGCTTGCGAAAAATTTGATTCACTTGAGCGGTTTTACGGAAGAACAGATTCCGATCGTCTACAGCGGCATTCGAAAAGGCGAGAAGCTTTATGAGGAGTTACTCGCAGAAGAAGAAGTCCATGACGAACGGGTTTTCGAGAAAATTCTAGTTGGGAAGACCCGGCCCTTCGGCTCCGTCGAACCGTATCTTCGGGAAATCAATCGTTGCCTCGACGATGAAGAGGCGCTTCGGACGTACCTGCTCGGTGCGACGAATGACAGCCGCCCGGTCGCGATGCCAGAAGTCGTCCGGATCGCGCGAGAATGAGAGGTGAGATAAATGAAAGCACCGCGGCAGTTATCACGCTTTAACTTGATCTTCATTGCCGATACGGCCTATTCCTTACACCAATGGATGATTTTGACGCTCTTAATCAAATGGAGCACGCCACTCAACATCGGTTATTTCAATTACGCTCTCGCCTTGACGGCCCCGATCGTCATGTTTTGTTGGCTCAATGCCAGCACGATTTTGACGGCGGAACGGGCCGGGCTGAAGAACTTCACCCTTTTCATCAAAACACGGTTCTTCCTCTTGACGCTCGGTGTGTTCGTCTTACTGATCGTCTATTATTTCTTCGGTGAAGCGGATATCTTACTGTTGACGTTACTCGTTTATCTCAATAAATACATGGAATCGTTCGCCGATCTCTCGTACGGCTTCCTCCAAGGACACATGGCGTTCAAAGAAGTCGCGTTATCGAAGATTTTCAGAAGTCTGATCAACGTCTCGGGTGCAGCCTTGATCCTCTTTACGACTCATTCGATTCACGGATTCGTCCTCGCGATGATTGCTGGGAACTTAATCATGCTGATCATCTACGATTTACCGACCGTCCGCCGGATTGGACAAGGGTTTGAAAATATCACGATGAGCGATCGCTACCAAACGGGCCGGCAATTGTTTTTCAAGGCCGTCCCGCTCGGATTTGTTGCCTTACTCGTTGCCTTGAATGCCAACATCCCGCGTCTCTTCGTCGGTCAAACCATCGGGACGGAAGAACTCGGTTACTACGCGAGTATCGCTTACTTGCTCGTTTTAGGTAGCTTGTTCATCCACTCGCTCGTCGCCGTGCTCTTACCGAATTTTTCGTCAGAGACGGGCGAACGACAAAGTCTCCCGGCACTCCGAAAGCTGACACGCTCGATGCTGCTGATGACAAACGCGGTCGGTGTCCTGTTGATCATCGGGGCCATCTTCTTCGGAAAGTGGGGGTTGACGATTTTCTACAATGCTTCATTCGTGCAGTACCATACGATTTTCGTCTTGATGATGGTCGCTTCGCTCTTTTTCTATAATTCGACCGTCATCCAAGCGTTACTAACGGGATTCCAGCAATTTCGTATCCAGACGCTTGCGATTTTCGGAAGTGTCGCCGTCAATCTGATTGCCTGCAGTTTCTTGATTCCACTGTATGGGTTATACGGTGCGACGACAGCTTATGCGTTATGCGCCGTCACGCAAATCGTCTTGTTGGTGCCAGCGCTCTACCGGGCGCTCTATCCGCGGAACTTGCCGCTCGCGATTGAACAAAGTAGCTAAAGGAGGGAAAAAGATGCGGCCAATCCTCATTCTACTGATCATCGAAGCATTGCTCAGTCAACTGTTGCGGCCGCTCTTTTCGACACCGGAAAGTTATATCACGTTGATGCTAGTCGGCAATTCCATCTTGATGCTCTGGTATTTGCTCAAAAACTCGGAGACGACGCCATTATTTCTCGTCTTCGTCACCGCCTTCATCGTGCGTCTCGGATTGATGTTCGTCGATCTTGAGCTGTTTCGGCTCCCGCCACACAGTGGGGATGATACGGAGGCGTTCCATCTCGAAGGGCTGCAAATCTATCTCGATCCAGCGATGTTCAACGAAGTCGTTCGCGGAAGTTACTCGAAGTTCCTCGGCATCTTCTATCTTGCATTCGGACCTGAACGGATCTTGGCACAATACTTTAACGTCATCCTCGGCGTCGTCGCCGTCGTCATTCTCGCGAAAACGCTTCGGCTGCTCGGTCTGCCGATGCGGGTCGTGTTCCTGTCGACGCTGTTATTTGCCTTCTTCGCCCAAGGATTGTTGCTTTCGCCGATCCTGTTACGCGATCAACTCGTCGCACTCGGTATTGTCTATACGCTCTATTACATGGTGCGCTGGACGATTGATAAGTCGGGTGCTTCCTTGGCACTGGCCTACCTCGCTTACTTCGTCAGTACGATTTTCCATTCCGGTCTCGCGATTGGAATCGTCGTCTTATTGGTTTATTTCTCCTTTTATAATCATGCGACCGGTCGGATGGATTTCGAAGCTTCCAAAGTACAGCGGTTGGTCATGCAAGTCCTGATCGTCGGCTTCATCGTCTACAGTTTTCAGGATGTCTTGTTCGCAAAATTCACACACGTCTCGGAAAACGGTCAATTGTTTAGCGGGATGAGTTATGACCGTGGTGGATCGGCTTACTTGAACGGGTTGACTGTCACGGGACCACTTGACATGATTCTCTATTCACCGCTTCGGATGATTTATTTCCTCTTCTCACCGTTCCCGTGGCAATGGTCCAGTGTGACGAACATCGCCATCTTCTTCTTCGACGCCGCCGTTTATCTCCTGCTGTTCGCACTGACAATCCGGCACTTCCGCTATTTGAAACACCATCCTTACGCTGCTGTTTTATTGTTCATGTTGCTCCTCTTCATCGTCAATGCACTCATCTTTGGTCTTGGGACAGGAAACGTCGGAACGGCAATCCGTCACCGCTACAAATTGTTTCCGATGCTCCTGATCGTCTACACATCGATTCATTATATTCGCTACCAGGCGCTTCACCACTTTGAGGAGGTCGAACAACGTGCAGAATAAAACGATTTTAATCACCGGTATCGCAGGGTTTATCGGGTTTCATGCCGCTCGTCGATTTTTAGCGGAAGGGTACCGTGTCATCGGACTCGACGAAGTCAACGATTACTACGACCCGGCGTTGAAAGAGGCGCGCTTAGTCGAACTCGATCCGAGACGCTATACCTTTTATCGTGTATCGCTCGAGGATACAGCAGCCGTCGACGCCATCTTCGCGAAGGAACAGATTGATCTCGTGCTTCATCTCGCAGCACAAGCGGGTGTCCGCTACAGCATCGATCGACCGGACGTCTATATCACATCGAACATCGTCGGCTTCCTGTCGATTCTCGAAGCTTGTCGCCATCATCCGGTCGAACAACTCGTCTATGCCTCTTCCAGTTCCGTTTACGGCTCGAACACGAAGATGCCTTTCGCCGTGACGGACGCGGTCGACCATCCGCTCAGTCTCTATGCCGCTTCCAAAAAAGCGAACGAGTTGATGGCCCACACCTACAGCAGTCTATACGGCATCAAAACGACGGGGCTTCGATTCTTCAGCGTCTATGGTCCGTGGGGACGCCCGGATATGGCGTTGTTCAAATTCACGGAAGCAATCGCGAACGGTCAACCGATCGATTTATACAACTACGGTGAGATGGGACGCGACTTCACCTATGTCGACGACATCATCGAGAGCATCTATCGGTTGTTACAGACAGAGCCGGTCGCTGATCCGTCCTTTGATAAAGCGGCGCCACAGCCAGACCGGAGCTTCGTTCCATACCGGGTCTTCAACATCGGCAGTCACAGTCCGATTCGCCTGAACGAATTCGTCGCCTTGATCGAACGGCGGCTCGGGAAGACGGCGATCAAACATGGTATGCCGCTCCAGGCAGGAGACGTCCCGGAAAGCTTCGCTGACGTCACGTCGTTATTCGAGACGATCGGTTACCGGCCACGGACGACGGTCGAAGCTGGCGTCAATGCATTCATCGATTGGTATGAACGTCATTACCAGCTGAAGGAGGAGGTCCAAGATGGCGCTTAAGGAAGATCTTTATTATAAGTCTCCGATATTTATTCAGAATATTTTGACATCCATTTATGGCAAAAAGCTGATGCATGAACGGTACGGGGCCCGTTATGAACAAAAACTGATGCAATTACGCGAAAAAGACCGGTCGCTTGACTATCGCGTCGAACAACTTGAACGTTTGAATGCGTTTCTCTTGTTCGTGCACCAGCATACCCCGTACTACCGGGAGCTGTTTCGACAGCTCGACATAAAACTTCCGCTGACGTCACTCGATCAGTTGGCGCTGATTCCGGTCCTTGAAAAAGAAACGTTACGGCAGCAAAACGACGAATTCATGTCGGAAGTCGACGCGCCTGTCCGAGGACGGACAGGCGGAACGAGCGGGAAGTCACTCCAGGTTGCTTTCATGCGCGAGGACATTCAAGAACGAATGGCACATCTCGATTACTTTAAGGAACAGCACGGGTTTTACGGCGGGATGCCACGGGCTAGTTTCACAGGACGGACCTTGACGGCAGTCGATCAGAAAAAGCCGATCTTTTGGCGGATGAATCGTCCGCTCAATCAATTGCTGCTCTCGATTTTTCATATGAAAGAAGAAAACTTTCCCGCCTATATCGAGGAATTGAATCGTTTCCGACCAGTCGCGTTAGACGGGACGCCGACGGCGATGGTCGAAATCGCCCGTTATTTACTCAAAAATAAGATTCGACTCGATTTCAAAATCGTTGCCATCTTTCCGACGTCAGAAACAGTGACAGAAGAAATGCGATCGATTCTTGAGGAGGCATTCGTCGCACCGGTCTTCGATCAATACGGTTCGTCAGAAGGCGCTCCGATCATTTCTGAATGCACGCACCGGAAGCTGCACCTGCACCACGAAACAGGCATCATCGAACCATACGGACCGGATGGTGAAGTCGTCGTGACGTGTTTTACGACACGCGGGACCCCGCTGATCCGTTACCGGATTGGTGACCGCATGACCCTCAGTCATGAGACGTGTGGATGTGGATTGAACGGACCGGTCATCGCCTCGATAGACGGACGGGGGACAAGTTTCATCGTCAGTGAGAAGCGGGGCAAAGTCTTTGAAGGTGATATTACGACAATTGCCCGCGAATTACCAAACTCGGTCTTACGACTTCAAGTCGAACAATACGCATTCAATCGTGTCACACTGCGTTACATTCCAGACAATCAGCGTTTCCAACCGAAACATGAAAAGATTTTATTGAACGAGATGCGCAAATTGCTTGGACCGGATATGTTGATTACGCTCGAGTCCGTCGAACAAGTTAAACAAGAACCGAATGGAAAAACATTGATCATCAAACAGTCGATGAAATAGGAGGAGTCCATCATGAATAAGGCAGTCAAACACATCACAGATACGACAGCAGCCGAAACACGATCACTTCCCATCGCCAACCGTTCAATTGCCGTCGTCGGCCTCGGCTACGTCGGTCTCCCGGTCGCCATCGCTTTCGGTGAAAAGACAGGTGTCGTCGGTTTTGACATTAAAGAACAGCGCATCCAGGAACTTCGTGAAGGAGTCGATGCGACGCTCGAACTGACACCGTTCACTTTAAAAAATGCGGACGTCAATTATGTAACGGATGCTGCGGCACTTCAAGCGAGTGACTTCATCATCGTCGCCGTACCGACACCGATTAATGCGCAAAATCAACCGGACTTGACGCCGCTCTTACGGGCGTCACAACTTGTCGGACGCCAGCTTAATAAAGGCGACATCGTCGTCTACGAGTCGACCGTCTATCCGGGGGCGACGGAAGAAGATTGTATCCCGGTCCTTGAGGAATCTTCGGGTCTTAAAGCAGGCGTCGACTTCTTCGTCGGTTACTCACCGGAACGGATCAATCCGGGGGATCATGAACATACGTTCAAGACCATTAAAAAAATCGTTTCAGCACAGGATAAAAAAACGCTCGATGTTGTCGCAGAAGTGTACGAAGCCGTCGTCGAGGCGGGGGTCCACCGGGCATCATCGATCAAAGTCGCAGAAGCGGCAAAAATCATCGAAAATACGCAGCGTGACTTAAACATCGCCTTGATGAACGAACTTGCCATCATCTTCGACCGGATGGACATCGATACGCTCGAGGTCCTCGAAGCAGCAGGGACGAAGTGGAACTTCCTTCCGTTTCGACCAGGCCTCGTCGGAGGACACTGCATCGGGGTCGATCCCTTCTACTTGACGATGAAGGCTGAATCGCTCGGTTATCATCCGGAAGTCATCCTTGCCGGGCGACGCATCAACGATACGATGGGGCGCTTCATTGCGACATCACTCGTCAAAAATCTAATCAAACAAAACATGCCGGTCCTCGGCGGACGCGTTACTGTCCTCGGTCTTTCATTCAAGGAGAACGTCAGTGACATCCGGAATTCGAAAGTCGCGAATTTAATCAAGGAGATCGAAGAATTCGGAATTGAAGTCCAAGTGACCGATCGCCTTGTCTCGAAGGATGAAGCGAAACGCGAATACGGAATCGATTTGCTCGACATGACAGAGCTTAAACCAGCCGACGTCGTCATCTTCGCCGTCAGTCATGAAGAGTACGTCGAAGGAAACTGGCTACTCGCGAAACACTTACTCAAAGTGGGGCGTGGTGTCGTCGTCGACATCAAAGGGATGCTCGCACCAGCTGAAAAACCGGAAGGGGTGCACTTATGGCGTCTTTAAGAATTCTCCAAGTTTGCGCGCTTGATACGACAGCTGAAACGATGCTGCAACCGTTACTGCTTGCGCTGCGCGACGCAGGGCATGATGTCGGGATTGCTTGTGCCGACACGGGAGCCTCTGACAAGCTGGCAGCACAAGGCTTTGCGATGCATGACATTCCAATTGAACGGAAAATTGACTGGACGAGTAATTGGAAGACTGTCCGCTCGATCGTTCACATTTTAAAGACGGGTCGCTATGACGCCGTCCATGTCCACACACCGGTCGCGGCAGCGCTCGGACGGGTCGCAGCGAAACGAGCGGGGACGAAGCATATCGTCTACACGGCACACGGCTTTTACTTTCATGAAAAGATGGGACGGGTGACGTATCAATTGACCTATTCCGTCGAAAAATGGCTCGCCCGTTTCGCGACGGATTACCTCCTGCTCCAAAGCGGGGAAGATTATGAACTGGCAAACCGGAAACGTTTTAAGGCGACGAAACGGTTGATGCATTTAGGGAACGGTATCGATTTGACCCGATTCTATCCACAGGCGCGGCAAGGAAACGAAGCTTTCACCTTCCTGTTCATCGGACGGATCGTCGAGGAAAAAGGAGTGCTCGAACTTCTGAATGCTTTTGAAAACGTCGTGTCGCAAGACCCGGATGTCCGCTTGATCATCGCCGGTGAAATGATGGAGAGCGAACGGGATCAAACGACGAAACATCGTTTCCTCGAACGTCTACGCGAGATTCCGAATATCGAGTATCGAGGGTTCGTTGAAGATGTGCCACGACTTTTACAACAAGTCGATGCCTTTGTCCTGCCATCGCACCGAGAAGGGGTCCCGCGCTCAATCATCGAGGCGATGGCGACGGCGAAACCGGTCATCGCAACGAACATCCGCGGCTGCCGGGAAGAAGTCATCGATGGCACGACCGGTTATTTAGTCGAAGTCCATGACGAAACGCAGTTGGCAGCAAGAATGACCGATCTTGTCAAACACCCGCAACAGGCGTCAGAGATGGGACGGGCCGGATTCGAACGGGCAATGAAACATTTTAACGAAGCTGATGTCATCAAACGACAACTCGATCTCTTTTCGACTATGTAAAAGGAGGAAGTCATCATGAAACGGACATTCGATTTCACAATCAGCCTAGTCGCGATTCTCATCTTACTCCCCGTTTACCTGTTCGTCGCCTTGTTCATTTATACGAAGCTCGGTCGACCGATCTTCTTCAATCAAGTTCGTCCTGGTTATCACGGACAGTTATTTAAAATTTATAAATTCCGGACGATGTCGAACGAGACGGATGCGGATGGCCTCTTACTCCCAGACGAACAACGGATCCCGCACGCGATGGAATGGATTCGGCGGCTCAGCCTGGATGAAATCCCACAATTTTTCAATATCGTCCGCGGTCAGATGAGTTTCGTCGGACCGCGTCCGCTCCTCGTCAGTTACTTGAACCACTATTCGAAAGAGCAGATGACGCGGCATGATGTGTTGCCTGGACTAACCGGTTGGGCGCAAATTCATGGGCGGAACGCGACGACGTGGCAAGAGCGGCTCGAACAAGACCAATGGTACGCGGCACATCAGACGTTTCGTCTCGATCTCTATATTCTCATGAAGACAGTAAAAATCGTCGTCTCCTCAGAAGGGAACTCGACGGAACATCAGACGGGGATGGGCGAGTTCAAAGGACTTGACGGAGGTGTTCCCCATGATGTCGCTAAGCGATGAACGACTCATCCATGATCCGACCGAATGGGACGCACTCGTCAGTCAGTATCGCCTCGATTGTTATTACGAACATGCCTACTTCGCACTTGAAGAAGTAGGCATCCCGGAAATGTTCTTCTATCCGACAGAATTCGGGACATTGATCTACCCTTATTTGAAACGACCAATCGATGGAACGTCATATCACGACATCACGACACCCTACGGATACGGGGGACCGATTTTCGTTGGGCTTTGGTCACTCGATCAAATCCGCGAAGTCCGTCAACGTTTTCTCGACTATTGTCGTGCGGAACAGATCATCACCGAAACGATTCGGTTCCATCCACTCTTACAAAACGTCGAACTGGGAAAGCATTGGTGCCGTTCGACGCAGCGACTCCAAGCGACCGTGACGGTGGAGCTGACGGATTCATATGAAGCGATTCTCGGTGACTTTTCAAAAATGACACGGCGCAATGTACGAAAAGCAGTCCGGGAAGGCGTCACGATCCGTGTCGCCGCACCGACAGAGTACGAGAAATTTAAACACCTCTACCGCTTGACGATGGATAAGCACGAGGCAGCACCACGGTATTACTTTACGGATGAATACTTTAAACAGCTGTTATCAGGAACACTCGACGCCGAAGTATTGGTTGCAGAATTAAATGGTCACATCATCGCCGGGTGCATCGTCTTATATGGAAGTCGTTTCGCCCATTATCACCTCGGGGCGTCCGATCCGAGCCAGTTAAAGGTTCGGCCGAATCAGTTGTTATTCGCAGAGATGATGCGACGTGCAAAGGAGAAAGGTATGGTTGCGATGCATCTTGGGGGCGGTACTTCACAAGATGCATCAGACAGTCTTTTATTATATAAACGTTCCTTTAGTGAAGGAGCGCATACGTTCTTTTCGATCGGGACGTCGATTCTTGACGAAGTGGCGTATGAACAATTGAATCGGACGTTTTTAACGCAGTACCCGTCAGCGAACGATTGTAAGTGGTTTCCCGTCTATCGCACACCGATCCGTCACTTGTCATCAAGAGGGGAGGAAACATCATGAAGCAAATCCCACTATCGATCCCGCACCTCAGTGGCCAAGAAGCACGCTATGTCACGGAAGCACTCGAAACGAACTGGGTTGCACCACTCGGACCGAACGTTGAAGCCTTTGAAGCGGGGATGCGCGCATATACCAAAACAGAGGCCGCCCTCGCGACAAGTAGTGGAACGGCAGCGATTCACCTCGCCTTGGCGACACTCGGTGTGACGACGGGCGACGATGTTTTCTGTCAGTCGTTGACGTTCGTTGCTTCCGTCAATCCGATTCGTTACGTCGGTGCCCGCCCTGTCCTGATTGATTCGGAAGAGGAGACGTGGAACATGTCACCCGCGGCACTCCGGCGAGCCATGATTCAAGCCGCGACACGCGGACGCCTGCCGAAAGCCGTCATCGTCGTCCATTTATACGGGGTCGTCGCAAAGATTGAAGAGTTGAGTGCGATTTGCGCCGAGTATGACGTTCCGTTGATTGAGGATGCAGCTGAATCACTCGGTTCGACGATCAACGGTCGAATGACTGGGACATTCGGGACGTTCGGAATTTATTCGTTCAACGGTAACAAAATCATCACGACATCAAGTGGCGGAATGCTTGTCGCAAACGATCCGCATTTGATTGAACGGGCGTTTTATCTCTCGACGCAAGCTAGGCAACCGGTCCTTCATTATGAACATACAGAAGTCGGGTTTAATTACCGGATGAGTAATGTCTCAGCCGGCATCGGACGCGGACAACTCGAAGTCATCGAAGACCGCGTCGCGGCACGCCGGAAAATCTTTCAGCGATATACGCGGGCTTTCGACATGCTCGACGCCACACAGTACCAAGCAGAGATTGAAGGGAGTCGCGCCAATCGCTGGTTGACGGCTCTGACATTACCGGGAGGAATGGAACAACGGGATCAATTGATCATCCGCTTACAACAGGATCACATCGAGTCACGACCGGTCTGGAAACCGATGCACTTGCAACCGGTCTACCGGGATGTCCCGTTCATTACAAGTGACGGGATTGATGTCAGCGGTCGCTTGTTTGCTGAAGGACTTTGTCTGCCGTCCGCCTCACAGATGACGTTTACGGAACAAGCACTCGTCATTCGCTCCGTTCGTCAAGGTATTGTTGAGGATGTTCGACGCAACGTTCGGCTATGAATGTGTGGGAGGGAGACATCGTGATGAGCGATCTGGAGGAAGCGATCGAAGCACTCCGTCTCGCTGCGAACGGGAAGAATGAACTGACGGCAAATACCTATTTTCGTTGGCAACTGAATACCCAGTATCCGACCGTCGCGGAAATCCTGATGTTATTTGGGTCTTGGCAAATCGCGCTGGAACGCGCTGAAATCGGGCAAATCCGAGTGGTTTATACAAAATCCGACATCATCGAGGCATTACGAGCGGCGAAAGCGGAACTCGAACCATTCACGAGTGCGACATATCGTGAGTGGGCGCAACGGCATCAGGCGCCGAGCTTGACCGATATCGTCCATCAATTCAACTCGTGGCAGCAGGCATTATCAGAAGCAGACATTTTGAAGGAACGGGTCCAGGAGATGGAGCGTCGGATCATCGAATCATTACTGGAAGCGCAGGAAGCATTACCTACATTAACGAGTCAAGCCTATACGAAATGGGCGGTCGGAAAAAATCGGCCGACGGTAGCGACAATCGCACGACGATACGGTTCATGGACGAATGCGCTAGAAATCATCGGCATCGAACTTCCGCGAAAACGGTGGACGGAAGAGGAAGTATTGCTCGTGCTAGGGCGAGCCAGATACGAGACGGAGCATTTGACGATTGCGAGCTACCAACGTTTTAGCGAAGGACAAGACGTACCGAGTATTGGTGTCATCACATCCCTGTTCGGGAGTTGGAGCAATGCAATCATGGTGCTTATGAACCAACAAGATTCGTAAATCGACTTGATTCGAAGGGGATGGAGATATGAAAAAATGGAAGTGGATTGTCTTGACGGTCATTGGCATCGGACTGCTCGTTCTCTTCGGATCAGGTGGGTATGTCTACCATCAAGCGAGTCAGACGCTCGAAGACGTCCAGTTGCCGGTCGAGGCAAGTGTCGAAGCGATTGAAGCGGTCGAACAAGAACGAACGATTTCCTTTCTCTTGCTCGGGGTCGACCAGCATGGAGATGAGGCGGGACGGAGCGATACAATCATCGTCGCAACGATTGATCCTGCGAGTGGGGAAAGTAAGATGCTCAGCATACCTCGTGACTTGAAAACAGAAATCATCGGAAATGGCTCACGCGATAAAATCAATCATGCCTATGCTTTCGGGGGGCCTGAAATGGCAATCGATACGGTCGAGAACCTACTCGATATCCGAATCGATTACTTTGCTGAAATCAATCTCGAGGGTTTTACAGATCTTGTTGACGCAGTTGACGGTGTCCGTGTTACGAACGACATCGATTTTTCGTATTACGAGATGCAGTTTCCGGTAGGGCAGCTCGACTTGAACGGAAAAGAAGCGTTGGCCTATGCACGGATGCGCTACGACGATCCTCGAGGAGACTTCGGTCGTCAAATCCGTCAACGTCAAGTCGTTCAGGCTGTCGCAGACAAATTGACGGCAGATTTTTCGCTCAGTCGCTTTAACGACGTACTCAGCGTGCTCGGTGAAAACGTCAAGACGAACGCCCCGTTTCCGGTCGTCCGGAAAATTGCGTTAGACTACCGTGATGCTTTGAAGAACGTCGAGACGTTATCGCTCGAGGGAAGTGGTGGAATCGAGTCGGATCAGATTTATTACTGGCATCCGACGGCGAAGTCACTGAAAGAGGTGCAAACGAGTTTGCAACAATCGTTGAGATAGAGCGGGGTTTTAAAGTGAACGGTGTCTGGGTTTTTGCTTGGGATCAAGACATCTTCCGAATCGGAAAGTGGAGTTAAGTGGCGGGAAAGATCGTAGTAGATCGATGCAAGTGGTACGAAAGATTCTTGCTTCCCGTGCTTTCCTCGGGCGAGGCGCAAGCCGTTGCCCCTTTCCCTTACAGGTCAAGGGGCAGGGTCTCGCCTGCCTCTGACAGCGCAAGTCACCTTGCGCTTTTTCCCGTAGGAGTCACGATGAAGCGAATCTTTTTAGCTTTTCTGATAGAAGGAAACCCAAGGATTGAGTGATGCGAAACGGGATGTCTTATGCATCAAAAACGTAGCTGATCGATGTAAGTGGTACGAAAGATTCTTACTTCCCGTGCTTTCCTCGGGCGAGGCGCAAGCCGTTGCCCCTTTCGCTTACAGGTCAAGGGGCAGGGTCTCGCCTGCCTCTGACAGCGCAAGTCACCTTGCGCTTTTTCCCGTAGGAGTCACGATGAAGCGAATCTTTTTAGCTTTTCTGATAGAAGGAAACCCAAGGATTGAGTGATGCGAAATGGGATGTCTTATACATCAAAAACGTAGTTGATCAATGTAAGTGGTGCGAAAGATTCTTACTTCCCGTGCTTTCCTCGGGCGAGGCGCAAGCCGTTGCCCCTTTCCCTTACAGGTCAAGGTGCAGGGTCTCGCCTGCCTCTGACAGCACAAGTCATCTTGTGCTTTTTCCCGTAGGAGTCACGATGAAGCAAATCTTTTTAGCTTTCCGAATAAAAGGAGACCTTACGAACCAAAAAACGTAGTTGATCAATGTAAATGGTGCGAAAGATTCTTGCTTCCCGTGCTTTCCTCGGGCGAGGCGCAAGCCGTTGCCCCTCTCCCTTACAGGTCAAGGTGCAGGGTCTCGCCTGCCTCTGACAGCGCAAGTCACCTTGCGCTTTTTCCCGTAGGAGTCACGATGAAGCGAATCTTTTTAGCTTTTCTGATAGAAGGAAATACTAGAAAGCCTGTGATGCGTCGCGTTTCCTGACACGAATCGCTTGCGAGCGAAAGAGCAAGAAGGAGCGACCCTGCAGTGAAACGAAGCGGCGCGAAAGCTTGCCGCTCGGAGACGATTCGGGAAGAGAATGCGCGACGAGAAACGCGGATATCTTGCGAACCAAAAAACGCGCTATTCCCTGTAAGCATCAAGGGAACAGCGCGTTTTGTAGTAGCATGTGTCGGACATCATGATTGGACAGGTCGGCGAAGCGGCGACAATTTCAAGGCCGAGTAAACAAAGTAGAGAACGGTCACGATGGCAGCTGCGCTCCATAACAGTTGGTAGCTGCTTCCTGCCGTACCGAAACGAAGTCCGACGAGTGCAGGTACGATCAACGTCAACCAGCTGAGGACGAGTGCGACGCGTGCCGTCAATGCATCGACATTGCGGTTCAGTCCCATTCCGATGAAGAACATCGACCATAAGAGTGTCCAGAACAACCACGTCGTTCCGCTCATCCAGTCGCCTGCGCTAAAGCTGACGCCGGCATAGAAAAATGCAGCGATGGCGACGAACAGGGAAAACCAGCCGACGCCGCTCCCGTCGAGTCCGAAGATGAACGTGATGCCGACATACAGATACGTAAAGGCAAACAAATAAATGCTCGCATAGCCGAACGTCAAGATCGGATCACCTGCTGCACCGATGACGAGCAACGTCGCAACGAACGTTTGTAGTAATCCTGTCAACAAACTGAAGACACCGGCACTCTTTAAATCAACTTTTCCAAACAAGGACAAACTATTTAAAAAGAGCGCAACGCCCCCAAATAATAAACTTACATTTCCCACGGTCATACCTCCATTGAGACGTCAGACGTCTGATTGTGCTTTAACCATATGATGAATTCGCTTCCAATGCAAGTGAAATTTTAAACGGAATCAGAACAAAAAAATCCCCTAGAAGCGTTTCCGAAGAAAGTCTCCTAGGGGACGGGCGATTAACGGTTTAAGACAGCGCGTAATGTCGTTTCCGTTTGTGGAAGTGTTCCTTTCAACGTAACGAGGCCGTAGCGCGTCGAACCTTTTTTAATGAAGAAGACACGTGTATAGGCAGATTCTGGTGTATACCCTGTCTTACTCGCATAGACACGCGATTCGTTTGGAAGCGACGTGTTCGTATGGTACCACGTCAACGTCCGGGCGTATGGTCCTTTGACGGTCGTTTTGTATGATTTTCGGCCACTGACGGTCATCAAGTAACTGTATTCAGCATACGTGTTAGCGAGTTTTTGCATGTCTGCTGCTGTCGTATAGTGACTCGCATGATAGAAGCCGTGCGGATTCATGAAGTGACTTGACGCCATACCGATTGTTTTGGCACGACTGTTCATCAACGAGACGAACTTCGATTCAGAACCTGCCGTACGGATGGCGATGGCTTTTGCTGCGTCGTTGCCGGAGCGAATCAACATCCCGTTCAACAGTTGACGGAGTGTGACTTTATCACCCGAACGGAATCCAGCCGTGCTGCTTCCAGCAGGAACGGCGAGCATAGAGTAGGTCAAAGTGAACGTTTGATCGAGCGTTCCTTTTTTGGCAGCGGCGTCATAAGCGACGAGGGCCGTCAACAGTTTTGTCGTGCTTGCCGGATAACGGCGTGTCGTACTGGCTTTTGACAGTTCATAACTTGAGGAGCCGAGTTTGAAATAACGCATCGAGGCGACGGGATAACTACTTGAAGTCGCAGGTGCACTTGTCGAGATTTTTTTCGCGACCTGACTCGAGACGTAATAATAGTTCACTTTCCCTTTTACTTTGTACCAACCATTCGAATAGGAAACGGCATTAAACTTCGAGTTGTATGTAGCGAGCCGTTTAATATTTTTAGAGGACGCGGTGCTTGGTGATGTACGGACGTTCGCACCATACTTCGAGTAGACGATGATTTTATACGTTTTCGTCGAACTTGCCGTGACTTTTTTCGCGACTTGATTCGAAAGGTAACGGTACGCACTACCATCTTTGATTTTGTACCAACCGTTTGAGTACGAGACTGCTGTGAACTTCGCTTTGTACGGAGCGCGACGCGTGATGGTCGCTGATGAACTCGTGCTCGGCTTCGTTCGGACGTTCGCCCCGATCGTCGAAGTGACGACGACCTGGTAACTGGCAGCTTGTGCGGGTAATGCCGGAAGACATAGGGCGACGAGCAGTAACAGTGTCAGTCCAATTCTGAGCGATACTTTCATAAAAATCTCATTCCCTCCTTGTTCAAATATGTCTCTAGCATAAAACAAAAAAAGGAAATTCTCTTTTTTTTCAAAAAACTAGAATTTTCTACACGCCAGGTATGAAACTACGTATCATAGGGAATGAGTAGAACAGAAAGAACTGAGGGGGATTTATTCATGAAAATTGCAGTCATTGGTCTTGGGGATATTGCACAAAAAGCGTACTTACCGGTCTACGCGGAGCGGTCCGACTTAGACATTTATCTTGTCTCGGAAAATCAAGACAAGGCGAAGCAACTGTGTGATGCGTATCGTTTTGCCGGGACACTGACATCGATTGATCAGTTAACGGAAGCAGGCATTGGCGTGGCGATGATTCATTCGGCGACGAAAGTGCACGCGATGCAAGCGAAACAACTGCTCGAAGCAGGCATCCATGTCTACATCGATAAGCCCGTTTCGATGGAAATCGAGGAAATTCGTGAGCTGACACGATTAGCAGGGGAGAAAGGCTTACACTTCATCACAGGATTCAATCGACGTTTCGCGTCGGCACACCGGACGTTATTAGAAGTCGAACAACCGAATCTAATCGTCATGCAAAAAAATCGGATTTCGTTCATTGAAGATGCGAAATCATTCATTTTTGACGACTTTGTCCATGTCGTCGATACGTTACGTTTTTTGACAGGGTGCGGTAAAATCGAAAACTTGAGTGTCCGCGGGAAAAAGGTCGACGACTTACTGCATCACGTGACGATCCAGTTCGAAGCGAACGGGATCACGGCAATCGGAATCATGAACCGGAATAATGGTGTGACAGAAGAACGTGTCGAAGTCATGGGACCACATGAAAAACGGATTGCGACGGACGTGACGTCGGTCGATCAATTAACGAAAGCAGGCACGCTCCGTCGTCCGCTTGACAACTGGGAAGCGACACTCAAGCGGCGCGGATTCGTCGAGATGGTCGATGCATTTATTGCGAGCGTTAATGGTGAACCGTCATCGTCCGTTACAGCGGAAGACAGCTTGGCGACCCATGAATTGTGTGCGGAAGTCGTCGCCAAGTTATAAAAAATCACACGACATTTCTTGTTCGCGTTATATTGGCAGACGAATGGGACTATTCCAGCTATCGGAATAGTCCCATTTTGTCATCTGTCTGTTTACGCATCATCTTTTAGTTGCTTCAAGTAATAAATCCGTTTTCCGCCGGGGCCTTCATATGTGATTTTTAAGGTCGTGCGGATGAAGCGGTAAGAGATGACACCTTCTGATAAAGGGACGCGGGCCGTCAAATCTGGTTCAAAACGGATTTCATCTGTTCCTTGCCGGGGTGCTTCTTTCATGCCGAAGTCATCATAGAGGAAGGTCGCAATCAGGGAGTGTTCGTCATCGAATCGAATTTCGATGTCACCTTGTCCGTCAAATTTTTCTTCGGACACTCCTGTATCCAACAGACTGCGATCGACTCGGTAGGTCGCTTCGAGGCGCGACAGGTCCTGTAACAACGCATCGACACCGAGACGGATTGAGACGGCCCGTTCACGAACGGTATGGTCATCCGGAAGATTAAGCTGTTCAATTTTTTTTGAGATGGTTACGACATCCTGCAAACGATAGCTGGCTAATGCCTGTTCGAGCTGCACCATCAAACGGGCGGGCTCGTTCATCTCGTCATGAGCGGTCGATAAATCGACCGCTTTTGTATATTGATTGTTGTCCAGCTCATCTTGAATCTGTGTTGTTGGATCTGATATACAGCCGATCAAAAAGAAGGGCACCAATAAGAGCAATCGTTTCATGTGTTGACCTCCTTTCGCGTGATGGTCGTGATTTGAAGGTGGTCGGTATGCAGACGAACCGTATAGTGAACGTCATACGTCACGAACTGATTTTCCGGAACGGTAGCGATCTTATACGTTTCTGTCGTCTCGACTTCGAATGTCGTCCCTTTTGAATGGAACTGATTGAAATCAATCGTATGCGGGAGTGGCGTGATTGGATGATCGCTTACGGCGACGATTGCGCGAAGGGCATCGAACTCTGACTGGAATGCCTCAAGCGTTGTGAACTGAATCGCAGCAAATGTTTCAAGCGAATCATTTGCTGCGGAGTACGTCACGAGCTCCGGAATTGTTTGTGTATATTGGCGAACGAATTTTAGGACTTCATATGAAGTCGGTGGATTCTCTTTTGAATACGTTTGATTATAAGCACTGTCCTCATCTGTCCATTCAGATAAGGCGATTGGTTGGACGTTCGACGGATTGTCAATCTTCGTTGCCGTCGTCGGACCAAACCAAGACCAGGCACCGAAAGAGATGACGAAAACCGTCATGACAGCAATCGTCCAAAGCAGAGGATGTCGTTTCTTTGATACGTGTGACGATGAAGTGGATGACATATGTAATCGTTTTTTTTCAGTCACAGGATGCTGGCAATGGGAGCAAGCTGTATCCTGTGATTTTAAAGGTGTTCCACAAAGCGAACAGCGTTCCATGCGACAGACCTCCTGTAAGAAAATAATTTCTTCAAACAAATAAATATTATGAAAATTAAGTCCATAATAACATTAACTGGAAGCGGAATCAAAAAACGATGTCCGATTGAATCAAAAACGTCAGGAGGGATAACGGATGCATCATTTTATCAAAATCAGGCGAGAATACGCCCACTTCTAAACAATCAGGGTGAAGCTCGAGTGAAAGTGGGAGATGAATCGCCAGCCTGCTTTTCGGGTATATTCTTTTTGAAGGAGGTGAAAAATCTTGTTGACTCACAAGGCCTACAAATTCAGAATCTATCCGACAAAAGAGCAGGAAATCCTGATTGCGAAGACGATTGGTTGTTCGCGCTTCGTCTTCAATCACTTTTTGGCGAAGTGGGATGAGACATACAAAATGACAGGAAAAGGACTGTCTTACGGTTCTTGTTCGAAAGAAATTCCGATGTTGAAGCAGGCGTTCGACTGGCTGAAGGAAGTCGATAGCACGTCTGTGCAAACGAGCGTCAAACATCTTGCCGATGCCTTTGACCGCTTCTTCCAGAAGCAGAACGAACGACCCCGCTTCAAGTCAAAGTGCAACCCTGTTCAATCGTATAAGACGAACATTCAGGGCAAGTCTCAACTTCCAGAAGTCTCGATCGTCGGCGCCAAAATCAAAATTCCAAAGCTGAAGTGGGTGCGTTTCGCCAACTCGAGGCAGGTCGTCGGACGCATCTTGAACGCGACCATCCGGCGGAACGCTTCAGGAAAATACTTCGTCTCCCTGCTCGTCGAGCAGGAGAGCAACGAAATGCCGAAGACGGGTTCATCCGTCGGCGTCGATGTCGGGTTGAAGCACTTCGCCATCCTGTCGGACGGCACGGTGTACAAGAATGACCGTTACTTCCGTTCGCTTGAGAAAAAGCTGGCACGTGAACAACGTAAACTCTCTCGTCGTCAACGGTTGGCCTTGGACAAGAAAGGAACACTTTCCGAGGCGAAGAACTATCAGAAGCAGAAGCGGAAGGTCGCCCGCATCCACGAGAAGATCGCCAACAAGCGAACCGATTTCCTGCACAAGGTATCGACCGAGATCGTCAAAAACCACGGCGTCATCGGCATCGAGACCTTGCAGGTGAAGACCATGCAGAAGAATCGCAAGTTGAGCAAGTCCATCTCCGAGGTCAGTTGGTCGGAGTTCTTCCGCATGCTCGGATACAAGGCGGGATGGTACGGAAAGACCGTCGTGAAAGTCGGCAAGACCTTCGCCTCTAGTCAACTGTGTTCCAGTTGCGGACATCAACACAAAGACGTGAAACATCTTGGATTGCGTGAATGGACATGTCCGAGTTGCGGGATCCATCACGACCGGGATGTGAACGCAGGATTGAATCTTAAACAAGAAGCAGAACGCCTCTTAGCTTCTTCAACCGTCGGGACGACGGGGTTAGCCTGATCAATTTTCGACCGTTAGGTCGGATCACTCAGGAATCCTCCACCTCTAAGCGAAGCGTAGGTGGAGGTAGTTCAACATCAGCGATAGTTTCAAAGGCAGTTTGACATCGGAGGAAGTAGCGTTGGCCGTCCAAAACGGGATTTTACAAGGGGATCGAGAGGCGACGATTGACTGGAGCCCGGGAGCAGATGGAGGAGAAGGAACACTTGAGATGCTGTTTGCAAACGGCTTTGTTCAAGCAGAAGCAGAAACAATCGATTTAGCAGGTCGTCCGATTCGGGCACAATATACCAGGAAAAATGAACAAGCCATCATCGAGGTGGCGAGAGTTTGTGGTCTTGGACAGGTTAGAGCAACCGATTTGCCGATCACTCTTCATACGAGAGGCGTCGGGCGACTCGTGCTCCGCGCGATGGAGGCAGGGGCAACAGAATTTTTTTTGGCACTCGGTGGGACAGGGACGACGGATGGAGGACTTGGATTTTTGTATGAACTCGGTGCAGTGTTGCTTGACGGACGAAGTCAACCGATTACTTGGACGGACAACCCTTTATTCGAGACGGAACACATCATCTTGCCAAAGCTTGCCGTCAAACTTCACGTGTTGGCAGATGTAACAGCTGCTTATGCCGGAAAGCACGGGGCAGCGAAAGTATTCGGACCACAAAAGGGATTGACGGCGCGAGAAATTGATGTGCTCGATGTTCATCTCGAACGAATCGGTAACATACTCAGTGTCAACGAAGTCGCAGGTGCTGGTGCTGCAGGCGGGTTAGGTGGAGCTGCTGCGGCATTAGGGGCGGATATCTTGTCTGGAGCACTCTTTTTGTTGAATCAGATTAAGTTTGATCAACGGCTCGAAGCGGCAGATTACGTCTGGACAGGGGAAGGGAAAGTAGATGCGCAAACGGCACTAGGGAAGTTACCCGCAATCGTCGCCGAGCGGGCGAATGAAGCTTTAGTACCATGCGTGATACTTGCTGGTCATGTCGAACGTCGATACGCGCCAGCTTTAATCTGTGAATCGATTCATGATGCTGACGAATGCATCACGTTAGACAGCGAATTATCCCGTTTGCGTCTCGCTCGTCGTGCTGAGCAAATCACGCGTCGATTAAATACGTGAATTCGAAATCTTAGCACGATTTTCAAAGAATAGGAATGAAGCCTGTCTAAGCTGGGTAAAAGACTATATATTACCATATCATTTGGAAGGCAGGTCACATTCATGATCAATCAATCGATTCAACTGTCATTTCGTCAAGTGCGGGCACTCGTCGAACATACACTATTATTATTTAAAGAGCTGGACCAGCAGTTGGCGAATCGAGGGTACGAACCGATTCTTCCTGATCTTGTACAGACCGAGCATGGCTTAAGCATCCATCAGACAAAAGATAGTGCCGAGTCACTTGTCCCACATTTTTTGACGCGGTCGTACATCCGACAAAATGACAAGCATGTCCAACATGCGCTCGTCGTGTCTGTCCAATATACGCACCCGCTCCATGAGCGATTTGACCCCGTCGTACTGGTCGGCGACGTCGCGTTCAAACAACCGAAGCAGGTCGTGAAGTTGTTGACGGACAAACCGTGGTTATTAAAGTATGCCGCGTTTGAGTCGACGATCGCCAGTTCATTTGAACCGACGGGCGAACGTTTCAGCACGCAGCCGATCGAAGAAATCGAACGACTTGACGTCTGGGGACATTCGTTTACAGAAATGCGTGATGTCGAGGACGTGACACGTCTCGCGGAAGAGATGATTAAAGGACACCTTGAACCGGGCACACCTTAAATAGAAAAGACCACTGGTCAGATTCGCTGAAGAATCCGGCCGGTGGTCTTTTCATGTTCAGACACGAACGAGTAAGCGTTCGATGGCTGCTGTCAAATCAGTTGGGTTCGTCTTCGGTGAGAAACGTGTCACTTCACCATCTCGCGTGACGAGGAACTTCGTGAAGTTCCATTCGACGTCGTCCGCACCGTCTGCGTTTGGTGCGGCTGCTTTTAGTTCGGCGAATAAGGGGTGGGTCTGCGCGCCGTTGACTTCGACTTTTGAGAAGACAGGGAACGTGACACCGTAGTTGATTTGGCAAAATTCTTGGATTTCTTCATCCGTGCCCGGATCCTGCCCGGCAAATTGATTACACGGGAAACCGAGAACGACGAGACCCTGATCGCGATACGTTTGATGCAATTGTTCGAGTCCTTCGAATTGTGGCGTCAAGCCGCATTTACTGGCGGTATTGACGATCAGCCAAGCTTGTCCTTTGTAGTCGTCTAACGTCGCTGTCGTACCGTCGACGCGTGTGAATGAGTGTTCGTGTAACAAAAAAATTCCCCCTTAACTTGTCTTACCTAACAGTGTACCAAATGAATGTCTGAAGCGCCGAAAACGTAAACTTTCAGATGACAGTTCCGTCACAAAGCGTCGTCAATCCCGTGTCACTGCCCCACAAGCGGCCTGATCTTTGTTAGAATGGTAAGCGAGTATGGAAGGAAAGGAGAGATGCCACATGAGAAAAATGTTGAAACAATCGCGTCATGTCATGATCGCGACGCTCTGTCTCGTACTGGTCGCAAGTTGTATTACGTTGTTGACCCTTGGATTCGAACGCGATATTGTGATTCTTGTTTCTGGAGTGGTTGCCCTGTGGGTAACGATGCTAGCTCCTTTGACGGTCCAAGCTAAAATGAATGAGCAATCATAATCATCGGTCAAAGAAAAAACGCTGTTTCCGCAATGACGGGAACAGCGTTTTTTTGTTGCGAAGCAAAGTCGTGCTTATCGTGCAAAAACTGGAATATCGAAGACGGCCGTATAACTGTCCATCTGTTGATAGAGGTTATAGAGTTGGTACGTCTGTTTAACGGCCCAGCCCATGTCTGTTGCATATTGATGGGAACCAGGGCGCGTCGGACTCCAGCGCATTTTGTAAAGCGTGTTTTGGTCGTAGGCATTATGGATGTACTTCGTGCTAATGAACTCTGCACCACCAATGATCGCTGCTTCCGGTGTGAACCAGCCTTGGCTGTACGCGTAAGCTGCGCCAGTATTGATTGCATCATAGTCATATGCACCGATTCCGTACATGTTGTAGACTTTACGTCCGTTCCATGTCACACCCATCGCGAGTGTCGACGTGCCGTTGCCTGTCTCAAGCATCGCATGCGAGATGAGGTATGCTTCATTGACTGCATATTTTGCACCTGCGTCGATGAAAGCTTGTCCGCAACTTCCTGTCGTACATTTTGCAAAGATGCCTTTTGAACCGATGACTTTATCGAGCGTCGCGGCAGAAGCACCCGTCGACTTCGATAAATCAAGGAATTGATAGAATGATTGTGAGTTACGGTCGACCTTCAATGGATCAGCGATATCACGGACGTCTGACTCGAGTGCATTTAACCACTGGATTGTCGAGTAGTTCGAAGATGAACTGTAGACGCGTGGATACGTCGTATAGAAACCGCTGACGTTTTGGTAGACCTTAATTAAATTGTTTGGTTTGAACTGACCATAGATGTGACTCGCTGTCGTCGCGCCTGAACGGATGTTGAGCGGTGTCGTCGCTGTGACGGTTGCAAGCGTTCCGTAAACGGGATCGAGTCCACCACCGAGTCGGACGTAACCAGCACTGACATACATGATCTTATTTTTGTACAGATCTGTTTGTGGTGATGGATACAATTTCATTTGTGCACTGATGAAACTGTCGAACGTGTACGGTGTCGCAACTGAGTTGTAGACGTTCAATTTCGATGATGTCGTGACGAGTGTGCCATTATACGCATAGCCTGTTTTACCATCGTAGCTGACTTTATACCAGTTTCCGATTTGACCAGTGACGGTCAGGACGATGTTTGCAGGAATCGTCGTTAAGACGTTGTAAGAATCACCAACGTACGAGCGAAGTGACGTAGGCGCAGTTGCTCTTACATACAGCTTGTCTTTTGCCGTGTAGCTGATTGGTGACGTCGCTTGACCGAGTTTGACGTACCCTGTTTTCCCATCGACCGTGATTTTATGCCACTGGCTGTTCGTGAATGTCGTGACGAGTGTCGTCGTGTAGTAAACATTTCCGAAACCTAACGTCGTGACAGTTGTTGCCGTATCATCCGGAGATGATTTGACGGCAATGGCACTGTTCAGCAAGAAGCGTGAACCTGTGATTTTTTTCGTTTCGAGATGCTCTTTCAGTGTAGCGCTCGAAGCATAACCCGTTTTGCCATTGTAAGTTACTTTGACCCATTCACCAATCTGTCCGCTTAGCGTCACGACTGTGTCAGTCGGAATCGTCGTGAGTGTTGCGTATGATGATCCAGCGTACGAGCGAATTGGTGTTGCAGCTGTCGCTTCATACTGGTGTGAAGGTAAGCTGTTATATAAGATCGGTGTTCCTTGATTGATCTTGACATAACCTGTTTGTCCGTCGATTGACATACGGTGCCACTTCTCATCGCGTCCATTCGTGACGAGCTGCGTCGTATAGTAGACGTTTCCAGCCGATAGTGTCTTGATCGTATCAGCAGTCGAATGATGACTTGCTTTGATTTCGACGGATTTCGATAAGATGAAGCGTGAAGAAGACAAGGATTGCTTCGTAATTAATTCCGTCATTGTATCAGAGTCGGCATAACCCGTTTTTCCATCGAACGAGAGTTTGTACCACTCGTTGATTTTGCCTTTGATCGTTAAGATCGTTCCTGCCGGAATTGCTTTAATGACGTCGTAAGATCCGGCGTAAGAGCGGAGTGACGTCGTTGCAGTCGTCTTGACGTTCAAGTCTTCTGACGCATAAGAGACGGGCGTCCCTTGGTTGACAGGGATGTAACCTGTCTTACCGTCTTTTGTGACACGGTGCCATTTAGCTGAGCCGTTTGTGACGACTTCAGTCGTGTAATAAATGTCATCCTTGCTGAACGTCGCGACTGTCGTTGCTGACGATTTTGGTGAAGATTTGATGGCGACGTCAGTTGAAAGTTTGAAACGGACACCTGATATTTTTTCAGTCGTGACATGATCGGCAAACGTCGAAGCTGCTGCATAACCTGATTTGCCATCATACGTGATTTTGTACCAGCTGCCGATTTGACCTTTAATTGCGATGACCGTACCCGTCGGAATCGTTTTGACGGTCGCATATGAAGGACCGGCATAGGAACGAAGTGCCGTCGGAGCAGTCGTTTTTAAGGAGAGATCCGTCAGTGCTTTATAAGCAATCGACGTTCCTTGATTGATTTTGACATACCCAGTCTGACCATCTTTTGATACTTTGTGCCATTGTTCGCCAATCGCGTTCGTCACCAAGTATTTTGTATAGTAGACATCACCTGAGTGGAATGTCGCTTTTGTAGAACTCGTACTGGATGGGGTCGCTTTAATTTCAAGCGACTTCGTCATCATGAAACGAGAAGAAGCGATTTTAGCAGTCGACGTATACTCAGTGAGTGCCGTCGTTAATACATAGCCTGTTTTTCCGTTGTATGTAACACGGTGATAGAGACCTGATTTGACGGTCGATTTGACGAGAGTACCGCTTGGGATCGTCAAAAGCGATTTTTTACTTAAGTCCGTCGCATCATAAAGCGACGTCGTGAGCTTTAATTTGAACGTTGTTTCTTGGATTGTCGTGACGTTTTGTTTAGAGGCGCCAAGGAATGCCTCTTTGTACATATAACCGGATTTTCCGGCATAGGATACTTTGAACCAATCCCCAATGCGACCTGTCGTCTTTAAGGACGTCCCGCTCGGAACGACGAGTTCACGCGGGAAGCCTGTTCCTGCGTATTGACGAAGGCTGTACGCATCGGTCGTCTCATACGTCGTATCCGTCAAACGTTGATAGCTGATCGGATTTGCGTTGAGCGCTTGAATGTAGCTTGTTTTTCCGTCGTACATGACGCGATACCACACTTCACCGTAAGGATTGATGACCTTTTGAGAAGTGTAGTAGACATCGTTTGCATCGAGTGTCGCGATTGTTTTCGCGGTCGTCATCGCAGATTGATGGAGCGTCATCGGTTTTGAAATGGCGAAGCGTTGCCCACTGATCGATTGTTTTTGATAGTAGGGTGTTAAATATTTTGACGCGACGTATCCCGTTTTTCCGCCGTACGTTACTCTTCTGAAATAGCCAGAAGTAGATTCATACGTGGATGAAACGATTGTTCCGGTCTTGATCGTCAACAAGCGTTTCCGGGAAGATGTCGTCCGGTCATACAGATAACTATCTGTAGACAGGCGATAAGTCGTCGCTTTCGTCGTGGCGGCCTCAGGTGCTTTAGTATACGTAAACAATACGCCGAGGACCATGATGAAGCTGACGAGCATCTTCAAGGTTTTCGTGAATAGTGTCGTGTTCAAAGAGCATTTCCTCCTAGTTAGAATTCGTCCGGGGACGTTTCAGGCTCTAGGGTGTCGATTCTAAGGTGTAAGATAAGTGTTCCTATCTCTACTATCGACAATAAAACATTTATCTAAAGTAAAATTAGAATTTTTTTGAAAATAGGGGTTTAGATTTTTGAAAAACCCTTCTGTTTGTAGAAAACAGAAGGGAATGATTGTTAGAGATCCAGTTGAGCGAGGAGTTCGTCGAGGTTTGTCGTCGGTTGATCGCACGTAAAGTCGTGGCACAGATAGGCTGTCGGCTGACCCGCGATCAACTGGTAGTCTTCGATAAATGGAGCGATTTCGAGTAGTTCTGCTTTTCGGCCGACGAGAAGGGATAACTCCGGGTGACGGCGTTTGAAGAGGCGCCGGAGATGCGGTTCGACCTTCGTCATGTCGTCTGCTAACACAATCAATTCTTGAGGCTTCATCATGATACGGCAATAAGCGCTCATTAATGAAGCATAACCGGTCGGTTGTTGCTTGATATCTTCCGCGACCGATTGAAGGATACGGTGCGCCGTCTCGAGGTAACGCGAGTCTCCCGTCAATTGGGAGAGGCGGAATAAGTTCAAGGTCGCTGTGCTATTACCAGCCGGTGTCACACCGTCATAGACTTCCTTCGGTCGAATCAACAGGCGTTCTGCTTCTGACGCCGTGAAGAAAAAACTACCGGACGGATCGCCGAACGCTGAAAGCATGACATCCGTCAGGCGACGAGCCTGTTTAAGGTACGGTACTTCTTGTGTCGTAAGATGTAACTCGAGATAAGCTTCCGCGAGAAAACTGTAGTCGTCGAGAAATCCTCTGCCTTGAGCGTGTCCTTCTCGATAGCTGACGCGTAAGTGGCTACCATCGAATAAGTGGTGCTCGATGAAGGTGAGCGCGCGTTTGGCAACGGTCGTATAATGCGGGTTTCCTAAAATCCGTCCTGCTTTTGCAAAAGCGGAAATCATTAACGCGTTCCATGACGTCAAAATCTTATCATCCCGAAATGGTCGAGTTCGATGCGCACGGTGTGAAAAGAGTTGTTGCCGTTCGTGTTCAAGTTGGCGCACGACATCTGCGACGGGGCGTGCTACTTCAGCAGCGAATGCGTGGAGATTTTGATTTGAACGGTGAAACACATTCCGTCCTTCGAAGTTCCCGTTTGGTGTTGCACCGTAATACCGCGGGAAGAAGGCTTCTTCACCTAGCAGTTGTATCAGCTCATCATAGGAGAAACTATAAAATAGTCCTTCGTGACCGTCACTATCCGCATCTTCTGCCGAGTAGAAAGCACCTTCGTTCGATAACAGGTCACGTTCGACATACGTGAAGATTTCTTCCGCGTACTGTTTGAAGCGGTCATTCCCGGAAGCTTGATACGTCTCGAGGCAAAGGGTCGCGAACAAGGCATTATCGTAGAGCATCTTTTCAAAATGGGGAATCACCCAAGCGGCATCCACGGTATAACGATAGAGGCCGAAGCCGACTTGATCGGTGATGCCGCCGTCACGCATCGCAGTCAGCGTCCGCATGACCATCTGGAGTGCCGTCTCGTCTTCCGCGTACTGGTAATAATCGAGCAGGAACGTCAACAGGGACGGAGACGGGAATTTCGGTGCACCGCCAAATCCGCCATGCGTGACATCGAATTGGCGCATCGCTTGGTCGAATGTTGTGTGTAACAGCTCCTCATCCAGCGTGCCGTGCTGCTTGACCGTGCTGACATCGAGCAACGCCTGTTCGATTTGTGTACCGACCCGTTTAATTTTTTGCGGATCCGTTTGATAGTGTTCGCTCAGCTGAAGCAGGACTTGTCGGAAACTCGGGCGGTTGAACTGGGGTGTCTTCGGAAAATACGTCCCGATATAAAACGGAACTTGTTCCGGCGACATGAAGACGCTGAGCGGCCATCCTCCTTGACCGGTCATGATTTGGGCTGCCGTCATGTAGATTTGGTCGATATCCGGTCGTTCCTCCCGATCGACTTTAATCGAGATGAAACGTTCGTTCAGCATCGTTGCCGTTTCGTCATCCTCGAAACTTTCATGGGCAAGGACGTGGCACCAGTGACAGGTCGAATAACCAATCGATAAAAAAATCGGTTTATTTGCTGTCCGGGCGGCAGTGAAGGCTTCTTCTCCCCACGGATACCAATCAACCGGATTGGAAGCATGTTGTTGCAGGTAAGGGCTTGTTTCGTGAATCAACCGGTTTGTCGGCATAATGTGTACCTCGTTTCTTCTATAGTATTTGTATCTTTACGATAGCGATTTCTAAGGTCTGTATCAACTTGATTTAGTCAAAGAAATCTAGAGATAAAAAAAGATTGACTTTGTAAAATATTTTGTGTTATATTAAGAAATGTCATGAATCGGGGATGATCACTCATGTGAGAATCTTTAACCCACAATACACAATTTAATAATCAGGTCAGGATTTTTAGACCTTAACTGACAATCGAGTCAGACATAAGTCATCGCTTTTATTTTGTCCTTCTTCTTTAGGGAAGAAGTTGACCCAGCAAGATAAACCTTCCATTCGATACTTTTCAGCTCATCCGAGCGAAACTCTAAAAATCCCAGTAAATGCGTAACCTAATACGCAACTTGATTCTTGCTAAAACGCTTGATTCAGCTGGCGCGGCCAAGGAGCCGTAACAACGAAAGAGAGGTAGGGCTTTCGTCGTTTCAGGTGTTTTGATCACCTGTGTCCTCGATTCCACTGACAACTAATGTAAAAGAAACCAACACGCTGAGAAGGCGTTTTTTTTATGCCCTTTTTTAACTTGCTAACGGTGGGAAGACATCCATTGATGAGAGTGACTCCAAAAGATAATTATAATAAAAGCGAACGATAAAAATTTGTAAGCGATACCATTATTATCATTTACGAAGGATAACATGTTTTTTTACGAAAAATATACACTTTTCCAAATTATTTCTGATATTATAAAGAAGTGTCAGAAAATTAAATAGGGGGTCAACATCATGAAATACGGAAGTACGTTTGGTAAGTGGGCATTGGTCGGAGCATTAACAGCAGGTATTCTTCCGCAGGCAGGCATCATCGTAGGGGCAGAGGGCGAAGGCGTCATCCTGTCAGAGTACATAGAAGGATCGAGCAATAACAAAGCGATCGAGATTTACAATGGTTCGGGACAAATCATCAATCTCGCTGACTACACACTCGTACAGTATACGAATGGTGGACCGTCTGAATCAAAAATCACGCTTTCCGGAACGATTGACCCGGGGAAAACATTCGTCATTGCAAACTCAAGTGCAAATGCTGACATTAAAGCAAAAGCACAACAAACGACAGGATCACTGAACTTCAACGGTAACGATCCCGTTGCCCTGAAAAAAGGAGATGTCGTCCTCGACATCATCGGACCGATCGGATCAAGTGCGGATTTCGCGAAAGATACGACGCTCGTCCGTAACACAAACGTGACGACCGGTTCAAAAACATATGAACCGTCACAATGGACAAGCTTCCCGGTCGATACATTAACAGATTTAGGATCACATAAAGCAGTAGCAGGCGATATTCTCGTTGCACCAACGGCTGACCCAGTCGGCGAAGTTGAGCGTGGTGATAAAGTAACGCTTACAGGGGAAGGGACGATTCACTATACAGTCGATGGATCAACACCGACAGTTGAAAGTCCGGTTTACTCAGAGCCGATCATAATTAATGAGGAAATGACGATTCAAGCAGTCGTCGTCAAGAATGATAAAACGTCAGCCGTTTCGACGTTCAAATATTACATCGCACCACCCCTCACGAAAATCAGCAGTATCCAAGGAATTGCACATTTGTCTCCATACGCCGATCAACTCGTTCGGACGACAGGTGTCGTCACGTATATCGTGGATGCAAACAACTTCTACATGCAGGATCCGAATCCGGATAATAACAGTAAGACATCTGAAGGTATCTTAGTGTATTCGAAAAACCACGGAGCGGCAGTCGGACAAAAGGTCGCGACAACTGGATATGTGAAAGAATGGCTATTAGGTGGATATAGTGATAAAGCGGAGACAGACTTGCCTGTAACAGAGCTCAGTGCTGTCAACCTCGTTAAAGGAGCACTTAACGAAGGATTACCTGCAAGCATCGTCCTCGGTGGGGACGGCGTCTTGATTCCGACGGATGTCGTCGATAACGATGCGTTCGCGAACTTTGATCCGGAAGAAGATGCAATCGACCTGTATGAAAGTGTCGAAGGGATGCGTGTTGCACTTCCGAATGCCATCGTTACAGGTCCACAAGCAAACCGGACGATTCCGGTCCGGACGCAAACAGCAGACAAAGTCTACACGAAACGTGGTACACCAATCTTGACGGCAGACAACGTCAACCCGGAACGTCTCTTCGTCGAGATGGGCAGTTCGTCATACCGTGCGAAATCAGGTGACCGTTTTGAAGGAACGATTGAAGGCGTCATGAGCTACAACTACTCTGCTTATAAAGTCTTGTCAAAAGCAGCTGATCTTCCGAAACTCGTCACGAGTGAAATTGATCGTCAACCGACGAACATCGAAACAGGAGAGTCACGTTTGACGGTCGCATCGTATAACGTCGAAAACTTTGCTTCGACAGCAGACGCCGGGAAAGTTGATCGTGTCTCGGAAGGGATTGCGACGTTCCTCAAAACACCGGACATCGTCGGTTTGACAGAAATGCAAGATAACGATGGTGCAGTTGATAGTGGAACCGTCGATGCATCCAAATCATTTGAAACATTGATTGCAGCAATTGAAGCGAAAACTGGCGTTAAGTATGCGTATACAGACATCGCACCAGAAGATAAAAAAGATGGCGGACAGCCAGGCGGAAACATCCGTGTCGGCTTCTTGTATAACCCGGAGCGCGTCTCACTTGCACCAGGTAAAAAAGGAACGGCAACAGAAGCGGTTTCGGTCGAAAACGGCAAGTTGACGAGTAACCCGGGACGGATTCAACCGCTCGACCCGAACTTCGCAAGTTCACGGAAGCCACTCGTCGGGGAATTCCTCTTCAAAGGGGAGTCGTACCATGTCATCGTCAACCACTTTAACTCTAAAGGTGGCGACGGAGCAGACTTCGGTAAAAATCAACCGGTCGTACGTAAGAGCGAAGTACAGCGTCATGCGATTGCGACAATCGTCCAAGATTTCGTCAATGAACTCGAAACAGAAGTCAAAGACTCGAATGTCGTTGTTCTTGGTGACTTGAATGACTTCCAGTTCTCGAAAACACTCGACATCCTCAAAGGAAAGAACTTGTGGAACACGGTCGATGATCTTCCGAAATCAGAACGTTACTCGTATGTCTATAATGGTAACGCACAAGTACTCGATCACATCCTAATCTCGAAAAACTTAAAATCGTATACGTCTTCTGACATCGTCAACATCAACTCGGATTACATGGAAGCAGACGGAAGCGCGAGCGACCACGATCCGGCAATCATTTCGATTCAGGGGATGGAAAGCGCAAAAGCAGTTAATGGTAAAGCAGAAATCGGGAAATGGCGTGCTGTTCAAAAAGGAAAACATATCTTCATCGAGCGTAAACTTGCAGGAAACTGGGATAAAGCAAGTGAGACACACGCTGATCAGCAAGGTGAACTTCTTGAGCTACGTGTTTCTAAAGACCGTCCTTACATCAAGGTGAAAACGAAAAAAGGAAATACGGTTTGGTTAGAATTATCGAATGGGTATAAATTGAAAGAAACAGATAAGTATTAAGTAAAGAGGCTTAAAAGCGGACTTAGCGGTCCGCTTTTTTGTGTGTTCGGATAAAAAGAGATAGGAAGGAAAGGCTACTGATTGAAAAGGTGAGGAGCAGGGCAGTTTCAAGAGGAAGGATCCGAAACATGTACATGAAGTGGATGATGATTAAGGTAATAATCGTGGCGAGACCGACGATAAAGTTCTTCCGTAATAAGTTTCCGACACCGGGAACGAGCAGTTCGAATCCGAAACGTTGGCTATAGTGAACTTCGTCATGTGCGTTCGCGAGACTAAAGGAGACCGTCAACACAACGAGAATCATCCAACCTGAAAACAAGTACTGCTGAATCGCGAGAAACGTAATCGATTCATAGATAAAGTAGAGAAGAATCATGGCATACTCCTTTTGATGGATATTATATGGACAAACACGTATTTTTTTTCCTTACGATTCCTAATATTAGCTAGGTGATGAAAGAACGGCAATAAGATTTGCAAAGAATGAAAATAAAAGAATGTTCACACATTTCAACAAGAGGGGAAAATAGTTCATTTTCTGTACGATAATGAAATGAGAATGGCTTCGGACTAAGTTGTCAGACCTTTAAAGGCGATGTTACTAAAATGTGTCTGTGTTGTGAACAAGTCGAATGAATCATGTGATTTTCTTAGAATGGATACTCTGACTGTTCGAACGGTTCAATTTCTTTTAAAATAAGGGTAATGCAAGAAAGAAGGAGGCGGACCAGCAGGATGAAAAAAGTATTAGTCCTCGGGGTAATAGCATTTGCTTTCTTTGGTTGCGAAAGCGTTCCAATCGAACAAGCGGAGGCGGAGTACCCGAAAAGTGGGGGAAAGCTGATTGATGCATATACAAGTGAGTACCCGGGATACAAGTGGGAAGTCAGACGGACAGCGACAGAGGAGTTTGTCGCACTGACGAAAGACGGGAAAGATTACGGGAAGTATCGTTTCCGGGACGGCGTGACGACGCAAGGCGCGACGTTAAATAAAGATACGGAAGCGACGCTTGCGAAAAAAGGCTGGAAGGTCGTCAAGTCCTATCGAAAGGGAAATACGAACTACATGCTGAACCTTGATCACGCAGCCGTCTATGAAAAGAACGATAACTACGTGACGTATTTCTTTGATCAATATGATAAAAATCGCGTCAAAGCAACACTGGCGATTCCGAAGGACGTCGAAGCGAAAAAAGAAGGGTTCTATGGTGCTGCTTCAAAAGCATTACGGACGACGGATGAGAAATTGATGTTACGCCTGATGAACTGGGAACGTGCCGAATACAAGAAACCTGCATTGTCGCCGTATACAGCATTAAAACCGGTCACGCGCGGACACAGTGAAAACATGGCGGAGAATAACTTTTTCTCGCATACGGATCCTGAAGGCCGTGACCCGTTCGCCCGGATGAAGGCAGAAGGCATTCGCTTCTCGATGGCGGGTGAAAACTTATCGATGGGGTATCCAAATGTCTTCGCTGCTCACTGGGGATTGATGAACTCAAAAGGGCATCGTGAGAACATCATGCAAAGCGGCTTCAAACAAGCGGATGTTGGAGTGGCGTTTAGAAAAGATGCACCGTACTTTACGATTAACTTTAGAACACCGTGAAAATAGCACGAACTAAAGTAAAGCCTAGGTTCTCGTCAATGGGAACCTAGGCTTTTTGGTTTGTCTTGAGTCCCGGGAAACGTGATATCTTACGAATCAAAAAACGTAGGTGGTTGATATAAGTGGTACGAAAGATTCTTACTTCCCGTGCTTTCCTCGGGCGAGGCGCAAGCCGTTGCCTCTTTCCCTTACAGGTCAAGATGCAGGGTCTCGCCTGCCTCTGACAGCGCAAGCGAGCCTTGCGCTTTTTCCCGTAGGAGTCACGATGAAGTGAATCTTTTTTAGCTTTTCTATATAGAAGGAGATACTAGAAATCCTGTGATGCGTCGCGTTTCCTGACACGAATCGCTTTCGAGCGAAAGAGCAAGCAAGCGCAACCCTGCAGTGAAACGAAGCGGCGCGAAGGCTTGCCGCTCGGAGACGATTTGGGAAGGATGGGCGACGCATTCTACGAATCAGAAAATATGTGGTGTCAGTCGGTGGAAATGAATGTTAAGAGGCGAAAAGATTCCTGCTTCTCGTGCTTTCCTCGGGCGAGGCGCAAGCAAGCCTTGCGCTTTTTCCCGTAGGAGTCACGTGGAAGCAAATCTTTTTAGGCTTTCTAATGGAAGAAGACCTGAGAAAGGCTGCGATTCGGGAAGAGGGGAGCGACGAGTAACAGAGATACTATCGAAAAAACGGACGGCCCACCCCTGTTATTGAAAGGAGGTGGAGCCGTCCGGTTTTTTATGGCGTTTACCCTTTTAAGAAGTGGCAAGACGAAGGTGTTTGCGTAAAAGTCAGACAGACACTCCTGCTCAATTCGCCCAGTCTGGTTTGCTGAATCCTTTGAATGATTTTTCGATCACTTCATTAAAATCATCCGATTTGACGACAGCGGTTAAGTCTTTGGCCAGTTGTTTGTCTTCGTCACTTGTCTTAACAGCGACTAAGTTGCGGTACTGCTCGTTCATCGTCTCGAGTGCGAGTGCATCGAGTAAGTCGAACTTCGCAGCAAGTGCGAAATTTCCGGGAACAGCTGAAATATCAACACTTTCGACAGCGCGTGGGAGCTGAGCGGCTTCAAGCGGTTTGATGACGAGTTTCTTTGGATTTTTGATGATGTCCTTTTCTGAGACGGTCAATGGATCGGTATCTGCTTTTAGTTCAATCCAACCTTGATCCGCTAACAGGTTCAAAGCACGTGCCTGGTTCGTCGGATCGTTCGGTGTCGCGACTTCAGCACCTTCTTTGACATCGTCCAACGTTTTATAGGACTTGCTGTATAATCCCATCGGTGCGGTTGGGACAGTGATCAACCCTGTGAGATCGAGATTTTTTTCTTTCGCAAACGTTTTTAAATAAATCGAGTGCTGGAACAGGTTGGCATCGATATCACCGCTCCCGAGGGCAAGGTTCGGTTGAATGTAATCACTGAATTCGACGATTTCGACTTTGTAGCCTTTCTTTTCGAGTCCCGGTTGAATCGCTTCTTTGACCATATCGCTATACGGACCACTCGTCGCCCCGATTTTGATGGACTTCGTTTCTTCATTTGCACTGCTGTCACCGCATCCGGCTAAGATGCTTGCTCCTAATAATCCTGTTGCTAAAAAGGCATAGCGTTTTTTCATCGTAATCTCTCCCTTGCGTTCTCTATTTGTAAGTTATCGTTTATCGGCGACACGTGCGAACCGGTTGCCGAGTGCCTGAATGACTTGAATGATGACGACAAGCACGACGATCGTCATGATCATGACGACGTTATCGTACCGGTAATAACCGAACCGGATCGCGAGGTCACCAATTCCGCCGCCACCGACAATCCCTGCCATCGCTGAGAATCCGATCAGACTGATCAAGGTCAACGTCAAGCCTTGAATGATTCCGGGCAATGCTTCCGGAAGGAGAACACTGATAATGATGCGAAGCGGTTTCGCCCCGCACGCTTCTGCTGCTTCAATCAAGCCGGGTGGAATCTCACGGAGTGAGGTTTCGACGAGTCGGGCGAGAAACGGAATCGCGGCGACGCTCAAGCTGACCGAGGCGGCAGCGGGACCGATCGTCGTCTTCGTGATGAGTTGCGTCAATGGAATCAAAGCAACGAGTAGGATGATGAATGGTAACGAGCGGACGATGTTGATGGCGAAGTCCAACGTCGTTCGAATGAAAACGTTTTGGAAAAAGAGTCCGCGGTCGGTGATGAATAATAAAATCCCGAGTGGAATTCCGATGATGATGGCGAAGGCGAGTGAAATGCCGACCATGAAGGCCGTCTCTCCGAGTGCTTTCGTTAAGTCGGGAAGCATTGTCGTAAACCGGTCAAGCGACATCTTGAATCACCTCGATTGCGTGCAACTGTCCCTCGAGCCAGGTTAAGGCACGATTCACGTGCAGTGTCGGTCCCGTCAAACTGACGATTAAGACGCCAAACGCGACGTCCTGAATGTAGTCGACCTTCCCATGCAGGATGCTGACTGCGATATCGAATTGTTTGATGGCTTCAGATAAGGTACTCTCACCTGTTTTTTCACCCGTGAACTGAAGTCGAATGACTTTGCCGGGTGTCGTCCGTAAAATCCGTTCCGGCAACTCGATTTGGAGTGCCGTATCGACGTAATGTTTTGTGACCGGATGTTCGGCTTGACTAAATATGGCGTAAGTCGAAGCGACTTCGACGACTTCACCGTGCGCCATGACGGCGACGCGGTGACAAATTTGTTTGACGACGTCGATTTCGTGGGTGATGAGGATGATCGTCAAACCGAGCCGGGCGTTCAAATCTTTCAGTAAATCGAGAATCTGGAGCGTCGTCACGGGATCGAGCGCTGATGTCGCTTCGTCACAGAGTAAGACGTTTGGATTGTTGGCGAGCGCTCGTGCGATGCCGACGCGTTGTTTTTGTCCACCACTGAGTTGGCTCGGGTAGTTCGTCTCGAATCCTTCGAGTCCGACGAGTGCCGTTAATTCTTGAATCCGTTTCGGGAACTCACGCCGTTTGACACCGGCAGCCTTTAAGGCGAACGCGATATTGTCGGCAACGGTGCGGGACTGAATCAGTTGAAAGTGTTGAAAGATCATACCGACCCGGAGACGGAGTTTGCGGAGAGACGTTTTGGAGACACGTGATAGATTGGCTCCGTCTACTATGACCGTACCGCTCGTCGGTGTCTCGAGTCCGTTAATCAACCGTAAGAGTGTACTTTTTCCGGCGCCGGATTCACCGATGATGCCGAAAATTTCCCCTTGTTCAATCGTTAAGTTGACATCGTTTAATGCAAAAATCGGTGTACGGTCACGGACAAATTGTTTTGTGATGTGTGCGAACTCAATCATGATGTTTCCCTCCCTATACAAAAAAATCGCTTTTTTCCAGTTAGAGAGCAACCAGAAAAAAGCGACGAATTGTAGAATTTCGTAACTTATCTCTCAGAACAAAAGAAGTTCTGTAGGATGTGGCACCGTTCCATTACTGGTGGTTGCCGGACGTCGTTGGGCCTAATCCCTCGGTCGCTCTCGATAAGTAGCTATGCTGTTGGGATTTACTTTAACGGAAATGATTCCCATCTGTCAAACGTTTTTTCAGAATTATTCGGCAACGGCGGTTTGGAAGAGCTGAAGGGTCCCGATTCGTTTGACAGCCTCGACGAGTCGGTCGACATCGGCAATCAGACTGATCCGGACGTAACCTTCACCGTATGTACCAAAGAAATGACCCGGTGTCACGGCGACGTGCGCTTCGTCGAGCAGGTGATCGGTGAAGCTTTGTGACGTGAAGCCGGACGGAACAGGGAGCCAGACGAAGAACGAACCACCCGGAACCGGTCCTGCCCAGCCGATTTCGTTTAATGCACCGAACAACGCATCGCGTCGCGTCTCATACAAGGCGCTCAGTTCACGGACACATGTCTGGTCGCTTGAAAGTGCGACCGTCGCTGCATGCTGGATCGGTGTGAAGGCACTGACGTAAAGGTGTTCCTGGTATGTTTCGATGCTCGCGATGACGGACGGATTACCGATTGCAAAGGCAATCCGGAAGCCGGACATGTTGAACCGTTTAGAGAGTGAAAACAACTCAATCCCGACATGCTTAGCGCCTTCCGTCTGGAGGAAACTCCGCGTCGGACCATCGAAACTGATCCCGCCGTACGCTAAGTCATGGACGACGCAAATGTCATGTGCATCAGCGAACGCGACCGTCTGTTCAAAAGCCGCTGCCGTCGCTGTCGCACCGGTCGGATTACTCGGATAGTTGAGGAACAACATCCGGGCTCGTTCGACGTCAAGCGAATCGAGGAGATCATAGTCAGGCAAAAAGCTATTTTCAGCGAGAAGCGGAAGCGTGATCGGATACGCACCGGCAAGTGCTGCGCCCGATAAGTAATCCGGGTAACCTGGATCCGGGACGATGACCCCTTCACCGGGATTGACGATCGTCTGCGGAAGGGCGACGATGCCGGCCTTGCTTCCGAGTAAAATCGCGACTTCTGTCGCCGGATCAACCGACACGCCAAATTCTGATTCATAAAAATTAGCGACGGCCTGTTTTAAGAAATCATGTCCGCGAAACGGCGGGTATTGGAGATTGCTTGCATCATCGATGGCTTGTTTTAAAGCATCGAGAATATGTACGGGTGTCGTTTGGTCCGGTGTTCCTTGACCAAGCGTGATGACGTCGTGTCCTGCGGCTTTGACGGAACCGATCCGTTGGGCAAGTTCTGCGAAGACGGGATCGGGCAAGCGATCGATGGCGATCGATGGGGCGAAATGTTTCATCTCTGTTCCTCCTTCGGGTATTGTCGTCAAGAATAGCGAATTTTCAGTCAAAATGAAAGAGGTTTTTTAAAATCCCTTAAAAATTAGAAGAACATTCCAATTTCAGACGACGTTCTTGATACACTAGACAAGTAATCGATCGACTACTAGACGGGAGATGGAAAAGATGAATCGGACCTGGTGGAAAGAAGCCGTCGTTTATCAAGTGTACTGGCGGAGTTTTAACGACTCGAATGGAGACGGGATGGGGGACTTGCGGGGCGTGATTGAAAAGCTTGACTACATCGCCTCACTCGGGGTGGATGTCATTTGGCTTAACCCCTGTTATACATCACCTGATATCGACAACGGTTACGACATCGCTGACTATTACGGCATCATGGAGAAAGCCGGCACGATGGCAGATTTGGACCAGCTGATTGAATCGGCGCATGCGCGCGGCTTAAAAATCATTCTCGATCTTGTCGTCAATCATACAAGTAATCAACATCACTGGTTTGAGGAGTCGCGCCGTGATCAAACGAATGATAAGTCAGATTGGTACATTTGGCATGACGGGGAAAAAGGAACACCACCAAACAATTGGCGGTCGTATTTTGCGCCGAGTCCATGGACGTGGGATGAAGGACGGCAACAGTACTATTTTCATTCGTTTGCTTCAGAACAACCTGATTTGAACTGGGAACAGCCTGCCGTCCGTCAATCTGTCTACACGATGATGCGATGGTGGATCGACCGAGGCATCGATGGTTTCCGGATGGATGTCATTAACTTGATTAAAAAACGAGCGGCGTTTGACGATGTGGAGGATCCGTTTGACTTGTCCTACTTAGGCAATCAACCGGGAGTCCATGAATTTTTACAGGAGATGCATCAGGAAGTTCTTGCGGGGAAAGAATTGTTTACGGTCGGGGAGATTCCGTTTGTCGGTCCCGAAGATGGGCTGTTATATGTCAGCGAAGAACGTCAGGAGTTACAGACGTTGTTTCATTTCGAAGTCGCCGATGACATGGAAGAAATGGACCTGCTGCGGTATAAACAGATTCAAAAACGGTGGTATGATGCGCTGTACCCGAAAGGCGTCGCTTCACAATTTTTGAATAATCACGATCATACAAGACAAGTCACGCGCTTCGGTAGCGAGTGCTATCGTGTCGAGAGCGCCAAGTTACTCGGCTTGATGCTACACACGTTACCGGGTATCCCGTATGTCTATCAAGGAGAAGAAATCGGGATGACGGGTATTCGTTTCTCGGATGCTTCTCTGTACCAAGACGTCGCCTTCCGTAATCGTTACGAGGAGCGCGTCGCAGCGGGAGAGCCGAGTGGCACTGTCTTGTCATCGATGCAGCTACGGGCGCGGGATAATTCGCGGACACCGATGCAATGGGATGATAGCCGGGCAGGCGGATTTACGACAGGGGCACCATGGATGACGGTCAATCCGAACTATAAAACAATCAACGTGCAGGCAGCTGAACAGGATCCGCAATCGGTTCTCGCGTTTTACCGGGAGTTGATTCAATTACGAAAAGAACATCCTGTCATGGTGTATGGCGTGTATCGTGATTTGGCGATTCAGGATCCTTATCTTTACGTATATGAACGGGAATTCGCAGGGGTGACGTGGCGAATCGTCTTGAACGTCCATGATGAACAGGTCGAAACGACATTCGCCTTACCGAATGAACAGTTACTTCTCTCGAACTATGAAGAGAGTGCAAGTGAGATCTTACAGCCCTATGAGGCGCGTCTGTACCAAACGAGTCGGTGAAATAGTGAAGGGTCTCATCTTAGGAAAATACAAGAAAGTGACACGCTAGAAAAAGTGCCGTGGTTTTGAGGAACATTCTGATCGAGGGTCATGACAAGAGTTAGGTCCCGCTGATTTCGAACGGGCTGATGAAAAAAGAAGGAGCTGACTCAAGAGTCGCTCCAACATCAATCAGAGTGACGGACGGTTTTGTTATCCTCACCGCGAATCGCGCTACCTTTTCCCACAGGGGTCGAGGATGAACGTTCCCGTCCTCCATTAAGTAAATGGCCGATGACCCACTTTTGACGGGATCATCGGCCATATCTGTACAAATGTTTATTGTTTCAGATAGTTGAGTGTTTGACTGAGATACGTATGGAAAAAGTCCTGATTCCTTTTAATCGAGAGTGGTTCCCGCTTTTGAGTCAGACCCTTTGAGCGTGTAGAAAAACGTGTGCGAGAAGTGAATACGCTATGTCTAGATGCGATCAGTTCCTCGTCTCGTCTTCAAAGCGACAGGGGCGCGAACGATTGCTTTTTTCGGTTTAATGCGATTCAAGACGGATTGCGCTCTAAATCGGCTGCATGAATTGTCTATACTTACGCTTTTATCTCCCGCACTTCCTGCTTTTTAAGCAAGACAAAGGGTTCGGTAGATTGTTGTGGGATCAGCGTTTTAACAATTGTTCAAACCGATCGACAGCTTCACGCATTTCATAGCTCGGTGCGAGAACGAGAGGACCATGTCCAGTCGCAAGGATGTCGGGCGTCAGTTCCGTCAATTGATGGGCGGACTTCAAGGCGACGTCTTTATCCCAAGTCGCGAGAGCAGGGAACGGGAACTGCCAGCGCGTATCGCCGGAAACAGCGATTCCGCCTTGTGTTTGGAAGGCATCTCCGGCAATCAACGTCCGACTGCCTTCATGCCATAAGGAAATCGAGCCCGGGGTGTGCCCGGGAGACGTAATGACGCTCAGGCTTCCGACTTGTTGGCCGCTTTCAAGCAGACGGTCTGGTCGTGTCTTGATGTTTTTCGGGATGCCCCCTTTTAAGGGTGTCGTCTCTCCTTCACGAAGCGATTCGTCACCGCTAAGAAGCGCTGCGTCGCGGTAACTGATTGCCACTTCGGCGAGTGGAAAGGCATTCGCTAAGAAGTCGAATGAACCGACATGATCAGCGTGGGCATGCGTCAAGATGATGGAACGTAACGGTTTGTGATGGGACTTGATGACGCGATGGATTGCTTTGGCGTTCAGTGAAATCCCGGTATCAATCAAGGTCAGGCTGTCGGCTTCTTCAAAAAGGTAACAGTTGACCGGGAAAAAAGAGGGTGTCGTCTGTAATTGATGGAGTCGTTCAATCGTTGAGATCCGCATAGCGTTTCACTCCCTCGTTAAAATAATCGTCGATACTTTAGTATCACCTGTTTTAGTACAGACGTCTACAAAAAAACTCCTCGACTGGACCGAGGAGTAAACAAAAATTAATACGTGACTTCGAAGACGGCACCAGCATGCGCAGAATCGTCTCCATCTGCCGCTGTCGTGACGAGCAGACGATCTTCATAAGCGATTGGGCACGTCGGATTTGCAACCGGGAACTCGATGTGTGCGAGCTTCTCACCCGTTTCAAGATTCCAACGTGTGATGCAAGAACCGGCATAATGCGCGATGAAGACATGTCCATCCCGGTCTTTCGTCATGCCGTCCGGAAAACCATCTTCTTCTTCTAAATCGATTGCTACGCGGCGATTCGTCAAGGGCTGATCAGGTGCGTAGTCAAAGGCGTAGACTTTTTTAGTCGGTGTGTCGATATGGTACAGCGTCGTTCCGTCCTCTGACCAGACGAGACCATTTGAGTTCGTGAGGCTTTCGAGCAAGACATCAATCGAGCCATCGTGACGCAAACGGTAGAGACTGGCCGTTTCCCCGTCCTCTTCATTGATGCTACCGGCTACATACTGCGCAGATGGATCGAGTTTACCGTCGTTCATCCGGTCCGAGTCGGGCATCGTCAACTTCGTTTCGAGTGAGAGATGACCTTCTTTCAGATCGAATGTTCCGAAACCATGTTCTGAAGTCACCCGGAGAAAATCAGGGGCATCAGTTAAAGCGATTGAAGTGATCGCGCTCGGTACCTGGAACGGCTTCAAGGCCTCAGTCGTCAAATCATATGAAAAGAACAGCTTGTTTGGAATGTCAACGAAATAAAAGCGTTTCGTTTTGGCGTCATAGACAGGCGATTCGCCTGTTTTACATGCTACATCAATAAAAAGTGAGACTGTCATATATGTTCCTCCTACGTATGGTCTTGCTTGAATCAATCAAGTAAAGACAAATTACCATTGCTATCTTAATGAAGAGAGCGATATGAGTCGTTTGTGTCGTGATCTAAAATGAATCATAGTATCCACAGTAAATGTACCTGTTTTACTTTAATCTAAAACGTCCGCTCGAAAATTCAATCGATTCTATTAAAAAAGGTCTTCAGCTCGGAAGTTTACCGAAATGAAGACCATCCTTTAAATTAACGGCTTTTGACAAGAAGACTGACAGCTTCCTTAACTAAGTCTTCTGTTTGTCCCTCACCACTGGCTTCAGCCTCTTTGACACATTCAATCAAGTTTGAGCTAACGACGACACCAATCGTCCGGTCCATTGCTGACCGTGCAGCGGATAACTGAGTGATGACGTCACGACAATCTTGACCTTCTTCCATCATCCGTAAAATACCGCGCAGTTGTCCTTCAATCCGACTGACCCGATTTTTCATCTTTTGATCGTAATCCATTCGTTTTCCTCCATTCTAAGGTGCAACACGTATTCTCGATACCTTCATGCTATGCCCATCATGGTATTTCTGTCAATTCAATCGATTTTTCAGCTATATTTTTTGATAGAACAGGGAATATGGATGTGATGGAGAAAAATAATCAAAATAACGAAAGAAAACTAAAACGATTTTGCGTCAGCTTGCGTATACTATATGATAAGGCTGACTAATCACAAGGGGGAGAAGGATGCATACTCAATCCGATGAATCGCTTTATCATCAGATGCGTGGAGGAGATGAACAGGCTCTTGAAACGTTATATGATAAATACGAGAGGCTGTTGTTTTCATTCGCACATCGCTTTACGAACAACGATCGATTATCTGAAGAAGTTATTCAAGAAGTCTGGATGAAGATATGGAATGGACGTGTTGACTTCAATACGGAGAAAGGAAAGTTTTCTTCGTGGGTGTTGACGATTACCCGAAATGCTGCGCTTGATTGTTTACGGCGTGAAAAGCGACAACCGACAATTGAAATTGAAGAACGAGACGGTGGGTTTGATGAACCGGTCGAACGAACGGTCGTCGAACGGGAAACCGCTTCTGAAGTACGTGAAGCGGTCCAAGCATTGAAACCGGAGCAACAAGAATTAATTGAGCTCGTCTATTTTAAAGGGTTAACGCAACAACAAATCTCAGATCAGCTCGAATTGCCCCTCGGAACGGTGAAGACGAGGATAAGGAGTGCGATTCAAGCGTTACGAAAATTATTGGAAGGGAGGGAACGTTGATGGAAGAACGTTGTCATGATTTAATTGATTACTTTAATGGAACGTTATCTGCAGCCGATCGAGACGCGTTCGAAGCACATCTTGCGACTTGTGACGACTGCAAGCAGGCGCTACAAGAAATGGAAGAATTGATGCTTCCCATCGCGGAATCACTTCCAGAACGACCGGTACCGGCTGGGATGAAATCAAGAATCTTAGGAGAAGTCCTTGCTTCGTCAAACGAGACGGATCAAGAAGCGCCTAACATTGTGAAAACAACACAGCCGACACCGGAACATGCCTCGGAACTCGAGACAAAACGTGCGAAAAAGCAAACGAGACGAAAAGTCCCACTCGGTTGGTTAATGAGCATTGCAGCGGTTCTCTTATTATCGCTTGGAGCGAACGCCTATTTCTTAGCGCAAGATGAACCAGAACAAACAGAAGCGTTAGCGCTGGATGAAGTGAACGGCATGGGAAATTTCGAGAGTACGGCTTCGATTCAAGGATCGAGCATGATCTTTACGAAAGACGATAAAGAATACATGCTCGTTCAATTGAAAGACTTGCCACCGCTTAAAGAAGGCGAGTTGTATCAGATGTGGACGATTCAAGGCGATCAAGTACAGGCGAACGGAGTCATCGAACAAGATGGTCAAGCAGCAGCAGTCTTTGCACTCAAAGGCAGTGGAAAGATTGATGCCGTCGCGATTACGGTCGAACCTGAACCAGATTTAGAACAACCAACCGGAGCAGTCATTGCATCCGCTACACTATAAAAGAAGAAATTTCGAGGGATCCACAAATGTGGGTCTCTTTTTTGTATATTTCGTACAAAATAGTCGAAAAACACATCAAACTGTTTGAACTACCTCCACCTAGGCTTCGCTTAGAGGTGGAGGATTCCTGAGTGATCCGACCTAACGGTCGAAAATTGATCAGGCTAACCCCGTCGTACCGACGGTTGAAGAAGCTAAGAGGCGTTCAGCTTCTTGTTTGAGGTTCAGTCCTGCGTTCACATCGCGGTCGTGGTGGATGCCGCAACTCGGGCATGTCCATTCACGCAAGCCAAGATGTTTCACGTCTTTGTGTTGATGTCCGCAACTGGAACACAGTTGACTAGAGGCGAAGGTCTTGCCGACTTTCACGACGGTCTTTCCGTACCATGCCGCCTTGTATCCGAGCATGCGGAAGAACTCCGACCAACTGACCTCAGAGATGGACTTGCTCAACTTGCGATTCTTCTGCATGTTCTTCACCTGCAAGGTCTCGATGCCGATGACGTCGTGGTTTTTGACGATCTCGATCGATACCTTGTGCAGGAAATCGGTTCGCTTGTTCGCAATCTTCTCGTGGATGCGGGCGACTTTCCGCTTCTGCTTCTGGTAGTTCTTCGCCTCGGAAAGTGTTACTTTCTTGTCCAAGGTCAACCGTTGACGACGAGAGAGTTTACGTTGTTCACGTGCCAGCTTTTTCTCAAGCGAACGGAAGTAACGGTCATTCTTGTACACCGTGCCGTCCGACAGGATGGCACGGTGCTTCAACCCGACATCGACGCCGACGGATGAGCCCGTCTTCGGCATTTCGTTGCTCTCCTGCTCGACGAGCAGGGAGACGAAGTATTTTCCTGAAGCGTTACGCCGGATGGTCGCGTTCAAGATGCGTCCGACGACCTGCCTCGAGTTGGCGAAACGCACCCACTTTAGCTTTGGAATTTTGATTTTTGCGCCGACAATCGAGACTTCTGGAAGTTGAGACTTACCTTGAATGTTCGTCTTATACGATTGAACAGGGTTGCACTTTGACTTGAAGCGGGGCTGTTCGTTCTGCTTCTTGAAGAAGCGGTCAAAGGCATCGGCAAGATGCTTGACGCTTGTCTGCACAGGCGTGCTATCGACTTCTTTCAACCAGTCGAACGCCTGCTTCAACGACGGGAGTTCTTTCGAACAAGACCCGTAGGACAGTCCTTTACCTGTCGCTTTGTATGTCTCATCCCACTTCGCTAAAAAGTGGTTGAAGACGAAGCGCGAACAACCGATCGTCTTCGCGATCAGGATTTCCTGCTCTTTTGTCGGGTAGATTCTGAATTTGTAGGCCTTGTGAGTCAACATGATGTTCACCTCCTTACAACGGATATACCCGAAAGAGAGGGTGGCGATTCATCTCCCACTTTCATTAGGGCTTCATCCGAATTGTTTAGAATTGGGCGTATTCTCGCCTGATTTTGATAAAAATTCGAAACAGTACTGAAAGAAATGACGAATTAAGACGATACTAATAGGAATGTCAGTCAAAAAGAGAGGCACTTACACAATGAATGAATGGATCATACTACCGAAACACTATGAAGAGGCACTGGTCATCCTATCGGTTATCGTCGCCATTGTCGGATCCTACGCCTCGCTTGAACTCAATCGACGCTTGGCTAAAGCGACATCCTTAAGAAAACGAACACTGCTTCTTTCATCATTGACGATGGGGTTATCGATTTGGGGCATGCACTTTATTGGAATGGGTGCATTCGAATTATCGGTCGCGGTCAATTATGACTGGGTCCTGATGTTACTCTCGGTCGTACCCGCGATCACGGCTGCATGGATTGCCTTTTATTTATTATATTATTCTGCAATCACGCGTAAAAAAGTCGTGCTTGCAGGTTCACTCATCGGGATTGGAATTACAATGATGCATTACCTCGGGATGGCCGCGATGCAGTTTGGGGGAGATATCCGTTATGACACCGGCATCTTCACTCTTTCAGTGTTGATTGCCGTGACGGTTGCCTATGTGGCGCTATTATTGCTTTATATGACGCGCCATGTCGACAAAAAACGCATTTTAATCCCTGTCGCGACATTGATGGGCTTAGCCGTATCAGCGATGCATTACGTAGGCATGCTCGGAACGACATTTTGTATACCGGCTGATTCCACTACCGTTTTGTCAAATGACCCGATCACGTCGAACATCTTGAGTGAAGTGGCGATTCCAATCTTTATTTTAATCATCTTGATCACGGGACTCTACATCCACTTGGAACGACGTGCACTTCAAATGATGGCCTATACGGACCATTTGACAGGGCTGCACAATCGGCGCTGGCTTGACCATCACATGATGAAGGTGGATGGACAATACAACCGCTCGAAACAAACGATGGCGATGGCGTTGATTGATTTAGACGGCTATAAATGGATTAACGACACATTCGGTTTTGATCAAGGGGATACGATCATTCGTCAGTTCGCAGATCGGATTAAAGAAATCCTCGGCGAAGAGGAAGCCTGTATCCGCTATAACGGAACACAATTTTTCTTGATTAAACAAGTCGATACGGAACAACTTGAGGCTTCATTTAATCAAGTGCTCGAGCAAATCCGTCAACCGATGCTCCTTGAAAATCAAGAGATTCATTTAACTGCGACGATTGGTGTCATCTTGCCGAATCCAGAAGAAACGTTAGAGATGCGGATTGGTCAGATGGAGAGTGCCTTACGGGCCGGAAAAAATGAAGGGCGCGATCGGTTTGTTTTATATGATGAATTGATTCACTCGGATCGACGGGAACAGTTGATCGTCGGTTCACTCCGAAAGGCGATGACCGATTACAAAGAATTTAATCTCGTCTATCAGCCGAAGATTGCGTTAGCGACAGGGAAGGTCGAACAAGCAGAGGTCCTGATTCGGTGGAACCATCCGAAACTCGGCTTCATCTCACCGGCCGAGTTCATTCCGATTGCTGAAAAGTACAGTTTGATTCATCGACTGACGGAATGGGTCCTGAAGGAGACGGTTCACCAGATGGAGTTGTGGAAAAAGGAGGATCATTTCATTCGTCAAGTGTCGGTCAACTTATCAGCGATGCACTTCCGGTCGGAGTCTCATAATTCAATGATTAAAGAGATTGTCCATCATTCACTCGAACGCGGGGGAGAGCTTCATCTTCAACTCGAAATTACGGAGACCTCTGTCATGGAAAACTTGGAACGGGCCCTGATGATGCTTGGTGAACTGAAACAGTTGAGTCTGACGATTGCTTTGGATGACTTCGGAACAGGGTTATCTTCACTGACCCACTTGAAGCACTTACCAATCGATATCTTAAAGATTGATAAATCGTTCATCGATGAGGTTCCGCATGACGAGCGGGGCACGGCCATCACGGAAATGATCATTCAATTAGCGAAAAGTCTCGGAATTGAGGTCGTGGCGGAAGGTGTCGAAACACTCGAACAGCACGAATTTTTAAAACGCCTCGGCTGTGATTATGGACAAGGGTATTATTATAGCCGTCCGATGAACGTCAAGGACTTGGATCAGCAGACGATTGAGCGCACAGTACGTGATGTCGGCTAAAAAAATATTGTTTTTTAAATCCAATCACGGATTGGTTACGTAAGCTAGATAAGCACGCCGGCACGATGCGTGCGAAAATATGGGGGACGAAAAACGTATTGGTAGTAGGTTAATCGGGCGGAAAAACCTACTCGACTCGTGTACGATGCAGACAGAACTCTAGTACATTTTATAGATGACCGTGACTCTGTAATCAACGCAGCCTCTGTCTGTCCAACTATTACAAAAGGCAGCTTCCACAAGGGAGGCTGCCTTTTTTGTACTTACCGATTCGGTGTCAACTGACAGCCGGTATGATCGGTCACAAGAACATTCGTATTGAAGTATTGTCCGTCGCTTTTTAAAATCAGTGATTTTGATTCTTCTTTATAATCGAGTGTCATGTCTTGATCGAGAAAGTGACTCGACCAACGTTTGACGAGGACGGGACCGACATTTGAATCAATCGTCATATCTTCGTCAGTCGCCGACTCGACGAAACGGATACTGAAGATACCGGAGTTTCCACAACCGCATCCTTCTGTGTCGTAATAAAGATGAAGCTGTCCTTTAATGTCACCGCGCAATTGTTCAATCCGGTCAAGTGCGGGACGTGTAAATGTGATGTTCATGACAATCACTCCTTTGTCTCCAGTATACGCGTGTTTCAAACAGAAATAACGTTACTTGCTCACATGGATTTGCCGACGCATCCGGACGAGTAAGAAGACGTATCCTGCAAGAAGGACGACGACGCTACCGAGGACGACCGTATCAACGAGACCGTCATCTGATTTAAAGTTGATCGCGATATAGGCCCAAACGAAGACGAGCGGATAAATCGGATCGCGGTTCGCAAACATAAAGATGAGTGCGACAATGACACCTACCGGAAGCATGATCATCGTCCAACCGGCGTCACCGATGCCGAGCAACTTCGTGATGCCTTGCGTCTGCATGACGATGAAGACGTTAACGATTGTCGCGACCGAGACCCAGCCGATGTAAAGGGAGAACGGGACTTTAAAACGAAGGGCTTTTGTTTCGCGATCGACCTTCGAGTAGATGACCATCAAAGAAGCGAGTAGACCAATCATGACGACGAGCGTCAATGGGAAAAGTTTGTAAGCGAATGTGACGATCCAAGCGGCATTAAAGAGACAACTAATCAAAAACCAAGGACCGATTTTTTTTGCGATTTCATGTTCTTTGAACTTTGGGATGGTCTGTAAAATCAACCAAACAAGTAAAACACCATAAATGAGTCCCCAAATCGAGAACGCATACCCGGCAGGTTTGAACAACGTCGGAATCGTGTCGGAAATACGACCGGTTTTCCCACCGTCGAGTGCGTTAACTGTTACAGCAAAGATGAAACCAAGCCAGTTCAACCAAATCCATTTATTTTTCAATAGAAAAACCTCCTTTAATCTCTAAAGAAGGTTTACCCTGAATCTTTCAGTTTTAGACATTAGTGTCGGCTTGTCGGATTCAAGAATGACATGCCAATCGCCGGATTCCCGGTGTGTGAGCCGAGGACAGGCGTAAGATCGTCAATACGAATCGAGACATCGAAGCGCGCCTCGAGTTTTACTTTCCATTCCCGTGCTAAGTCGTACGCTGTGGCATGAAACAGTGAAATATCCGTTACGTCACCACGTTCAAGGATTTCGACGAGATGATCATAAATTTTGGAGTGCGCTTTCTTAAAGGTCCGAACCGTCTGGTAAGGAACGATTTTGCCCTCCTCGAAGTGGAAGAGCGGGCGTAATTGAAGTAAATTACCGACGAAAGCTTTCGTCGATGAAATGCGACCGCCAGCTTGCAACTGTTTTAAGTTTTCGACGGTAAATTCGATGTGATGATCGAACCGTCGTTTTAAAATCATCTGTTCGATTTGTTCAATCGCAACTCCTTGTTCTGCTAACTGGATCGCTTCCGCAAGTAATTGTCCTGCTGGATAGATGCCGCAACGGGAATCAATCGCAATCAGACGAAAACCTGCAATTTCTGCTCCTTGAATGGAAGCATTATACGTACCGCTCAGTTCGCTCGATAAATGAACGGCAAATCCGAAGTCATAGTCTGCTTTTAGTTTTTCATAGTGTTCCGTAAAAGTCCCAATCGAAGGTTGACTCGTCGTGACCTTATGACCGGCATCGATCCAGCTATAGACAGTCTCAGCATTGACATCGACACCGTCGATAAAACTTTCACCATCCTTCATGACAAGTAACGGGACGATCGTTAAGTCTTGATGGTCGACGATTGAGTTTGGCACAATCGTCGTACTGTCTGTAATCCAAGCAATGCGCATCGTGAATTCCTCCTCATTTTAGTACCTGATATTAATTGTAGGTGTAAGCGTTATCGGTGTCAAACCCTCCTGAAAAAAGTGAGTAATTTCCCTTGCTAAAAAAAGTCAGTACGCTATAATCGGTACGTGATTAGTAAACTTTCAGTCGTCTTATACTAAACTCAACAACAGTATGGGAGAGGAGGGCGTAAAGTGCGTACGATTGGCAATAAAATTAAAAACCTGCGTCTTCAAAAAGGATTGACACAAGAAGAGCTCGGGGAAAGAACCGATTTAAGTAAAGGATATATTTCGCAAATCGAGCGAGAGATCAGTTCTCCCTCGATTGAGACATTATTTAGCCTCCTTGAAGTATTAGGCATCTCAGCAAGAGACTTTTTCGATGAGGAGGCGCTGAATCAGAAAGTCGTTTATACACGAGACGATGTCACGAGTTATGCCGATGAGGAACGAGGGTACCACGTCACCTGGTTGATTCCGGAGTCGAATGAAAAAGAAATGGAGCCGGTCCTGTTGACGCTTGCTGCGAACAGTTCATTTAAAGCTTATGAACCGTCCGGATCGGAAACATTCGTTTATGTCCTCAAGGGTAACGTGACACTCGCACTCGGTCGACAAATATTCCGGGCGAAACAAGGTGAGACGTTCTACTATAAAGCGTCAGAAATCCATCAACTACGAAACGAGTCAGCGACGGAGGCGAAACTTCTCGTCACAGCAACCGACTCGTATCTTTAAGGAGGAACTAAAGTGACAACGAATACGATCATTCAATTCAAAGAAGTATCAAAACAGTTTGACGACCAAACCGTCCTCGACGGTGTCAGCTTCGAAATCGAGCGGGGGAAGTTCTACACATTGCTCGGCCCATCCGGATGCGGTAAAACGACAGTCCTGCGCTTGATTGCCGGTTTTACGGAAGCGACAGCGGGTGAAATCATCTTCAATGGAAAACGGATTAACGATGTTCCGGCGAACAAACGTCAAGTCAATACGGTTTTCCAGGATTATGCCTTGTTCCCGCACTTAAACGTCTTCGAGAACATCGCCTTCGGCCTCCGAATCAAAAAGGTCAAAGAAGCAGACATTAAGCAACGTGTCCTTGATGCGTTGAAGTTCGTTAACTTATCGGGCTATGAAAAACGGGAAATCACAGAGATGTCGGGTGGACAACGTCAACGTGTCGCGATTGCCCGGGCAATCGTTAATGAACCGGAAGTGATTTTACTGGACGAACCCTTGTCAGCACTCGATTTGAAGTTGCGGACGGAGATGCAATACGAGCTGCGCGACTTACAGCGTCGTCTTGGGATTACGTTCATCTTCGTCACGCATGATCAAGAAGAAGCGCTTGCGATGTCGGATGAAATTTTTGTCTTAAATCATGGTTCAATCCAACAATCGGGGACACCGACCGACATTTATGATGAACCGATCAACCGCTTCGTCGCCGACTTCATCGGTGAATCGAACATCATTCCGGGACGGATGTTAAACGACTACCTCGTTTCGTTCGCTGAAAAAGAATTTGAATGTGTCGACCGGGGACTTGAATTGAATGAGCCAGTCGAAATCGTCATCCGTCCGGAAGACTTAGAAATCACGAATGTCGCCCAAGGGAAGTTACAGGTGACGGTCGATTCACAACTCTTCCGCGGCGTCCATTATGAAATCGCCTGTATCGATGAAGTCGGAAATGAGTGGCTCGTCCATAGCACGAAAAAAGCGACAGTCGGTGAGCATATCGGTCTGACATTTGATCCGGAAGCGATTCATGTCATGCGTCTGAATGAGACGGAAGAGGACTTTGATAAACGGCTTGAATCGTACGATGGGGTGTTATGATGCAAAAAACACGTAACTGGTACCTGATTCCCTATACATTTTGGATTGCCTTGTTCGTCATCGCACCAATCGTGCTTGTCATCTATTATTCGTTCCTTGATTTAGATGGAAACTTCTCGTTCGTCAACTATCAGAATTTCTTTACCTCGACGTATTTGACGATGACGCTCAGTTCATTTTGGTATGCTTTTTTAATCACGTTGTTTTCGCTTGCGATCGGTTATCCGACGGCCTATTTATTGACGAAAACGAAGCATAAACAACTTTGGTTGCTCTTGATCATCTTGCCGACCTGGATCAACCTGTTGCTGAAAGCCTATGCTTTCATCGGATTGTTCAGTACGTATGGGCTTGCGAACCAAACGCTTGAAGCGATTGGCATCGGGCGCAAACAAATCCTGTTCACGGACTTCAGCTTCGTGTTCGTGTCGGTCTACATCTTCATCCCGTTCATGATTTTGCCGATTTTTAATGCCATCGAAAAGTTAAGTCCGTCGCTCGTCTTTGCGGCACGTGACTTAGGGGCATCGAACTTTACGACATTTCGTCGTGTCGTCTTCCCGTTGACGATTGATGGTGTGAAGTCAGGCTGTCAACTTGTCTTCATCCCGGCGTTATCACTCTTCATGATTACCCGCCTGATTGCCGGGAACCGTGTCATCACGCTCGGTACAGCAATTGAACAACAATTTCTTGTCACCCAAAACTGGGGGATGGGTGCGACAATCGCCGTCTTCTTGATCATCGCGATGGCCATCATTCTCGCCTTGACGAGTACGAAACGGAAGAAAGGAGCGACGGCATGATGAAACGGTTTAAACTGGCAAACCTATATTTGATTGGTGTCTTCATCGTCTTGTATGCTCCAATCTTCTATCTCGCATTCTATTCGTTCAACAGTGCAGATAACATGACGAACTTTGATTCCTTCACGTGGGATTGGTATAAGGAAGTCTTTCAAGATTCACGCCTCTTGATCATCGTCTTGAATACACTCGTCATCGCCTTGCTCTCAGCAGCGATCTCGACGATTGTCGGCGTGTTCGGTGCAATCGGGATTCAAGCAGTTCGGAAAAAGCGGATTGAAACGTCGCTCCTGACACTTAATAGTATTTTGATTGTCAGTCCGGACGTCATCATCGGTGCATCGTTCTTAATCTTCTTTACGATGCTCGGGATTCAACTTGGCTTTACATCCGTCTTACTGTCGCACATCGCGTTTTCTGTCCCGATCGTCGTCATCCTCGTCTTGCCGAAACTGCAAGAGATGAGCCCGACGCTCGTCGATGCGGCACGTGATTTAGGGGCAAGTCGTTTGGACGTCCTGACGAAAGTCATCTTGCCGTACATCACACCGGGGATCTTTGCCGGATTCTTTACGGCACTGACGTACTCACTCGATGATTTTGCTGTGACATTTTTCGTGACGGGGAATGGGTTTACGACCTTATCCGTTGAAATCTATTCATTGGCACGCCAAGGGATTTCGATGAAAATCAATGCCTTGTCGACCGTCATCTTCTTATTTACGTTCTTACTTGTCATCGGCTACTATTTCTTGAACCAACGTTCTGTAGCGAAGTTGTCACGACCGGAGGTGAAATGACCGTTGAAAAAATTAATCCAATTGTTCGTAACGATTTTTTTAATCTCGGGCGTCATCCTGTTTGCTTTGAACCGCTTAAACGCGACACAAGGTTATTCCGGGGGAAATGTCTTGAATATTTACAACTGGGGGGATTACATCGACCCGGACTTAATCGATCAGTTTGAAGAAGAGTCAGGAATTAAAGTCGTCTATCAGACATTCGACTCGAACGAAGCGATGTTGACGAAGATTGAGCAAGGAGGGACGACGTATGATATCGCCGTTCCTTCAGATTATGCGATTGCGAAGATGATTGAAGAAGATCTCGTCATCCCGATTGATCAATCGAAAATTCCGAATCTCAAGCATATCGATGATCGTTTCCTTGATTTGCCGTTCGACCCGGGCAATCAGTATTCGATCCCGTATTTTTGGGGGACGGTCGGCATCGTCTACAATCAAAAACTGCTTGATGGAAAAGAACCAACGAGTTGGAAAGATTTATGGGACCCTGCCTTTAAAAATCAAATCTTATTAGCGGACGGAGCCCGTGAAGTGATGGGGATGAGTCTAAACAGTCTCGGTTATTCCTTGAACGAAACGGACGAAGACAAGCTCCAGGAAGCAAAAGCGAACTTGATGGACTTGACGCCGAACGTCAAAGCGATCGTTGGAGATGAAATCAAGCTACTGCTCGCAAACGAAGAAGCCGGAATCGGGGTCGTCTGGTCCGGTGATGCCAATGAAATCATGAGTGAAAATGAAGACTTGAACTACGTCATCCCGTCAGAAGGGTCGAACGTTTGGTTTGATAATGTCGTCATTCCAAAAACGGCGGAAAACGTCGAAGGGGCACATGCGTTCATCAACTTCATGTTGCGCCCGGACATCGCTGCGAAGAATACGGATTATGTCGGCTACTCGACACCGAACAAAGATGCTTTAAAACTCCTCGACGCAGAGGTACGGGAAGACGAACGGTTCTATCCGGATAAAGCTGTGACGGATACACTCGAAGTCTACAAAAACTTGGGGAAAAAGATGCTTGCCCATTACAATGAATTATTCTTAGAGTTTAAAATGCATAAAAAATAACACAGGACTGGTATCCCACGGATACCAGCCTTTTTTAAAATATTTTTCTAAAAAATGTATGGAAGATGAGTATTTTTTGAGAAATGGGGGAATGAGTTATTTAACAAAGTATTTTTAGGAGGTAACACCATGAAACGAATCTTAGGACTTATCTTAACAGCAGCTCTTGCCGTCAGCGTCGTGTCAGGCACTTCATATAATCAATCAGCAGAAGCAACGAAACCAACGGATGTCAATTGGCTTCAACATATTAAGAAGAACGCCGGTTATGCTAAGTCACTCGACAAAAACGTTAAACTTAACCGAACGACACTCGCACAGGTACATAGTGCATATAAAGGTGAAAAAAATTCGAACTGGTGCCAAAGTGGTAACGGGCTTATGACACCCGATCGTTCCGTTCATTATTGTTCGACGTACGGAGTAAAAGACAGTAAAGCAAAAGTTTCAGCAATCGTATATGATCCGAAAATGGTCAAACGCACGATTTCTGTCAAGGAAGTAAAAAAAGCGTATCCAACTGCTAAACTTGATCCAATGTTCAACACGATGACCGTTTCAGCGAAAAAGGTCAACATTTATCTAAATTTAAATTCTGACCGTACACAAGTCATGTCAATTCTAGTAAAATATAACTAATGAGAAAAAGGATGACCTTATAGGCCATCCTTTTTATTTAACCTTTTTATAGACCGGCACGAGATGGTCGTAGGTATTTCGAATCAATTCAAGTAATGCATCATGGGACATTGTGCTGACTTTTTGGGCGGAAACATGCCGTCCGATTAAAAATTCAGCTTTTTTTACATCACGAAAACGAACTAATCCTTGTTCAAGGTTTGCATCAGTCACACGAACTGCTTCTTTTTTCATGTGATCGTAGGAAATGACGAAGTCCTCCGGTAAGTCCTGTAACAAATTTTGTTGCTCGAGAAGTTGCGTCGCGTATTGTTGTTTATTAGGAAGCTCGTAGATATAAGCGAGCCAAATGAACAAATGATCATCAAAGAGTCCGACTTGGAAATGCGGATGTTTTTTATAACCACGTTTGTTTGGAGAAAACGCCATCCACGTATCATTAGGCGGGTTTACCTTGCGTCTTGCATGTTGTGCGATGTGCACATACATATCCTCTGCGAGATTGACTGTCAAATCGGGTGAGACTTCAGCGCCGATCTGCCGAAAAACAGGTTGTATCCGTTCCCGGATCGCTTCCATCCGGTTTTCTAACCCTTCGATTTCAAACGCTTCGAAGGCTTCCTTTGTAAATTGAGTACTCATGTATTCATCACCTCTGTTTACATTGTAACAAATCTGTCTAGGAAAAAGAGCGTTTGAAGATTTTCTTAGGTGCAATGCAGTACACTTAAAAAAATAAAAATTTTTTAGGAAGGGGAACTCAACGTGCGTCGTTTTCAACAATACCTCCTTCGAAGCTGGGTCGTGTTCTTTATCGTCGTGATTGTCATTGATCTTATCGCGAGAGCAGACGGATACAGCCTCAGCATCGATTACTTTACATTCTTTTTGGTAGTAGCGTTATCGACGATTTTTGTCGTCGACCCGGTTCGTCGAAGACATATGAGTTTTACGTTCCACTTTGGTTTTGTCCTGTATACCTTTTTAACATACGGATTGTTATCAGCGATTTGTGTCGGACAATTGACGATGCTGATTTACCAATTGCGTTCATTTCATACGGCAATCGGACGACGGCGTATGCTGCACAATTATCCATTCAACGTCACGCTTGAACTCTTATTGATTTTGCCGGCAGGTTTAGCCTACAATGCGCTCGGTGGAACACACGGTCCGGATTTTTCACTCATCGGGAATATCGTACCGCTCGTGACGATGGTCGTCATCATGTGGGTCGTCCTTTTGTTCCAATATACATTGTCGAACTTCTTACTCGGAGAGAATATCCCGAGCAGCGTCATGATCCCGTTGCTACGATTTGAAGCAGTCGTCATTACGGCAGAACTGTTATTTGGAGTTTTTAGTACCTTGATGGCCCAAAACAATGGAATCAGTGCATTGGTCATGACGGCATTTGCATTATTCATCATCAAACGTGCGCTCGGCAGTTCAGTTCATGCGAGTGACCGGATTGAACACTGGGAACAGATTGAGCGTCTAAAAGAAGCAGCGTGGCAGGACGGGGATTCCCAGTTCATCATCGAACGCTACTTAAAACAACTCAATCAATTCGTTAAACCTGACATCGCCTGGATAAAGTTTGATTTTGGAGAAGGAAAGACAGTCTATTATTCGCTGAAAGATGGACGGAAATTAAAAGCGGATCACGTCGAAGGAATCATCATCGAAGAATTGATTGAAAAAGAGGAAGTTCTCCTTTACGGCATGCAACAGGAGTGGGACATTCGCCTCTACGATTGTCTTCCTGAAGAAACACAATCGATTCTGTTCATCAAACCGGAAGCGACGGAAACCATCAATTGCTCGTTATTTTTAGCATCGGAAGCAAGTGGTGAATTCACGACAGATTTTGGTTATGAGCTGTATCGTGCATTGCGTGTGTTATCCTGGGCCGTTGAACGGGCCCAAGAACGACAACATCTTTTAATCGATAGCCGGACAGACGCCATGACAAAATTACCGAACTACCGTGCCTTGCAAGAGTGGGGCGATCGACGAATCAAGCAAAAGGATTTGTATCCGTTCTCGGCATTGATGATTGACTTGGATCACTTCAAGAAAATCAATGATACCCATGGTCACGAAATCGGAGATGTTGTATTGTTCGAGGTCGCTAAACTCTTGATGCAGGCAACACGCATCACAGACCTTGTCGCGCGGTACGGCGGAGAAGAGTTCGTCGTGTTATTACCGAATACGGACATCGAATCGGCACGAATCGTTGCAGAGCGCATCCGTGAGACGCTACACGCCAATCCAATCGAAGTATCCGGTCATTCGTTAGAAATCACCGCAAGCATCGGAATCGATACGCTGAAAGAGTTAGGCGATCTTGCGAGCCTGATTCGAAATGCAGACCGTGCGATGTACGTAGGGGCTAAATTCCAGGGGCGTGACCGCGTTGCGTCATACCAAGAATGGAAAGAAAAAGTGATTTAATATAACGGTGCTGACTCATAAGTGTAGCCCAAACAATCTTTTTGACAGACGTTTTCGTCCTACATCAAATCAAGTGGCCGATGCTTCCATCTTTTCACGGAAGCATCGGCCACTACTATTAAACATGAAACAGACCAGTCGAGGTTTCGACTGGTCTGTTTAGCGTGTGAACTATAAAACAAGAAGAAAATGAATGCACTAGACTGATTATTGCGCTTGTTGGTTACTCATACGGATTTCACTCTCGATCGCATGAATAGCGGCTGACCATGAACCATAGCGATGGAGCAATGCTTTTGTAGAGGGTTTGTTGTTTCGCTTCGCCCACTCACGGTAAGCTTCAAAAGACAATGAGAATCCGACTTCTTCAATTGCTTGTCGAAGTGATGCCGCAAGCTCAGCTTTCGAATACGTGACGCTTGCTTCGAGTCCTGCTGCTGTACAGGCATCATGCCAAGAACCAAACATCTTCACAATATGATAGTGGCTCGGTGCATGGTGAACCGACTTCCGCCAAATTTGGTACTTCTTCAAGGTAATCGTCGAACCGACATCTTTCGCATACCGGTGGAAAGAATTCAGAATTTCATCTTTCGTATATTTCGGTGCCCGCTCCAGCTCTTCCGGTTGCTGATCGATATGCCATTCAAAACCTGCGGCAGATAAAGCTTCCGGCCACGAACCGAATTGACGGATGATGTTTTCAGGTAATGGCCAACCATGTATAACGGCATAGCGGCGGTAGATCGTCCGGCGTGGCCGGTCTTGAATCAGTTCGCCGACTGCACGGATGGCTTCAATCATCTCGATTTGTTCTTCTGTGAATGTTTGTTGACTCGTCAGTACACGTTGCTTCAAAGATGAGTCCTCCTTCCTAAATAATCGTAGTGTTGAGGCAAAAGTCCTCTATATAGAATGTATCGGCACTTTTTCATTAAATCTGAAGAATTACCGCGAATTATTGTAAAAAAAAGTGAATTTAGTTTCTTCTGCATAAGTATAAATGGAAGTAATACAAATGAAAACAGAATGTTACCACTTTTTAATCAATATTTAAAAAACAGTACATTCGCCCCATATGGAAAAAAAGACCAGACCCGCGTAAAGCGAGGCTGGCCTTTAGAGATCTTGTATGCTTATCTTCCTTCGATGTATGTCCATTTGAACGAAGTATCCGCTCCGACTTTGTGGTTGACGATTCCTTTAACGTAAGGTTTACGTAAGAGGGAAGCACCGCGTTGGTACATGACAGAGATTGCTTGATCGTCTTCGAGTAAGACTTTTTCAGCATCCTTCAGTGACTGCCAGCGTGTTTCGGCATTCGCGTCTTTCATTGCAGATTTGATGAGTGAATCGTACTTTTCGCTTGAGTACTTACCACGGTTGTACGGTCCACCAGTCATCCACATATCGAGGAACGTCATTGGATCCTGGTAGTCAGGTCCCCAACCAGCGAATGAAAGTTCGAATTCACCTTTCGATTCAAGATCTAATTTGTTTTTGAATGGCTGCTGCTTGATTGTTACTTCAAGACCAGGAAGGTTTTTCTCCCATTCACCTTTGAGGTATTCAGAGATTTTTTTCGAGTTGTCATCATCATATGAGAGAAGCTCGAGTTTAACTTTGTCTTTGCCTTCTGCTTTTAGACCTTTCTCGAATGATGCTTTTGCAGATGAAGCATCGAATGAACCGAAGCCTTCGTTGCCGTCGCGGAAGTCTTTTCCGTCCGGACCATTTGCGAATTCTTGCGGGACATAGTAGTATGCCGGGATTGAACCGTTGTTTAAGAGGACTTTCGCCATTTGTTCTTTGTCATATCCTGAGTCGATCGCTTTACGGATATCTTTATTTTTGAGCAATTCGTTTTTGAAGTTCATTTGGATATAGTACATTGATGCATCGAGACGTGTTTGGAAATCTTCATCATCTTTATATTGATCGACGAATTCGCTTGTCAAACCGACTGTATCGATGTCGCCTTTTTCGTACAGGTTGACAGCCGTTGAAACTTCTTTAACGACTTTGTAGTTAACTTCTTCAAGTTTAACTGCGTCAGCATCCCAATACTGATCGTTCTTTTTGTACGACCAACCGACTTCTGTTTTCCAGTCTGTTAGTTGGAATGGACCGTTGTAAAGGAAGTTTTCAGGATCTTTCGCGAAATCTTTACCTTTTTCTTCGACGAATTCCTGCTTAAGCGGCATGAATGAACCGAATCCAGTCAAGGCTTTGAAGTAGTCTGCAGGTTGTGTCAACTTAACTTCGAGTGTCTTGTCATCCACTGCTTTAACACCGACATCTTCCGCTTTCCCTTTACCAGTGTTGTAGCCTTCCGCTCCATCGATGACATACATGATATAAGCATATTGCGAACCGCTATCAGGGTCGAGGACACGTTTCCAAGCATATTCGAAGTCTTTTGCTGTGACATCGCTGCCGTCAGACCATTTTGAATCGCGTAATTTGAATGTGTATGTAAGTCCATCTTCCGAGACGTCAACACTTTCTGCAACACCTGGTGTCGGCTCTTGGTTTTCATCAAGACGGAAGAGACCTTCTTGAACGTTGTTTAAAACTGTGAAAGAAACAGAGTCTGTCGCGACTGTCGGGCTAAGTGCCGGGATGTCTGATCCGCTTGTTAAATTCAAGACTTGCTTGTCATCTGATTTTGCAGTGTCTTTCGAGCCGGATGTGTCTTTCGAGTCATCTGTTGATGAACAAGCTGCCAAGCTTGATCCTGCGATTGTTAGTGCACCAACGAGTGCGAGTGTTTTTTTCTTCTTCATAATGATAAGTTCCCTCCCAAGAATAAATATATATGATGATAAAATGAGTACCCGGTAGTTAGAGCGATCCGGTGTCCTATGAAAAAAAATAAGAGGGGTCATCGCCTTTTACTTTTGTTGAAGGAAAGCACCGGATCAACTTGTTTCTAATAATAAATACAATATTCAGAAAAATCAATAGAATATTTTCAGATTATTTCAAAAACATTAAAAATATGAGTAATGCCAAGGTTTTTTATGTGAAAAAAATTTTTGAAAGGATAAAATTGGTAGCGATAAAATAATTGTAAAATTAAAAAACACGCTACATCCGTAACGTGGTCAGCGTGTAGACAAAGTGATATCGGAAGATGAAAGCGTCTTTTTTCGTTGCTTTCCTCGGGCGAGGCGCAAGCCGTTGCTCCTTGATCCTAACGGACAACGAGCAGGGGCTTGTCTGCCTCTGCAAGTCGCGTTAAAAATGCACTTTTTCCCGTAGGAGTCAACGAAACGTGACGCTTTTTAGGTAATACCATGACAGAAATCCGGGCATGGAGACGGTTTAGAGCGCAATCCGTCTCGAATCGTTTAGAACCGCGAACTTTGCCTCTCGTTATAGCATATTTACTCTTCATAAGAGTTTGTCTACATTGAAACAGGCTACATCAGTAGCGTGTTTTTCTTTTTAATCAAGTGATTTTACGTAGTTTAAGGCTTCAGTAACATGATCTTTAACTTTAACGCTCCGCCATTCTCGGATTAATTCACCCGCCTCATCAACTAAAAACGTTGAACGGACGATCCCATAATATTCCTTACCGTAGTTCTTTTTGAGTTGCCAGACCCCATACTGTTCGCAGACCGTATGATCGACATCAGAGAGAAGTTGAAACGGAAGTTCATATTTTGAGATAAAGTTTTGATGCCGTTTTTGACTGTCAGCGGAGATCCCGAGGATGACGGTATTTTCAGCCGCGAAGGCGTCCGTCGCGTCACGGAAGTCACAGGCTTCCGTCGTACAACCCGGTGTCGAGTCTTTCGGATAGAAGTAGAGAATGACTTTCTTACCACGATAATCGGCGAGTGAAATGTCTTCGCCTGTAGCGTTCGGTAACGTAAATGTCGGTGCGTTCATAAAAGAGTCCTCCTTTAACCTAGTTCCATGTTCAGTTGATCAGCGTATTTTCCGAATTTCTTTTGTAAGCTTTCCTTTAATGGGTCAAGTGCGATTAAATATTTTTCATAGTCTGTTCCGGCCTTCGCAGTTTTGAGTAATAGATCTTGTTCATCGACATACCAGTCCGCGTAATCGGAATAATAATCGACTAATACTTCGGGATTGCCTTCGTTGCCGAGTGCCATACCGTAAATCATTAAGATGTTACTGTTCATCTCGAGTGCCATATAGTCGGTTTGGGCATTGACGCGTGTGAACACTTTATCCTGTTCATCTTCCGGTGTGTTCCCGACGGCTTCTGCTGCTTTGGCATTGACACCGTATTCGTCTGCATTAAATGAATCAAACATCTCAGCGAGCGTCGTGAAGACGGCTGGTTCAAAGGTCGTTGGTGCGATGACAGCTTTCCATTCCCCATCTTTTTTCAGGAATAACTTCGACGCACGGTTTGGGAGCGGGGACCCATCCGCATCATTGAATTCATGGATGATATAGGCGACGTCGCCTTGTTGGAAGCTTTTAACGACCTTGCCAGGCGTGACGTTCAGGTTTTTAGCACCAATCGCTGCTGCGCGTAACGGTTCGGACTCACCCGTGTACTCAATCTTAGCGAGTGCTTTTGCATCAGCTGATCCCGTTTTCCCTAACGTATCTTGATAGGCTTGATAGACATCAAGAACGGCTTGATCGGCTTGCGCAACTTGTTTCGTTTCCGTCGTCTTCGGGGATTCAGTATCTGTAGAGGAAGTGGAATCGTTCCCACATCCGACTAACAGAATGCTCGTTGATAGTAGAGCTGTGATTAATCGTTTCATATAGGACCTCCTAAATCAGAATCAACAGGAATGATGGAATGAAGTGTTTACTGTCTTCACCATACAGGATATTCGCTTTTTTGAGTAGGAAATAGGTACACTAGTCTAAAGGGGAGTGGATAAAACATGAAAATTCACGTAACGGATGAAGCATTACAATACTTTAAAGATGAGATGGAAGCGAAGGAAGGCGACACGATTCGCTTTTTCGCGAAATACGGCGGATCGACGGATTTGACACAAGGATTTTCGGTCGGTGTCCATATGGAAGAAGTCGAACGGGCAGCTGTCGAAGAAGTCGTGGACGGGATTCATTTCGTCGTCTCCGATCAAGATGAGTGGTTGTTCCAGGAGCAGGACGTCAAGGTCTCAATCCAAAACGAAGAGATCGTCTTTTCCCAAGCAACTGAATAATTCGAGCGAAACGTGAGCGGGAGAACGTAGCCTGCTCATTTTTTTTGACTAGAATAATTGTAAGCGGCGTCATGCTTCTGTACAATGGAGAATGTAAGCGATTAAAAGTATGTATAAAGGGGGAATAGAGATGATTCCGTACAAACACGAACCATTCACGGACTTCTCACAAGAAGCGAACAAGAAAGCGTTCGAGGAGGCACTTGCACTCGTATCGCAAGAGCTAGGAAAAGATTATCCGCTCGTCATCGGGGGCAAACATGTGACGACGGAAGATAAAATCGTTTCGGTCAATCCGGCAAACAAAGAAGAAATCGTCGGACGTGTCTCAAAAGCGACACAAGCACACGCAGAGGATGCGATGCAGGCAGCTGTCACAGCATTCGAAACGTGGAAATTCGTCAATCCGAGTGTTCGTGCGGACGTCCTGTTCAAAGCGGCGAACATCATCCGTAAACGCAAACATGAATTCTCGGCGTACCTCGTCAAAGAAGCTGGGAAACCATGGAACGAAGCAGATGCGGATACAGCAGAAGCAATCGATTTCCTTGAATATTATGCACGTCAGATGCTCGTCTTAAAAGACGGCAAAAAAGTCGAGAGTCGTCCGGGTGAATACAACCGTTACGATTACATCCCACTCGGTGTCGGGGTCATCATCTCACCATGGAACTTCCCACTCGCGATCATGGCAGGGACTGCGGTTGCGGCAATCGTCGCCGGAAACCCGATTCTCTTGAAACCGGCATCGACGACACCAGTCGTCGCTGCTAAATTCGTTGAAGTCATGGAGCAGGCAGGTCTTCCGGCTGGCGTCTTGAACTTCATCCCGGGACCAGGGGCAGAAGTCGGGGATTACCTCGTCGACCACCCGAAAACACGTTTCATCAGCTTCACAGGCTCACGTGATGTCGGTCTCCGGATTAACGAACGTGCTTCGAAATTAAATGACGGTCAAATCTGGCTCAAACGTGTCATCGCAGAGATGGGCGGAAAAGACACGATGGTCATCGATGAGTCAGCCGATCTTGATTACGCGGCAGACATGATCACAAAAGCAGCATTCGGCTTCTCAGGTCAAAAATGTTCAGCGTGTTCACGTGTCGTCGCACTCGACTCCGTCTACGACGAGTTACTCGAAAAAGTTGTTGCGAATACAGCAAAACTGAGCATCGGGAACCCGGTCGACGTGACGAACAACGTCGGTCCTGTCATCGATGCAGCGGCATTCAAAAAAATCACGTCGTACTTCGATATCGCAAAACAAGAAGGACGGATTGCAGCAGGCGGAACGGCTGACGATTCAACCGGTTTCTTCGTTTCACCGACGGTCGTCGCCGACGTTCAACCGACGGATCGTTTGATGCAAGAAGAAATCTTCGGACCGGTCGTTGCATTCACGAAAGCGAAAGACTTTAAAGAAGCAATCGCGATCGCGAACAACACGGAGTACGGTTTGACAGGGGCAGTCATCACACAAGACCGGACAAACCAAGAGTACGCACGGGCGAACTTCCATGTCGGGAACCTCTATTTCAACCGTGGTTGTACAGGTGCAATCGTCGGGTACCAACCGTTTGGCGGCTTCAACATGTCGGGAACGGATTCAAAAGCCGGTGGACCGGATTATTTAACACTCCACTTGCAAGCAAAAACGACTTCAGAAATGTTCTGAATTAGTGTTTAATAGATGAAACGGGTATGCGACCTGCATATCCGTTTTTTTTATACACCATAGAAAAGGGGGAGCAAGGATGAACGGAATGTGGTTAGCGATTTTACTGTATCTCGGTCTGATGGTGACGCTTGGCGTGATGGCGTATTACCGGACGAAAAACATGAATGATTATATGCTTGGAGGACGTACGATCGGGCCCGTCGTCACTGCACTCTCAGCCGGAGCAAGCGATATGAGCGGGTGGTTGTTGATGGGATTGCCGGGTGCGATGTTTGCAACTGGTCTGTCCAGTGGATGGATCGTGATCGGCCTATTGCTCGGAGCTTATGCAAACTGGTTGCTTGTTGCGCCACGTCTGCGGGCGTATACCGCGCATGCGGGCGACGCCATCACGATTCCCGACTATTTCGAAAAACGATTCCATGACAAAAGTGGTGTGTTGCGTACAGTTTCAGCTGGAGTTATCTTAATATTCTTTATAATGTACGCATCGAGCGGGTTTGTCGCCGGCGGCCGATTGTTTGAAGCGGTCTTCGGTTTAGAGTACACGACGGGTCTTTGGATTTTAGCCGGTGTCGTCATCGCCTACGTGTTCCTTGGCGGATTCCTCGCCGTCAGTTGGACGGATGTCGTCCAAGGGATGATCATGGTCATCGCGCTCTTGATCGTTCCGGGTGTCGCCCTTTCACTGAGCGGCGGGATCAATGAGACGCTCGAGACGATTCGGACGACGGATGGTTCAAAACTTGAACTGTTTAAAGGAACGACGATTATCGGCATCATCTCCTTACTCGCTTGGGGACTCGGCTACTTTGGTCAGCCGCACATCATCGTCCGTTTCATGGCGATACGTAACTTGAGTGAAATGAAGTCGGCCCGCCGGATTGGGATGGTCTGGATGACCTTCTCCATCATCGGCGCGATGGTGACAGGATTATTCGGTTATGCGTACTTTACGCAACAGGCGATTGAGCTGAACAACCCGGAGAACGTCTTCATTCAGCTTTCGCGTGATCTATTCCCGGGCTTCATTACCGGTCTCTTACTCGCAGCGTTACTCGCTGCCATCATGTCGACGATTTCGACACAGCTACTCGTCTCTTCGAGTGCTGCGACCAATGACTTTTATCAACGCTTCATGAAGCGGACGCCTTCAGACAAAGAGTTGATGCTCGTCGGTCGTATCATGGTGCTGGCAGTTGCCTTACTTGCCATTGCGTTATCGTTCGGCGCACAAAAATCGATTTTGACACTCGTCGGGTACGCGTGGGCAGGATTCGGTTCTGCTTTTGGTCCGGTCGTCTTGTTCAGCTTACTGTGGCGCCGGATGAACAAAGCGGGAGCACTCGCTTCGATGCTGACGGGATCCGTCGTCGTCATCGCCTGGATTTTAGTCAAACTGTACGTGAAGGATTTACCGTTCTATATTTCGGAGATGTATGAAATGATTCCTGCATTCCTCGCGTCGACGATTGCACTCGTTGTCGTCAGTCTGGCGACGGCTGAACCAAGCGAAGCGGTCTACCGTGAGTTTGATGAAGTAAAGGCGCAGTTGAAAGGTGTCAAACCAGAGCAGAAAATCGTGTGAGTGAACAGCAGGTCATGTAAGGACTGAACTCAGACTGTAGACAACGTGCTATCGGGAAATCAAGCGTCTTTTCCCGTAGGAGTCAACGAAACGTGATGCTTTTTAGGTGATACCGTGACGGAAAGCCGGGTATGCAGGCAGTTTAGGGCGCAATTCGTCTTGAATTGCCGTGAAGACGAGTCAAGACGGGGAAGCGCAGTAAGACAGTATGCGAATAGATAAGCTTCAATCTTCATCAGCGTTTGTCTACAATCTGATCGAAGTTCACTTGAATGTGAACTTCGATTTTTTTTGTGGTTAGAATGCGCGGTCAAAAAGAATGGTAGATGGCTTGATTTCAGGACTGAATGATTCAGTTTACTTTGTTAATAAGTATTTCCGTGAAGCATGTATGTTGCCTGAAGGAAAGAAAAGCGTATACTTGCAACTAAAGAGAGGTGTTCAATATGGTCAGTCAACCGGTAGCACCGGTCGAACGATTGAAAAAAAGACAATTTATCGGTCCGGCCTTTGTTGCCGCCGTCGCGTACCTCGACCCGGGGAACTTTGCGACGAACATGACGGCCGGCGCCCAGTACGGATTTTTATTACTTTGGATCATCGTCGCAGCGAACTTGATGGCGGTCGTCATCCAAACGTTGTCAGCAAAACTTGGACTCGTCAGTAATATGAGCTTGGCGGAAGTCATCCGGGACGAGTTATCACCTGTCGCCCGACTGTTTTACTGGGCACAGGCGGAACTCGTCGCCATGGCGACGGATCTCGCGGAATTCGTTGGTGCCGCACTCGGATTTCATTTGTTATTTAATATTGATATGAAAATCGCTGCGCTGTTAACAGCCATCGCGTCGTTCGTCATTCTCGGCTTTGAACGGAAGGGCTTACGCCATTTCGAAGCCGTCATCGCTGGACTGGTCCTCGTCATTGCCGTTGCATTCGCGATCCAAGTCATTCAGGTCGAGCCGAACGTGCGGGACATGGCAGGGGGCTTGATTCCCGGATTCGAGGGAACACCGAGTATCGTCCTTGCTGCCGGGATGTTAGGGGCAACGGTCATGCCGCACGCGATTTATTTGCACTCGGATTTGACGAAACGCCGGATGGGGAAAATTGCGGATAAACGAGGATTGATGAAGATTCAGACACTTGATATTTGGGCAGCGATGTTAATCGCAGGGGCGGTCAATGGGGCGATGCTCGTCATCGCGGCGACAGTCTTCTTCGGAACCGATCAAAAAGCAGCGACACTTGAAAGTATTTTTTCAGGACTCGGGACATCGCTCGGTGGAACAGCACCCTACCTGTTCGGGGTCGCCTTACTCGTCTCCGGTCTTGCATCATCAAGTGTCGGGACGATGTCCGGCGATGCGATTATGCGTGGGTTCCTAAAGATTGAGATTCCGATTTTCCTTCGTCGGAGCATCACGATGGCACCAGCCATTGTATTGTTGTTATCGGGATTTGATCCGACGCGTGCTTTAATCTGGAGTCAGGTCGCCTTATCGTTCGGGATTCCGTTCGCGCTGATTCCATTGATTCGGGCAACGTCGAGTGGGCGAATCATGGGTGACTTCAAGAACGGGATGAAGATGAAACTCCTTGCCTGGAGTATCGTGACGATCGTCATCATCTTCAATGTCTATTTACTGGTTGATCTTTTAGTTTGAATATTCTGTTATTTTGTTTTGTAAAACAGTCGCACGGGTAATGAATTACTAGAAGCTTTCCGCCCGAAAGCTTTGCTACCCCTATAAAGACGATGGTGCGGACCTCCCCCCGATGCACCATCGTCTTTTTTGTCTGACTAAAAAGTGCTATGATTAGAAATAGTGTAAAATATACTGCAAAAGTTCCGGAGGTGGAATGACATGGCAAATATTAATGAAGAGCAAGTCCGCCACGTGGCGCATTTGGCACGCCTTGCCGTGACAGATGAAGAAGTACAACAATTTACGGTTCAGCTCGAAAAAATTCTCGGTTTTGCTGAGCAATTAAATGAACTTGATACGACAGGTGTCGAACCTACGACGCATGTCCTTGATTTAAAGAACGTCTTACGAAAAGACGAAGTACGTCCATCGCTTCCGCGCACGGAAGTAGAACGACTCGCACCTGATTGGGAAGCCGGACAAGTCCGCGTCCCAGCAGTGTTCGAATAAGGAGGAGACCACAGAGATGTCACTTTTTGAGCATGGTGTCAAAAAACTGCATACACTCGTCAAGGATGGCGAAGTGAAAGTATCGGATCTCGTTCAAGAATCGTTTGATCAAATCGATCGTGTTGACGGGAAGGTCGGCGCCTTTTTGTCCTTGAATGAAGACGCATTCGAACAAGCAAAACGGATGGATGAGCTCGCAAAACATGAAGCAAACCCATTGTTCGGCTTACCAATCGGTGTGAAAGATAATATCGTCACGAAGGGAATGACGACGACATGCGGCTCGAAATTCCTCGAGAACTTCGTCCCCGCCCACGACGCGACTGTCGTCGAACGCTTACATGAAGCAGGTGCCATCACGATCGGTAAACTGAACATGGATGAATTCGCGATGGGGTCTTCCAATGAGAATTCAGCGTACAAACCGGTCCGTAACCCATGGAACACAAAACACGTTCCAGGTGGATCTTCAGGTGGCTCAGCTGCTGCTGTTGCGGCAGGAGAAGTCTTGTTCAGTCTCGGTTCTGATACAGGTGGTTCGATCCGTCAGCCGGCTGCCTATTGTGGTGTCGTCGGTTTAAAACCAACGTATGGTCTCGTTTCACGTTTCGGTCTCGTCGCATTCGCGTCATCACTCGACCAAATCGGACCATTGACACGGACGGTCGAAGACAACGCCTATTTGCTTAGCGCGATTGCTGGGCATTGTGACATGGATTCGACGTCAGCGAACGTCGACCGGATTGATTATACGAAAGCACTAACAGGTGATATCAAAGGCTTGAAAATCGCCGTTCCAAAAGAATACTTCGGCGAAGGTGTCAGTGAATCTGTGAAAGACAACATTCGTGCAGCCATCAAAAAACTCGAGTCCCTCGGAGCGACGGTCGACGAAGTCTCCCTTCCGAACTCGAAGTACGCGCTTGCGACGTATTACTTACTCGCTTCATCGGAAGCCTCATCGAACTTAGCCCGCTTTGACGGAATCCGTTACGGTGTCCGTGCTGAAGCAGATGCGCTCGAAGATGTCTTCAAGTATTCACGTGCCCAAGGATTCGGCGACGAAGTAAAACGCCGCATCATGCTTGGAACGTATGCGTTAAGTTCAGGTTATTACGACGCGTATTATAAAAAAGCGCAACAAGCGCGGACATTGATTAAAAAAGATTTTGATGACGTCCTCGCGAACTATGATGTCATCATCGGACCGACGGCACCTACACCTGCATTCGAACTCAGTGCGCAAAACGATGATCCTGTCACGATGTATGCGAATGATATCTTGACGATTCCAATCAACTTAGCGGGTGTTCCGGCGATTTCGGTCCCGGCAGGTCTCGTCGACGGATTACCAGTCGGTCTACAAATCATCGGAAAACACTTTGACGAGGCGACGATCTATCGTGCGGCGCATGCTTTCGAGCTTGCAACGGGCGGATTCGCGCTTCCGAAGTTATAAGGAGAGTGCGTTATGAACTTTGAAACGGTTATCGGCATCGAGGTCCACGCCGAACTAAATACAAATACAAAAATGTTTTGTGGCTGTGCCCGTGAGTACGGTGCGGAAACAAATACGAAAACCTGTCCGATTTGTCTCGGACACCCGGGCGTACTTCCGATGGTCAATGAAAAAGCAGTCGAACTCGCGGTTCGTGCGGCAATGGCGCTCAACTGCCACGTCGCCGATCAAACAAAATTCGACCGGAAGAATTACTTCTATCCGGATACGCCGAAAGCCTACCAAATCTCACAATTCGATCAGCCAATCGGGTTTGATGGATTCATCGATGCGGAAGTCGACGGTGAAACAAAACGCTTCCGGATTGAACGGGTCCACTTAGAAGAAGATGCCGGGAAGATGAACCATACGGGTGCTAATCATTCTGTCGTCGACTTTAACCGGACGGGCGCACCTTTGATTGAAATCGTCAGTGAAGCCGACATGCGTTCACCAAAAGAAGCGGTCGCCTACCTCGAACGTTTGAAAGAAGTCCTGCAATACGCAGGCGTCTCGGACGTGAAGATGGAAGAGGGTTCGTTACGGTGCGACTGTAACATCTCAGTCCGTCCTTACGGGCAAGAGAAGTTCGGAACAAAAACCGAATTGAAGAACCTCAACTCGTTCGGGAACGTCTTAAAAGGACTCGAATTCGAAGAAGACCGTCACCGTAAACTCTTGTTAGCGGGTGGCGTCATGCGTCAAGAAACACTTCGGTTTGACGAAGCGAAAAAACAGACTGTCTTGATGCGTGTGAAAGAAGGCGCGTCCGATTACCGGTACTTCCCAGAACCGGATCTCGTCAAGCTCGTCCTCGACGAAGACTGGAAAGAAGCGATTCGTGCCGCGATTCCGGAACTTCCGGATGCACGTCGTGTCCGCTATCAAGAAACGCTCGGTTTATCCGCGTATGACGCGAAACAATTAACCGTCACACGCGAGATGGCTGAGTACTTCGAAGCGACGATTGCTGCCGGTGCAGAACCGAAAGCGGCAGCGAACTGGACAGTCGGTGAAGTACAAGGACACTTGAACAAGTCGAGTGAAACGTTCGAAACAATCAAACTGACACCGGCACGTCTCGCCGAGATGATCGAATTAATTGCCGGTGGAACGATTTCTTCGAAAATCGCGAAACAAGTTTTCGCGGCGACGATCGAACAGGGTGTCGAACCGCGTCAGTATGTCGAAGAACAAGGACTCGCTCAAATTTCTGACGAGGGTCTCTTACGAGGACTGATCGTCGAGATGTTCGAAGCAAATCCGGCTGTCGTCGAAGAACTCGTGGGTGGACGAGACCGGAAAAAAGGTTTCGTCATCGGTCAAATCATGAAGAAAACGAAAGGGATGGCGAATCCGGCCCTCCTCGATCAACTCTTCCATGAAGAACTCGAAAAATTAAAATAATCCTTTAAATCGTAGTAGATGTCCCCATTTTTCGTCTCGTAATCAGGCGGAGAACGGGAACATCTTTTTTTTCGGCTTTGTAATGTAGCAAAACTTCATGTAAAATAAAACAGTTATGTATCAAATGGACCGGTTGATTAAAAAGGAGAAAAACTTATGAGACCTAGAGCGCGAGTGATTTATAACCCGACTTCCGGGAAAGAGATGGTAAAGCGAAATCTGCCGTATATCTTAGACCGGCTTGAAGCAGCGGGTTATGAGACTTCCGTCTATTCGACGAAAGCGGTCGGTGACGCAACACATGAAGCAGCACGGGCCTGTGAAGCTGAATTTGACCTCGTCGTGGCTGCGGGTGGAGATGGAACGTTAAACGAAGTCATCAGTGGCATGGCTGCCTACAAGGTTCGCCCTAAACTGGGTGTCTTGCCTGTCGGGACGACGAATGATTTTGGACGAGCGATGCGGATTCCGTTGACGATTGAAGGCGCGATGGATGTCATCTGCACCGGCTATACGATGCCTGTCGACATTGGGAAGATTGAAGGAACGACGGGTGTTCATTATTTCATCAACATCGCAGGTGGCGGCATCATGACGGAGTTGTCTTACGAGGTTCCGTCAAAACTCAAAACGGCACTCGGACAACTCGCTTATTACGTCAAAGGGATGGAGAAGCTACCACAAATCCGTCCGACGTATGTCGAACTCGAACATGAAAAAGGGACGTTCAAAGGCGAAGTCATGTTGTTTTTGACTTCGAATACGAACTCCGTTGGTGGCTTTGAGAAGCTATCTCCGAATGCGTCACTCAATGATGGACGGTTTGATTTATTCATCTTAAAAAAATGTAATCTTGTCGAACTGATTCGCGTCATGCGTCTCGCCTTAAAAGGGGATCACTTCTCGGATCCTTGTGTCGAGCATGTCACGACTTCATTCGTCCGGATGAAAAATACTTCTGAGATGAGCTTGAACATCGACGGTGAGTTCGGTGGCACCTGTGAAGGGGAGATGACGAATTTACAGTCGCATTTCGATGTCATGACACCGAAGTTCCGGATCGATGAGATGGAACTGATTAATACACAACTACAAGAAACAGAAACAAACCTCGCGTAAGGCGCGGGGTTTTCTAGGAGGAACCCAATTATGATCCCAGTACAAAAAAATGACGAGCACGTCGTCGATATCGTTGATTTGACGCACGACGGTTCAGGTGTCGCACGAATCGATGGTTATACGGTCTTCATTCCAGGAGCTTTACCGACGGAACAAGTCAAAATCAGAATTACGAAAACAACGAAATCATATGGTTTCGGACGAATTATCCGTCAAAAGACGAAGAGTGTTGACCGTGTCGAGCCGCCATGTCCTGTCTACAACCAATGTGGGGGCTGCCAACTGCAACACTTATCATATGATGCAGAACTCGTCTTTAAGCACAACCGTGTTCGTGATGCATTTGCCCGCCTCGCAGGACTCGAAATTCCGGTCCATGAAACAATCGGGATGGAAGATCCATGGGGCTACCGCAATAAAGCACAAGTCCCGGTCGCTTTCCAGTCGAACAAGTTGATGGCCGGTTTTTACCAAAAACGGAGCCACCGCATCATCGATATGGATTACTGCTTGATTCAAAACAAGGAAAATGATGAAGCAATCCAAGCGGTCCGTAAAGTCCTCGCTGACTTAAAAGTCCCAGCTTACGATGAAAAGAAACAAACGGGTGTCATCCGTCACATCATGGCACGTCACGGGTACCATACGAATGAATTGATGATCGTCCTCGTGACGAAGGTCAAACAATTGCGTGGTATCGATAAAATCGTCGCCGGCATCTTAAAAGCCGTCCCGAACGTGACATCGATTCAACACAACATCAACCCAGAGGATACGAACGTCATCTTAGGGAAAAAGAACATCGTCCTGCACGGACCAGCTGTCATCCGCGATCAAATCGCCGGATTGACGTATGAAATCTCGCCACATTCATTCTTCCAAGTCAATCCGTTGCAAACGGAGAAACTATACGGTAAAGCACTGGAGTATGCACAATTGACAGGTGAAGAAATCGTCGTCGACGCGTATTGCGGTATCGGCTCGATTTCATTATCACTTGCACAACAAGCGAAACATGTCTACGGGATTGAAATGGTTCCTCAAGCAATCGACGACGCACGTCGCAACGCAGCTGCGAACGGTATCGACAACGTATCATTCGAGTATGGAACGGCTGAATCCGTCATGCCGGCACTCGTCAAAGCTGGAATCAAACCGGACGTCATCGTCGTTGACCCGCCGCGTAAAGGCTGTGACGAAGAATTCCTGCGTGCTGCGGCTGAAGTGGCACCAAAACGAATCGTCTATGTCTCATGTAACGCGTCAACTCAAGCACGTGACGCGAAGTTGCTTGCTGAACTTGGTTACAAGCTGATGGAAGTCACACCTGTCGATATGTTCCCGCATACGACACACGTCGAGAGTGTAGCTCTTTTCGTAAAAATGTAAGAGCAACTTTCTAACTAAAGGAAAAGCGGGGTTGGAGCATGCTGATCGAATGTACAAAAAAACTAGCAGATGCGATGAAAATCAACTTAACTCCGTATGAGACAACTCACGCAGGTTCTTTTTATGAATGGCATGCGAATGTGTTCACGTTTGATCGAAGAAAATGTGTTGTCTTGATGAATAACAAAACAAGATATAGTATCGTCTTCTACGGCATGAAAATGAAAGAATTCAAACAATTTGATGTCATTGCCTTGAAGGCAATCAAGGACACATTTTTAGCAGAAGGATTTTCTAATGCGGTCGTGGATCGTTATCTGGAACGGTGCGGTGACGTCCAGTACTCGAAGACACATGATCGAAGTATCATCGGACAATTGAATGATGCCATCATTAGTATTTCGTGGAAGCTTGAGGACTTTTTACCGACAGAACAAGTGCATATGATGGATTTAAGTATGTGGATCGGAGAAAATTTATTGTGTGGTCCAATCGGCTATGCAGCGCCGATCGATCTTCTAAAAAAAGAGTTCGACTCGTCCTTTTAACTAAATCAGGCGATTCAAAAAACAGGACCCCTTCGTGTAAACGGAGGGGTCCTGTTGTCGGTTAAAAAAACTAAATCGTCAGCTGCGTTTTACAGGTAGTGCCGTTGTCGATAATGGGTGGGTGTCTCACCAGTCGTCTGTTTAAACGCTTGACTGAAGTGACTTTGGCTCGAAAAATGCAGTTTGTTTGATATCGTCAGCAACGAATCATCAGACGAACGGAGCAAGCGTTTCGCCTCCCGGATTCGCTCCCGGATGACATACCGGGCAAGCGGTAGACCAGTTTCGTCCTTGAACAGGACGGATAGGTAATTGGAGGAGACGTGAATCGCATGACTGATTGAAGAGACGGACAACGGATCGTAAAGATGCTGTTGAATGTAACGGATGGCAGCTAAGACGTGTGGCGAGTGTCGTAACTCTTGGATTTGCTTGACGGCTTCTGCAAAACTGACAGTAATCCGGACGTGACGATTACGAAGTTCAGAGATACTGTTTGCTGCTTCAATCGAATCAATCATCCGGTCGCTGAGTGAGAAGGCTTCGTCCGGTTCAAGTCCACCGATAATGGCAGCACGTGCGCTGAGCAGGACCGTTCCAAGTAGGAGATTCTTTTCTGCCCGAAGTGGTTGATGGCGTGCGAGCGAGCCGAATTCACCATAAGCAGGTAAGGAATAAGTCGTCGCCAAGCGCTCGCTTTGACCGGAGGAAATCCAGTCGATGATTTGCTGTTCGCGTTGCCAAGCTTTGCGGTAGGCTGTCGTTCCTGTATGGGCAGGTACGTCTGCGACGAGCGGGATTTCTTCTTCGACGATTTCAGACTCCGTCCGGATTGCGCGGGACGGGAGCTGTCGTCCGTTCAATAACCGATAGACGAGGTGAGCGCAGTCGATTAATCGATTTTCAGTCGTCCGAGGTAACGATTTATAAAATTGGTGATAAGACTCATCCTGAATATGCGCGCGAAACAAGGCGGATTGTAACAGGACGGGACCAATTCGGTATTGCCCTTGATCTGCGACGGCAATGAATAAATACGCCGTTCCATCTTTTAGCGTGTAGAGGAGTGGGACCGATTCAGCAGTCGGCCACTCGGCTTCAAGCGTCAATTGATCGGGATGGACAGGCGCGGTTGGTCGTACATGAAGTGAATCGTTTTCATGTGATTGGTACGATACAAAAAAACCGGTCGTCCCATAAATACTTTCAGCAATCTGGATTAAATCGTCTGTTTGTAGCGGCTTCATGGGTCTACTCCTCTCGGTAGAAATCATTAAGTCTAGTCTAAGGGGTGTACAAGAAATTGTATAGGGAGGAACGAAAAGAAGGAACCTGCGCGTGGCAGGTTCCTTTTTTAATAAGGCTTATCAACGATTGTCTGATTCCTGCTGATTAGTCGAATCATCGAGCACTTCTTCAGCATCGAGTTCAAACAAGTCGCTATCGCTTGTCTGTTCCAATTCGGTCACGGCTGCTTCGTCTGCAACTTCATCAGACGCATCGGCATGAGGCAGTTCGTCAGCTTCGGTTCTTTCTTCAGGTGGCAGTGTATCGTCTAATTGGAAGTCGAACGTCAATTGATGAAGTTCACTTGCGATATGAGCCAAGTGCGTCGCTGCCGTCGTGACGGCTTCGATTGTCGCATTCGTTTCCTGGATACTTGCGGCACTCGTTTCGATACCGGCTGCGTTCTCTTCTGTCAACGCGAGAATGGTTCCCATCGCGTCAGACACTTCTTCTGTCGCAGTCGTCAAAGCGCTGATATCACCGGTTAGCGATTCAGTCCGTTGTGAGACATGATGGACGGAACCGGCGATCTGTTCGAAGTCGACGCCTGTCGTTTTGACGGACTCAAGGGAAATTTTCAAGTCATCCATGACATGGTTCATCGCACTCATCGCGGTGTGCGTCTCTTTTTGAATATTATCGAGGAGCTGTTTAATTTGTTTTGCAGAATGATCGCTTTCCTCTGCAAGCTTCCGGACTTCACTTGCGACGACGGCAAAACCTCGACCTTGTTCACCGACACGCGCCGCTTCGATGGCGGCATTCAAAGCCAGGAGATTCGTCTGGCTTGAAATTGCTTGAAGCGTCCCGAGAATCTTTCCGATTTCGCCTGAACGTTTACCGAGGAATTCGGACGTGTTCTGAATTTCCTGTTCGAGTGAATCGGAGTGTTGTAGTAAGTCGGTAATCGTTTGTTTCGTCAGTGAGCTACCGCGCGTTGCGGCATCGGCGACGGATGCGACTTCAGACAACGTCGTAGCGGCCGCTTGTTGCATCGCGACGGAGCGTTCCTTGACACCGTAAACGGCATGCGAAGATCGTTCCGCCTGTTTCGTTTGCGTTTCACCGGCGGCTGCAATTTCTTCCATCGTTTGACCGATTTGTTGTGACGCATTTTGGACGTGGGTCGCATTTGCTGATAAGTCCTGTGACGCATCACGAACGGTTCCGGCTGATTGTGTCATGGCCGTAATCGTTTGACGCAACTTTTGACGCATCGCATCGAAATTCTCATTGAGGTCAGAAAGTTCATCGCGAATAAAGCGTTTTGGACGTTTTGTCGTCCGTAAATCACCGCTTGCAATCGCGAGGGCTTCCGTCCGAAGTGTCGAGAGGGGACGGTTGATTGAGCGTCCAATTAACCAGGCAATCAATGTCGCTAGCGCAATCGCGACGACAAAGTTGATGAGCGACTGTTCGAGCATGGCATCTTTAGGAGCATACAGAGACGCATAATCTAGTACGACTGCTAGCTTGAAACCTGTTTTAGAAGAGAGTTGCCAGATGACGACTGATTTTTTCCCCGCAACATCCATGATGGCGGAACCGGATTCTTGGTCAATCATCTGTTTCGGTGCACTGAAATAAGACTTTCCTTCTTCACGGAGTTGGTCGAGACTTTTAAAGAAGTAATTTTTATTCGGGTGCGTGACGACTTTTCCGTCTTTTGTATAGCTGAATACGAAACCTTCCTGTCCGATTTCGATTCGCTTCATGTCTTCTGAGAGGCGGTTGATGCTTTTATAGACGGACAAGACACCCTTGATGTTTGCTTGATCATCAAGTGTCGCTTTTGAGAAACTGATGATGGATAGTTTCGTCGCTTCGTCATAATACGGTTCGCTCATGGCGACCGTACTTGAATTTTCAAGTGCTTGTTTATACCAAAGGTCGCTTCGTGGATCATAGCCGGCAGGGACGTCTTGCTTCGGCCAGTTCAAATAGCCGCCTGACGTATCAGCGTATTGGAGAAAAGAATTTTCGATTTTCGATGAACCGTATTTTTCGAGGACGCTGTAAATGTCTTTTGCTTTTTGAGACGGTTCGTCCGTCAGATCAGGAAGGTCTTTTGGATCAGTATAGTTCGGCAGTGAGCCACTCGCCCGCGTGAACGGGAGTCCGGCGAGTAAAGACGTATCTTTTTTTGTATCGTCGATGATCCGCGAGAAGGATTGCTCGAGTTGCTTTAATGCCGTTTGAGACGTTGAATCGACAAGATTTTCAACAGTTTGACTTGTCTGGTTGTATGAGAACCAGGTTGAGACACCTAACGTAAGCGCAGGTAATAGAATGAGACCGATGAAAAGACGGCGTGTGATGGGAAGGCGCATATGTAATTCTCCTATCTAAATAATCTATAAAATCTGTCTATTCTGATTATCGGACGGGTAATGTTAAATATGAAGGAATTATGGTGAGATTTTCATGATTTGAGAAATGAATCGAACGGAAGTTCATGATAAAATAAAGTGGATGTCACAGAGTGACTAGGGAGGAACTTAGAAATGAATATTGCTTTTTTCTTATTGCCAAAAGATGAAGTGAAATACTTAGATCCTGAGTCGACGGTCAGGCAAGCACTTGAAAAGATGAAACATCATCGGTTCACGTCAGTCCCGCTCGTTGATGATAAAGGAAAATATGCAGGAACGCTCACGGAAGGTGATGTGCTTTGGGCACTTGAAAAAAACCTGGAACATGCGGATTATGATCATGTACTTCAAACACGTCTGACAGACATTAAACAACGTGTTCGTTATAAACCCGTTTCGATCACAGCACAAATGGAAGAAATGATTGAGGTCATCACTGATCAAAACTTCGTGCCCGTCATTGATGACGGCAAACACTTCATTGGAATCATTCGTCGACGCGACATCATCGACTATTTCGCTAAAAAGGTAGAGCGAGAGAATGTCCAATATTGAAGAATGGATCAAAAACGCTTTTGTCCCGAAAATAAACGGGCGAAAGCGTTTTTATTGACCTCTTTCCGCTTCACGAATCGCTTCTTTTAGACGATATATAGACATAATGACAATTTAGGGAGGACGATGTGTTGCGACTTTTACCACCAGTCTTCATCGTAGAAGCATTTCGGAAACGCTCCTACTATAAAACGTTCTCATGGATGATTTCGATTATCGGGTTGTTAGCCGTGTTAATTGCGACGCAGCAACTCTTAAAAAATGTAGAAGAAGGTTACAGTTATAAACGTGCGAGCGGCGTGATGGATGTATTTGAACAAGTCAATCAGGCGGAACGCGATCTTACATACTATTATTACTTATCATTGAGTTCACGGGTCGATGACTCGTTGACGGAACGAATCGAGTGGTCGAAAAAGGTCGATGACGAGCTCGTGGCGCTGAGCAAACGTTTAGAGACAATGCCGACGACAAGTTCTTTGAAAGAGGACGTACTAACCGAAATCGACGAGGTTCGAAAAAACGGTTATGTCGCGAGCAATCGATTTTTTACGGCCGTAGCAAATTATAAAAGTGAAATTTTATTTAATCAGCTATCGCTCAGTCAAGATACCGGGAAATATTATTCCTTGTTTTCTAACCTGTTCTTAATGGAACGGGATTTCGGAAAAGCAGGACAGAGCCTGCTTAGTGCAGATCAAGACAAACAATTGGATGCATACGAGTTATCAAGAATACGGCAAATACGTCAAGATTTGGCAGTGAGAAATGATACGGTGACGAAAACGCTTTCGGCAACGATTGATGCTGAAGACGGAGCGTCGAGACTTGATATTAATACGATGAAAAGTGAGATGGCGGCATATTTTGGTGTGATCGATACGACGTTGAGTGAACCCGCACTTCGCGAATACGAAACGTTAGAACGTATTTCAGATCGCTATCAAGGCAGCATGTACCGTTTGTTTAATCGAGCAATTTCAGACGTACAAACGGAAATGACGGACCGGGGAAATGATGTCATTCGAAATGCGTGGTTGATGTTCGTTGCGACGTGCTTCATCATTTTCGCTTTACTCTTACTGACGCTCTCGCTGTTACGTGCTTTCCGAAAAGACTTAGTCATGTTACAGGAAGAAGCAAACGTATTTGCTGAAGGACAGCAACAATCGTTTTATCAAGTGCCGGAACGCAATGATTTTCAACCTGTCGTCCATGCTTTTCGGACGATGACGGCGATTATCTCAGGACTACTGGATTACAATGACCAAAAAACGCTCGAAATCAAACAGAGAAAAGCAGAAATCGAATCCCTGTTTTCACAAAATACAGATCCAATCATTGCCTTAGCAGCAGACTTCAAGTTATTGCATGGGAATGACCAGTTCCAGAAGCTCGTCGAGACGACAGAGTTCGTGACGATTGAAGAACTGATTCACCCGGCTGATTTGAACCGGGTGCGTCGTGCCTTAAATGGGGCAATCGAAGGGCATAGTCAAACGATTCGTTGTAAGATGATTTTCGAAGCGGACATTCGGAATATGTTCGTCAACATCATTTATGTGCCGACGAAAAGCGAGAACGGGATTGCACTTTATTTAACGTGTCACGATGAAACGGATCAATACAGACGAGAAGAGCGGATTACGCAACTGGCACTGTATGACGTCTTGACAACGCTATTGAATCGAAATGGTTTCGAACAAAAGATGACGGAAGCATTGGCAGGGTTACAGCCCGGCGAACTCGTCACAGTCAGTGTACGCCAGTTTAGACGCATCAATGATGCGTATGGGCATAGCGCGGGTGATTTGATTCTAAAAGAAGTAGCGAACCGTTTACGCCGTCACTTCATCGGGACAGGTTCACCGGCACGAATCGGTGGAGATGAATTTGCTGTCTTGATTTCGCAGCAAGGCATCGTCGATTACCACGAATTAAAACGAGTCATGGAACTTCCGTATTATGTCGAAGGTGAAGAAATCCATGTCAGCATCAGTATGAGTATGGTCCGTTATCCGAACGATGCAGTTGCCGTGACCTCGCTCTTGTCATCTGTTGATATCGCGATGCAACATGCGAAACGGGATCAAGCAGGGGAGCCGGTTTGGTTCGAATCATGGATGAGTGAAGAGTACCGTGAATCGGTCGTTCTCGAAGCAGAGTTGCGCGAAGCGATCGTCAAAAATGAGCTTCAGTTATTTTATCAGCCACAAATTAACTTAAAGACAGGACAGGTCGAAGGCTGTGAAGCGTTACTCCGTTGGTTCCATCCTGAACGAGGCATGATTAGCCCGGCCGTCTTCATTCCGATTGCCGAGCGCTCGATGCTGATTGAAGAAGTCGGCATGTGGGTCGTTCAGGAAACGGTCAACCAAATTAGACGCTGGGAGCAGACGCCACTTGCGATGCTTGGTGTTTCAGCTAACTTATCAGTGAAAGAACTTGCTTCCGGTCGCATCGTCGACTATTTGGCGGATATCAGAAATGAACATCCGGGAATTGAACGGCGGATGGAGTTAGAAATCACGGAATCGTTTGGTGTCTTTTCCGATAAACGCGTCTTTGATGCCCTCGAGTCGCTACATGCAATGGGTTATCAATTGGCAATCGATGATTTTGGAACCGGCTATTCTTCTTTGTCTTATTTAAGTCGCCTTCCGATCCAACGTCTGAAAATCGACCGCTCCTTCATTAGCGGGGAAGATGCATGTTCGAATGCACCATTGATCGAGACAATCATCAAGCTTGCGCATACGTTGAAGTACGACGTAGTCGCAGAGGGAATTGAACAGTTGGAACAAAGCGAGAGTTTACGAAAGCTCGACTGTGAATATGGACAAGGGTTCTACTATTCCCGTCCGATTCCGGCAGATGAATTTGAAGTTTGGTTCATGCAGCATCAGGAAACATTGAAATCTTCATGAGACAATCGAAGCGGAGAGTGGGTACCTCGTTCGTTTCGGTTGGCTTAACGTAAACTACGCGTACACAAAAAAAGCTCCGTTTTCCTGTCCATTGAACTGACAGGAAAACGGGGCTTATGTTTTTTGCTTGAGGACAGCACACTTGCGAACGAGTGATTCCTGTTGCTGTCAGGCATGTTTTAGTTAGACACGATCGAGTGCTAAGTCGTCTGCTTGTTCGAGATAGGCTTTGATTGGTGCGACCGCTTCGTCGACTGTCCCGTCAGCGAAAGGTGACTTCAAGCCGGCGCGTTCGACAAGTGCAAGGAAGCTTTCTGATCCACCTGCTTTACAGAGCGCGAGGTACGATTTCCAAGCGGCTTCGCGGTCCTTCTCCATCCACGCATAGAACTGGAAGGCACAAACTTGAGCGAGCGTGTAATCGATGTAATAGAACGGGCTGCCGAAGACGTGTCCTTGCTGATGCCACCAAGCACCTGAATCGAGGTAGTCATTCTCCTCGTAGTTGCGATGCGGGAGGTATTTCTTCTCGATCGTCCGCCACGCTTGACGACGTTCAGCCGGTGTTAGCTCCGGTTTGCTGTAGATGACGTGTTGGAACTCGTCGACTGCGACTCCATATGGTAAGAAGGTAACACCGCCAGCCAAGTGACTGAATTTATACTTCGATGTTTCTTCACCGAAGAATTCTTCCATCCATGGGTACGCGAAGTATTCCATCGACATCGAATGGATTTCGCATGCCTCATATGTCGGGAACCCGTACTCCGGTGTCGTGAAGTGACGGCTCTCATAAACTTGGAAAGCATGACCGACTTCATGCGTCAAGACGTCGATATCTCCCGACGTCCCGTTGAAGTTCGAGAAGATGAACGGCAGTTTTTCGTCAGCGATGTAGGTACAATACCCACCGCCTGCTTTACCTGGCTTCGCCGTCAAATCAAGGGCACCACGCTCGATCATGTAATCAAAGAACTCATTTGTTTCAGGCGACATCTCGCGGTACATTTTTTTTCCGCCTTCGATGATGAAAGCTTCCTCGCCTTGCGGTGTCGCGTTTCCTGATTTGAAAGCGAATCCTTCATCGTAGTAGTAGAGTGAATCGACACCAATCCGGCGTTGTTGACGTTCTTTTAGTGACGTCGCAATCGGAACGATCGTGTCAAGGATTTGCTGGCGGTAATCCTCGACCATCGACTGGTTATAGTCGACGCGAAGCATCCGGGCATAACCGAGTTCGACAAATGATGGGAATCCGAGCGTCGTGGCGATTTCAGTCCGGACATGGACGAGTTTGTCGTAAATCGTATCAATCGCTTCGCCGTGTTCTGCTAAATAACCGTAACGTGCTTCTGAAGCCGCTTTACGAACCGCGCGGTCAGGTGACTGTAAGTAAGGACCGAACTGAGACAAGTTCAACGTTTTGCCATCAAATTCGATTTCTGCTGAAGACATCAACTTCGTGTATTCACTCGAGAGACGATTTTCTTCTTGAAGCTTCGGAATGATTGCTTCTGAAAAAGTTTTTAAGCTGGCTTCTGCTAAGAGGAAGAGTTGTTTGCCCCAAGTCGTTTCGAGCTGTTCACGGAGCGCATGCGCCGTCAACACATGATAGTAACTCGAGACGTAGCCCTGATAGACGGGGCCTGCTTCATCAAAAAAGCCTTGTTCCGTTTCGTAAAATGCGTCGCGCGTATCAATCGTATGACGAATCTCGACGATTTGGCTCGCTGTTTCGAATTGGTTTCTAAGGGTATTAATCTCAGTGATGGCTGCGTTTGCCTGTTCGACTTGTGTGGCTTCTTTTAAACGAGAAATTGCGTTTTGCATGGTGGTTTCTAAAACATTCAGATCAGGACGGACATATGTAAGTTCTGAAAATGGTAACATGTAAGCGCCTCCTTTTGATTTCTAACTATTATCACACAAAAATACTTGCAAAACTAGAGGGACAAACGTATGCTTTTTGTGAGAACGTGAGCGAGTCGTTCATAAACACGCTCCTATAAAAAAATCGAATCTTCTTCAATGAAGAAAAACGATCAAGAAAGTAGAGGGATAGTATCATGGGATTCTTTAAAAAATTGTTTGGTGGCAACGAAGCAGGAAACGCAAAAATCACTTCTGCACTTACAGGTAAAATCGTCAGCATCGAGAACGTACCCGATCAAGTCTTCTCACAAAAAATGATGGGAGACGGAGTCGCAATCGAACCGACTGAAGGTAAAGTGGTCGCACCGATTAACGCAACAGTCGAAACGATTTTCCCAACAAAACATGCAATCGGTCTTAAAGGTGAAGATGGTCTCGAACTATTAATTCACGTTGGTTTAGATACAGTTAACCTTAAAGGTGAAGGTTTCACAGCACATGTTCAATCTGGTGATAAAGTCAAAGCGGGCGATGTCCTCGTTGAGTTCGATTTAGATTACATCCGTGCGAATGCACCATCGACGGTTACACCAATCATCGTCACGAACCACGACCAATTCACACTTTCTGCTGTTCCTGCTGAAGGTACTTCAGTAGTGGCAGGCGAAACAGAATTGTTCAAGGCAACACATAAATAATCTGATTACGCGCGAAATTTTGCGCTTCTCCTGAAACTCCCTCATCTTACGAGATGAGGGAGTTTCAGACTGTAGACAACGTGCTATCGGGAGAGCAAGCGTCTTTTTTCGTTGCTTTCCTCGGGCGAGGCGCAAGCCGTTGCTCCTTGGATCCTAGCGGCCAATGAGCAGGGTCTTGCCTGCCTCTGAAAGTGCGTTATAAACGCACTTTTCCCCGTAGGAGTCAACGAAACGTGACGCTTTTTAGGTAATACCGTGAGGGAAATCAAGGCATGCAGACGGTTTAGAACCCAATCCGTCTCGATATAGCATATTCACGCTTCATAAGAGTTTGTCTACACGACTCCCTCATCTTACGAGATGAGGGAGTTTTTTGTTCTCCACCCAAACCTTACTGTTTTGTAAGTGAATTGAAAGTCAACTCCATCCCTTGAAGTACGATTGCTCGGTAGACTGAAGGTAACGAATCGACTTCAGGAGGAACAGAATATGAAAGCAATTTTGAATGCAGAAAATATCACGAAGGTATACCAAACGAAGATGGCGCGGCATGAAGCACTAAAACCGACATCATTGACTGTACATGAAGCGGAGTTTGTCAGCATCATGGGTCCTTCAGGAGCTGGTAAATCAACACTGTTGAATCTTTTATCGACGATTGATCAACCGAGTGAAGGTATGATTTCGATTAATGGTGAAGATGTCACGAGCATGACTGAAAAACAATTGGCACGGTTTCGTCGGGAACGACTGGGTTTCATCTTCCAAGACTTTAACTTACTCGACACGATGACGGTCGAAGAAAACATTGCCCTTCCGCTTGCGCTGGCACGTGTCGAGAAAGCGATGATTGTGTTGCGTGTTGAACAAGTGGCGCGGCAACTTGGAGTCGAAGATTTGTTGAAGAAACGTCCGGTCGAACTTTCAGGTGGTCAAAAACAACGCGTCGCAGCAGCACGTGCAATCATCCACCAACCATCACTCCTCTTAGCTGATGAGCCAACGGGAGCACTCGATTCAAAGTCAGCGACAGGGTTACTCGAAGCCCTCGAGACGCTGAATGAACAAGGGGCAACGATTTTGATGGTGACCCATGATTCTGTCACGGCGTCATACGCGGAACGCATTGTCTTTGTCAAAGATGGAGAGCTGTTCCGAGAAATCCATCGGTTTGGGACGCAAAAGGAATTTTTCGAACAAATCATGGAAGTCCAACGCGAACTCGGGGGTGCAGCACGTGAGTTTGTCTAAATTAGCTTTTCGTAATTTAAAGAACATTCGGCACAATATGATGTATCTAGGTGCCGTCACATTCGCAATTTTGATTTATTACACGTTTTTAGCGATTCGTTCGAACGAAGCGATGCTGAACGCAAATGAGATGTACGGTAAGCTCGGGACGGTCTTTACGGGATCGAGTATCATCTTGGCCGTGTTCTCGACGATTTTCATTTGGTATTCGAGTGACTTTTTCTTACGACGTCGTAAACAAGAACTTGGTTTATATGCGTTACTTGGACTCGAGCGAAAACAAATCGCTCAACTGATCTTTATTGAAACGATGGGATATGGAATGGTCGGATTGATCATCGGGACCGCTCTAGGGACGGTTGCTTCAAAATACTTTGTTCAACTGCTTGCGCATGTCATGGCAATCGATATCGAAGCGACGTTTACGATCAGCCTCGCTGCAATGGGTCAGACGATTGCCGTGTTCTTGGTCATTTTTTTATTGATTGCTCTGCGATCGGCACGAACAATTTATCGCTTCACCTTGATTGAACTATTCAAAGCAAACCAACAAGTCGAAGTGATTCCGAAAGTCCATCCGATTCTCGCAGTCCTTTCTCTTCTATTGATTGGATTCGGTTATTACCTGACGGGGCAGCCGCTGCTCGATCACTTTACTGTAGTCGCGCCACTCTTGATAGTTTGTATCATCGTCGGAACATTCGGGACGATGAGTTACTTTACGATTTTCTTGTTGCGTGTTCTCAGTAAACAGGCACGTCACTTCGAAGGAACGAATTTGATTTTACATGGTCAATTGCTGTCACGCGTCAAGTCGAATGCTGTCATGTTATCAACGATTACTGTCATCACGGCAGTCACACTGACGACGGTCGGAACAGCGACATCGATTTACTATTTCATCGATCGAACGGTCGAGCAACAAATGCCATACAGTTTATCGGTTGCGAGTAAACGACCGGAGGCAGAGCAATTGATTAAGGAATCGAATCAAACCATTGAACAGCGGACGATGGTCAACGTCAAAAATGTCGACCATCAGATGAAAGAGTTACCAAATCCGTTATATTTGACGAAGTACTACCGGACATATGCGATGGACGGTTCAAAAGGACAATTCAGCTACATCAATTATTCAGACTACCGCAGACTAGCGAAGGCGAACGGAAAACGTGTTTTACCTGAGCCGCAACAAGGTGAGGCGATTGTCCTCGAGACATTCAAAGGAAACGACTTGTTGCAGGAACGAGTCAAGTCACCCGTTGGAATCAAGATAAACGACATCCATTCGTCCTTTCGCATCACGGGTGAAACGGATTTACCAATCGCTCAACTCTATGAGAAACAACGATTGGCGTTCGTCGTTTCGGACGATGCCTTCGCGATGATGCCGGAGCGTGCATGGATGCTGACGAATTATCAATTTTCAGATGAACGGACGGATGACGGGTTGATGAAGAAACTCGAGGCACTTTACGGAAAGCAGGCGGAAACGGACATGGCGGCCTATTATCCGGTCTACGCGATAACGACGGCGACGACAGGGCTGCTCGCATTTGCTGCCGGGTTCCTCGGACTCGTCTTCCTGCTCGCGACAGGTTCAATCATCTACTTCAAGATGCTTGCGGAAGCAGAAGAATCAAAGCACCGTTTTGCGATCATTCAAAAGGTTGGGGTGGCGCAAGGCGAACAGGTGAGTATCATTCGTCGCCTCGTCGGATTTGTCTTCTCCCTACCGTACCTCCTTGGACTCATTCACAGCATCTTTGCGATGCAAGTCCTCCAAAAACTACTCAACTACAACATCGTCATGCCGACAGTCCTTGCGATTGGCTGTTATACGGTCGTCTACCTTGTGTATTACATCATGACGGTCCGAGCGTACCGGCGGATTGTGATGTGACGACGGTGACTGGAAACGAATAATCGTTTCCAGTCCTTTTTTTGTTCGGTATGATAGATAACGAAGGAGATGAATCATTCGATGGAAACAATTTTATTAGTGGAAGATGATCAAAAAATCGCGGAGTTACTTCAAGAGTTGCTCGAACGTTATGATTTCCGTGTCATTCACGAAGATGGATTTGGTGATGTCGCGGCACGTTTTGAAGAGACGAAGCCGGATGTCATCTTGCTTGATGTGAACCTTCCGAAGTTCGACGGCTTTTATTGGTGCCGGCAGCTTCGCTTAAAAACACGTGCCCCGATTTTGTTCATTTCGGCGCGAGTCGGAGAAATGGATCAAGTCATGGCACTTGAATATGGGGCGGATGACTACATCGTTAAACCGTTCCAAGGAGCCGTTGTCATCGCGAAAATCAAAAGTCAGATTCGGCGGGCGTACGGGACGTTATCAAGTGAGAATGATGAACGGACCGTCGTGAAGGCGGGCATCACGTTGTATTTAGATCGGTATATCGTCGAACATGGTGATCAATCGATTGAACTATCGAAAAAAGAGGGTTTGATTTTAGAAATGTTACTGACGGCTAGCCCGCGGATTGTCAGCCGGGGAGACCTGCTCGAACGAATTTGGGATGATGAAGCCTTCGTCGATGAAAATACATTGAACGTCAATATTACGCGTGTTCGTAAACGTTTGGCAGAAATCGGCGTGTCAGGGCTTGAGACGGTCCGGGGAGTCGGGTATTGCCTGGTGCTTGAAAAATGAAACTGTTTTTTCGTTATACGATTCCAGGACTGCTGTTTTTCATCGTTCAACTGGTCGGCTTATTTCTCGTCTTATGGTTATACGATCTTTATCAACCCGCAGCGTTTTTCTATATCATCTTACTTGATACAATCGCGCTCATCATTTATTTAAGCTATCGCTTTTTTAGTATGTTGCCACTGCTTAAACGATTACAAAATCCGATTACCTCGGTTGCAGAACCGATTCGCCCCGGCAGTGAGGAACCAATCGCTGCAGCAGTCGAACAATTTTTAGAACGGCAACAAACGATTTTTCGAAACAGTTTGTTTGCCGAACGGCGGAAAGAAAAAGAACGGCACCGGTACGTCGATCAGTGGATTCATCAAATGAAGACGCCGCTCTCGGTCATCGAACTGATTCTTGAACATCCGGGTGAAGATTACCGGACAGATCTGCGGCACGAAGTCGAACGACTACGGACAGGTCTTGATCAAATGTTGTATTCGTCACGCCTCGAAGCAATCGAGACGGATTTGAAGGCGGAGCAACTTAATCTCCGTGTTCTCGTCATGGACATCATCAATCAAGAAAAACGACTGTTTGTCAAAAATAAAGTCTATCCGAAGCTTGAAATCGAACCGTCCTTATACGTGTATACAGATGCTAAATGGTTCCGCTTTTTGTTACTTCAACTGTTGACGAACGCCGTCAAATACACGACGGGACATGGTAAAGAAGTTCTGATTCGGGCGATGGAACGCGACGGACAAGTCGTGCTGACATTGATTGATGATGGAGTCGGCATTCCGAAGCGTGACTTGCCGCGTGTCTTCAACGCCTTCTTCACGGGTGAAAATGGACGGCGTTACGGAGAGTCGACCGGAATGGGACTTTATTTCGTCTGGCAGGTCTGTACGAAGCTCGGGCATGAAATTGAATTGAATAGTCTGGAAGGCCAAGGGACGACGTGTCGATTGAAGCTTGTAGGAGGACGAACGGATGATTGAAGTCAAACAGCTTGGGAAAGTATATGCAGGAAAAGTAACGGAACAACCGCTGACGGATTTGAATTTCCGTGTCGAGGAAGGCGAGATGGTCGCGGTGATGGGGCCGTCCGGAAGTGGCAAGTCGACACTGATCAACTTACTGGCGACGCTCGATCAACCGAGCTGGGGTTCGATTTTGATGGAGGGCATTGATACATCGACCTTCAAGCGAAAAGAAACGACGCGCTTTCGGCGTGAGACACTCGGAATCATTTTTCAAGAGTTCAATCTACTCGATTCGTTGACGCTTGGTGAAAACATGCTCGTTCCGTTGATGCTGTCTGGGAAAAAGACGAAGCTCGCGCGAGAGGAGATGCTGCATCTCGCAAAACGGCTTCAAATCGATGAGCTACTCGACAAACAGGTGGATGAAGTATCCGGTGGACAGCGCCAACGCGCTGCGATTGGGCGTGCTTTAATCCATGCTCCGCGTTTGATGTTGGCTGACGAGCCGACCGGTGCACTCGATTTCCAAGCGACAAAACATGTAATGGAATTACTTGCTGAGTTAAATGCAGCCGGGATGACGATGGTCATCGTCACCCATGACCCGACGGTCGCCTCGTATTGTAACCATGTCTTATTTTTGAAGGATGGTAATATTCAAACCGAGTTGTTTCGTGACGAACCGCGTCGTGTCTTCTTTCAACGCGTCATCGAGTCGCTGTCGTTATTAGGAGGGGACGAACATCAACTATCTACAATACGCCCTACGTAACATTAAACGCTATCAGCGTCTGTACTATGGGTACGCCCTGACGATTGTCATCGCGATGACGATTTCGACGAGCTACTGGAACTTAGTGACGAGTGCTTCGTTCCAAAATGTCGCAAAAGTCTTAAGTCAATTGAATCAAGTCATCGAACTGACGATGATTTTTGTTTTTATCGCGGAACTGATTATTTTGTTTTTCAGTATCCTGTTCATCTATGCGACGACGTATACGATGCTTGAACACCGTAAAAATGATTTACGTGTCATGCGGACGCTCGGGAGCGGATTTTCGCACTTTTTAAAGTACTTCCTCATTGAGGTTCTCCTTGTCGGCGGACTAGCGATTTCGGCGGGGTTGTTGCTTGGAGTCGTCTTGACGAAACTAATGTTGCTGGCAATCGAAAAAGTGATGTTTTTACCACGACTCGATATTGAAATCTCTGCACTGTCGTTTTTGGTACTCATCGCCGGGGCGCTCCTCGTTCTCTTAACGGCGACAGTACTCGCAATCTATCGATTCCGTCCGGATCGCCCCATTCGGACACGTTCAACATGGAAACGCCGCTTTCGTATGTCGCTGCGCGTCCTGGCGATTCTTCTGTTGTTGTACGGCTATATATTAGCGTTCGTCCAACAAACCGGATTTGTTTTGTTGTTTCCACTCGTCATTTTTATCGGTTCCTTTTTCATCTGCCGTAATGTGTTACCGACGTTGATGAAATTGTATCGTCCCCGGACGTTGTCGTTACGTAAACTCATCCTTTCTGAAATTGCGACACAGCTCCGGACGAATAGCACCCTCGTTGCCCTTGGGACGATTTTGACGTCATGTGCACTAACGGCAGTCGGGCTCGTCTTCATCTTTCAAGTAGTCGGGTTAGACTTATCTTCACAAAATCATTTTGGACTCGTCTATTATGAAGAGTCGAAAGAGCAGTCCGAACGCTTGCAAAAGATTGAAGAGACGATGGAAGAGACGTTCCCGGACAAATATCAGCAGGAAGTTCGTCTGAAAAAGAAGGGGACACGTTACGTGTTGCCTTTATCCGACTACAATCAATTATTAAACGAGCTGGGACAGAAACGACGCGAGCTGAACGACCGTGAGGCGCTTCAAATTCCAGCCCGTCCCGTTCAGTTAAAAGAACAGACACCGACGATGGAAAAAGCGCGACAGGCGATGGAACAAGCTGGATACAGATTAGTAACCCCGGCTAAACACCGCCTCTTTTTCGGTTATAACTATCGCATCGAAACGCTATTTGTCATCAGTGATCAGCGCTTCAACGAACTGGCACAACCCCTCGCCCGGATTCGTGTTTTTGAAACGCCAGCCTATCGGGATTACGGGACAGGGGCTTGGGATGACTGGATGTCAATCGTCCGGGACATTCAGTCGAAATCGAAGATGACGAACGAAGCGGCGGCGCCGTATCAATTAATCAATGAAACAGAAGATGAACTCGATGGGATTCGGATTGTCCGTCTTGTCTCATTCGTCGTCATTTTACTGACGGTCTGGCTCTTCGTCATCAACGCGAGTTTCCTCCACGTCTGGATGCAGATGACGGCTGAACAAGAACAAAAACGATTGAAGACGCTGTTTGCCCTCGGTTTTGATCGTCAAAGTGTCCGAACGTTTTTACTTGTGAAATATGGAGCGGTCTTGATGATTCCATACTTGATTTCCGTATTTCATGCCTGGTTGTTGTTCCAAGCCATCATTTCCGAGGCGGGTCTTAAGATGGGTCCCCTGTTCGGTGTTTCCTTGATGTGGATTGGAATCGTCACGTTTTGTTATATCGGAAGCATCTTCCCGCTCTGGGTTCGATACCCACGACACCTGCTTCAAAAGTCAGGCGAAAGTTCGATGTATCCGATACCGGATTCAAGGGTATGATAAGAGCATAGCGAGGAGGGAGCATATGCTGAATCATTCACCATATCGAGGGTACGGGGACCGGATTCGGATTTTGCGGGAACGCGCCGGAATCTCGATTGATCAGTTAGCAGATAACCTGGGTGTCGCACCTTATTTCATTCGACGAACAGAATTAAGTGAGGTCTACCCGACGAAAGCCTACATCGAGTCGTTAGCAGAAGTTTTACAAATCGATTCGAGTTATTTGGCGCGGCATATTTGGACAGGGGAATCGTTGAAGTTCGTCATGCAGGACAGCACACCGCTCGAGGAAATGCGTTTAGCGTACGAGCAGACACTGGGTCAGGATGAATCCGTCATCGAAGAACAACTCGAAGAACGGATGCGGATGTTTGACTTGATGTATGATGATGACGTGAAGCGAATTGAACAGACGATGAGTACGACGGAACAGCGAATCTTTCACGAGCTGGTCGAGTCGGTCATGGAGGCCGGAGAGCTTCGTCGGGAAGAAGCGCGGGGGACGTTTGAGATGTTCGAGGATAAACTCCCCTCGATGATTCAACTCGACGAGTATTTAGATCGTTTGACTGAGGGAGAAACGACCGAGCGAACGACGTGTTACACTCAGTATAGTAATCAGATTGAACGAATGCGCTATCATCGAAAGTGATGCGAAGTCTTTTCATTAAAAATGCCGCCCCTTCCTGAAGAAGTGGCGGCATTTGTTTTATGATCGTCGTGGAACTTGGTGATGAGAGACTCGGCTTTTTTGACGTGTCCGCCCGATGATGAAGCCGATGATTGCGTTCGCGATGACGAGAACCCATCCGACGTATCCAAAGTTGAGCGTCAAGCTACCAAGCATAGCTTGCCATTTGAAGACCATCATGAAATCTCCACGGATCACAAACCGAGCGATACAAACGAGTAACACCGTCGTGCCGGCGATGAAGATTCCCATCCAACTTCCGAAGAGGCGAGATGATTGAATGCGGATAGCGACGAACGACCAGAAAAATAGACTGACGACAAACGTCATGCCACCATAGGCAAGGACGAGCTTCCACGTCTCGCTCGCTTGTGGAAATTTCGTAAACATGACAAGGGACGAGACGATGGCGGCAGCGGTGAATAAAATAGCTGCCCAAAAACGAGACCGCATAACGTAGTTCCTCCTAAAGTTTTTCTCACTTAACGATAGCGGAAACGTCTCATCTTGTAAACCACTACTGACGACCACTTAAAATACGTCGCAGTTGCTTGAGCGGGTTCGATCCATAGAACAGCACACCGCCTCGATAAAATTTCGTTCCGACGAACAGGGCAAGGGCGATGCTTACCCCCATTAAGCCGATGGATAAAAGGATTTGCCACATCGGGACGTCCGTCAGCATGACCCGTAAGAACATCAACATCGGGGTGAAGAACGGAATGAATGATAAGACGACGACCGCTTGATTTGTTGGAGCGTTTAAACTAAAAATGGAAATCATGAACGCGGCTACAATCAGCATGATAACGGGTATCGTTACTTGCTGTGCATCTTCGACCCGACTGACGAGTGAACCGAGTGCGGCGAGCAACGTTGCATAAAGGAAGTAGCCGAGTAAGAAGAATACAAATAAGTAGACAACTGTTTGAATGCTTAAAGAGTCGAGTGATAGTTGGTCAAACAAGCTGCTTTTTTGTCCACTGTAGTAACCAACGCCAACAAGCAAAGAAAGTTGAATGATGCTGACCGTTGCAATGGATAAAATTTTTGCAAGCATATGTTGAATCGGACTGGCAGCAGAGATTAACAGCTCCATGACACGTGATGATTTTTCATTGGCAATCTCGGTTACAATCATTCCGCCATAAATTACAATCGTAAAATACATTAAGAACAGCAAAACATACACGAGGGCAGAAGCGGCAAACAGTTCGTCCTCATTTTTTCCGCCAGTGGATGTTAACTCTTGTTTTGTTGTAATAGGAGCAGCCAATGCGGCGAGAATCGCAGGATCAACATTTGATTCAGAAATGATTTTTTGATCACGAACCAGTTTTAGTGCCGTTGACAGTTGAGTTTTCAGGGATTGTTCCGGACTCTCACTAATTAATGTGACAGCGTAAGGATCGCTCGTCATCAACGCAACCACTTCATATGTGCCGTCTTTAACGGCATCTCGTGCTTCCTGTAATGAATAATCTTTCTGATCGATTTCGGATTTTATCCCACTTTCTTTTAGAACAGGAACGATGTCCGCATCCAGTGAACTGACAACAGCGATTTTAGGTTCGTCTCCTGCAAACCAGTCAATGATTCGTTCGATATTCGAAAATCCAATCAAAAAAACAATCATTAAAGCGGTTGAGATAAGAAAACTTTTTGCCCGCAATTTTTGTAATAAACTAAAGCGATACAGGGTCATAAATTTACGGTTCATAACGTTTTCCGACCTCCTCGATGAAAATGTCCTGTAGGGAGAGTTGATCCCAGACGAAACGTTCGACGTGGAAACCTTCTGTAATTAAATGGCGAAGTAATCCGTCGGCGGCTTCTTTCGATTCGACTTGGAGCGTGTAGCCGGTGCCTTCCGTCTCGACCTGTAAAATACCAGGCAGTGCATCCCATAACAATGGTGGGGCATCGGTTGCTAACAAAACACGCGTTTTTCCGTAGCCTGCTTTGATGTCTGGTAAGTAACCGGCGACAACAGGTTTTCCGTGATCTAAAATCGCGACATGTTCGCATAATTCTTCGACATGATCCATCCGGTGACTCGAGAAGACAATCGTCGTCCCGTCCGTCGTCAGTTTCCGGACCGCTTTTTTAAGTTGTTCGACGTTGACAGGGTCAAGTCCGCTGAACGGTTCATCGAGAATCAACAGATCCGGCTTGTGCAGGACGGCAGAAATCAATTGAATTTTTTGCTGATTCCCTTTTGAAAGCTGTTCGACACGCATCTTTTCATATTGAGGAATTTGAAAGTAATCCAACCACGCCACTAGAGATGCTTTAGCCTCTTTACGCCGCATCCCACGAAGCTCGGCTAAAAAGATTAATTGCTCGTCCACCCGAATCTTTGGATAAAGACCGCGTTCTTCTGGTAAATAGCCGATTTGCGAGAGGGGGATGGCTTTTCCTTTCCAGGTGATTGATCCTGTCGTCGGCTGTAAGATACCGAGCAACATCCGGAACGTCGTCGTCTTTCCGGCACCATTCGCGCCAAGTAATCCGAAAATCTGTCCTTCCGGAACTTGAAACGATAGCTCATCGACGGCTGTAAAATCGCCGAACTGTTTTGTGATGTTCTGTAGTTCTAGCATGTGAACCTCCTTGGTAGACTAAGTAGTCACTTCTCTTTACATTGTACCCTTACGTTAAAACTGGTTAAAGGTTCCATTTTTAAAATTTATATAATTGAGCATTTTTGTTTACTTTTAGTAATTTAGTTACTATTATTATATTAAGGATAAAAGGGAGTAACTAGGTAATCGTCATGAAAGCGCAACGGACAATCCTGGTTTTGCCATTGATGAAGCATTCGAAGCACTCGGTGAAGACTTAAAGTTGCCGGAACAATTTGAGGCGCACCGGGTGCAAATCGCGCAACATGCCGCACCAATCACAGTCAAGAAGGGGAGACTCGTATGATACATCTTTTTGAACAACCTAAAAAACAAGGCGCACCGATTTTCTTGCTTCTCCATGGCACGGGTGGATCGGAACAAGATTTAATCGGACTCGTCCAATTGCTTCATCCAGATGCCGGTTATCTCTCCGTTCGTGGAGCAGTCACGGAAAATGGGATGCCGCGTTTCTTTAAACGCTTGGCAGAAGGCGTCTTTGACGAAGCCGACTTAGCCTTACGGACAAAAGAATTGATGGCATTCATCAAAGAAAAAAGTGAGACGTATCAATTTTCCGTTCAGGAATTAATTCCCGTCGGTTACTCGAACGGTGCGAATATCGCAGCGAACATGATGTTTGAAGAAGCGCTGTTCGCACAAGCGATTTTGCTCCATCCGATGGTACCGCGTCGTGGCATCCCGTTGCCAAATAGTGAAGGCGTCAACGTCTTCATCGGAGCGGGGGCAAATGATCCGATTTGTGCCGCAAGTGAGACGGAAGAACTAAAAGCACTATTTGAAGGTGCCGGAGCGCATGTCGACGTGACATGGTCAAACCACGGACATCAGCTCGTCATGCCGACGATTGAAAGCGCGGCATCCTGGTTAAACAATCAATTGACACAATAAAAAAGCATTGAGAACTCAAGGGGCAGAATCCTGAGTTCTCAATGCTTTTTTATTAAGCTGGATGGTCACTTTTCGGACGAGAATAAACAATCAAGATTCCTCGCTCAACGAGTTGCATTGCGAGTGTCTCTTTTGCTTCTTCAGAAATTTTCGTCTGTGTGATATGTTTGTACAGGTGCCGTAGTTCGCGACGCATCGGTTTGCGGACGAGCCACATGCTGTCGATGATCGAACACCACGTCAGGACGGTTTCTTGACCGATATAGAATTGCTTTTGCCGATTGAGATAACGAATCCACCATTCATCGCGAAGCATCTTTAAAGTAACGCCGGTAACAAAGACGATCAGAAATGTCAGTGGAATTGTTTCATACAAAGGAAGACTTGTCAGGACATCGCGAAGTCCTGTGACTAAGCTGAGCATCATCCAACCAATGAGCCCGATGACGAGCCAATAACCAAAGTTGAGTGTACTTCGTCGTTGCATCATGAGTTTCGGTTTCAAGAGTGGAGTGGCCATCAGAATCACCTCCTTGTGAAATAATCGAATTTTCTGACAATTTATAGTTGTCCTTCTACTATAGTTACTTTTTCCCTAAACGTCCAGTCATTAGACATGGAAAATGTGTTTCTTTCTTGACGATTTTCGTGTACGCTAAAAAAAGAAAGTGAGCGGTTACATTAAAGGAGGAAAACAGATGGTGGATCAAGTCGTTTGGATCGCGGTTGGTATCGTCGCAATCGCTGTGTTCACAGCTTCAAGCGTTGCTGCGTACATGGGCGTTAAAAATCAAGAAGACTAAGAATTGGTCAGGCATCAGCCTCACCGAATCTTTACAAGCTCAAAGGACGATTCCGCTGTCGGAATCGTCCTTTTTAGATTTTTGAATACAATCAAAGCCAACCGAATGACAAGCGCATCATTCGGGTCGGCCGAGTAGAGCTTATTTATTTTCCGTCACATCTATCTTTTCTGCATACGGTTTTAAGGCATCGCTCCACCGCAAGTAACCGCCACCGACGAGGTGCAACCCATCATACGTCATCCGATTTTGGAGGTATCCTTGATCGTTCGTCAAGACCGGCCGTAAATCGACGAAGTCGGCATCGACCGATTCTGCGAGCTGCTTCAAATTACGGTTCAACGCTTCGACTTCACGGTTGACCCGGACGGAGTCGGAATATTTCGGTGCGACGGGGACCGTTGACTGGATGACGACGTCGATGTTATTTTTTCGGAGTGTCGTCACGATCGTCGTCATATTCTCTGTAATCTTAGAGACGGGTGTGAAGTGCCGGATGTCATTGATACCACCCATCACGAAAACTTGTTTTGGTTCTAACTCAAGAATTAGGTCAAGTCGTGTCAAAAATCCTTCCGTTGTATCACCGGGAATCCCGAAATTAACGATCGATGAATCATTCATCAAAATCCGCCAGTCACCAAAATGTGTCATCGAATCACCTAACATGACAGCATTCGGAGATTTTGGGTATTGATAAGTATGGAAGAGACTATTCAATCGGACATAGTTGGAGTTTTTTGTGTATTGGAATGTCGTAACCGGTTTCGAACTCATTGCAGGGAAGACGTCTTCGATTAAATCAAGTGGTTTACGTCCGAACAGTAGTGCAAGGAGAACGATGTTTATGACAACCGAGAGAATCAATAGTGCTTTTTTCATAAAACAATCGTTCCTTTCAGAGGAGTATAAGGGGTAGTGTAACATGAATCGAAATCCATGGTTCGACAATATTAAAGGATTTCTTGTCATTTTCGTTGTCATTGGTCATATGCTGACTGATATTCGGTTCGACTATGATGGCAAGGTACTCGAGACGGTCTATTTAATTATTTATTCGTTCCACATGCCATTGTTCATCATTTTGAGTGGCTACTTCTTTCGCGAAAACAAGTACTTACGGGTGATTCAATTATTTGCCGTCTATTGTGTCTGGCAAATTTTAATCGGGTCGTGGGCAACCTTTGGGGAAGGGTTACCCTTATTTTCCGGTCAAAATATCGGGACGCACTTGTTGCGTCCGTACTGGGCGCTTTGGTATTTGTTCGTCATGGTCGTCTGGTACATTGTCACACCATACGTCGTGCACTTGAGAGGATATATCTGGTTCGGTTTAGCGTTCGCCCTGTTATACGGCTTCGAACTTGAGAATACAGGATTCCTGGCATTACGGAAGTTAATCATGTTCTATCCGTATTTCTTATTAGGGAACTATCTCTCGGAACACGAGTTTATCCGGATTTTCGAGATGCCGAAAAATTTCAAACGCCGGATGAACGTCCGCTTACTGGGCGGACTCGCGTTTACTTCCGTCGTCGGTTTTTTATTGTTTCAAGCCTGGCGGGATACACCGCAAGAAGTCGTCGATCTTGCAAATGCCTTTAAACACCGTTTTCCTTACGTCGAACAATATGATAGCGATGCCTGGGTCGGGGTACTGAAGCATAGCGTCATCTATTTCTTATCGATCACGGCGTCACTCGGGTTCATGATGCTTGTGCCGATGCGCAGGCTTCCACTCGTGACCCGGGCAGGGGAGCTGAGTCTCTACGTTTATCTTTTACACGTCTTCTTCGTCATGGCTTGGCGACAATATGTAACGGGTGCATTTGTAACAGAACCTTGGGTCGCTTTGTTGATCATTTTTGGCGTTGCGATTTTAATCGTCGGAATCATCGTTCACCCGGCAGTTGTTCGGATGTTACGCCCATTGATTGAAATTGACATCCGTCCGATTGTCGAGAAGCGGGAAGACCTTTCAAAAAAAGGTTAAATGCTATACACTTTAAAGTAGATGGATTAATAGATGAAGGGCGTGGAAAGTATGTCATATAACTTAAACAACGCGGATGGTGTCGTAAACGTTTCTCAGCAGGTAATCGAGGTCATCGCCGGAGTTGCCGTCAAGGAAACAGAAGGTATCGCATTTACGCAAGATGATTCGAAACTGCAAGAAAAACAAATGGTCAAACTCGTTAAGGTCGAAGATGTCGGAGGCGAGATTACGGTCAGCCTGGCTGTTCATATCAAGTATGGTATGTCGATCATCAAGACAGCGGGTAAAGTGCAAGAACGGATTGTGCAAGACATGGAAAACATGTTGGCATTCCCACCGAAAGCAGTCGACGTCCGCGTCATCGGATTGTTAAAAGGATAAAAAAGGAACGAGGCGCTTCGTCATTGGACGAGGCGCCTCGTTGTTGATTAGGGGAGGTAGCGGAGGGCGAACGTTTCAGTTGCCTTTGCCGAATAGTCAAACTGGAGGCGAATGGCATATTCGCTCGTCGAAAAAACAGATACAGCGGGGTGCTCGGTCTGCGCAAGCGTCGTTTCTCCGGTCACGAGTTCGAATGCCAACTGATCGAGTGTCAAAAGCTGATTACTTGGATTACGCACTAAGACAATCGCTTCAACGGAAGTCTCTTTTTTTAGAATCGATACCGGAAGGAGCGACCAACCGTCTGTCGGAGGAATCGGGTGAGAAAAAGCGATTTGGCGGATCCGTTGGCGTTCAGTCTCCGAGAAGGACGAATCAATCAGCACATCGGTCAATAATTCGTTCGAAAAGACAAGTTGGACCGGATCAGTAAGTAAATCAAGGTCGACAAACACATCTTCTTCCGCAAACTCAAGCCAAAGCGGAATTGTTACCATTGGTAAAAGGACCGGTATCTCCTCGATACTAAGCGTTTTCCGGGCAATCAACTGGTCGCCGGACAGTGCAAGAACGACTAAATCATTCAGCTGGAAAGCTTGGTCAAGTGTATTTTGGAACAAGGCAATCAAGCGCAACGGCTTGTTTTCTAACCTTTGGAAGAGGTGGATTGCCATTTGACCAGGAGCGAGTCCAGGTAGTTGTGCCGCGACGTAGCGGAAGACATACTCATCTTCTTTGACGATTGGCATATCGTCCGTGAAATAGAGCGCAGGTTGAATAACCGGTGAATCAGTCGACGGTTGCATGAAGCATTCCTCCTTCAGTCGTAACACTTTCGAAGCGACAAAGACTAGAGACAATCTGTTTTTCAAAAGTAGAAATCGCATAAGTGAAGTAGTCCATTCCTTCCTGTTCAAAGATACGAACAGGTTGTTCCTGCGCATAACCGCGAAGATGAATCCCTTCCTTCAATGAATTCATCGCCGTTAAGTGACCCGTCCACTGTTCATCGAGTGCGAGCAGCATGAAGCGACGTGCTGTTTCTTCATGGGACGCAAGATGGTCTGCCATCGTGGTCTCGGTCTCTGCAATGAGTGGAGTCAATCGTTGTTTCATTTCTTCACGCGATTCGACGCGCTCGAGCAGGACCGGTTGTTGGACGAGCTGTTCAAGTTCCGATGTCAGTAATGCCAGTGGCCATTCTTCTGGAACGAGCGCGTCATGGAGATGCTCATCGACTAAGGCATGAATGACACGAGCAGCAAAGGACTGGACGAACCCTTCAAGTGACTCGGACTCAACAATTTGATTGCGAAGACGATAGATCGCGAGGCGTTGCTCACTGATGACATCTTCTAGCTGGACGAGTTCATCACGGACGCTCCGGTTGACGGATTCACATGTCTCCTGCGCATAGCACATCAACTGACGCGCCTCTTTTAACGTGACAGGACCTGCGACATCGGGAAGCTTTTTTTGAACACGGGTGAGGCGGTCTTTTGCGAAGCGGCGGGGAAGCTCGTCTTCGAGCGATAAATAGAAGCGCGTCAATCCTGGATCACCTTGGCGACCGGCCCGGCCGCGAAGTTGATTATCGATGCGGACCGACTCGTGGCGTTCTGTCCCGATGACCAACAATCCACCTTGCTGTTTGGCAGAGGCATCGAGGACGATATCCGTTCCACGACCGGCCATGTTCGTCGCAATCGTAATCCGGCCGGCTTGTCCGGCTGACTCGATGATTCGGATTTCTTGATCAACCGTCTTTGCATTCAAAATCTCATAAGGCAACTGTTCGCGCTCCAGGACGTGAGCGACTTTTAGGGATTGTTCGATTGAAGTCGTCCCGATCAATACGGGTTGTCCTGTTTGATGTGCGAGTCGTGTTGCCTGTGCGATGGCCTGATATTTTTCCTGACGCGTCGAAAAAAGGACGTCTGGTTCATCGATTCGGATTTTCGGGCGATTCGGTGGAATCGATACGACATCCATCCGGTAAGTTTTCAGGAACTCATCGCGTGAGGTCGACGCGGTTCCCGTCATACCCGAAACATGACGGTAGAGGCGGAAATAATGTTGAATCGTGATTTGGGCTGTCGTCCGGTTTTCTTCAGTCACGGTAACATTCTCTTTTGCCTCGAGTGCTTGGTGTAGGCCGTCAGATAAACTGCGCCCTTCCATTAAGCGACCTGTGAATAAGTCGACGAGGGCGATTTTATCATCTTTGACGATGTAGTCGATATCGCGTGTCAAGACGACATGCGCGCGAAGTGCCTGGATGACATAATGAAACAAGACAGCATGTTCTGCCGCAAAGAGTTGATCGACTCCGAACGTTCGCTCAATCGTCTCGATGCCTTGGTCGGTTAAGGCAACCGCTTTAATTTCATCGTCAAACGTATAATCTTCCTCTGGCTGGAACGCTTCGATGACACGACGGACGAGTTGTTGTAGCGCTTCGTGAACGGTGTCACGTTCCGCCATGATGAGAGGGGTTTTAGCTTCATCAATCAAGATGCTATCGACTTCATCGATCAGAGCAAAGCGGAGAGGGCGTTGCAACCGGTCTTCTTTGCGCATGACGAGATGGTCGCGAAGGTAATCAAAACCGAACTCCGTTCCGACTCCGTATGTAATATCGGCAGCGTAGGCGGCTCGCTTCTCGTCAAATGATAAGTCGGAATGATTGATGCCGACCGTCAGTCCTAAAAAGCGATGGATTTGTCCGATTTGTTCCGCGTCACGGCGGGCCAAATATTCATTGACGGTGATGACATGGACGCCTTGCCCGTACAGACTCTGTGTAAAACTGGCGAGCGAAGCGACGAGGGTTTTTCCTTCCCCGGTCGCCATCTCGGCGATATGTCCTTCAAGTAGCGATAGGCCACCAATCAGCTGGACATCGTAATGGCGGAATCCGAGCGTCCGCTTACTCGCTTCCCGAACAAGCGCAAATGCAGTCGCAGTAATCGCTTCGACCGACTCACCCGTCTGAAGACGTTCTTTTAAAGAAGCGGTTAAGCGGCAGAGTTCGTCATCGGTCTTCTGTTGCATTTCCGCTTCTAGACTATTGATCGACAGGACGATTTTTTCATAACGTCGCATCCGACGGCTCTGTTCGTCGAGTAGTTGTTTGACACGTTGAAACATACTAAGTCACTCCTTCAATTCCGATTCTAAAACTAACCTGATTATACCAGTTAAAAAATGTAAAACGAATAGTAAAGAGATAAATAGAGAAAACATTTATGCTTATTTGAAAGCGTTATCAATGCAAACTAATTTTTCCTGATAACTTCAAAAGGTCTAAATGAAGAAATTTTTGATAACGCTTGCAAAGAGGTGTATGAAGAGGTAAAATATTTCTTGAGGCAAGTGCAATCGTTTGCGCAAATCATTCGATTTCTTGTCTTTCATGTACGATGGATGAAAGGATGGATGTCGGATGGCACCAACGATTGAAGCGGTTATTTTTGACTTAGACGGCGTGATTACCGATACAGCCGAGTATCATTACTTAGCGTGGAAGCAACTCGGAGAGGAGCTTGAGATTCCGTTCGACCGGGATTTCAACGAAACACTTAAAGGTGTAAGTCGGACCGATTCGTTAGAGCGGATCTTGGCGCTCGGTGGAAAGCAGCATGCTTTCACGGAAGCCGAGAAAAATAAGCTTGCGACGAAAAAGAACGAGCACTACGTCGAGTTGATTCAACATATCTCAGAACAAGATCTTCTTCCGGGAATTATTTCATTTTTGGATGAGATTCGGGCTGCTGGGCTGAAAATCGGTATGGCGTCGGCTTCGAAAAATGCGCTGACGGTCGTTGAGGCACTAAAGGTCCGACACTATTTCGATGATATCGTCGATGCGGCAACAGTTGCTCAGTCTAAACCACACCCTGAAGTGTTTTTACGGGCAGCTGAAGCGCTTGACGTCGATCCGAGTCGCTGTATCGGTGTAGAAGATGCAGCAGCCGGTATTATAGCCATCCACGCGGCAGGCATGTATGCTGTCGGCGTTGGACCGGAAACGACGTTACATGAGGCAGACTATCGTGTCGATTCGACAGATTTGCTTTCCCTTGAGCAAATCTTAGCTAGTCGCTAACGACAACGTTCCATTCCCTGATGGTTCGTTGTTTCATCTGATTGATCTCTTTTCATGTGAGGAAAAGGACCGCTTCCCTGAGCGGTCCTTTTCGCGTATAGACAAATTAAGCGGTTTTTAATCTTAACGGATGGTGAAAAGTTGCTTTCCTGCTTCTTCTCAAAACAAATTTTTTTCGCAAAATTCATCGGTAGATGGCAATCCTTTTAGCGTGCAGACTGTAGACAAAGTGCTATCAGGAGAAAAAGCGTCTTTATTCGTTGCTTTCCTCGGGCGAGGCGCAAGCCGTTGCTCCTTGGTCCTTACGGACAACGAGCAGGGTCTTGCCTGCCTCTGAACGTGCGTTAAAAACGCACTTTTTCCCGTAGGAGTCAACGAAATATGACGCTTTTTAGCTAATACCGTGACCAAAAAGCCGGGCATGGAGACGTTTTAGAGCGCAATCCGTTTCGAATCGCTTAGAACCGCGAAAAGCAATCGGTCGCGATCCTGCAGCTTTGCTGTAGCGGCGCGGAAGATTGCCGCTTTGAAGACGAGGCGAGACAGGGAAGCGCGAACGGATTGCATCTCGATACCATATGTTTACGCTTTTTAATAGTTTGTCTACACGCTGAAAGGATTGCGCATCGGTAGATGGCAATCCTTTTTTGTGATTGTATGTCATATTTTTTAGTCGGCTCGAAGTGTTGTGGAAAATTAAAGTGTCGCGAGAATTCCATCTGCGATCGCTTGTGCGTAACGTGCCTGGTAGGCAGCGTTCGTTAACTTCGAACGATCCGTGCTGTTTGAAAGGAATCCGAGTTCTGTCAAAACGGCGGGAGCATTCGTGCCTCGGATGACCGCTAAGTTACCGAAATCCACACCGCGATTTCGCATACCGGCATAACTGACCAGCCGTTGTTGAATCGCATTTGCTAATTGAATGGATGTTGATCCGCTATAGTAATAGTTTTCGGCACCGGAAGCGCTCGTAGCGTTTGAGGCATTGATATGGATGCTGACGAAGCGAGCAGTTGCATGCGAGTTCGCCATGACGCTGCGGTCAGTCAATGTCGGATAATAGTCATTCGTATACCGCGTTAATTGTAAATCGACTTTTCCTTCGAGAAGGCTTGCGACCTGACGCGCGACGGCGAGGACGATATCGCGTTCTGTTAGTCCGACCCGTGTAGCACCAGGGTCATAACCACCATGACCAGGATCAAGGACGATCAATGGTCGATTCGAAGGAGCGGGTTGAAAGAGGGTTAAATACATCGACTCGACATAACCGGAGCGTCCGTCCGCTGTTTTAACAGCGACATAACCACGTGTTTTATGTGTACTGTTTGAGACGGCGACCGGCGTACCGCGTTCGAGACGAGCGAGTTGGCTACTTGAAGAAGACGGACCGGAGCGTAATGTGACCGTACTACCTGAGCTGATGAGGACATACATTTTTGAACCGCTGTAATCGACGCTCGCCGTAGAAGAAAAGGCGGGAGAAGAAGTCCCTTTTTTCAAGTAAGTACCGATGACATAACCCGTCGATCCGTTATAGGTCACTTTATGCCACGCGCCACTTGTAGATAGCGACTGAACGACTTGAGTTTTCGGAATCGTCAAGATCAGTTTCCCGGATGCACTCGGTGCGGTACGAAGATTTAACCGTTCGGTTGTTGTATAAGCAGTCGTTTTCGATGTTGTCGAAGCCGCGACTTTTTTTAAGTAAGAGCCGGAGACGTAACCGGTTTTATTACTGTACGTGACTTTGTACCAGTTTCCATCTTTATAGCTTGAGCTGATTTTTTTACCTGTTGGAATCGTCAACAGCCGTGTCGAAGAAGTCGTCGCTGCTTTGCGTAAAGAAAGTGCTGCGGTTGTTTGATAAGTTGTCTTCGCGAAAGCAGTCCCCGTGACGACTTTCTTTAAGTATGTTCCTAGCACGTAGCCCGTCTTTCCTTGATAAGACAGTTTGTACCAATTCCCTTTACGATAAGAGGAGCTGATCTGTGTGTTTTTCGGAATCGTCGTCAACTTTTTCGACGTGGTTGTATTGGATGTCCGAAGATTTAAAGAATCTGTTGTTTTATAAGTCGTTTTCGTAAAAGAAGTACCGCTAGCTGCCGATACTAAAGAAGACGGAAACGCAACCGTGAGTAGAAGCAAAAGTACTAGTGCAAACGACAATATTTTAGTTAATTTGTCCATTAATTTTCCAGTCTCCTTTTGTGTAAAATCAATAGTTAGAACACCTTTACGAATAAAATAAGTGCTTTTGAGATAGTTTAATTTATAATTTATATGTTCCGTTCTAGCTCCTTTCTGTTAATATGAGGTGTAACCATTGTATCGGGTGTTTGATGAAAATATTACAGGATAATTAAATATTTAAAAAAATTATATATTACACAGACAATTTATAGTCTGTAATATTTCAATAAACATACAATTGAAACATAATTGAAATATTTATGTTTAATTTTGGAAGGTAGGGTAAACATGGGAACGAGTGAACACATTTATCGTGAGTTGATGGAGATTGAAGAGGAATACCGCCGTCTTCAACGGCGTGCAGAATACTTGATTGCAGAGTTGAGTCGTGGTGCTGGAGAGTATTCAAAAGAAATCGCCGTAGCACAAGAACGCCCTCTAAAACAACGGCGTGTCAATCAGCGTTACCCGCTTGAAGTGTACGTCCACCAAATCAGTGATTTGATGCGTGAACGTGAATCGATGTCGGCACGTGACATTCAAATGGAACTTGAATTACGTTACCGTCATCAAATCAGTAACATCTATCAATTGATGGCGAAAGTCGAGCAAGCGAACCCGGCGATCAAAAAGGTTGGCCGTGGGATTTATACATATGATCCGTCTGCTGAAGTCCCGATCTTCATGTGAGCCGCTCGTCGGCTCTTTTTTTTTATGATATAATTCGCGCAGGAGCGTGATGTTATTATGTTATGGACTGCGTCCATCGTCTGTTTTATCGCGGCCTTACTGATCACACCCGTCGTAAAACGCTTTGCGATTGCAGTCGGTGCCGTTGACAGTCCGGACGCGCGAAAAGTACATGTGCGAATCATGCCACGTCTAGGTGGTTTGGCGATTTATATCGCGTTCATGATTGGCTATTTTATTTTGCAACCTTCGAGTCCCTATGCGACTCATATTCTAGTCGGAGGATTCGTCATCATTTTGACGGGGGCCTTCGACGACCGATTCCAATTGAATGCCCGGTTGAAACTGATGGGACAAATTGTTGCTGCCGTCATCGTCTTAAATGGAGGTATTCGAATCGAATTCATCAATTTGCCGTTTGACCAGCAGTTATTTCTCGGTTGGTGGAGTGTGCCGTTGACGTTTCTTTGGGTCATCGGGATTACGAATGCCGTCAACTTGATTGATGGACTGGATGGACTCGCAGCCGGTGTCTCGAGCATCGTGTTGTTGACGTTGATCAGCCTCGCTGTCATCCAAGGAAATGTTTACGTGACGATCGTCGCAATTTTACTCTTGATGAGCACGCTCGGCTTTTTGTTCCACAATTTTTATCCGGCGAAGATTTTCATGGGGGATACAGGGGCCTTGTTCCTTGGATACATGCTTGGTGTCTTATCGTTACTCGGTTTTAAAAACGTGACCTTGTTCTCGCTTGCCGTTCCGGTCATCTTGCTCGGGATTCCGATCTCCGACACGTTGTTTGCAATCGTCCGGCGTGTTCTTCAAGGGAAACCACCGTTCGCACCAGACAAAGCCCACCTGCATCATCGTCTGCTCGATCTTGGATTTACGATGCGCCAAGCTGTGCTCGTGATTTATGGGTTGTGTGCGATTTTCGGCATGACGGCGATTTTATTTTCACAAACGAATTCCGTCGGGGCACTCGTTTCGTTAATCATGTTATTGATTGTGCTCGATATCTTAGTCGAATCGCTGGGACTACTTGGCGAACGCTATCGTCCGTTATTGAATTTACTCGAACGACTTACATCAAAATGACCAATCAGCCGCTCAAAATTTGATTTTTGGGCGGCTGATTGACGATTAAGGAGACTATTATGAATCCGATAGCGGAAAAAGAACGGATTATTTATTTGGATGTCCTCCGTGGTTTTGCACTGTGTGGGATTTTGCTCGTCAACATGCCGAGTTTTCTCGGGGAACGGTTCGTGTCCGATATGGGACAAGTCGACCGATTGCTCCGGCTTTTCTTTGATTTGTTCATTCAAACGAAGTTTTATACGTTGTTTAGCGCGTTGTTTGGTGCCGGCTTTATCCTCTTCATCGACCGGCTCCGTCAAAAAAAGCGTTCGCTGTGGATTTTTGTTCGCCGTTTGACGATTTTATTTGCGATTGGTCTCATTCATTTATTGTTTTGGGAAGGTGACATCCTCCAAACGTATGCGTTTTGCGGATTCCTTTTGTTGCTCTTCGTCAAAACACGACCGCTGACCAAACTCTTCATCGGTCTTGCCCTCCAACTGTATACGGTCTCTCTCTATCTTTCAATTTATCTCTTTGCTCAATCAGAAGGCGATCGTTCCATCATTGAACCGGACGGTCGATTGACCGATCTTGTTGCCGAACGTGATCTCGGAGGTTATTTCATTTATCATGCGACCGTCCAATTGCCGGATGCACTCGGAAATACGTTGATGCTTTGGCCGGAAATTTTATCTCTCTTTTTAATCGGCGCCTATTTGATGGAACGCTTTTCAGTGCGGCCACCGACAACACGATTACTCATCGTAGGGTTCCTCGTAAGCTTGATTTTGTCACTCCCTGCACTAACGCAAATTATTCGCGTTCACCAAGGGCAGGTTGCAGATGGACTAATCAATTACTTTTTCGTCTGGTTGTCCGGACGAACGCTCGCCATTACTTATGCGACAGCCATCGCCTTGGTTGTTCGGGCCGGCCTGCGAATGGAAGGGTTCCGCTTGCTCGGACGGATGGCGCTAACGAATTATTTGACGCACACACTCGTTTTTACAGTCCTTGTTTTCTTATCCGGGACATACGGCACGATTCCGCTGTGGCAAGGGACGTTAGGAGCTCTCATCTTATTAGCCTGCCAAACGTTTTTCTCGCGTTGGTATTTGCGACACCATCACCAAGGGCCAATCGAAGCATTGTGGAGAAAGGGGACATACGGAAAACAAAAGTCGACTGAACTGTAAGCTGTCACAAAAAATTTACAAACGTTTCGTATACTAGGTGTTGGAGGTGGAGAAATGAGTAGATGGATAGAAATCTTCATCGTCTCTTTGAAGCTCGGCTTGACATCGTTCGGAGGTCCTGTCGCGCATCTCGGATACTTTTATGAAGAATACGTCAAACGAAGGAAGTGGATTGACGAGAAAGGCTACGCCGATCTTGTGGCACTTTGCCAGTTTCTTCCCGGTCCGGCATCGAGTCAAGTCGGGATGGGAATCGGGTTGATTCGTGGTGGCGTCGTCGGTGCAATCATTTCCTTTATCGGGTTTACATTACCGTCGAGTCTGTTATTGATCATGTTCGCACTGCTTGCGACAACTTACGATTTGACCGATGCGGGATTCATTCACGGTCTGAAACTCGTCGCGGTGGCGATTGTTGCCGATGCTGTACTCGGAATGGGGATGAAGCTTGCTGTTGGACCGAAGCGGTTAGCGTTGATGTTGCTTGCGCTTGCAGGTGTCTTAATCTTCGATCATCCGCTTGCGCAAGTCGGTGTCTTACTACTGGCGGCATTGTTCGGATTACTCTTGTTTAAAGTTGAACCACAATCTGGTCAGCCGTTAGCCATTCACGTATCACGCGTGTGGAGCATCAGTGCGCTCATACTCTTTTTCGGTTTGTTAGTCGCGACACCGATTTTAGCGACGGTGGCGACGGGAAACGTGCAGCTTGCAAGCATCATGTACAATGCCGGTGCACTCGTGTTTGGGGGCGGTCACGTCGTCTTACCGTTTCTCAACCAGGCACTCGTACCAGGATTTATGGACGGAACGAACTTTCTGGCGGGGTATGCCGCGGCCCAAGCCGTTCCCGGTCCACTCTTTACATTTGCGACGTATCTCGGGACGGTTATTTCAGGTGTGTCGGGTGGTCTGCTCGCGACATTGGCGATTTTTTTACCCGGTTTTCTGCTCGTGATTGGCGTCGTCCCGTTTTGGGATCGCGTCCGGATGAACAAACAAGTCGGACGGATGTTGATCGGCGTCAATGCAGCAGTCGTTGGTTTGTTGTTAGCCGCCCTATATGACCCCATCTTTACATCGAGCGTCGAGACGGGTCTCGATTTCTTCGTCGCCTTCGGGCTCTTTTGTTTACTTCGTTTTTATAACCAGTCGCCGTTACGCATCGTTTTACTTGGAGCAGTGATTGGAATGGTGTTAAGCGGGATTGGTCTCGCTTAACACAGAGGAGTGTCTAACCGGCCGTTACTTCATCTAGGTATGATACAAACTAAAAACGCCCTGTCTTTCTAATAGACAGCGCGTACAGCGTGTAGACAAACTCTTATGAAGCGTCAACATGCGATAACGAGAGACAATCCGGTCGCGCTTCCCTGTCTCGCCTCGTCTTCAAAGCGGCAATCTTCCGCGCCTCTACAGCAAAGCTGCAGGGTCGCGACCGATTGCTTTTCGCTTTAAAAGCGATTCGAGACAGATTGCGCCCTAAACCGTCTGCATGACTGGATTTCCGTCATAGTGTTACCTAAAAAGCGTCACGTTTCGTTGACTCCTGCGGGGAGAAGTGCGTTTTTAACGCACTTTTAGAGGCAGGCAAGACCCTGCTTCTTGTCCGTTAGGATCAAGGAGCAACGGCTTGCGCCTCGCCCGAGGAAAGCAACGAAAAAAGACGCTTGATCTCCCGATGGCACTTTGTCTACAGCCTGAACGCGCTGTCTTTCTAATAGACAGCGCGTAATCGTTTTGGACAAGGAATGCGAACTTTTCCATATGTGACTTGGATAGGTTTCAAGACGGCATGAGCGAAAAGAATAGTTATAGAAATGGCCGATGATTCCATGAAAAGACAGAATCATCGGCCGTTTGATTGTTGTCGGAGACGTACGACACAAATATTGATTTTGATTTGACTTATGAGTCAGCTCCATTGTTTTCAGTCTTACGCTTGAGGTGGGCGAGGACGATGTCTTGCCGGACGGTCGTTGCGTCTTCGATGAAATTGAATTGATGATAAAGCGCAATCGCCGGCGCGTTCATTTTTGCAGTTGAGACGAATTGCAAATCCTCTGCTTCAAGCGCATGGCGCAGTAAACGAGAGGCGACACCTTGCCGGAAAAAATCGGGTGCGACGATCAGACGTGTAATCGTCCGATCGGAAAACGTCAGGCAACCGATGAGTCTAGATTCGGACGTCAAGACGTAACCGAGCGGAGCTTCTCGCATCAATTCAGCCGATGTTTGGCGCAAAGGTGGAAAATCGGTCGTACCGATTAACTCCGCCTCTATTTGATAAGCACGTTTTTGTAATGCGAACAACGCCTCAAAGTCAGTTTGCTTCAGTCGACGTATCATCTTTTGTCCCTGAATCGTCAGCCGATGCCTCACTTGCCTGGTTCGTCGGCAGAGCGAGTTGTTCTTTTAACATGTTTTTTGCTTCTTGGAGCGACTCTTCATCCAGCTTGTAGTAATAGCCGCCGTTGATTCGGGCATCCGATCCTTCTAAGTCGATCCGGTTGACGGTCGCGAGTGACTTGACGAACGGCTGCAGCTGGAATGCTTCCGTTAACGACATGTTTGTTTGGAAGTTATCGCCGGTCGCTTGCATCAATTGATTCAACTTTGTGATTGAACCGAGCGAAGTCGATTCATCGATGATGGCTTGTAAAATTTGTTGTTGGCGTTTTGTACGGCCGATGTCACCTTCGGGATCTTCGTAGCGCATCCGGGCATAGGCGAGTGCTTCTTCACCGGTTAATGTCTGAACGCCGGGATCGAGCTTGACGCCGCTCTGTTGATCAGATGAATCGAGTGTGTCGATCGGCAACTTGACGTCGACGTCGACTCCGCCAATTGCATCGACAATCGCGACGACACCATTAAAGTTGATTGAGCCATAATAGTCGATTGGGATATCGAGCAAGTTCTCGACCGTCTCAATCGTTGAATCGATTCCTCCGAACGCATACGAGTGATTAATTTTATCTTCGTAGCCGACAGACGGAATCATGACGAGGGAATCCCGGGGGATACTCAACATGCTGACTTTCTTTTCCGCTTTGTTGAAGGTGGCGACAATCATCGTGTCTGATCGTGAAGCAGTGTCACCAGGGCGTTCGTCCGTCCCGACGAGCAGGACGGAGAAATGATCTTTCGTCAAATCGACGGCCGCTGGACGTTTTTCTGATTTTTCACCACGGGATAATTTTACTTCTGTTTTGTTGGCTGTTTGAAAGGTTTTATATGCGACGTAGGCGAACGTAGCGCCACCTGTGACTAAGACGATGAGAAATACGGTGACGAAAATCTTAAACCAAGAGCGTTTTGATTTTCGGTTATTAGAACGAGATCGTGTAGAATCCTCCACTGTTCATTGCCCCTAACTTTACTGAATAATTAAAAAAATTTTAAATTCTTTACAAACAGTATAGCAGGTCGAGACAGAATGTCACGTCAGGTCACATCGTGCTCGATGTAGCGAGAACCATTTTCGTGTATCTTCGCTTGCCCATTCGTCAAGTTCGTCATCCACTCGATGAATGGGGCGACATCGTCTGAATTGACGAGGACGTCGATTTGAACATGATCGAGGTAATGGATTTGGTCGATGAGGTGACGCGTCGCCCGGAGTTCATTTTCTAATTTTCCGAGCCATGTGTAATCGACCGTCACTTCAAGGAGGTCGTGGGAAACGCGTTCGATGACGCCGATTGTATTCAATCCTTCTGAGACACTTGTGCCGTAAGCACGGATTAAACCACCGCCACCGAGCTTGATTCCTCCGAAGTAGCGGGTGACGACGACAACCGTATTCCGGAGATTACGTTTTTTCAACACTTCGAGCATCGGAACGCCGGCCGTTCCACTCGGTTCACCATCATCATTCGCTTTTTGAATGTCATTTCGTTCACCGATGACGTACGCTGAACAATTGTGATTGGCGTCATGGTGTTGCTTTTTAATCGCCGCGATGAAGCCCTGTGCTTCTTGCTCAGAGGTAGCGCGTGCTAAATATGTAATAAATCGTGACTTTTGTATAATGATTTCATGGAAACCATTTTCTTTTACTGTATAATAATTAAATAATGACATAATCAAAAATGTCCTCCTCGTTAACTAGTTCTTTCTAGCATAACGACGAATCGGGAGAGAGACAACCACGGGGACTGGAGGGAGTAGCATGACGAATGAGATGAGGGAGCGGCTGTCCTTGAATGATATCGTACAGAACATCATTGGTGTCGTAGAAGAAAGTCGGGAAGAAATCGTTCGAATTACAGAAGATTCAAGAGAACAATACGCAGAAATCCAACAGGAGTTACGGGATTTGAAGACGCGTGTTCATGACTATATTAAAGAAGCCGAACGACTGGAACGACTGATCAAGGATTCAAAAGCACGACTCGTCGTCGTCAGCAAGAACTTCGATCATTACTCCGAACAAGACGTCAGAAGCGCCTACGAAACGGCGAATGCCCTTCAACTCGAGTCGTTCATCAACCAACGGGATGAAATGAACTGCCGAAAGCGGCGGGATGAACTCGAGCGTCGCTTAGTCCACCTTGATGAGACGATTGAGCGAGCCGATATGCTGATCAGTCGCGTCTCGGTTGTCCTGAATTTTTTGACGGACGATATGCAGGTCATGAATGAAAAGTATGAAAAGGCGATGCAAAAACAAGAGATGGGTTTAAAAGTATTTCAGTCGGCTGAGAATGAGCGACGGCGCTTATCTCGAGACATGCACGATGGACCAGCACAAACGCTTGCTCACGTTTTGATTCGTGCAGATTTAATTGAAAAGATTCACCAGCATAACGGAGCAGAAGCAGCCTTTGAAGAAATACATCGCCTCCGGATCTTGATTCGTGACGGGCTCGCGGATATTCGCCGGATCATTTATGATTTACGTCCGATGACACTCGATGATCTTGGATTTGTTCCGACACTCGAGCGTTATCTTCGTCATATGCAGGAAATTTCGAACATTCCGATTCATTTTAATTATCTTGGCGGTGGGGAGCGGATTGAGTCGACGTATGAAGTCGCTGTCTTCCGAATTGTTCAAGAAGCCGTCCAAAATGCAGTTAAGCATTCCAAAGCGAGTGACATTCGTATTATCATAGAACAGTATCAACATTCTGTCCGTATTCATGTGAAGGACAATGGGATCGGGTTTGACTTTGATGAAATTTTTGCTTCGTGCGATGAGTCGTTCGGACTTGTTGGCATGCGTGAGCGAATTGAATTGATTGATGGTTCGTTTGAAATCGAAACGAAACCAGATAAAGGGACGGTCATCAAGGTAGGGATTCCGATCGAAGAATCCGAAGCGAGAGGGGAAACACAGTGAATAACGAGCAAGTAAAAGTAGTCATCATCGACGATCATCAGTTATTCCGGGAAGGCGTTAAACGGATTCTTGATTTTGAAGAAGAATTCATCGTTGTCGCGGAAGGAGCGAGCGGAGCGGAAGTGATTCCGCTCGTCGAAGCCCATCAACCGGATATCGTCTTAATGGATATTAATATGCCGCAAGTCAATGGTGTTGAAGCGACAAAACGTCTCATGGAGGTCCATCCGGATGTCCGCGTCATCATTTTGTCGATTCATGACGATGAGACGTACGTCATGCACGCGTTAGGCGCAGGAGCGGTTGGTTATCTTCTGAAAGAAATGGCGACGGATGAACTCGTGAATGCGATTCGTTCCGTCTATCGCGAAGGGGGATACGTCCACCCGAAAGTCACACCAAACCTTTTGCAAGAGTACCGTCGTTTGATGAAGATGAAACAAACGATGTCTTCCCAACCGATTGAAAAACGTGTCGCGGAAGCGCCGTTACACGTCTTGACGCGTCGTGAGTGCGAAGTACTGCAGTTGCTTGCTGACGGTTTCTCGAACCGGGCGATTAGTGATACGCTCTATATCAGTGAGAAAACAGTTAAAAATCATGTTTCCTCAATTTTGCGGAAAATGAATGTACCCGACCGGACAGGTGCTGTCGTCGAAGCAATTCGACGCGGCTGGGTCGTCGTCGTATAATAAAAAGACGGTTGCCAAAGCGGCGCCGTCTTTGTTTTTGTATCGAAATGAACTATGATACACTTAATAACGATTGTGACGTGTCAGAAAATTACAAGTCACGACGGAACTCTTAAAAGCGAGGAAATTCACGGATGAGCCAGATTGTGATTTTAACGGATAGTACAGCCTATCTGCCAACTACCTATTGTGAAGAAAATAATGTTCATGTCGCACCGCTCAGCGTCATTTTTGATGGTGACGCATACCGGGAAGGGTTCGATATCTCAGTCCCTGAGTTTTATGCGAAGATTCAAACGGGAAGTCTGCCAACGACTTCGCAGCCGAACATCGGTGACATCACGGATGCCTTTGAACGACTACCGGCGGGAACGGATATCATCGGAATTACGTTATCAAGCGGGATTAGTGGAACGTATCAAGCTTTACATACCATTAATATGATGGTTGATCACGTTCAAGTTCACCCGGTCGACTCACGAATTTCATGTATGCCGCAAGCATTCTTAGTGAAGGAGGCAGTTCGGATGCGTGATGCCGGGGCGACGGCAACAGAAATCGTCGCACGTCTTGAAAATCTTAAAGTGATGATTCGTGCGTATTTCGTCGTTGATGATTTAGAGCATTTACAACGGGGCGGACGTCTCAGTATGACGCAAGCCGTCGTTGGTTCTTTCTTAAAGATTAAACCGGTTCTTCATTTCGTCGATGGGAAAATCGTTCCGTTCGAAAAGATTCGGACGTTCAAACGGGCGGTTAAACGGATTGAAGAGATGATGGAAGATACGATTCATAATGAGGGTGCAGGATATGTCATCGGTGTCATCCATGCCGAAGACGATGCCAAAGCACGCGCTGAAATCGAAGTGCTCGAGCAACGGTTCCCGAAAGCGCAAATTGAAATGAGCGTGTTCGGTCCGGTTATCGGGACACACCTTGGTCCTGGTGCGATCGGGATCACGTGGTACAAAGCGGATTAATGAAATAAGTGTTGCACCGGGAAAGAACATCACTTCAATGGGATGTTCTTTCTTTTTTGACTGGTCTTTACACTGCCGGCAGGAAGCGCACGCAAGACTGACGAAAGGAAGGGGAGTCTCATCAAGAAAGGGAGTGAGTCATGGATATTCGAGGACGCCTGATTCCGAGCGATCAAGTAAAGGTTTCGCTTGGTTCGAATGAACGTCGGTACCCTGCTGTGACGTGGCGGTGTCAACGATGCGGGGGACTGCCGACACGCGGACCATGTACATGCGGGAAACGCTGTTACTATTGTCGACACTGCCTCATCTTCGGTAAATTAAGAACGTGTGATACGCTCGTCACGGATGCCCGTCCGCTTGACTCCGTCCTGCCGAGTCGGCACGAGGTGCTCGCATTAACACCCGACCAACAACGGATTGCGACGGCGATTGAACGAACGATTGAGCAACAAGGACGTTTGCTCGTCCACGCTGTCTGCGGTGCCGGAAAAACACCGATGCTGTTTCCCGGCATCGAGACGGCACTGCGTCTGAAGAAACGTGTCCTCATCACGACGCCACGGGCGGATGTCGTCCGAGAATTAACGTTACACGTCAAACGTGCTTTTTTGGACGCGCGAATCGTCTCGTTGTTCGGCGGCTCGGAGGAACGTCTTCAGCTTGGAGATATCACGATCAGTACGACCCATCAATTGATTCATTACCGTGCTTGCTTTGACGTCGTCTTCATCGATGAGGTCGATGCCTTTCCCTATAGTACGGACCGGACGCTACATCGCTACGTCAAACGGGTGATGTGCCGCTCGGCATCACTCATCCTTCTCAGTGCAACCCCTTCCTTTAGGAACAAACGCCTGCCGACCGTCCGCCTGATGCGGCGGTATCACGGCTTCCCGTTACCCGTTCCGCAACTCCACTTTTCCTATACACCAGCCCATTTGATTGAATGGCTTCACAGTCACGCAGACAAACCACGACTCGTCTTTGTGCCGACCGTTGCCGTACTCGCGTTATGGCAGGAGCGACTCGAACAAGCGGGATTAACGGCTGAAACGGTCCACGCGGCAGATCCTGGCCGGATCGTTAAGGTCGAACGCTTTCGGACGACGGCAACGATTTTATTGACGACAACGATTTTAGAACGTGGCGTCACCTTTTCGAACGTCCAAGTCGCGGTCGTCGATGCAGACGTGTCGTTTACGGCAGCGGCATTGATTCAAATCAGTGGACGTGTCGGGCGAGATGTCGATTTCCCGAGTGGGGACATCATCTTTTTCGCAAATGATCGATCGAATGCGTTATACGAAGCAATCGCTGATATTCAGCGTGCGAACCGGGAGGGTTTCCGATGAATTGTCTGCTTTGCCAACAATTTTTTTTACCGAGCTGGTCATTGTCGAACGTATGGACTAGGCAAACGGTATGTCGAACCTGTAAAATAAAGTTTGTAAAAAGAGGGGAATGCACGGATTGTGGAAAACCGGGTCTCACCCTTTGCAGCGATTGTCAGCAGTGGCGGCGACTCGGTTATGATTTGAAGACGGACCCATTATTTTTATATGAGGCAACCGCAAAGGATTTTTTGAAGCGCTATAAGTTTTTAGGGGATACGGCGCTGTTGGACGTGTTTAAAGAAGAGCTGAAGAAGGTAAAAGTGAAACAGGATTTCATTGTGCCGATTCCGCTCAGTCGAGAGCGACTGAGCGAACGGCGTTTCAATCAGGCGGAAGGCATCGCCCGGATGATGCGTGGAAAGGTCACATTGTGTTTGGCACGTTCAGATGGTCCGGCGCAAAGTCGCAAGGCGAGGCGAGAGCGCCTGTCTCGGGCCAATCCGTATGAAGTGATCACTTCCGTCGAGGGGAAAACGATTTTACTCGTCGATGATGTGTATACGACGGGAACGACCTTGCATCAAGCGGCTTTGCGACTACGTGAAGCAGGTGCAAAAGAAATTTCTGCCGTAACTTTATTTCGAAGTGTTTAAGAATTCTTCATTTCTGCCGATATTCATAATGAGGTGAAGGAAATGGATGTGTTAAACTGCAAATCTTGCGGGAAATTATTTGTTCGTCAATCTTCTGACCTGTGCATCGATTGCATTAGGAAAGATCATACTGATTTTGAGAAGGTGCGTGAGTTCCTGCGAGAACGGCGGAAAATCCGAACCTCACCTATTGATGTTGAGCAAGCGGTCGGGGTCAAACGAGAAACAGTCCTCCGGTACATTAGGGATGGGCGTTTACTGATGTCAGAAATCACACAGATGGAAATCACGTGTGAGAGTTGCGGGAAACCTTCCCGTGACGGTACGATCTGTGCCGATTGTCGTGAGAAATTACGACGCGACCTCGCCCAAGCGATGCTAGATTCTTCTGCCCCTTCGAAACCGAGAACGTATCGAACATGAATTAAGAATCTTGTAATCTAGAAAGCAGGTGTTCACATGCGAATTGATTCTACGAAATGGGTGAATATGCCTAAAGCGTACGAAAGAAATCAAGCAGTAGAAGGAACAGAAGCAAAACGTACGAATCGGCCGGATGAAGTGACGATCTCGAGTGAAGCGCGTGCGCGTTTCAATGAGACACCAACATCACGGACCGAAAAAATCGAATCCCTTCGTCAAGCCATTCAGGATGGAACCTATAAACCAGACGCGAAAAAAATCGCGGAGCGTTTTTTGAACTTGTAAGAGGGACAACTATGACAGTAGAGGCGACTCGGGGCACGGATGCGCGGGTCGCTTTTTATATGAAGAGCAAACTGTGAGGAGGCAATCGGATGGAAATCCTTGAACAACTCGTAAGTGAGCACGATGCTTTATTGGATCTTGCAAAAGAAAAAAAGACAATTTTGATTCAAAATGATATGAAGCGACTCTCACAAATCGTCAAAGAAGAACCGGTACATCTGAAACGGATTGAACAGCTCGAACAACAACGGCTTGAACGGATGGGACAGGTGACGATGACCGAGTGGTTACAAGATCACCCGGAGGATGTCGCTTCATTACGCCGCTTGTTACAGACGATCGGTCAACTCAAACGACTGAACGACCTGAACGCTGAATTACTCGAACAATCGCTTCATTATCTCGATTGGCACTTACAATTGCTGATCCCGGAAGCCGATGATTTTACATATGGTCAGTCCGCACTCGACCGCACACACTTTAACCGGAATGCTTAAGGAGGTAGACGAATGGCATCAACTTTTATGGGGCTTGAGACAGGACGTCGGGCACTGACGACGAACCAATGGGCGCTCCAATCCACAGGAAACAATATTGCGAACGCCGGAACGGCTGGTTTTTCACGTCAGCGCTTAATCATGGCGACGACAGAGCAACTCTCGATGTCGATCGGAACGGGCAAGATGGGGCAAATCGGCACAGGGGTCAAAGGGGAATTGCTTGAACGGGTGCGTGACGTGATGCTCGATAAACAGTATCGCGACGAAGCGACGAAGACATCGTACTATGGTACGAAAGAAGCGGCATTCGGCCGAATGGAAGACATCATCAATGAACCGTCGGATACCGGTCTATCAAAAGCTTTTGATGGATTTTGGGAGTCGCTCCAAACACTGTCGACGAATCCGCAAGATTCCGGGGCGCGCAGTGTCGTCCGTCAAAAAGCAGAAACCTTGACGCAAACGTTCAACTACATGGCGAAGGCGCTTAATCAAGTGCAAGGCGACCTGAAAAGCGAAATCGACGTCTCGACGAAAAAAGTCAACGATTTGTTCAAAAAAATTCACAATATCAATGCGGAAATCCATACGGTTGAGCCGCTCGGCGTCTTACCGAATGCGCTATACGATGAGCGGGACCGTTACTTTGATGAGCTCGCTGAATATGTCGACTTTGAAAAAGTCTCCGTCGACAGCGATGCGATCCAGCAAGGGCAGCTCGGAAATACCGTCAAAACGGCAGAAGGACGAATCGATGTCCGGATTAAACTACCAAACGGCGATAAGTTGCTTGCAGTCGACTCGGATTTACCGAAGGCCGGTACACTCACATTTACGACCGATGCGAACGGACTCTATACAGGGTTTAAAACAGATTCACAAACGATTTCATTTGACACAGCAGGCGGCTTCTCATCAGGGCGGTTAATCGGTCTGATCGAGATGTATGGTCATGTCGAGAATGGTCAAGCAACGGGCGAATACGTCAACATGCAAGGGCACCTCGATGAGATGGCAGCAACATTTGCCGAAGCCTTCAACACAGCCCACGCAGGGAATCTTAAAAAAGACGGGACGAATGGGACAAACGAATTTTTCGGTTCATCCAACGGTCCGATCACAGCGAAGACGATCGCACTAGGAAGCGAAATCAAGAGGAGTCTCGATAACATCGCGACGTCGACGGATGGAAACATCGGGGACAGCGCCGGTGCCTTGAAGCTCGCCAACATGAAGACGGCAAGCATTCGTTTCGACCAGTCGGGTACGACAACGACAATCGGTTCGTTTTATCAAAACGTCATCGGTGACATGGCGGTCGCGACCGACCAAGTCGCGCGACTCGGGAAAAGCTCAGCCGTCTTGATGGAAAGCGCAGAACAGCGCCGTATGTCAGTCTCGGCTGTCTCGATCGATGAAGAGATGACGATGATGATTCAGTACCAACATGCTTACAACGCGGCAGCGCGTAATATCACGACGGTTGATGAGATGCTCGATAAAATCATCAACGGTATGGGAATCGTAGGACGGTGATGACTAAATGAGAGTAACACAAACGATGCTGACGAAAACGAATATCGGACACTTATCGTCAAGCTACCAAAAATTAAGCACATTACAAGAGCAATTGATCAGCGGTAAAAAAATCCAACGTCCCTCGGAAGACCCCGTCGTCGCGATGCAAGGAATCCGTTACCGGACAGAAGTCCGTGAAGTCGAACAGTTCAAAAAGAACGTCAACGAAGCGACAGGTTGGATGGACTTAACCGATTCGGCACTGAACGAAGTGACGTCAGCGATGAGTCGTGTTCGTGAATTGACGACGCAAGCAGCAACGGATACGTATGACGCGACACAACGAAAAGCAATTCAAAGTGAGGTCGGGCAGCTGATTGAACACATCGGGACACTCGCCAACACGAAATACAATGAAAAAGTCATCTTCAACGGAACGAAGACGGATCAACCGTTCGTTTCGATGGAAGGTCTAAAAGAGTATTTAGCGACGCCTGGTAAGTCTGTCGATACGGTCTTTACGGACGGGAACCCGGCCGGTAAAGACAGCGAAGTAATCCGCTATGAAGTGTCGTCAGGAATCGAAGTCCAGGTCAATGTCTCGCCGACGAGCGTGTTTAGCGCAGAGACGTTTACAACACTAAAAAAATTATATGATGCGCTTGGTGGTGTCTCAGACACGGGAGCCGTCGATAGCTCAAACAATGGAGCCGAGTTGTCAGGGATGCTAAAGGATTTAGACACGATGCTGAATCAAACGGTCGAGACACGAGCGGATCTCGGAGCACGCGTCAATCGTCTTGAACTGAATGCGTCACGCCTTGAAGATCAAGAAATCATCGCGAAATCCGTCATGTCGGATAACGAAGACATCGAAGCGGAAAAAGTCATCATGGAACTCAAATCGTACGAGACGCTTCACCGGGCCGCACTCAGTGCCGGTGCGCGAATCATTCAACCGACACTACTCGATTTCCTACGTTAAGGAGGTGACGGGAGATGAACCTTCCGCATCTTGAAATGCGTCAAACGTCTGCTAAAATCGGTATCAATACGACACGGGCGACGCTTGAACAACACCAACAACAAGCGTCCTTGTCAATCGAGCAACCGAAAGGCGAGCTGTCGCTCGAAACGGTCGCGGCACGACTCGAAATTGATTCATCCCAGGCATGGATTGAAATCGGACGAATCCCGGCATTTGAATCCGTTCAGCGTTATGCTGATTACGGACGACAAATGGGACAACAGGCAGTCGGGCGGGCAGCAGCTGAAGGGGATCAGTTGATGCGGATCGAGCAACGGGGAGATGCCGTTGCTCGCATCGCGACATCCCGGCAAGCGCCACCGGCAGAAGTGACGACGCTCGGCTTTACGCCACGCAGTCTCGACCGGGTCAAAATCAATTACACACCGGCAGAGGTGCGTGTCAACTATACGGCGCAAAAACCGCAAATCGATGTTGAGATACATCGACCGGAATTAAACGTCACGCCAGGCACGACAGAAATTTACCTACGGGAACAAAATCAACTGGATATGTGGCCGGTCGGCGGCATATTCGATGGGGAAGGATAATCACATGCATATCGAAACAGATTTTTTTGGAACGGTTCAAATCGAGGAAAGTGAAATCATCACGTTCGCTTCCGAAGTACCCGGTTTTCCAGAGGCACGTCGTTTTATCTTATTACCGTTCGGAGAAGGCATTCCGTTCTGGTCCTTCCAATCGATTGATCAAGCAGAATGCGCATTCGTCGTGACGAATCCGTTTTGGATTGATCCGGAGTATGTCTTTGAATTACCAGAATCAGCGAAAGAACAACTCGGTATCCAAGATACGGCACAAGTCGCTGTCTATACGACGGTCACGTTACGTGAGCGGTTCGAGGAGTCGACGACGAACTTACGCGCACCGTTCGTCATGGAGACGAAACGTCGGCAAGCGAAACAGGTCATCCTTGATGAAACGTATTCAAACCGGCATGTGATTGGTAGTCTAACGGAAGTAGGTGGTCGCTGATGCTCGTCTTAAAACGTAAAACGGGGGAAGCGATTCAAATCGGGGATGACATCGAGTTGACGGTTCTTGCAATCGAAGGGGACCAAATCAAACTTGGAATCGAGGCACCACGTCACATCGACATCCATCGGAAAGAAATTTATCTTGCAATCCAAGATGAAAATGCGGAAGCATCTCGCAGTACCGGATTGATGAGTCAGTTGTTAAAACAGCGTTCTGAATAATGAGGTGAACTTCTTTTGTGCGCACGCGACCAAAAGAAGTTTTTTTCATTTCCACGAAAAAAATGCTCATTCCTTTCGAATCGTGTATAGTAATGTAGAGAAAAGAAACCTTTTTAGACAAAGAGGGAGTGTAAGAAATGAATGAGACGAAGCAGCTGAAAAAAGATGCGAATCGTGTACTAAAAGCGACGAGCCGAACCTTTTATATACCAATCAGTCGCCTATCGCAAGAACTGCAAGAGGCAGTCGGGTCTGCCTACCTGTGCATGCGTGCGATTGATGAGATTGAGGACCATGAAGACTTGCCGACAGACGTCAAGACGACGCTCCTTCGGGAGACGGCCCTCCAGATGCGTGGAACGTTTTCGGGTGCTGCTTATCAAGCATTGATTGCACCGTATGCGAATCAATTGCCGGAAGTGACACTTCGTCTTTCAGAATGGATTGCTTACTGCCCGAGTGGTATCCGAGCGAAAGTCCTTGAATCAACGGCAGAGATGGCAGAAGGGATGGCTGTCTGGGCAGAGCGTGACTGGACGGTCGAGACGGAAGCTGATCTTGATGAGTACACCTATTATGTTGCAGGACTTGTCGGTGTCATGTTGTCAGATATTTGGTACTGGAAAGCGGGTATCGTCACGGATAAACAACAGGCGATTGGTTTTGGTCGGGGACTCCAAGCAGTTAACATCTTACGGAATCAACAAGAAGATGCAGAACGCGGTGTCGGGTACTTCCCACCCGGTTGGACGACGGAGACGATGTTTACGTACGCGCAGGATAACTTGGCAGAAGCGGACCTGTATCTCGCGTCGATTCCGAAAGAGACGACGATCTACGAGTTTTGTAAGATTCCACTTGCCCTCGCACATGGAACGCTGGATGCGCTCGCTCGGGGAAAAGAGAAGCTCAGTCGACCAGAAGTCTTGAAAATCGTCGGAAGTGCGGTTTTAAAACGATAATGAACTGACTAAAAGAGAAACACTTACACATGACGCTTGGCAGGATGAGGCGTGTGGGTAAGTGTTTTTTGTCGTTAGCAGGAGTCCAGAACTTTAATGTTCTGCCGCGGTTTCTGAACAGTGTAGTAGCTGGGTTTAAACGTGTGGACAACGTGCAATCGGGAGAGAAGGCGTCTTCCTTGTTCGTTGTTCCTTAATCCCCACGGACAACGAGCAGGGTCTTGTCTGACTTTGAAAGTGCGTTAAAAACGTACTCAGACTGTAGACAACGTGTAATCGGGAGAGAAAGCGTCTCTTTTTTCGTTGCTTTCCTCGGGCGAGGCGCAAGCCGTTGCTCTTTGGTCCTTACGGACAACGAGCAGGGTCTTGCCTGCCTCTGAAAGTGCGTTAAAAACGCACTTTTTCCCGTAGGAGTCAACGAAACGTGACGCTTTTTAGGTAATACCGTGACAGAAATCCAGGCATGCAGGCGGTTTAGAGCGCAATCCGTCTCGAATCGCTTAGAACCGCGAAAAGCAATCGGTCGCGACCCTGCAGCTTTGCTGTAGCGGCGCGGAAGATTGCCGCTTTGAAGACGAGGCGAGACAGGGAAGCGCGAACGGATCGCATCTCGTTATAGCATGTTCACGCTTCATAAGCATTTGTCTAAGGTCTGAGCGTAGTCGCCGTGTTTTTCTCTACTTCGAATCATTTTAGTGAAGTCGTCCCAAACAAAAAAGAGTCTAACCTACTGATACAAGATCAGCTTGGATTGACTCTTTTTTCTGGATTAAGAGATTGAAGGTACAGCGACTGTTCCTTAATTAAAGAGTTGCTGCGATTATTGATGTGAAATCATTTGATGTCTTCTAAATAAGATAGGACCTTGTCTTCATAGGCTTTGCGGTCATGGGCATAAGACTGGACATGTCCGCCGTTTTCCGTCACATAAAGCTCAGAATGTGGCGCCGCTTTTTGAAGGCGCATGCTTTCCGTGACCGGAATCGCATCATCGTCCTTGCCATGAATCATCAGGATGGGAAGATCAATCCGTCGAATCGCTTCAATCGGTTTGACACGTTCCGGGTTCAGCCCTGTCAGTGGAGGCGTCACTTGCAGGATGACGGGTGTGAACGGGAAGTTCGGCAACCCGCTCCAGACGGGGAGGTTCGTTTCTAAATAATTTTCTAAATCACTGAACGGACTATCCGCGATGACACCGGCGACATCTGCTTTTGGAGCCGTGACAAGGGCAGTCGAAGCGCCCATTGAGATACCATAAAGAACAACCGGCTCTGAAGCACGTGATTTGGCATAGCTGACAGCTGTCAGCAAGTCATCTTGTTCTTTTGCCCCGACCGTGACACGTTTTCCTTCCGAGATCCCGGACCCGCGGAAATCAAATGTTAAGACGTTATAGCCGGCATCATGAAATTTTTTGAAGAGCGGGAAGATGGGGACATCCGTCTGTTCCCGGTTTTTCCCATAGCCGTGAGCAAAGACGATTGTCAGTTTCGCATCCTCACTCGGAATCCACCAGCCGGATAGCCGCGTGCGATCTTTTAGCGAGCGGAAGGAGACGTCTTCATAAGCCAGTTTTTCTGCTTTTTTAGGATTCGTCGTCAATGCTTCCCGTTCCGGTTTCGTTAAGGACGAACCGACATAAGCAGAAATTCCGACGAGAGCAATCAACAAAAGAACGATGACGAGGATCAATCCCCCGATGATTTTCTTGCGATGTTTCTTCAACAACGGCGCGACTCCCTTTCTCGAACAACTGTGAATTAATGAATATCTTTTTTCTTGAAGCGGCCACCGTGGACGTCATGAATGTTGCCGATGGCGATGAAGGCCTGTTCGTCGAAGTCGCGGACGATTTCTTTTAATTTCGTTTCTTCGAGCCGGCTGATGACACAAAAAATGACTTTCTTATCATCTCCGGAAAAGGATCCTTCTCCGTGTAAGTACGTCATGCTCCGACCGAGCCGGTCCATGATGGCAAGGCCGATTTCTTCGTAGTTCTCAGAAATGATCCATACACTCTTTGATTGATCGAGTCCGTCAATGACGACATCAATTGTCTTGAAGGCAATGAAATACGTAATCAGCGAGTACATCGCCCGGTCCCAACCGAAGACGAATCCGGCTGCTCCGAGGATGAAGACGTTAAAGAACATTACAATTTCACCGACGGAAAAGGGGGTCGAGCGACTGAAGGAAACAGCAAGAATCTCCGTTCCGTCGAGCGATCCACTGGCCCGGATGACGATACCGACGCCAATTCCGAGAATTAAACCACCGAAGACGGTCGCAAGGAGATCGACGTTCGTCATCGGTCCGATGCCTTCGAGTAATTTCGTCGCGACCGCCATGATGAAAATTGCATAAAGCGTAGACAGGGCAAAGGTCTTACCAATCTGTTTATAACCAAAAAAGATGAACGGGATATTTAAAAAGAAGAGCCATAATGCAAGTGTCGTATCCGTCAGTTTTGACCCAATGATGGAAATTCCGACAATCCCACCATCGATGATATTATTCGGAACAAGGAATCCTTTCAAACCGATTGCGAAGACGATGGCACCAATCGTCAATAACAAAAGGCGGCGTATAAGTTGCCATTTCGTCGTTCGTCGGTGAGCTTTCGTTTGGATCGCACCACTCATCGAATTCCCCCTTTTTGAAAAGTGTTTCTGTGTTTACTATAACAAAAAAGCACTAAGGCATGCGAGAGCAACCTTAGTGCGAATAATTAGATAAACGGTCGAATTGATTGGAAAAACCGTAAAACGAGTTCTGCTTCCGAAGTGTTCGTATAGGCACCGATATATTGTCCATGTTCGAAACCGATGACGGTCAGTGTGCAGCTGACAAGTTGTAACCCTTCGGATAAACGGACTTCGAAGGTCGCTGTGTTTAAAGGCAGCGGGACTTCTGTTGTGAAATAGAGGTGGCGTGTATCCGTCTGATGCGCATGAATGTCCGAATAATCGAAATCCAGCGCCATTTCATGGTGCGTCAACATCTTAATTTTCCCTTCAATCGAAAAACTGGGAGTACCTTCACTTGTCAGGGCGCAGGCTTCAATCGGATACAAAATTTCCCGTAACAAATAACTTTGCATGATTTCTGTTGAAACAGGACGACTGAACAAATATCCTTGAATGTTCGGACAATTGAGGTCACGGAACGTTTCCAGCTGTCGTATCGTTTCAATACCTTCTGCAACGACGGAAAGATTGAAGACGGACGCCATATAAAGAATGCTTTTAACAATGGCCTGTGCTTTTGCGTCATCAGCAATGTGCGTTGCAAACTGACGGTCAATCTTGACGACATCAATCGGATATCGCTGTAAATAAACCATCGATGAGTAACCTTTACCAAAGTCATCCAATGCAATTCGAACACCGAGGTGACTTAAGTGTTCGAGCATACGGTTCGTGTTCGGGTCTTCCATAATAAGTGCTGCTTCCGTGATTTCGAGTTCAAATAAATGAGGGGATAAATTGTATTTTAGCAATGCCTGCTCAATCTGATGTTCAAAACCGGGAATCAAGAAACGTTTTGGTGAGACGTTCACTGAAATTGGAATAAGATTTGAACCGGCCCGTGCCCAAGAGTTCATTGCTTGGCATGCGGTCTCAATGACCCAGTCGCCAATTGCAAGATGAAGTGAGCTTTCCTCAGCAAGGGGGATGAAGTCATTTGGCGGAATCCGTCCCCATTCTGGATGTTGCCAACGGATTAAAGCTTCAAGTCCAATGATTTTTCCGGTCCAGCTATCGACTTTCGGTTGGTATTCAAGGAATAGCTCGTTGCGTTCAATGGCATAGTGTAAGTCTTGTTCGAGTCGGTAACGTCTGTAGTAATCGATGTCAAGATTCGAAGCGTAATGATGAAACGTACTGTGATCTTCCCGTCGTGAACGGCGTAAAGCAGTGTAGGAATGTTTTAGCAGTTCAATCGCATCCTGACTGTCTCCCGGGAAACGACTAACCCCAGCAGAAATACGGGCGAACAATTCATACGGTTCAATCAAAATCGGATTTGCCGAGAGTGCGAGCAGTTTTTCCGCACAGGAAGTAATGTCATCACTGTAACTGGAGGGTACGAGCATGGCATACTCATCTCCCCCAAGATGGCCAAGGAATACTTCTTCCGGTTTAGTGATCGACAGAATGCGACTCGTCGCTTGTAACCATTGATCACCGGATGCATGGCCGAACGCGTTATTGATTTCAGAAATCCGGTTGAAGGAAACCGAAAGAACGGAGAAAGATTGATCGTTCTTCATCCATTCCTCAATGGTGTCCGTTAATAATTGACGGTTCGGCAATTCGGTGATTGCATCAATCAATGCGAGTTGCTGCAGCCGTTCCTCATACTCTTTTTGAAGCGTGATGTCATGCATGATACTGTTTGAATAGGCAATGTTCCCATCCAGGTGGAAAACAGGTAACTGTTGATCTTCAATCCATTTCCGTCGTCCATCTGGAAAGCGGAGACGATATTGAATCGTTCCGGATTTTCCAGAAAGCAGTTGTTGGATAAAATGTTTCATCGCCAGGTGATCCCGTTCGTCTATTCGCTCGAATAGCCATTTTTGACTTAAGCACAAATCCTCTGGCAATTCTTCAAAAATTTGAAGAAACCCCTGGGAGTGGAAGAGGACTCGGCCAGTAGAAGGGTCGATTTGCGAAATGGCTGCATCAAGCGCTTCGTAAATTTCACGTGTCTGTTCCCGTTCAAGCGTTAATTGGCGTCGCGCTTCGTTGACTTCCGATAAGTCATACAGGATAACGGAAATTAGTTCATTGTTTTCCGGGCGGCGAAATGCTTTTAAGCGTAATAATTGATATCCGTTTGAGGCATTTAAGACAGAAACCTCTTGTTCAAACATCTCCACTTCACAATCAATGAGTCGCTCCATATTAAACAGAAGCGGGTCAAAATCGCGCGGGTGAATGAGGTTATGTAACTGTTCGCGTGATAATGTCCCCAACTCGTCAGATGAAACGCCTAAGTAATTTATCAAAGAGGCGGAATGTTCGATGCTCCTCGTAGAAGGATCGTAATGGAAGACAACAAGTTCTGGAATGTGTTCCGTTAGTTCGAGCTGTGATCGAATTTGAACAACATCTTCTTCAAGTTGTTTTTCTCGAGTGATATCACGTGCGATCCCGTATACACCAATGACTCGATTATCTTGAAGAATGGGCATGTTCGTAATCTTTAAGGTCAGCCGATAATGATCGTTATGGAGGCCTTGGGCGGTGTAGTGAACGGTCTCTCCTGTAAGAGCACGTTCAAAAAATGCTGTGACTGCATCAATTTGTTCAGGGGGATTAAATACTCCAAAGTGTTCATACAGTGTTTCCGTGGAATACCCAAGCATTGCAGGCAATTTTTCATTGAAATATATGATTTCACCAAGATGGTTAAAAAAGAAAATCGCATCCGCGTTTTGATGGAAAAAGAATTCTGCGCTATCGGGATGTGAGAGTTCTAATCCACCAATGAATAGAGGGGATGTCGATGAACGACTTAGTCGTTGCATAGCGTCGAAAAAAGTCATAGCTATATCTCCTCACTAGAATGTAATTCAAGAATCTGTAATCCTATTTCTAGTATCGGTTCTAAGTGGCGACAATTGCAATTAAAGTTCGAAAAATAGACTGTTTTTTCAAAAAAAGAGAATCGGAATATCAAAAAACAAATAAAAGAACAGGTACAGAAGCACCTGTTCTTTTTGAATGGATTAAATGGCAAGATCGACAGATGTCTCGCTTGCATTCGGGTCCGTTGATTGATCCGTATTCTTTTCGTTCATTCCGTGGTGACGACCACCTTGTCTACCATCGCGTGGTCCTTGCTTAAGGTCGTCATAACTTGAGACCTGATCCGCACGTTCTTGCATCCGTTCCTTCATCGACGTCGCTTGTTTTTCTGTGATGGAACCGTCTGCTAGTTTCGCATCAATTGCAGCCGTTTGAGCGGTGAGGACTGCTTGCTCGAAGTCGTCGAAGGCGATATCGTTCGCTTCCGCAAATTCAGGAAGTGCTTGATCGGCAGCTTCGAATTGCGCTTCATCGAGTTTGAGACTCGCTAAGACCGTTGCAGTCGTGTCACCGAAGACGTCGCGTGCTCCGCCGTCACGTTTGCCTTGTCCTTGTTTTTCCCGATCCGGCAACTCGTCATAACTCGTCATGTCTGAGAACTCTTCCGTCATCCGTTCTTTAATCGTCGTCGCCTGTTTTTCCGTCATCTTACCGTCTTTGACGAATTGGTCAAGTTGTTCTGATTGTGAGGCGATGACCGCTTTTTTGTAGTCGGCGAACTGGATTGATTGGGCTTTCGCGAACGCGGCGAGTGATTGGTTTGCAGCATCGAAGTCCTCTTGATTTAAGTTAAGTGCGGCAAGGACATCTGCGACGAGTTCTTTATTAAAGAAACCGCCCTTGTTACCGTGACGTTGCCCTTTAGGCTGCTGTTCTTTCAATTCGTCATAGCTCGAGACTTTGCTGAAGCGCTCCGTTTGACGTTCTAACATATCAGCGGATTGTGTTTTCGTAAGATCCCCTGACGCGACAAGACTAGCAAGTTGTTCTTTTGTTGCTGCAAGTTCAGCGGCTTTGTAGTCGGCGAACGAGATGCCTTTTTCTTCTGCAAGCTCAGCGATCGATGTCTTCGCTTCCCGTGCTGTTTGTGCCTCGTCTTCTGTGATGCCGAGTTTATCTAAGAGGATTGTAACGTCCATTTTTTTCATACCTTCGAAGTGATGACGCTCGGATTTCGTTTTCGATGCATCGCTATCATTTGTTGCAGCGAGAGCAGAAGCTCCTCCTACTGTTAATGCGCTGATTGTAAGTGCGGTGATCCATTGTTTTTTGAATTTCATGGTTGATCACTCCTTTCACCTTGTATGTTAGCGTGGATCGAAAACGAAGTTGTGAGGAAGTTGCAAAGAAATTGCCAAGAAAAGCAAATCGGCTGGAAAAGGCGGTACACTAAGCATGTGGAGGGATAACGATGAATATTTTATTGATTGAAGATGAAGTAAAGTTAGCGCACGTGACAGAACGTTTTTTACGGCACCACGGATATGAAGTGACACTCGCGATGTCGATTGGACAAGCGAAGGACGCCTTAAGCAAAACGACGTTTGACGCGGTCCTCGTCGATGTTCGACTCCCGGATGGGGACGGCTGGTCGCTCGTCCCGTCGATTAAAGCAGTCGCTATGCCGCCCGTCGTCTTCATGATGACGTCGCGTGGTGAAGCGGATGACCGTGTATTCGGACTTGAGCTCGGAGCAGACGATTACCTCGTCAAACCTGTCGTCTTGAAAGAACTGACGATTCGGCTCGAGCGGGCGCTGAACCAGCGTCCGAAAGACACCGCCTTCCGGTTGGGTGATTTAACACTGGATCCGAAAGCGCGTCTCGTCAAAAACGGCGAGCAGTCGCTCAGTCTGGCGAAGATGGAGTTTGAGCTGTTGACATACTTCGTCGAACATATCGGTGAAGCACTCAGTCGCGATCAAATCCTGGATGATGTCTGGGGATATACATTCGGTGGCGATACCCGGACCGTCGATACGCACGTCAAACAATTGCGTGATAAGTTACCGACGATCAAACAACAGTTAAAGACGGTCCACCGGGTCGGATATCGACTGGAGGCGATGGAATGAGTAAATTGATGCGGAAGTTTTTACTGGCGGTCGTCGCACCGCTCCTCGTCATGGGTAGCTTGAGTTTTGTCTTGACGGCGGTGCTCGTCAATCGGTTTGCGGAAGACGAACGCTACAGTCAACTCGCACGTGAAGCAAATATCATTCAAGAAGCGATCGACGGCAATCAACCGCTTCCCCGTGACATTCAAGGTTTCATCACGATCGACGGACAAACGCAACGCCTCGGTGGACGAGGACCGCAACCGGTCAACTTACCGGCGCTCGAGAAGTTGCAGCAACAAGACGTGATTGATGTCCAGAATCAACGTTTGTTGACCTATCAGCTGAAGGAGGGGGACACGGTCATCACGACGATTCGGAATGCACCGCTCGCGAGTAGTGCGTTGAACGGTGTCTACTTGGCGATTGGTGTCGCGCTCCTCGTGACCTTGTTGCTTGCGACAGGACTTGCTTATTATATGGGACGACAGTTCACGCGGCCGATCGTCAACTTACGGTCCGTCGCCCAGCAAATCGGAGCAGGAAAAAAAAGCGTCCCGCTACCCGAACGACCGAATGATGAAGTCGGTGAGTTAATTGCTGCCGTCGATGAGATGCAGGAACAACTCCTCCAAAAAGAAACGTTGCAAAAGTCATTCATCGCCGGTATCACCCATGATTTGCGGACGCCGCTCGCAATCATCCGCAACGAAACGGAGGCGCTCGCAGCAGGAGTGATTCCGCTAGACGAACTACCGGATGTCACGGACAGCATCATCGAGGAGACGGATCGCCTCGGCCTATTGATTGATGAGACGCTCGTCTACTCGAAGCTTGCCGGAGGGATGATGCCGCTCGAACGGATTGAGACGCGACTAGATGACCTGGTGTTCGATACGGTCGGACGGTTAGAGGCGACGTTTGCGAAGGAGGGGGTGGCACTTTTCGCTGAAGCTGTGCCCGTCACGCGTCGTGTTGACAGGCACATGTTCGAACGGGTCCTCGTCAACTTCCTGATGAATGCCCACGCGGCAGCTCCGCCTGATAGCCGGGTCATCATTCGGCTGACGGAGACTGAATTGACGGTCGAGGACGCGGGGCATGGTGTCCCGGAGTCCGACCGGGCGACGATTTGGGATTTATACGTCAAACAAGACGGCAGTTCCGGGCACGGGCTCGGGCTTGCGATTAGCCGCTTGATTCTCGACAGCCATGAACTGGTCTATGGCGTTCGAACGAGTCCGCAAGGCGGAGCGTGTTTCTTTATTCGTCTATAATGTAAAAACAGCCCCGTTCCTCGTCGAGAGGAGCGGGGCTGTCAGTGCTTATTTTGATTCGTTTTCGTGGACGAGACTCGGTTTGACGAGTGTATAGAATTCATCACTCATGCCGACACGGCTGCCCATTTGGCAAGCGAGTTCGAGTGTCTCTTGGTAAAATTTCGCGACGAGGCTGTGGTTTTTGATGTGCATGTCTTTCATCGCTTTTTCGACGCCGAGGACGACTTTCGCGATTTGGTCATCTGCATCATTACGGACAGGGACGACGTTTTCCGGGAGGTCGACTTCTTTATCGTGTCCGTTGAAGCGGAACGAAGCGCCGAATCCAAGATGCTCGAGGAAGAAGTGCGGTAACAATTTGCCGGCGAAGAATTGATGCCATTCCGATTCTTTCATCGCGTCCATATCCCGTTTGAAAGAAGTCGTTGCGAGTGCATAGCGGTCATGTGTATCTTTCATGAACTTCTCGAGGATTGGTACCTGCATCGCGAATGAGTTCTTGAGCAGATTATCGAGCTGTTCTTGTGTTAATTGTTCTTGTTCAGCCATCCTTTTAACCCCATTTCGTTTCGTTACTCTTATCGTAAGAAATTTAGACAATTCCGTCAAATCTTTTTCGAGAATAAGGTTTACCTATTGTACGAAAGGGAATTTTACTATTATCGCATACATAAAGGAGGAATCAGCATGAAACGAATCGCAATGACAGGACTATTAATCGGGGCATGTCTGATTCCGGTGACGGCCTTTGGTGCGACGAACGTCTCTTATCAAAAAGGGATGGTTCAAAACAAACAGCTTGGTTATACCGTCAAGGCGACAGAGACGCTGAAGAAAGCGATCGCGCAAGACAAAGTCGAGCTGATCAAAAACAAGACGGTCAAGACGAAGTACGGTACCGTCACGCGAAGTGGAACGTTTTCGCTCTATTATAAGGTGAAGGGAAAAGATCAGTTGCTCGTCAACTTGAACTATGAACCGAAGAAACTGTCGGAAAAACAGTTCGACCGTCAAGTCGGGTACGGCACGTATCTTGGGACGAAGGGCAATAAAACGTACTATTATGTCCAACCGACGGAAGCCGTTAAAGGTGCGGTCGGGAACAAAACAATCGAACGCTTGATCACATATCACGTTCCGCGGATGATGAAAACATTTAAACTGCAGTAAGCATTAGCTTTTGCTAGTGCTTCTTTTAGTGGTTCGCTATAGTAAAGATTGAGGTGAAGAGAGATGGAATTTACAGTAACGAAAGTCTTACAAACGACAGATGTCTTGCAACTTGAGAAATGTGTCAACGATCATGATGGAATTGAATTGAAGGTGGCGGCAGATTATGTCGGCGAGAATGATTTTGCTGTCTACGACGGCTCAAAATTGATTGGCTACCTGCAAGCCTTCGCGTATCTACCGACAGAATGGGAAGTCAACGTCTTCGTTGATCCCGATTACCGGCAGCAAGGGATTTTTAAATCGCTCGTCGAAACGGCGGCTGGCGTAGCGCGCGAAACGGGCGCGGAAGCCTTTACGTTCGTGATTGATGATGCAAGTCAATCCGGTAAAGCAGTCTTGGGCAAGCTTGGGGCAGAGTACCGGATGACGGAATACAATATGGTGCTGAAAAAAGCGCAATTGTTCTTAAAAGCAGACCCTGATTTCGAATTACGCGAAGCGACGGCATCGGACCGTCCGTTCATCGTCGAGACGCTCGGACAGTCGTTCGGAAATACAGCGGACGAGGCGGAAGCGATTTATCAAGCGATTGAGACAGAGGATCGCGTCACGTATGTCGGTGTGGCGAACGGTCAGCCGGTCGGTGTCGTCCGTGCATATTTAGCATCCGAGACACAAGCGAGCATCCATGCGTTCGCCGTTCGTCCGGAAGCGCAGGGCAATGGCTACGGGAAGAAGATGTTGAAACTGATGGTCCAAGCGATGTTCCGGACAGGTCGAACGCAGCTTGAACTCGATGTCGAGACGGATAACGCACGGGCACTGGATCTCTATAAAGATGCCGGATTCGTCGTTGGCCGCGGTTATCAGTTCCACGTGCTTGAATTATAAGAAGGTTGAACGAAAGTCCACGGGAGTGGGCTTTTTTTGTGAAATCGTATAGCAAGCATAGACCTTAGGTCTTACTACTCTCTAAGAAAATAGAATATCGTTTCTGATCGTCCGCTGGCGCGCTTTCCTCGGGCCGAACGCAAGCCGCGATCGGCTTTTAGCCGACCGGGTCTCGCTTGTTCCTGACGGAAGGGACGAGCCCTTCCTTTTCCCGCAGGAGTCGCGCCCGGACGATAGGAGCATAAGCAGCTTAACGTAAAGTCTAATGACCGGGCTTTTTTTATGAACTCGTATAGTAAGCATAGACCTTAGGTCTTACTACTCTTTTAAAAAAATAGAGTATCGTTTCCTATTGTCCGTTGGCGCGCTTTCCTCGGGCGGAACGCAAGCCGCGATCGACTTGCAGCCGACCGTGTCTTGCCTGTTCCTGACGGAAGGGACGAGCCCTTCCTTTTCCCGTAGGAGTCGCGCCCGGACGACGGAAACTGTTTTGTTAGGAATCCAGTGATAAGGAGAGAAGGAAACCGCTGAAAAAAATAAGTTCATAATCTAAAGGAAGTCTGAAACCTCTCCCGTGTTTTGTCGTATACTAGACATATGGAAAAATAGAGGAGGCGACGACATGAATGATCGACAGGAATCATTACGGACGTTGAAGTGGATGTCAGGTGGTTTAGAGGCCATCCTCGGGATTCCGATTCTCGGTGGATTGATTGTTATCGGGTCAGGTTATAACGCCTTATGGTTGATGCTTGCGTTTCACATCGTGGTTGTCGTGTTGACGGCGCGGGCCGGCACTGTCTCAAAAGGAAACATCGTCGGAATCGTCGCATCGACAGTCGGTGTCATTCCGATCGTCGGGATGTTATTGCACATCGTAGCGGCCATCACGATTTTACTTGACGCGGCATTTGGTAACCGGATTATTACACGGACCCACGTCGAGCGGGTCGAACCGATTCGTCCCCGTCCGGTCCGGAAAGAACAGGAGAAACAGGAAGATCATCCGTTTTGAGCACTTTTGATTGACAGTGAAATCCGAGCCGTGTAAAGTAAAGACCAAGTTAAGCCATATCAAACAAATCAACGACGCGGAGTAAGTACCGTCAACACTGCCGACAAAGCGAGTCAGGAAAGGTGAGAGCCTGACGCGGTAAGCTGATTAGGGAATGGACCGCTGAGAGCCTGTTGAACGATTGCAGTAGACAGGACGGTTGCCCCCGTTACAAGGCTAGCTGGTTGTTGGACCAGCGACAAGAGGAGATTTTTAATCTCAACTAGAGGTGGCACCGCGCGGATATAGGCGTCCTCTATGCAGCAGCTTTTGCTATGCATAGAGGGCGCCTTTTGTTTTACGTCAAGGAACGCCGAATCATCCAACGCACATTATCTTTAGGAGGAATTTTTTATGAAGAAGACATTGATCGCGGCGGCAAGCACGGCGTTCCTACTCGCAGGATGCTCGACGACAGACACAGAACAGGCAGCACCAAATGAAAACGAAAAGAAAGTCCTGCACACGATGGAAAGTTATGATCTCCTGTCGGTTGACCCGGCAGATGCCATCACGTCGAACATCTTCAACCAAATTTATGAAGGACTGTACCGCTTCGATGAAAACAATGAACTCGTCCCGGCAGCTGCTGCGTCACACAGCGTATCGGAAGACGGTAAAGTCTATACGTTCAAGCTCGACCCGACGGCGAAATGGTCTGACGGAAAACCCGTCACGGCAGAAAACTTCCGCTATGCTTATGAGCGCGTCATCGAGACGAACTCCCCGTTTGCGTACTTGCTTGAGCCCGTCAAAGAAACGAAAGTCATCGACGACGAAACGTTACAAATCGAACTGAAACGACCGACGCCGTACTTCCTCAGCATGACGACGTTCGGGACGTACATGCCGGTCCGTGAAGACATCGTCAAAGCACAAGGCGACAAGTTCGGGACGGATCCGGAGACGAATGTCTACAACGGACCGTTCACGTTCAAGAAGTATCAAGCGGAGCAAGGCTACACGCTCGCGAAAAATGCTGACTACGCCGACCAAAAACAAGTCAAGATTGACGAAGTCGACGTCAAAATCATCAAGGACCCGATGCTTGCGATCAACTTGTTTGAAACAGGCGAACTCGATGTCGCACCGCTCAACTCGGAAAACGTCATCAACTATAAAGATAAAAAAGAGTACAACACGTTCAGTGATTCACGGATGTTCTTCATCCGGATGAATCAAAAAACGGACGCTTTAAAAGACAAGCAGACCCGCCAAGCGATTGACGCTGCTTATAATAAAGAAGCGTTGACGGAAACGTTACTCGGAAACGGCTCGTTACCGGCCGACTATATCGTCCCGCAAGAGCTTGATCCGCAGTACGATAAAACACGTCAAATCACGTCATCATTCGACGAAGCGCAGGCGAAGAAAGTCCTCGAACCGCAAAATCTAGAATTGACGATGATCATCGAGGACGATGACGTCTCGAAAAAAATTGGGGAGTACATTCAAGGAACGTTAAAGCGTCAAAACCTCGACGTCAAACTCTTGCCATTGCCGAAGAAGGAACGTCTTGCCCGTGAAGGACGAGGGGACTATGATTTGTCACTTGCAAGCTGGGCACCGGATTATCAAGACGCGACGACATACTTGAACTTGTTCATGACGGGAAATCCGTTCAACATGATGGATTACTCGAACAAAAAGTATGACCGTCTCTTGCAACAGGCAGAAAAAGAACTCGATCAAGATAAACGGTTGGAACTGTTGAGTCAGGCTGAATCGCTGTTACTCGACGATCAAGCGATTTCGCCGGTCTACCAACGCAAAAACGCCTTCTTGCAAAACACGGAAGTCACGCACCTCGCCCGACACAACGTCGGGACAGACATCTCTTATAAGTACGTCGAAATTGACCGGAAGTAAAAAGATCAGCCGTCCGCCTTGTCATGTTCAGATGACAAAGCGGACGGTTTTTTTGTGTCGATCTGTCATTGTCACAAATCAAATTGTTATTTTGTGACAAGTAAATCCTATAACCGACTTTGAAATCAGGTCAATCCTATTAAAGCGTTCTCATATCTTGCCGATAAGGAGAATGTTGAGAAAAGAATCAGGAAGGGAAGTTACGGATATGAGCAAGTTACGTAGCAATTTAAAGATTCGGTTATTTGTATGGGTTCTCGTGATTTCAATCATTACAGGCGGAATTTCTGCCCAGCTGACATTATTCCTCACGCGTGGAGTCGACGTCGCAGAAAACCAGGCGATTTTATTTGGAGCTGGCATCGGGTTAGTTTTGTCGATTCTCGGTTCATTGTTGATTCAATTGATTCTCCGTCAGCCGATCAAAGCAATCGAAAAAGCGACACAAACGGCACGCGAAGTCGCGAGCGGTAACTTTGATGTGGATTTCGAAGAAGCGAAGCGTGGCGACGAAGTCGATCAATTGATGCATGAACTTGAAGTGATGGTAGTACATATCCGCAAGCAAGCGACACAGATGGGCAGCTCAAGCGATAAGCTGACGGCGTCTGCTCAGGAAATCGCGGCAGCCGTCCAGGAAGGCAACGCGTCAGGTGAAAGCATCCGGACTGCAATGGCGGAGCTCTCGACGAAGATGAACGAAAACGTCGATCAAGCGTACCTCTCGATGGATGCACTCGGTACGGTCAAACGAACGATGGATGAAGTCGCACAAGAAATGAACCAAGCCTTGAAATCCGCGACGGTCATGCAGACAGAAGCTGAGAACGGTAAGACGCTCGCGACGGATTCCGTTGAAGCGATGCATATGATTTCAAGTAAAATGGAACAATCCGCGACACTCAATGGTCGTTTGACGGATATGACGGGTGAAATTTCACGAATCACGGACGTCATCAGTGACATTTCAGCACAGACGAACTTACTCAGTTTGAATGCCTCGATTGAAGCAGCACGTGCCGGAGAAGCCGGTCGTGGTTTCGCCGTCGTTGCGGCGGAAGTCAAGAAACTGGCTGAACAAACAGCGACGTCAGCAAAAGAAATCACCGATTTGATTTCCGGTGTTAAACGTCTTGTCAATGATACGGCGAATGCAATGACGGACGTCCAAAAAGAAGTCGCGACCGGTGTCGGACTCGTCGAACAGGCAGGGTCGTCATTCGAAGAAATTCACCATTCGACAGAACATGTTTATTCACGCGTTAAATCGGTTGACCAGCTTGTCGTGAAATCGGACAAAGAGATTGACCAAGTCGGTTTGACGACGGCGAATATCCTGGCGATGGTCGAAGAAGCGTCAAAACATGCGGAGCAAGTCTTGCAGGCTTCTAGTCATCAGGCGGCGTCACTCAGTGAAGTCAACGGCGCGATGGAAGAGCTGGTCGCAGTCGCAGAACAACTGCAGGAAGAAACAGGAGCAACGCGTCTCTAATTTAGAAATCGCAGGCGGAAGTCCCGTCTGCGATTTTTCTTTTGAATTTTTTTATTTTTTTTTTGAGTGAAACTGTTAAAGATTTCGGCACGGCGACGATATATAGAGTGGAAGCAGTCATCGACTACAACCACCGCGCTACTCTTGGGCCGGCCAGGGGGCGCATCTCGGAGAAGAAGGATCTTCAAAGAGACAAAAAAATTATTCCTATGGAGGGAAACTTACAATGATTATCAATCACAACATTACAGCACTTAACACACACAACAAACTTTCGAGCGCAACTGCTGCTCAAGGGAAATCAATGGAGAAACTGGCTTCAGGTCTTCGCATCAACAAAGCAGGCGACGATGCTGCTGGTCTTGCAATTTCTGAGAAAATGCGCGGTCAAGTTCGTGGTCTCGACCAAGCTTCACGTAACGCACAAGATTCAATCTCAATGATTCAAACAGCTGAGGGTGCTTTGAACGAAACGCACGATATCCTTCAACGGATGCGTGAATTGGCTGTCCAAGCTGGTAACGATACAAACACAACTTCGGATCGTGGAGAAATTCAAAAAGAAGTTAACCAATTAACAAGTGAAATCAACCGCATTGGTAACACAGCTGAGTTTAATGGTCAAAAACTGTTGAATGCAACTGCAGGTACTGTTACTCCAGCAGTTGCCGCAGCAGCTGGACCTCCAGCTGTTGCCGCAGCTCCAGCCAAATCATCTTTCACTTCACAAATTGGTGCGAACGAAAACCAAACGATGACGCTAGAGTTTACTGATATGCGTGCGGCAGCACTTGGCATTACAGGAACTGGTACAGGATTTACGGGAGCTAATACGGTAACAGATGGAACAAATAATACACCAGCCGAAATGGCATTAGATCTTTCTACCTCAGCTACTGCTGGTTCTGCTGTGACTAAAATCCAGACAGCAATCGATAGTGTTTCTGCTGAACGTTCGAAGCTCGGTGCAAACCAAAACCGTCTCGAGCACACAATCAACAACCTCAAAACATCTTCTGAAAACCTAACAGCTGCGGAATCACGTATCCGTGACGTTGATATGGCGAAAGAAATGATGAACCAAACGAAGAACTCGATTCTTGGACAAGCTGCACAAGCAATGTTGGCTCAATCGAATCAAACACCCCAAGGCGTGCTTCAACTCCTTCGGTAATTTGATTCCACCGGGCGTCTGATCGGGCAACTGATCAGAGCATGACTGGGTGAATTGCTGGAACTCCTTTAGAGCCTTGATGTACGACAACGTGGCTGGAAACGGCGAGCGTGACCGTTCTGAAAAACGTCAAGGATTGGACAATCAGCAGCCAAGCACCTGTAGGGAAACCTTGGTGAAGGTTCAACGACTAGGATAGACGACCTAATGGACATGTCCGATGGTTATGAAATCCGTACTCCGTAAACGGCGGGGGAAGCGCCCAGCTCCTAGTAAAAACTAGGATGAAGATATAGTCTTATCATTAGCGAAAGTTAATGCGCGTAGCAAGCGAACCAACAGCCGCAAGGCGTTCTCCAATTACTCCGTTAATCGTAATTGGTCATACTTTTTACTTCAAGGTCATGGACTCGTTCCATGGCCTTTTTTTATGTAATTTATCAACAGGTATTACAAGTTAACAGAAGATGCCGATATACTACATAGAGAATAAATAAGGAGTGTTTGTCTATGAATTCCATCAATACGGAAATTCGGCTTCACCTGCCTGCAAATGTCTTACCTTACGAAGCAACGCGGAACGTCTTCGTTGAAGCGAATCAAGAAGAACTGGCGCAAGAAGGGATCGTCATCTTACCGACACCGCAACACGTAACGAAACTTGAGACGGCGATTGATAAAGCAAATATACAATTAGAAACGCAACGCACCGGTCTAAAGTTCGTCAAACATGAAAAACTGAATGAATTTTATATTCAGGTCGTTGATACGAACAATCATGTCGTGCAAGAAATCCCGAGTAAAAAAGAACTTGATTTCTTTGCGGCGTTCATGGAATTTAATCAACTGATCGATAAACGGATTTAATGGGAAAGGACTGATTGGATGGCAGGGATTCGAATAAGTGGTCTCGCGAGCGGGATCGATACAGAAACGATGATTAAACAATTGATGCAGGTGGAACGTGCACCTGTCGATCGCTTAGCGCAAAAGAAACAAACCTTAACGTGGCAACGCGATGCCTACCGCGAGATGAATCGGGGATTACTTGATTTACGGACAGCAGCGAGCGACATGTTGTTATCAAAAAACTATATGTCAAAGACTGTCACGAGTTCTGATTCGTCGAAAATCTCAGTAACAGCAAGCGCAGCTGCGACTTCAGGTAGTATCACAATTGATCGTGTGAATCAGCTTGCTTCTGCTTCGTCTTTAACGATTGCTCGGAATGCTTCTGCTACCGAAAAGATAACAAGTCTAACGAAACTCGCTGACAGTGGTCTCGTCGCTAAAGATGCTTCTGGTAACGTCTCACTTGAGCTAAATACGTACCAAGCAGATGGAAGCATGCTTGCGACACCGGTGACAATGAACTTTGATGGAACGGCAACAGTTGGCGACCTCGTCTCAAAAATCAATAGTGACAAATCGCTAGGGTTGAATGCTGTCTTTAATGACATTACAGGAAAACTAGTCGTAACACGACAAAGTACGGGACAACTTGGAGCATCCAATGAAATTTCTTGGACGGATAAGAACACACCAGTCGCTGGTGCTGAACCTGTAATGACTGGCGTTGCTGGAAAAAATGCAATTTATACAATCGGTGGAACACAACTCGAACAAACGACGAATACGTTTTCACAAAATGGTTTAACAATTACATTAAATAATACGTCGGACTCACCAATCACTTTAAATACAAAAGTTGACACGCAAGCCAACTTTGACTCAATCAAAAAATTTGTCGATAAATACAACGATATGATTGATAAAATGAATTCTAAAGTGCGAGAAGAGAAGTATCGTGATTTCCAACCGTTGACGGATGCCCAGCGCAAAGAACTAAGTGAAGATGAAGTCAAGAAGTGGGAAGAAAAAGCGATGAGTGGGGTTCTGAAAAACGATAGTTACTTACAAAGCGGAATGAACCAATTCCGCAGTGCCATTTCGTCAAAAATCGATACAGGTTATACGTACCAATCAGGGACGGATACGATTGCTTTGAACTATATGTCGCAAATCGGAATTACGACGACGAGTGATTTCCGTGACGGCGGAAAGCTTAAAATTGACGAAACAAAGCTGAAGAAAATGCTTGAGGAACAACCTGAAGGTGTCTACAAGCTGTTTACAGCGGATGCACCAGACCCAGTTACCAATCCTGATGGTTCTGTTACTCCGAATCCTGGTGGACTTGATGGATTTGCGCGCCAAATTCAAGGGTTTGCCACTACGATGCGTAGTAAAATTTCACAAGTCGCTGGACTTGATGGCGCCGTCGCGACAACGTACCGGCTCGGAAAATCACTTGCTGACGTCGATAAGAGTATCCTGTCTTGGGAAGACAAATTGACAGCTAAAGAAAATGCCTATTACCGTCGTTTCGCGGCGATGGAACAAGCGATGAACCAAGCGAACAGCCAATCAGCGACACTCGCTTCATACTTAGGACAATAAGGAGGGCTTCTGACGATGAACCCATATGCGACGTACCAAACGAACTCGGTGACGACAGCATTACCGCAAGACTTGACGTTGATGCTCTATGAAGGACTGATTAAGTTTGCGATGATGGCGAAGCGCAATATCGAACAAGGAAACATTCAAGATAAAAATACGTACATTCAAAAAGCACAAGCGATCATTATGGAGCTTCAACTGACACTCAATAAATCAATCAGTTTATCAACCGATTTAAATAACTTATATGATTACATGCAGGGACGCTTGATTGACGCAAACATCAAAAATGATGTGACGGCAATCGATGAAGTGATTGGATTCGCGGAAGAATTTCGTGAAACATGGAAAGAAGCGATGAAGCTCGCCCGTCAACGATGAGTCCACTCGATCCGCTGCGTCTGAAGACGAAACACTTGATGGAATTGCTTGAGCAGACACCGGAGGAAGAAGTTTACGATGAGTGGGTCGTCAAGATTCAAAACCTACTGAATGAACGGGAAGCGTTTATTGCCGCTCATTCGAACTTACTTGCCGGGGCCAATCAAGCGGTCATTCAAGAGCTCGTCGCCGAAAGTCGGAAACTGGACTTGAAATTATCTGAAGAAACCGCTAAATTAGGGGTACAAATCAATCAACTCCGACAGGCAAAAGTCAGCCGGAAATCGTATATTGACCCGTATGAAGAAGTCGAAGGTAGTTTTTCACCATATTTTGATTCTCGTCAGTAACTTTCTTATTCTAGGGAGGGATCTTGCGTGACTAAACGTGAAGAGAAAAAACGTACCGTGCCGAAACCGTTTTACCGATCAGATGGTTCGTATGATCAATTCATCGAACCGGACGTCGAGTCCGAATCTTGGGAAGAGGCGGAACGCCCGATCTCGGACGGGCCAGACGTCTACGAAGAAGAAAAGTATCGACGCGAGTCGTAACAAAAAAGGGCATCCTGTATGGATGTCCTTTTTTGTTATGATATTTAGATTTGGTGCCGTTCCCGATACAGTTCCCAATGTTCCCGGGCATCTTTTTTGATGCGGTCAGATATTTTTTGACTTTGGAAGATGAGGCTATACCATTGCTTCGCGTCATCCGTCCGCTCCAAACTCGCATAGAGATCGGCAATTCGTAACAATAAAACATCATGCGGAATCCCGGTCCGGACAGCATCGGTATAATTGAGATAAAGCGCTTCGTATTTCTCGACCGACCGCTCCATCCAGAGCACTTCCTGCTCTTTGTTTGCAAGCAAACGATTTAACCAGGCGATTCGGACGCCGAGCATCGCAAGGATACTCTCTTTTTGGAGTGTCACTTGAGCACTATAAAGACAAAGCTTATAAAGCTGGATTGCCTGCTCCGCTGTCCGCTCAGTCGTAGCGAACGCTAACACCGGTAAAGCGGGAAGAATGTCCGTCGTCAGTCGTTCCCGGACATCCGGACGGAGCTTCTCGAACGCTTCATGGAAGATGAAGCGGCAATGCGTGCATTGAACCGGTTCGTAATAATAGACATTTGGTCCGTCATAGTGAATGAAACCGTCGAAGTCGGTCTTCGCGACACGGATATGCCGACTTAAGACACGCTTCGTTTCCGTTTCCTTCAAGCAATACGGGCATTTACATTTTTTTGAGTAGATAGCAGGCATTAGATAAAACTCCTCGGAATCGATTTAGACAAAGACGTTGACGAGCATCCCTTTGATTTCTCCGACTTGGTCGAGAATGTCGAGACGGCGCGACTCACCGGAGATGACGGTGTTCGTCAGTTCGAGCAACTTCGCGTCAACCTGTTCGACGACTTTGTAGATTTTCGTCCGTCCGCGGCGATTGAAGCCGCGTTTTTCCTCGAGTTGTTGCGATTGATCAAGGGCATCTTTTAAGAAGTCCTTGATTTTCTCTTTGTAGCTCTCGAGGTTCTCAATCGTCTGGCTCTCAGCGAGCAATTGTCCGTGCTCTTCGACGAGCGTCAATTTTTGTTGGAGCCGTTCGTAGCCTTTATGCTCGCGTTTATCTTGCATCAACGCAGAAAACGTCGTCGACGCCTCGACCTCGCGTGGTCCGGTCTTCGGTGTCTGCAGGCGGCTCGTTTCTTGGATGCGCCGGATGTCCATAGCTGTCGTCCTCCTTGATTAGTTGAGTAGTTGCAAGACGCCTTGCGGTAAAGCGTTCGCTTGAGCAATCATTGCCATCCCGGATTGGTTCAAAATGTTGTATTTTGCATATTCCATCATCTCACGCGCCATATCCGTATCACGAATCCGCGACTCTGACGCCGTTAAGTTTTCTTTACTGACGCTGAGGACGGACGACATCGCTTCAAAGCGGTTTTGGATGGCACCGAGTTTCGACCGTTGCGCTGAAATCGTGTCGATTGCTTGCGTATAACGGCTGATGGCATCATTCGCGTCCTGTTCCGTCATCATGCTGAGCGCATACTCCGGTGTACCGTCGACGCTCGGGACATCGAGCTTGCGGACGTCGGCGTTCGGTTGAACGGTCGAGCTGATGCCGATGCTCAGAGCGCGGACATCGTCGATTGTCAAGGAAATCCCTTCGTTCGCCCCGGCATTCGTCTGGATGAAGATCGCATTGTCTTCCGTGCTGAAGTTACCCGTCAATAAGTCTTTGCCATTGAACTGCGTCGTTTGCGCAATCCGTGAGACTTCATTCGTCAACTGGTTGATTTCTTCCTGGATGGCCGTCCGGTCCTCGATCGCCAGTGTCCCGTTTCCGGCCTGGACGGCAAGCTCGCGCATCCGTTGTAATAAGTTATGGGTTTCGCTCATCCCGCCTTCAAGTGTCTGGACCATCGAGATTCCGTCGAGGACGTTTTGTTCCGCTTTATCAAGCGCTTTGAGACGGTTCCGCATCTTCTCCGAGATGGCGAGACCCGCTGCATCGTCTGCTCCGCGGTTGATTTTTTGTCCGCTCGATAGCTTATCCATCGTCGTCTTGACGTTCAGTTGGTTAGCGCTTAAATTCCGGTACGCCTTCAGTGCCTGTACGTTATTGGTGATCCGCATTAATAATCCATCCCTTCATACCGTTCATGGTGTGCCGCCCGGACGAGCGGTCGTTCTTTTTTCAGACTTGCGGCTTGCCACGTGACGAGCAGTTCTTCTGCGAGTTGAAGCAGTTCGTCTAACACGAGTGGCGTCCGATAGGCCTGTAACGTCTGGTCTGCTAAGTACTGGTAAAGGGCGTCGAGTTGACCGGTGATGATGCCACCGTCGTCATGGAGCCCTGCTTGTAGTTTCGTTAAGAGTTGATAGGCTTTTTGCAACCGTTCGTTGATTTCATCGAACCGGTTGTCGTCGCGGGCGAGCAACGACCGGTCATATTGGAGGACGAGTCCCTGGAGCATCGTTTCCGTCAATTGTTGCGGTGTCATTTGAAACAGTTCTTGTTCTGTCATCAGTCTCGTCCTTTCGCGTGATCGAGTTCTTCAATCAATAACAATAATTCGGCCATTACGTCGTAGAGTTGTGGCGGAATCGCCGTTCCAAGATCGAGGTCGAGTAAGTGACCGAGCAACGATGTATCCTGTTCAATCGCGACACCACTGGCGCGCGCTTCCTGTAAAATCCGGTCGGCGGCTTGCCCGGTCGCCCGGGCGACGACGACGGGAGCGTTGCCTGAATGTTCATCATACCGCAGGACGGCAGCTGATTTCCGATGTTTTAAATCAATTTTTTGATACATGACTCCTCCTTAAATCCGGTAATCGTAGCCAGCTGGTGTCTCTGCCGGTTTGGCAGGTTCTGGCGTCGCCTGTTCTTTTGTAAATGGACTGAAGCGAATCCGGACATCTTGGAAGCCGGTCGCTGCTAACGCCTCGGTCGTCCGCTCGAGGAACGGGGTGGCCAGTCGCTCGAGAATCGGCACATCATTTTCAATCGTAATCTGCATCTTTCGGTTGACCGTTTCGACGCGGACGCCGATATCGCCGAGCCGCGGTGTCTCAAGCTGGACATAGAGTGTGTTGTTTTCCCAGTCAATCACTTCGTCCGGGCGTTTATTTTGCAGATGGACGTGCAACCCGGCTGTCCCTTCGACGAGTTGGACGGGCAGGGCGAGCAACAATTGTTGGAGTTGTTGACTGGTATCCGGTTTATTGACTTGTTGTTGTGTCGCCAGGAACGTTTGCAGTTTCGCTGCCTCCGGGTTCGCGGCTGGTGTCGCGAGCTTCAACTCGGCCGTCTGCAGTTGGAGTGTTTTTTGGACCGTCTCCTGTAAGACGCGCGGGCTGTTTTGGCTTGGTTCATATGGCAACGGGCGGCTCGATGTTTGTGAGGTCTGTGTTTGTCCGCTGACAGGACGAACCGGTTGATTGAGCTCCGGTAAGTACGCCGTCCGGACGTTCGCTGGTGTGAAGCGGAACGCTTCGAAACCGAGCCTTACTTCCTGGAGAAGTGCTTTTGCTTCTGTTCCGCGACCAGTCGCGGCAAGATCCGCACCGCGCTCCAGTTTTGAGAGCCACTGAATCAATTGTTTTTCGTCCCGCATCGATGTATGTAACATCGCATCCGTCTGTTGGAACGTTTGACGAAGCCGGTTCGCCGTACTCTCGATGACTTGTGCCATCTGTGCCGGACGCCCTTCAACGAGCGGTTCAATCTGTTTGAGTTGCGAGACGATCGTTCGCTGATTACTCCGGAAGTCGTTCGTCATCTCAGCCAGTCGTGGCGTGACTTCGCGGACGACCGTCAACGCCGACCGGACGGGTTCCGTCGTCTGGCGCGCAGCGGTCAGTGCCGTTAACTGCTCGAGCTTCGTCGGTTCCGGCGCTTCGAGCGTGACGGGGAAGTGCGGGCGCAGTTGCTCCCGTGCCTGTGTCAACGCACCGCGTTCGATCGTTTCGACAATCGCGGCTTGCTCGTTCAGGGGCAGGTGGTTCACGATTTGCCGAAGTCTTGGCGCATTCGCTTGCTCGATGTCTGCTTGTGTCGGCAAGGTCGTTCGAGCAACGTCGAGTGCGATGGCCGTGCCGAGTGTCGGTTTATCGACGACGGCTTGACGTTCCGGTAACAGGTCGACGAGTGAATCCGTTTCAGTCAGCAGGCTGCTGATCAACGCATCGACGCCCGTCGGCAAGGCACTGTCGGAAGGGCGTGAGACGAGAGCGACGACGAGATCTTTGTACGTTCCCTGAAGAGCGGCGACGAGCCGGGCGACGGTTTCCTTCGTTTGCGGCAATTGTCCTGTCGCAAGCAGTCGGGCGACAGCTTGTTTTAACTCTTGTGGCAATTCGTCGAGTAAGGTCGGATCGATGCCAGTTGCATCGGTCTTGACGGAGCCTGTCGGCGCTGTGTCCGGGGTATCCGTCAACTGTTCAATCAAATAGCCTTCTGCTGTCGCTCCCTTTACCTTAAACTGGAAGTCTCCTGTTGGGACGTCACCTGTGAACGTCATCTCGATTTGGTCGCGTCCGACTTGGACGAGCGCTGTATGTGGACCCGTTTTTTCAAGGACGGTCCCACTATACGTCTTTTTGTCGGACAATGTCGTCGGTGGCGACGGAACGGCCGGACTATTTGGTTGCAACTGGATGTTCATCGAGGCACCTCCTGTTTCATAATTTCTTCATCTTATTATATATCGGCATAAACAAAAAAGGATTGAGCGAAATTATCGCCCAACCCGTTTTTTTTAATGTTTAATTGAATTAAAGCGTTCCTCTAGTGTCATCGCGTTCAATTGTTGATAACGAGCCATCAGCTCGCCAGTTGCTTTCATTTGGTTACGGACGATGTAAGGAGAGGCGTTTACAGGAAGGATCATGCCATTACGAGTTTGGAGTTTCGTTTGTCCGTCTTCCTCGATGACGTCGGACATGTGGCTCCAGGCGTACCACTCGCAATCATCACGTTTTGGTGATTTGGTAGGGAAAAAGACAAGACCGAGCGTCGGTTCGATGACGACTGGAACTTTTCCTTTGACGGAAGCGACACGTTTTGCCGTGACGATCCGTTCCTCGATGGAACTGTTGTACTGCCTGCAAGATAGTTGCAGGAGTTGATACGGACGAAGCGGGGTCATGATCGTTGAGCCGTCTTCTAGTACGATGATGGATTGTTTCATCATGTCATAGCACGGCAGGATCGCGACGGTCCGTTTCGTGATTCGGTATTTTTCGTCATTATGGAATGGTCGCATTCGACTACATCCTCCTCAATTAGGACAATGGATAAAATAGGTAATTACTAACGATATAATACAATACTACACCTGTAATGACAATGTAATTTTTTGAAAAGAACAGCAATAGATCGCGCTATTTATTTAAAAACATCAATGAATTCGCATTAATCAGAATTTTCAATTGTCAATAATTCCTTCTTTTGATAGACTAAGCGGTAGAGAGCTTGCTCTCGAACTCTGGTTTGCGAAGGGAACGTGAATTCGAATGGAACAAGGTAAAGTAAAATGGTTTAATGCTGAAAAGGGTTACGGCTTCATTGAGACATCGGACGCAAAAGACATTTTCGTCCACTTCTCAGCAATTCAAGCAGACGGCTATAAGTCACTTGAAGAAGGCGAAGAAGTTGAGTTTGAAGTCGTTGACGGCGATCGTGGCCCACAAGCTGCGAACGTTACAAAACTTTAATCCGAATAGCAGCCGCCACCGTCTTTAGGCATTGTCTAAAGGCGGTTTTTTTGTTTCGATTTAGTTTCGTAAGGGTATATACGCTAATATCACCACACAAAACTATTATAGTACGCTAAAGATTGAGGGGGATGTTCAATAGAATGTCATCGTTTTCATTTCCTTGTATCATTTATCGTGGTATAATAAATACGAACCAAAAGAATTTTGAATCTTCAGAAGGAAACGACTGAAGTTTAGCGAATTCATAGGTTCAACCGGTTACTTAAGGAGGAGTTTACATGATCTACAACATTCGCGGTGAAAACTTGGACGTCACAGATGCTCTCAAGGATTACGTCGAGAAAAAGCTTGAAAAGTTAACTCGTTATTTTACAACTCCTACGGAAGCGCAGACGGCTTATGTCAATCTCAAAGTCAACAATGAGAAACAGAAAGTCGAAGTGACGATTCCAATGCCAAATCTTTTGCTTCGTGCAGAGGATGTAAATGGCGACATGTACGCAGCAATCGACCTCGTCGTCGATAAGCTCGAACGTCAAATCCGGAAACATAAAACGAAAATCAACCGGAGAGGACGCGCCAAAGAAGGCGGCATTGGCGAATACTTCAAAACGCTTGAAGGACCGGAGGCAGAAGCACCTGTCTACGAAGAGGATGAAGCGGAACTCGAACTCGTTCGAACAAAACGTTTCACACTCAAGCCGATGGATACGGAAGAAGCGATTCTTCAAATGGACATGCTCGGTCACACGTTCTTCGTCTTCTCAGACGCTGAAACGGGTAACACGAACGTCGTTTACCGTCGAAAAGATGGTCGTTACGGCTTGATTGAACCAGAATAATGAATGTACAAGGGACTCGCTCTTAGGAGTGGGTCCCTTTTTGATATGTTAGAAAACTATATCTTAAGTCGATGCGTATGCTACATAGATCGAACAGGACGAGACGTCACGTCGTCCGCTTGTTGAAATTTGACGCTGTATTCGGTACACTGAATAAAGGAAAAATCTCGGAATTCTGTTCATATAAAGAATCGTTCGAAGTAAGGGGACTGTATGGCATGGCTAATTTTCTAAAAGAGTTATTCGCACCGACGAAACGTGTCCTGAAAAAAGCAGAAAAAGTGGCAGACGCCGTCGAAGCATTCGAGGAACAAATGGGTGCTTTATCAGATCAAGAATTAGAAGGTAAAGTGGTGGAGTTCCGGACGCGTCTTGCGGGCGGAGAAGATTTAGATGATATCTTACCGGAAGCATTCGCCGTCTGTCGTGAAGTATCGACGCGTGTCTTAGGCATGCGCCATTATCGTGTCCAATTAATTGGGGGATATGTCCTTCACAACGGTGATATTGCTGAAATGAAGACAGGGGAAGGGAAAACGCTTGTCGCGACGCTTCCTGTCTATTTAAACGCACTCGCCGGCAATGGCGTCCACGTCATCACCGTCAACGAATACTTGGCGAAACGTGACCGTGACATCATGGAGCCGCTCTATGCGGCGCTCGGTCTATCGGTCGGTTTGAACCTGTCAAGCATGTCGCGTCAAGAAAAACAAGCAGCCTATAGCTGTGATATCACGTACGGAACGAACAATGAGTTCGGTTTCGACTACTTGCGTGACAACATGGTCCTGTATAAAGAAGACCGTGTTCAACGTCCGCTTTCTTATGCTGTCGTCGATGAAGTCGACTCGATCCTCGTCGATGAAGCACGGACACCGTTGATCATTTCAGGTTCTGCTGAGAAATCGACGGCCCTCTACTCACAAGCAGATACGTTCGCGAAGATGATGAAGGCAGATGAAGACTATACGGTCGACATCAAAACGAAAAGTGTCCTCTTGACGGAGCAAGGCATCGACCGCGCTGAAAAATACTTTGGCATCGACAACCTGTTTGGTCTCGAGCACGTCGCCCTCAACCATCACTTGAGTCTCGCACTCCGTGCGAACTCCGTCATGCACCGCGACGTCGACTATATGATTCGGGAAGATGAGGTCATGATCATCGACCAATTCACGGGTCGTGTCATGGAAGGACGTCGTTACTCAGAAGGACTGCACCAAGCGATTGAAGCGAAGGAAGGCGTCGAGATTCAACGTGAATCGATGACGCTTGCAACGATCACGTACCAAAACTTCTTCCGGATGTACACGAAACTTGCCGGTATGACCGGTACGGCGAAGACGGAGGAAGAAGAGTTCCGGAACATTTACAACATGCATGTCGTTCCCGTTCCGACGAATAAGCCCGTCATCCGTAACGATCAGCCTGATTTGATTTTCAAGACGATGAACGGGAAATTCGCTGCTGTTGCAGACGAAATCGAACGTGCCAACCGCGAAGGACAACCGGTCCTCGTCGGTACGGTCGCCGTCGAAACGTCTGAGCTCCTCAGCGGGATTCTCAAGAAACGCGGCATCCGCCACGAAGTCTTGAACGCGAAAAACCATGCACGGGAAGCAGAAATCATCGAGAACGCGGGACAAGCGAACTCGGTCACGATCGCGACGAACATGGCCGGACGCGGTACCGACATCAAGCTCGGTGCAGGTGTCATCGAAAAAGGCGGTCTCTACATTCTCGGGACAGAGCGTCACGAATCACGCCGGATCGATAACCAGTTACGTGGCCGGGCCGGTCGTCAAGGTGACCCGGGGGCATCCCAGTTCTATCTTTCACTCGAAGATGAATTGATGCGCCGTTTCGGTTCCGATTCCCTGCAATCGATGATGGATCGTCTCGGAATGGACGATTCGCAACCGATTGAAAGCCGGATGGTCTCACGTGCCGTCGAGTCCGCTCAAAAACGGGTCGAAGGAAATAACTTCGACGCACGGAAACAAGTCCTCGGTTACGATAACGTCATGGCTGATCAACGGAAAGTCATGTACGCGGACCGGGCAGCGATTCTTGACGCCCAGTCTGTCTCAGACATCGTTCGTCCGATGATGGAACAAACGATTGAATCAGGTGTCCATCAGTACACGCCAATCGAGTTCGTACCGGAAGAGTGGAGCATCGGTGCACTCGCGGATTGGTCGAACCAGACGCTTGCCGTCGAAGAAAAAGTGACGGAACAAGAGTTGTTCGGCAAAGAACGCGAAGAAATCATCGAACTGCTCAAAGAGCGGACGTTCGCACACTACGAACACAAACGGTCGGAAGTACCGGCTGAAGCGTTTGACGAGTTTGAAAAAGTCATCGTCTTACGTGCCGTCGACCAACACTGGATGAACCACATCGATCAGATGGATCAGTTGCGTGAAGGGATTCACCTTCGTGCTTACGGTCAAAACGATCCGCTGCGGGAATACCAGTCGGAAGGTTCAATGATGTTCGATACGATGAACGCGGCGATCGCGGAAGAAGTGACACAATTCGTCCTTCGTGCTGATCTTGACCCGAACTTGAAACGCGAAAAAGTCGTCAAGGATGAAGTCGCCGTCTCAGGCAAAGAGGACAAGGTCGTCAAAAAAGCGCCTGTCCGCAAAAATCCGAACGACCAAATCGGACGCAACGACCCATGTTGGTGCGGATCCGGTAAAAAATACAAGAACTGTCACGGCCGTCAGGCATAAGTGATGAATCGACTGAAAGAGGCGGGAGATTCCTGCCTCTTTTGACGGAAAGAGAAGGTGGAACACAATGGAATTAGCAGAAATACGCAACACCGCCGAGTGGATGGAGAAGAAACTCGGAGAATATAAGGCATCGCTTGATTTAGAAACGAAGATTTCCCGGATCGAAGAGCTCGAAAACGAGATGACGTTCCCGGACTTCTGGAACAATCAAGAAGAAGCGCAAAAAGTCATCGACGAGTCGAACGGTTTGAAGGCGATGGTAGATAAGTACCAACACCTCGCCGATGGACACGAAAACATCGTCCTGACGTATGAATTGATTAAAGAAGAGCCGGACGTCGAGTTACAAGAAGAACTCGAGTCGGAACTCGGTGACATCAAACAGAAGTTCGACGAGTTTGAATTACAAATCTTGTTGAACGGAGAATATGACGCGAACAACGCAATTCTTGAGCTGCACCCGGGTGCGGGTGGGACCGAGTCGCAAGACTGGGCTTCGATGTTACTCCGGATGTACCAACGTTTTTGCGACAAACAGGGCTGGAAAGTCGAGACGATGGACTACCAACCAGGTGACGAAGCCGGTGTTAAATCGGTCACGCTCCGTATTCAAGGGCACAATGCCTATGGATACTTGAAGGCGGAAAAAGGAATCCACCGTCTCGTCCGGATTTCACCGTTTGATTCGTCAGGCCGCCGTCATACATCGTTCGTTTCATGTGACGTCATGCCGGAGTTCAACGATGACATCGATATCGACATTCGGACGGAAGACCTTCGTGTCGATACGTACCGGGCGTCAGGTGCCGGTGGACAGCACATCAATACGACCGACTCAGCCGTCCGGATCACGCACGTGCCGACGGGCGTCGTCGTCTCGTGTCAACAAGAGCGTTCGCAAATCAAGAACCGTGAAGCGGCGATGAAGATGTTGAAAGCGAAACTCTACCAACGTGAAATCGAGGAGAAACAAAAGAAACTCGATGAAATCCGTGGCGAAAAATCGGATATCGCGTGGGGTAGCCAAATTCGTTCATACGTCTTCCATCCATACAGCATGGTCAAGGATCACCGGACGAACTATGAAGTCGGGAATACGCAAGGGGCAATGGATGGAGACATCATGGGCTTCATCGATGCCTACCTTCGTTTACTCAATATGTAAGAAGCACCTGCCGTCGACGGTCAAGTCGGCGGTTTTTTTCAAAAGGGAGGACATGAGATGATCATTCGTCAGGAAAAATTTAAGGATGCAGCCGCGATTCGCCGCGTGCATGAAGCGGCGTTCGAACAGGCGGCTGAAGCGGATTTAGTCGACGCCTTACGGGAAGATGACGAGGCGGCACCACGTTTCAGCCGGGTCGCCGTCGCTGACCGGGGAGAAATCGTCGGGCACGTCTTGATGAGCCGGATTTACATCGAGGACGTCCCGTCGCTCGCCTTGGCGCCGGTCGGCGTCATGCCGGTCTGGCAACGCAAAGGCATCGGGTCAGAGTTGATCCGCCAAGTCATCGAGGACGCCCGGGAAGCGGGGGAACACCACATCGTCGTGCTCGGTCACGACAGTTATTATCCGCAGTTCGGATTCGAACGGGCGATCGATTACGGGATTGAAGCACCATTCCCGGTCCCGGCTGAAGTATTTCTCGTCATGCCGCTCGTCCGAAATGGCTTAACGGGCGTCAAAGGGACGGTCCGTTATCCGAAACCCTTTAGTGCGGTATAAGAGAACCACTGCGAGTTGGTCGGACGGGCTAGTCGTCACTTCCCTTTTTGCGCTAAAATAAAAAACGGGTTCTAGATTTTAAGGTAAGGGGAAATGCAACGCCATGACATCAACGCGTCAGGAAGTCGTTCGCGACTATGTTTATTTATTATTAGGTTCATTATTCGTCGCCAGTGCGTTCAGTCTGTTTCTCGCACCGAATCAACTCGCCTCAGGAGGCGTCAGTGGGCTATCGATTGTCTTGAATGATTTATTCGGGATTTCACCCGGACTGTTCCAGCTCGTTGCGAACGTCCTATTACTCGCGATCGGTTGGATGATTCTCGGGATGGGGTTCGGCGTCAAGTCACTCGTCGGATCGATTTTTTTGCCCGTCGTCATCTTGATTTATGAACGGTTCGAGGTCCCGGCAGCGACGATGAATCCGATGCTCGCTGCGATTTTTGGCGGGGCCGGCGTCGGAATCGGACTCGGTCTGATTTTTAAAGGTCGGGCGTCGACCGGCGGGATGGATTTAATCGCCCAGATTCTACACCGGTTTACGAAGTTACCGATTCATTTGTGCATCGCCTTGCTTGACGGGACAATCGTCATCAGTGCCGGGATTATCTTCTCGCTCGAAATTGGTCTGTATGCGCTCGTCGCCTTGTTCATCACGATTAAGATGATTGATATCGTCCAGCTCGGAATCACGAACGATAAGCTGGCCTACATCATTTCTGATCAACGGGAAGCCCTTGTTAAAGAGATCTTCCAGACACTTGATCGCGGCGCAACGGAAATCGAGGCAGCGGGTGCCTATACACGGAAGCGGAAGCCGATGCTGATGGTCGTCGTCCGTCAAGGTGAAATCACGACGTTGAAAGAAATCGTCAAACACATTGACCCGGAAGCGTTCCTTGTCGTCAGTGAGGCCCATGAAGTACTCGGGCTTGGCTTCACGGATGACAAACGGTATCACAATGTTCCGTAAACACATCGAAAACGTGAAGTTTTTGTGAAATCACGCTTAGAAAACATCAAGAACGGTTATACTCTAATAGGTAAGAACGTTGATTGGTATTTTTTAAGGGGGGGTATACGGATGAAGTTAAAAAATCTTTTACTCGCGGCAGGACTTGGCGCGACACTCGTACTCGGCGCTTGCGGCAGTGATGATTCCAGTTCTTCGGATACAACGAAAGAAGACACGTCGATGAATGATGATTCTTCAAAAACAGAATCAGCAGTTGATGCGGAAAAAATCTTCGCGAATAACTGTGCCTCATGTCACGGGAACAATTTAGAAGGAAATGTTGGACCAAACTTAACAAAAGTCGGTTCAAAGTATTCGTCTGAAGAGATTCAGGACATCATCAAGAACGGTAAAGGGCAAATGCCTGCCGGAATCCTGAAAGAAGACGAAGAAATCGTTGCTGTTGCTGATTGGTTAGCAGAAAAGAAATAAGCATAACTATGTGATAGTATGGGATAAGAGATGACAGACACGACACGTGTTCGTCATTTCTTATCCCTTTTTTTATGAAAAACAGCCGGAATTGACATTTGATTGTAATGTGGTTTTTTTTCATGCCTGTTATAATGGGAATCGGTAGGTTTTAAGACCTAGCTGATCACCCCAGTAATCAAATAAGGATGTGAAGTAAGTGATCAAGATGCAACAAGTTAGTAAAATATACCCGAACGGAGTCACTGCACTTCGTGAGGTCAATTTGACGATCAATCAAGGTGAGTTCGTCTATATCGTTGGTCCTTCTGGAGCCGGCAAATCAACATTCATGAAGATGATGTACCGCGAAGAGAAACCGACGAGCGGTTCATTTTTGTTTAAAGGAATCGAAGTCGGTAAATTGAAAAACCGTCAAATTCCAGAACTCCGTCGCCAAATCGGCGTCATCTTCCAAGACTTTAAACTCCTCCCGTCATTGACGGTTTATGAAAATGTCGCATTCGCACTCGAAGTTGTCGGAGACGACAAAGCGCAAATCCGTAAAAAAGTAAACGAGGTCCTCGATCTCGTCAAACTCAAACATAAAGCGCGGAACTATCCGGATGAGTTATCGGGTGGGGAACAACAACGGATTTCGATTGCCCGAGCCATCGTCAACCGTCCGTCACTCGTCATCGCTGATGAGCCGACAGGAAACCTTGACCCGGATACGGCATGGGAAATCATGGAGGTCTTCGAAGAGATTTATCGCCGTGGGACAACGGTCGTAATGGCGACACACAATCGAGACATCGTTAACAAAATGCGTCATCGCGTACTGGCGATCGACGGTGGAAAAATCGTCCGTGACGAAGAGAAAGGAATGTACGGCTATGAAGTTTAATGGATTCCGTCATTTACGGGAAGGGTCGAAAGGTCTTGTCCGAAACGGCTGGATGACATTCGCCTCTGTCAGTGCCGTAACCGTGACATTATTACTCGTCGGAATTTTCGCGATGGTCATGTTCAACGTCAACAAGATTTCAGACAACGTCGAAAAAGACGTCGAAATTCAAGTGTTCGTCGAACGCGAGGCCGATCAAGCAAAAATCGACGCCGTTGGTTCAAAATTAGAACAGATGCCGGGTGTCGCGTCTGTCCGGTACAGTTCAAAAGAAGATGAACTGAATCGTTTTAAAGAACAGTTAGGAGAAGGATCGCAGGCGTACCAGTCGGTCGAGAAGGATAACCCGCTTCACGATCGCTACATCGTCAAAGCAACTTCACCAAATGAGACAGAAACTATTGCAAATACAGTCAAAAAAATGGAAAATATAGATAGTGTCGAGTATGGCGAAGATTACGTCGAGAAGATGTTCAACTTCCTTGAAGGGGTACGCGTCGGTGGAATCATCTTAATTGTCGGTCTGACCTTCATGGCGATGTTCCTCATCTCGAATACGATCAAAGTAACGATTTTCTCGCGTCGTCGGGAAATCGAAATCATGCGTCTCGTTGGAGCGAAAAACGGCTTCATCCGTGCACCGTTCTTCGTCGAGGGACTCTTGATGGGTGTACTCGGAGCATTGATTCCAATCGCTGTCGTCTATTTTGGTTATGAAGTGACATACAATGCCCTTCAACCACAACTCGTATCTTTAAATGCATCAATCTTTAATTTGATTCCACCAGGTGAACTATCCGTTCAAGTCGCATTGATTTTACTTGCGCTCGGTGCCTTCATCGGAGTATGGGGATCAACGACGTCACTCGGACGTTTCTTAAAAGTATAAGTTACGCAAAAACAAAATATAGAGGAGAGATGCTTCTCATGAAGGTTCGATTCTGTTCAGCTGTGCTCAGCTTGGCCCTGGTTGGTTCAAGTGTATCCGTTCACGCCGTGTCTAAAGAAGAATTGTTGAAGGAACAACAGGAGGTCGAGTCCCGTCTGCAAGAGACGGAACGATCACAGAATCAGACATCTGAGAAGTTAATCTTGACGAAAAAAGAACGCCGCCTCGCAGAGGAGCGTTTGGATGAAGTCAACAGCCGTTTGGATGATTTAGCGAGTGAAATTGCAGATCAACAAGCGGCTGTTTCTGCATCAAAAGAAGAGTTGCAAGCGATCGAAGAAGCGATTAAACAAACATTGTCCGAGTTACGGGCGCAGGAAGATTTACTTGGGAACCGGCTTCGTGCCGTTCAGCGGGATGGCGACATCAAATACATCGAAGTGTTGCTCGACTCAAAAGATTTCGGCGATTTAATCTCGCGTTTTAGTACTGTCAGTGAAATCATTAAACAAGATGACGGTGTTTTGAATGCCTATAAAGCAAATGTCACGGAATTGACGGAGCAACGCGCAAGTCAAGAACTCATCCTCGGTCAGCTTAAAAAAGACCAACGGAAACTGTTGATTCTTCAGACGCGGATCATTGCGGAATCTGAGTTGAAACGAAAACTGGTCGTCCAATTGAACGATCAGGTCAAACAATTGAAGCAGGAGCAGTTCACGAAGGCGGAAGAAGCCCAAATCTTAGCGGATCAGCAACAATTGATTAGCACGCAACTGACGGAACTCGAAGAAGCAGCGCGTGCCGCTGAACAAGCAAAGATAAAGGCGGAAGCAGAACGTCTCGCCCGTATCGAGGCAGCGAAACGTGAGCAAGCGGAAGCGGACGACACGCAGGCGGCGGACCGCGCGGCATCGCCAACGACGAAAACGCAGCCGGTACCATCTGCGACGGATCATGCAAAGCCATTTCAATTACCTGTCTCCGGTTACGTGTCCAGCCCGTTCGGTCCACGGAACAATCCGTTGACCGGCAAGTCGGAGATTCATACAGGCATCGATCTCGTCAATGCTAAAGGAACACCGATTCAGGCGGCGGCAGGTGGTATCGTCCTGCGCGCCGGAAGTGCGACAGGATACGGGAATGTCGTGATGATCACCCATCTGATCGACGGGAAAGTCTGGACGACGGTTTACGGACATCTTGATTCCGTCGCCGTGGAGGCAGGGCAAACGATCATGCCGGGGACGGTCATCGGAAAGTTAGGTTCGACAGGCTGGTCGACTGGTCCTCATCTTCACTTTGAGATTCATCAAGGGGAGTGGGCGGTCGGACAACCGAACGCGGTCGATCCAGCCCCGTACATCTTTTGATTGACCTATAGCTCTTTAGCGAAAAGATAGGGTAACCTATTTTTTTCAGACTGTAGACAACGTGCTATCGGGAGATCAAGCGTCTTTTTCGTTGCTTTCCTCGGGCGAGGCGCAAGCCGTTGCTCCTTGGATCCTAGCGGACAACGAGCAGGGTCTTGCCTGTCTCTGATAGTGCGTTAACAACGCACTTCTCCCGTAGGAGTCAACGAAACGTGACGCTTTTTAGGTAATATCGTGACGGAAAGCCCGAACGGATTGTCTCTCGATATCTCCTGTTCACTCTCTATAAGAATTTGTCTACACGTTGAAAAGATAGGGTAACCTATCTTTTTTTGCTATACTGAAAAAAATAGCAGGTTTACACCGGAAACGAGGAATCAAGCGTGAAAAAATCTACAACGGCAGTCATAGCAGTCAGTACATTCGGACTTGGCCTAGGGGCAGGCGCAGTCGGTATGTTAGCAACAGGTGGTACCGACACGGTGACGACCAGTTCATCGGGCGAATCGGGGGACTGGAAAAAGGTTGATCAAGTCCGCCAGATGATTTCACAGTATTACCTAGAAGATGTCACGGATCAAGAATTGCTTGAAGGAGCACTCAGTGGGATGACGGAAGTGCTTGACGATCCCTACTCGGTCTACATGGATGAATCGGAAACGGCGTCGTTCAACACGAATCTGTCTTCATCGTTTGAAGGAATTGGCGCGACACTGGAGCAAAAGGGTGAGGCAATTGTCATCGTCGCTCCGATTAAAGGGGCACCCGCTGAAAAAGCAGGAATCAAGCCGGGTGACGTCATTATAGAAATCGATGGCAAGTCGACGAAAGGTCAAAAGACGGATCAAGCTGTCAAAAAGATTCGTGGTGAAAAAGGGACGGAAGTCGTCTTGACGATTCAACGCGGGGGACAAGACCCGATGAAAATCACGATTGAACGCGATACGATTCCGATTGAGACCGTTTATTCGGAAACAGAACAAGTGAACGGGAAAACGATTGGTGTACTCCAAGTGACTCAGTTCTCTGACCCGACTGCAGAAGAGTTCGAAAAGCAACTCGCTGCTCTCGAAGCGAAGAATATCGATGGACTCGTCATTGACGTCCGGGGAAACCCGGGCGGACTGTTGACGGCAGTTTCGAAAATGATTGCGCCATTCATTCCGAAAGATACATCGATTTTCCAGGTCGAAGACAATAAAGGCGACCGGACGCAGGAATTCGGGAAGGCGGACGCGAAGAAACCTTATAACATCGTCGTGTTGGAAGATAGCGGTTCCGCGTCAGCGTCAGAAATTTTAGCCGCCGGTCTGAAAGAAGGCGCCGGTGCAGAAGTCGTCGGTACAAAGTCATTCGGTAAAGGGATCGTCCAAAGTGCGTATGACTTAAAAGATGGCAGTGACCTGAAGCTGACAACGAACAAATGGTTGACGCCAGATGGGAACTGGATTCACAAAAAAGGAGTTAAACCGACCGTTGAAGTCAAACAACCCGCGTATTTCAATGTCACGAAAATATTGACGGATGACAAAGCGCTCAATGTCGGGGACTATGGAAAAACTGTCGAAAATGCACATCTCGTGCTCGAAGCGATCGGTTACGATCCGAAAGGGCAGGATGGGTATTATGGCGACACGATGAAACAAGCAGTCGAACAACTTCAAAAAGATGCCAAGCTCGAAGTCACGGGTAAGATTGACCCGGTGACGGCTTCCGAGATGGAGACACGTCTCTTGAAAAAGTTAGAAGACTCGAAAAATGATGTACAACGCATCAAGGCACTTGAAGTTGCTGCTGAATAAATCACGGAAAGAGGTCTGAATGGGCGTGGAATTATTCGATGGAATCGGTTGGACAGTGATTAGTCTTATCGCTAGTCCAATCCTGTGGTTAGCCATTCTAGTCAGTGTTGTAATCGGTATTCGTCGCGTCAGGCGAGAACGGAACTTGTTCCGCTCGAAATCACGCGATCAACGGACCGACATTTTTGAGACATTACTGCCCGGTCTGCTCGTCGGGATTGTCTTATCTGCAATCAGTTTGAGTTTACAGGTGACCGTCAGCCCGGTCTTCATTGTCGCCTTTACGGCGCTCGCTGCCGTGACATTAGTGATTGGCGTCGTCCGGTTTAACTTGCCGCTTTGGCCGCTCAGCGTTTTGGCACTTATCGGGTGGTTCGTGACGGATGAACGGATGGACGGGATTAAAGAGGTCGACGCGACGACGTTGCTGTTGCTTGCGAGCTTGACGCTGCTGGCAGAATTGGCGCTCGTCGCGTGGCGCGGTCAAAAGCAGTTGTCCCCATCACTCGTCTTATCGAAGCGGGGGCGTTTCATCGGTGGGTTGTCCGCGAACAAACTGTGGTTGATTCCGTTGCTCGTCATTGTTCCAGGCAGTAGTCTCGAGGAATGGTTTCCGCGGTTCGCTTTTCCGGAGTACGTCCCGCTCGTGCTCTTTTTCCCGCTCGGTTTCAGTTTTCTGTTCACAGGAAAATTGCCGGCTGAGTTGATGCGTCCATTGATTCGGGGTCGCGTCATCACATTGTTACTCGCGGTCTTGTTGACACTTGGTGCGTACGTGACGAACCGGGAAGAATGGTTATTCGGTCTACCGCTCCTGCTCGTCTTGCACATCATCTTGCACCAACGGGTCAAACGTTTGAATCGTTCAGCGACGCCGATTTTCCTCAATGGAAAACGGGGTGTCGTCATCCTGGGGACGTTCCCTGGATTACCGGCATCAGAAATGGGGCTCGTACCCGGAGAAGCCATCTATAAGGTCAACGGTGATTTTGTTGATTCCGAGACGAGCTTCTATGAAGCGATTCAAAAGCATAAACCATACTTACGTCTCGAAGTGATGAATCATAATGGAGATGTTCGGTTTGCACAACGGGCTTTTTATGAACAAGATCATCATGAACTCGGCATCATGTTCGTCAGTGAGCCGGGGAATCGCCGGACGAAAATTCGAACGCTTCAATAATGAACATCCTCTATCACGTGAGTGGTAGGGGATGTTGTTGTTTCTTGAGTGAACTTTATCTTTTTCAGAGATAATCCGTACTGGGACTTTTTCTTTTTTGGAAAAACGGGTAACTTCCTAGAAGGAGCACTTCATAATCGAATGTTTGTTCGTAAAGTGATACAATAAAGATAGATTTTTTACGGAATGAGGGGGAAGTTAGCGATGGATTTTGAGTTAGTGTCACCATTTGAACCAGGCGGCGATCAGCCGGCTGCCATTAAACAATTGGTCACCGGCGTCAAGAACGGCGAGCGGCATCAAACGTTGCTCGGAGCGACCGGAACCGGTAAGACGTTCACCGTCTCGAACGTCATCAAAGAGATTAAAAAGCCGACGTTAGTCCTGGCGCATAATAAAACACTGGCCGGGCAACTGTACTCGGAGTTCAAAGAATTTTTCCCGAACAACGCGGTCGAGTACTTCGTCAGCTTTTATGATTACTATCAACCGGAAGCGTATGTCCCGTCGACGGACACGTTCATCGAAAAAGACTCGTCCATCAACGATGAGATTGATAAACTCCGTCACTCGGCGACATCTTCCTTGTTTGAGCGAGATGACGTCTTGATCGTTGCGTCCGTCTCGTGTATCTACGGTCTCGGTAACCCGGAAGAGTACAATAATCATGTGTTATCGCTTCGTGTCGGCAATGAGATGGGGCGTAACGAGATGCTCCGTCGTTTGATTGACATTCAATATGAACGAAATGACATCGACTTCCAGCGCGGGCGGTTTCGTGTCCGTGGTGATGTCGTCGAGATTTTCCCGGCGTCACGAGACGAACAATGTGTCCGTGTCGAATTTTTTGGTGACGAAATCGAACGGATTCGCGACATGGATCCGTTGACAGGTGAAATCATCGCCGACCGTGAACATATCTCAATCTTCCCGGCGTCCCACTTCGTGACGGGGGACACACGTCTTCAAAAAGCAATCGCGAACATCGAAGTCGAACTTGAGACGCAACTCGCGAAGATGCGTGAAGACGGGATGTTACTCGAGGCACAACGTCTTGAGCAGCGGACGAACTACGATCTCGAGATGATGCGTGAAATGGGTTACTGCTCAGGAATCGAAAACTACTCCCGTCATTTAAACCTGATGCCGGAAGGATCAACGCCGTATACGCTCATCGATTACTTCCCGAAAGACTTCTTGCTCGTCGCCGATGAGTCGCACGTCACGTTACCGCAAATCCGCGGGATGTATAACGGTGACCAGGCGCGGAAACAAGTCCTCGTCGAGCATGGTTTCCGTTTGCCGTCAGCGAAAGATAACCGGCCGCTTCGTTTTGAAGAGTTTGAAGAGAAGGTCAGTCAAGCAATTTATATCTCAGCGACGCCGGGACCTTATGAGCTTGAGCACTCAAAAGAGATGGTCGAACAAATCATTCGTCCGACAGGACTCGTCGATCCGACGATCGAGATTCATCCGATCACGGGTCAAATCGATTACTTGATGGACAACATCCGGGACCGCGTTGCGAAAAATGAACGGGTTCTCGTGACGACATTGACGAAAAAAATGTCGGAAGACTTGACCGATTATTTAAAAGAGAACGGTGTCAAGGTCAACTACATGCACTCGGAAATCAAGACGCTCGAACGGATTGAAATCATTCGCGATCTGCGGCTTGGTAAGTATGACGTACTCGTCGGGATCAATCTGCTTCGTGAAGGACTCGATATTCCGGAAGTGTCGCTCGTGACGATTCTCGATGCGGATAAAGAAGGTTTCTTACGGTCCGAGCGATCATTGATTCAGACGATCGGACGGGCGGCCCGGAACTCGGAAGGGCACGTCGTCCTGTTTGCAGACAAGATTACGGATTCGATGCAACGGGCAATGGATGAGACGGAACGTCGGCGCAACATTCAGCTCGCGTTCAATAAAGAACACGGCATTACGCCGAAAACGATTCAAAAAGACGTTCGCGGTGTCATCAGTACGACGATTGAAAGTGATGATACGGTCGAAAAACTGGAGAAATTCAATAAACTGAAAAAACCGGAGCGCGAAACGCTACTCGAACAGTTGGATCAAGAGATGCGACAAGCAGCGAAAGACATGCAATTCGAGCGCGCAGCAGAGCTTCGAGATCTTATATTAGAATTGAAAGCAGGTGCCTAAGTTGGGAGACAAGAAAAACAAGATTATCATCAAAGGCGCTCGCGTCAATAACCTCCAAAACATCGATGTCGAAATCCCGCGCGATCAGCTCGTCGTCTTGACGGGCTTATCGGGATCCGGTAAGTCATCACTCGCGTTCGATACGATTTATGCGGAAGGGCAACGACGTTATGTCGAAAGCCTCTCCGCTTATGCACGCCAGTTTTTAGGGCAGATGGATAAACCGGACGTCGATGCGATTGAGGGACTTAGTCCGGCAATTTCGATCGATCAAAAAACGACGAGTAAAAACCCCCGCTCGACTGTCGGGACGGTGACGGAGATTTATGATTACCTCCGTCTGCTGTATGCGCGAATCGGCAAACCGATCTGTCCGAACCACGGGATTGAGATCTCGAGTCAAACGATCAGTCAGATGGTCGACCAAGTGATGGAGTTACCTGAGCGGTCGCGGTTGCAGATTTTGGCACCGATTGTTTCCGGACGAAAAGGGGCGCATGTCAAAGTCTTTGAAGATTTGAAAAAAGAGGGCTTCGTTCGTGTCCGTGTCAATGGCGATACGATTGATTTAACGGATGACATCGCACTCGAAAAAAACAAGAAACACTCGATTGAAGTCGTCGTCGACCGTGTCGTCGTCCGACCGGACGTCGAATCACGGCTCGCCGACTCACTCGAAACAGCACTTCGCCTCGCGGAGGGACGTGTCATCGTCGATACGATGGATGGCAATGAGCTCCTTTTCAGTGAGCATCATGCGTGTCCCATTTGTGGTTTCTCAATCGGAGAACTCGAACCGCGGATGTTCTCGTTCAATTCGCCATTCGGGGCCTGTGCCTCATGTGACGGACTCGGGACGAAACTTGAAGTCGATGTCGATCTTGTCGTACCGCATGCAGACAAGTCACTCAACGAAGGGGCAATCGTCGCGTGGGAACCAACGAGCTCACAATATTATCCGCAATTGCTCAAAGCAGTCTGTGAGCACTTTAAAATCGACATGGATACGCCGTTCGAACAGTTGTCAGACGAACAACGCGACATCATTTTAAACGGCAGCTCGAAAGAAGAAATTCACTTCCGTTATGAAAATGACTTTGGCATGGTCCGCAACACGGATCTGTTCTTTGAAGGTGTCTTGAATAACTTGCAACGTCGCTACAAGGAGACGTCGTCGGATTACATCCGCGAACAGATGGAAGGATATATGGCGAAAAAAGCATGTCCGACTTGTAAAGGGCATCGTCTGAAACGCGAATCGCTTGCTGTCAAAGTATCCGGTATCCACATCGGAGAAGTGACGAAGATGTCAGTCAAGCAAGCCGTCATCTGGTTTGAAGAGTTACCGGCGAAACTATCGGAAAAAGATCAAACGATTTCGCGGATGATCGTCCGCGAGATTCATGAACGGTCGTCGTTCTTAGAAAACGTCGGTCTCGATTATTTGACGATTTCCCGTGCTGCCGGCACATTGTCCGGTGGGGAAGCGCAACGGATTCGTCTCGCGACACAAATCGGCTCCCGTCTGACAGGTGTCCTCTATGTCCTTGACGAACCGTCAATCGGCTTACACCAACGTGATAACGACCGATTGATCAGTACGCTGAAAACAATGCGCGATCTCGGAAATACGTTGATCGTCGTCGAACATGATGAAGACACGATGATGGCAGCGGATTATTTGATTGATATCGGACCCGGTGCCGGTGATCACGGCGGCTTCGTCACAGCGGCCGGTCGACCGGAAGAATTAATGAACGACGCGAATTCACTGACCGGACAATATTTGTCGGGGAAGAAGTTCATTCCTGTGCCGACTGAACGGAAACAACCGGACGGACGGGCGTTACGAATTAAAAAAGCGTCAGAAAATAACTTAAAAAATGTCGACGTCGACATCCCGCTCGGCTTGTTTGTTGCCGTGACCGGAGTATCAGGTTCCGGGAAGTCGACATTGATTAATGAAATTCTCTATAAGACGATTGCACATGAGATGAACCGGGCAAAAGAAAAGCCGGGAGCGCATAAAGGCATCACAGGACTCGACCAAATCGATAAAGTCATCGACATCGACCAATCCCCGATCGGTCGGACGCCACGTTCGAACCCGGCGACATATACCGGTGTCTTTGACGACATTCGTGATGTTTTCGCTTCGACGAACGAAGCGAAGTTACGCGGCTATAAAAAAGGACGCTTCAGTTTCAACATCAAAGGTGGCCGGTGTGAAGCGTGTCGCGGAGACGGGATCATTAAAATCGAGATGCATTTCTTGCCGGACGTTTACGTTCCGTGTGAAGTCTGTCACGGGAAACGGTATAACCGCGAGACGCTCGAAGTAAAATATAAAGGTAAAACGATTTCGGACGTTCTTGCGATGACAGTCGAAGAGGGACTCGAGTTCTTCGAAAAAATTCCGAAAATCAGCCGGAAGCTGCAAACGATTGCTGACGTCGGATTGACGTACATGCGTCTCGGACAGCCGGCGACGGAACTGTCGGGCGGTGAAGCACAACGCGTGAAGCTTGCTTCGGAACTGCATAAGCGGTCGACTGGGAAAACGATTTACATTCTCGATGAACCGACGACGGGACTGCATGTCCATGATATCGCCCGCCTGTTGAAAGTCTTGCAACGCCTCGTCGACAACGGCGATACGGTCCTCGTCATCGAGCATAACCTCGACGTCATTAAGACGGCGGATTACTTGATTGATCTTGGTCCGGAAGGTGGCGATGGTGGAGGTATGATTGTTGCAACAGGAACACCGGAAGACATCGTGCAAGTCAAGGAATCGTATACAGGACATTACTTGGCACCTGTTTTGGAACGGGACGCAGCCCGAATCGAATCATGAAACTTTTTTGACGGAGGATTCGTAAAAGGGAAGTAAGGGAAGTAGAACGAAAGAGTGAATAAGTTTTCCTGCGTCATAGCGTGTTCAGAAAATAGGAGGGGAATGTTCATGAAACAAGATATGCGTCAGTTGATACTTGAACAGGTAAAAGAAGGAAAGTTGACGATCGATGAGGCACTCGATAAGCTCGAACGCCTTGAAGCACTCGATCAGCAACAATCGACGACAGCAAGTAATCATAAGTATGTCGATGAACCGGAACAGTACGACCGCGTCGATCATTACACGGTTGATTCACTGACGTCGAAAGTGATGTCTGCTTTTGATGGTCTCGTCAACCGGATTAAAGAGAGTGATCTCTCATTAAATCAGACGTCCGGTCCGAACGTCACGTACGTCAAACAATTCCCATTCAGTGGAGAGACGATTCATTTGGATTTATTTAATGCCAATGCTGTCGTCGAACCAAGTGATTTAGAGGAGTGTGAGTTGACGGTGACGGGGCGTCCGCTTCGCCAAGTCAATGAGGAGCAAGCGCTCGAACAACTTCAAGCGTCGCTTCAACATTCCGTCTCCGCTAACACGCTATCGATTCGCTTGAAAGATAAACGCGTCCGGGCGACGATCCACTTAAAAGTTCCGCGTCGTCACTACGAGGCGTTCGTGTTACAGACGTTGAATGGCGAGATTACGTTGTCGTCGCTTGACGCGACGAGCGTTCAACTGATGACAGCGAACGGACGGATCCATGTCCGCGATCTTTATAGTGAGGATTTGAAAGCTTCGACGGCGAACGGTTCGATTGAAGTCGAAGAGTCAGAAGTCAAAATGTTAAAAGCGAAGACGGCGAATGGTCAAATCATCGCGAACGGGGTTTTTGAACGTTCTGAGCTGAAAACCGCGAACGGCAATGTCCGTTGTGAACTCAAAACAGCCCATGACGCGAAGATTCAAGCGTCGTCACTCGCGGGAAGCATTGCTTTGATGTTGCCGCATGGTGCTGAAGTATATGGTGAGCTGGAAACAAACTTTGGTGGGTTGAATTGTAACCTCGATGAGATGGAAGTGATTCGCGACCAAAAAGATGTCGTGAACCGTAAACTTCATTTCGTCTCCGGTCGTGATCGGACGCCGAAGATTGAAGTCGAAGCCGATACGAAAACGGGAACGATTTCCGTGACGCACGGTGTTCACTTAAGTCCGCAAGCGTTCTAATCAAAAATCCCGCCTGCTTCCTGAAATGAACTGAGCCCTAGAGTTTGGACAGTTTAATAAAAGCACCCTTAACGTATTAAGCTGCTATGAGATGGCTTCGGTATTGTACCGGAGTCATCTTTTGTAGTTTCCATTGTCTTCGTTCGCTATTGTAATAATCAATGTAAGCATCGACCATGGCACAGACCTCATCGAGGTCAGATGCTAATTTATAATCGACATAATCTTTCAAGTGCCCAAAGAACGATTCCATCGGGGCATTATCCAGGCAGTTTCCTCTACGGGACATGGATTGAAGCATTCCCATCTCACGGATGCGTGTTTGATAAGCAGGATGCGTATAATGGAATCCTTGATCGGAATGTATCATGGCTTCCGGGTGTATATTCCCTTGAAGTCGTTCTGCGAGTTTATTCGTTGTATGAAGGACTAGTTCCATATGGAGGCTTGTAGATAGATGATGTGCCATAATTTCACGTGTAGCGACATCCTTCACACAAGAGAGATAAACAGTTTGACCAGATCCAATACGGAGATAAGTGATGTCTGTGACGAATACCTTACCAGGCTCATCTTGATCGAACCGACGGTTCAAGTGGTTCGGTACAGTCTTATGTTCATATGTCGATTTAGCGATTTTACGATAAGCGTTCTGCCTACGGATTTTCGTCACGATTCCAAACTTCCTCATGATACGCAAAATACGTTTATGATTCATCGGTCCACCAATAAGATCAAGCATCTCCATGTAAAGACCACGATAGCCGATTTTTCCCTTGTGACGATCATGAACACGTTTTAGAAGTAGGTAGTCCGCATAGTCGCGTTCTTCCCGAAGGGAAACACTATCCGTACGTGCGAGCCAGGCGTAATAACCACTGCGGCTCACTTCAGCGAGCGTACATAGATACGTCACGAATCGGCCCGATGATTGCTTCCGTAAGACAATATTGATTGCCTGATAGCGCTCAGATGCGGTTAGTTTCGATACTTCGCCTCTCTTTCGAGAGCGTCGAGCTTTTTTAGTAATTCGTTCTCCGCTGTGAGGTACTTGATTCGTGCTTCAGCTTTCGCAAGGCGTCGTTCGACGGAATCATCTTTTTTCGGTCGACCTCCAAGATTTGATTTTCCACGTCTCTCATTCAAGAGTCCTTCTTCTCCATAAATGCGATAGGTCTTCCGCCATCGTTTCAACGCTTCATTCGTTGTTCGCTTACCGATCATGTCCAGGTCAAAGCCGCTTTCTTCAAAGATTTGTATCGGTCGCTTACCAGCTAAATTCTCACGTACAGCGTGAATCTTAAATTCTCCTTTATATTGAATCGTACGATCTGATACCGAGGCTACGTGAAGATTCGCTTCAAGTTGTCTGATTTGATCTGGATTGAAGGTACGTCTGTTCATGAATAATTCTCCCGTCTAAATTGAATAGATACAGTATATCGATATCTTTAAACACAAAAAACCCCGAATGGGGTCTTTTATCAAGTGTCCACCATTCAGGGTTCAGTTCAAAACCGGAGCCGGCGGGATTTTTTTATCGCTTCTTGATGAAAATGTATGATTAAGCATCGCAATCAAAAAATGATGTGCGTTTGTCTACAGTCAAAAAGGAGGGGATGCCATCTAAATGATGCGCATCCCCTTCTTTTTGATTAGTAGTTATAGTCTTCATCCATCATTGGTTCGTCCCAGTTCATATTGTCGAAGTTGTTCATGTCGTACCCGAATGAAATGAATGTGATGACACCGACGATAGCGAGGATGATTGCGGCAATAATTAAGCCGATTCCCATCCAACTTTTGCTGCGCGCCCGGTTCCAATAAAAGACGATTGCGAGAATGAGTGAAATAAATGGACCACTTAGCACGATTCCGACCAGTGAGATGATGAAAAATAAGAGTGCCGTTTGATTTTGATCACGCGAATAAGCCTTCCACATATCGATTAACGAGATGATGATGTAGACGAGTCCGAGGATTGCAAGGATCCCGCATAAAATCATAATGATAATCATTCCGATACCACTACCTGACATATTCATCATTATCAAAACCTCCTTTCTTGTTTTCTCTAACGTTATTCCTTTCCCAAGATTATCAGCTTCTAATCGAATTCATTGATTTTAGCAAAAATATGGTACAATACTTCAAGTGAAAGGGGCTGATTGAGCGTGCAAGCAAAAGTGCGAACAGCTGAAATCGTAAAGCAATTCAATTTAAAAATTGTCACCGGAGAAGAAGGACTACATCGTCCGATTTTGACGGCTGATCTCTGTCGACCGGGCCTCGTCCTCGCTGGTTATTATGCGTATTATCCGGCAGAACGTCTGCAAGTCCTCGGGAAAACAGAATTGACGTTTTTCAACAACCTGACGTATGAGGAACAGCTCGAACGAGCAAACGTCCTCTGTACAGATGAAACACCAGGGATTTTAGTGACGCGCGGGTTTGAGGTACCGGAAGCGATCATCAAAGCAGCTGACGAAACGAACGTACCGCTCTTGACGACGAAGGGACATACGACATCGGTCGAATCTCAAATCACGAACTTCCTCGAAGCGGAACTCGCCCCGACGACAGCGATGCACGGCGTCCTCGTTGATATTTACGGAGTCGGCGTCTTCATCAAAGGGGCAAGTGGTGTCGGTAAATCCGAAACGGCACTCGAACTCGTCAAACGGGGACACCGCCTTGTCGCGGACGACTCCGTTGAAATTCGTCAGACGGGTGACGGCATCTTAGTCGGGACAGCGCCGAAATTGATTCAGCATCTCCTTGAGATTCGCGGAATCGGCATCATCGACGTCATGACGTTGTTCGGTGCAGGTGCTGTACGGTCGCATAAAAAAATCAGCCTCGTCTGTAATCTGGAAATTTGGGATCAAACGAAAGTCTATGACCGCGTCGGTCTTGATCAAGAGACGTTACAAATTATCGATACGGAAATTCCGTTTTTGACGATTCCGGTTCGTCCCGGTCGTAACCTTGCCGTCATCATCGAAGTCGCGGCGATGAACTATCGTCTGAAAAATATGGGCATCAACACAGCAGAAGAATTCGCCGGACGTCTCGCGCAAGCGATTGAAGACGGGAACGGTGGTCTATGATGGGGACACTCGCAACGGTACAACCGACATTCGACCGCGTCGCGATTGAGCTCGGTCCGATTCCAATCTATTGGTATGGTGTCGTCATCGCCTTGGGCGCAATCGTCGGCTTGATGATCGCGATCTTCGAATCGAAGCGAATCGGTTTCAACGAAGAATACGCGGTCGATGTCGTCATCTGGTCGATTCCGATCAGCATCATCTGTGCCCGGATTTACTATGTGGCTTTCGAGTGGCAGTATTACGGTCAACATCTCGATCAAATCATCAACATCCGCCAAGGCGGAATCGCGATTCACGGTGCCATCATCGGGGCGATTTTGACAGTCATCCTGTATACGCGAAAGAAAAACATTTCGTTTTGGCAAATCGCCGATATCCTGGCGCCGTCACTCCTGTTTGGCCAAGCGGTTGGACGTTGGGGCAACTTTTTCAACCAAGAAGCGCACGGGGGAGAGACGACATGGTCGTTCCTGCAAGATACGTTGCACTTGCCGAACTGGATCGTCAATCAGATGTATATCGACGGCGTCTATTACGTGCCAACGTTCCTCTATGAGAGCATTTGGAACATCATCGGCGTCATCTTGTTGATTGTCTGGCGGATGAAGTTCAATCCGCGTCGCGGCTACGTCTTCCTCGGTTACCTCGTCTGGTACTCGATTGGACGTTACTATATTGAAGGGCTCCGGACAGATAGTCTGTTGATGGGGGACGGACTGCGGACGGCACAAATCGTCTCGATTTGTTTAATCGTCTTCGGACTCGTCATGATGGTCATCCGGAAAAATGCTGTCCGCTACTTGGATGGAACGACACGGGAGGCGAAGTGAAACGATGATTAATACGATTCTATTTGATTTAGACGGTACGTTGATTGATACGAACCCGTTGATTCTAAAAAGTTTTGAACATACGCTCAGTTACTACTATCCGGAACGGACGTTTACGGAGGCAGAATTGCTTCCGTTCATCGGTCCAACACTGGAAAAATCATTTTCAGAGCTCAACGCCAAGCAGTGGAAAGAGATGGTCGCCTTTTACCGCAGCTATAACATCGCGATGCATGACGCACTCGTCCTTGAATATCCGGGTGTCCTCGACGGTTTACGCCGCTTGAAGGAACAGGGCTACAAGATGGCGATCGTGACGTCAAAAAGTCGTCGCGTCGCCTTAAAAGGGATTGAGCTGTTCGGACTGACGTCACTGTTTGAGACAATCATCGCAGCAGACGATGTGACGGAAGAAAAACCAGCCGTCGAACCATTTGAAAAAGCGATGGCACTCCTCGGTTCGACAACAGACGAGACAATCATGGTCGGGGATAACGACACGGATATCAACGGCGGGAAAAATGCCGGGTTGAAAACCGTTGCGGTCGGCTGGGCGATTAAAGGACGTCCGTATCTCGAAGCATTAGAGCCAAGCGTCATCATCGACTCGATGGAACACTTGAGTGACTGGATCGAGGCGCAAAATGGCACGGCGGACTGATCGCTATCACGTCGGGGCGACGAATCCGTTATGGCACATGTACCGGACGGTTTCGTTCTTCAAGGTCATGTGGTGTTTCCTCATCATTACAATCGGACGCTTTTCACCGTCGCTCCGCTTTAAGAATGGCTTGTACCGGACGTGTCTCCGGATGAAGATCGGCGACCGGACGGCGCTTGCCTTGATGGTGATGCCGGACACGATGTTCCCGGAACGGATCTCGATTGGCTCGAATACGATCATCGGCTTCAACACGACGATTCTCTGTCATGAGTATTTGACGACCGAGTACCGGATCGGCAACGTGACGATCGGTAGTGACGTCTTAATCGGCGCGAACGTGACGATTTTACCAGGGGTGACGATCGGGGACGGTGCTGTCATCGGTGCCGGTTCCGTCGTTCACCGGGACATCTTACCGAACGAACGTGTCTCGAGTCAGCCGCTTCGCCGGCATGAAATGTGACGAAACTGTGAGAAGGAGGTCGATTCGCAATGAATTATATTCGCTTCACCTATAAGACCGGAAAGTATTTCGGAAGATTATTCGCAGAACGTCCACAAGGTCTCGTCGTTGAAGTCCTCGCGGTCGAGAAACATCCGACGCAAGGTGATCTGCATCAACCGAACCAAGTTGACGTACCGCTCTTCCATATCCGTACCGCCTTACATCAACACGAAAAAATCACGGTTTCTCCAAGCGTCGTCTATGCATATGACGGAGAGATTCAAGCGTATTCCGACAGCTTACGCCAAGCATTCGAAAAAGATGTTGAGCGTCTGCAAAACAAGAATCCGCAAGAAGATGCTTTTGTACGAAAATGCTTAGAGAACTACAAGGAACTCGAAACCATTTATGCGAAACGCTGGGCGTAAACCCCGGCGTTTTTTTCTGTTGCAACGCTATCCGAGATAGGTTATTCTTGTCTCTGCAACTACGAAACTAGATTTATATTATGGGGGCTTGAATCACTATGGAATTAACGGAATACAAAGCAGACCCCTTTGCGATTACAACGCGCCAAGCGGAACTTTTTTATTTTCGCGGACGGAAGGCGCATCGGGAAGGGAGACTCGAAGAGGCGGTCTATCATCTTGACGAAGCGACGACGCTTCAACCAGAAGATGTCCGTTACCTACTACGTTACGCACGTGTCCTGTTCGAAACAGGAGAAATCAATCATGCGAACGACGTATTGAAACGTGTCCGTGCACTCGATGAGTCAAATACCGAATCACTCTTTTATTTAGCGAACAACTATGCGCACGTTTCTTTATATGAAGAAGCAAAAGAATATGCGCTCGAATATTTAAAACATGCGCCGGCAGGCAAACACGCAGAGGCATCGGCCGCACTCGTGGAATTGATTGATCTTGAGCAAGAGCTTGAGGATGACGATGAAGATGAGTTGATTCGTCTCCATGCACAAGCCCAGCGCCAAATCGATAAAGGGATGTTGTTTGCAGCACAGGACACACTCGAGTCCTTGATCGCGACATACCCGACATTTTGGCCAGCCTACAATAACTTGGCAATCGTCGAATTTTATCTCGGTGAAAATGACCGGGCTTTCCATTCGCTTGAACGCGTCTTAGAAGGAAATCCGGGAAACCTCCACGCGCTTTGTAATACGCTCGTTCTCTTACATGAGATGGGGCAGGATGAAGAAGCGCACCGTCTGTCACGGAAGCTCGAACACGTTCGTTCCGTCAATCTTGAAACACGTTATAAAGTCGCATCGACTCTTGCGATCATCGGTCGTCATGACTTAGCGTACGAAGAATTGAAATTGCTCGAACGCCGTGGCTATCGAGGCGACCCACTATTCGGTCACTGGTTATCGATTTCTGCATTCAAAACGGGACATATCGAAGAAGCCGCAGCCTTCTTACAATCAAAAGAAGCCGCGAGCTTACGGGAAGAACAAGAGGCATACGACATTCGTCATAACCTTCAGTTTCGTTCAGCCTTGATTCAAGCGTTGAAAACGGAAGATGATGTCTCACGCATTTTCACGGCTTTGTTACTCGGGAAACTAAATGACGAGGAAGCACGGTTAGCCCTTTCGATGATGCCGGAAGTGACGGATCACGAAGATGTCCTGCAGCTGACAGAACAAATTTTGCATGAGATGAATGGACGGAGCGATATCGTCGATGAAAGGATTCATCGTGCCTTACAGACGATTCGTCTCGCAGAACATTACGTATCTGACGAAGAGCGGATGAGCCTTGAAGGCGATTTTTATGAACGGTTTGCCCGACTCGTCCTCAGTGGCGAAACGTTCGACTCGGTCGAACGTTCAGCCGCTGCACTAATCCATCTGTTTCACGAGTTACGGGAAGGGATGTTGATTGAAGAGTGTGCCGAACTGGTTGATGTCTCCTTTGACGAGGTGGCGATGACGATTCGTGCCTACAAACAACACCTGACACCTGCTCGGGCAAAATGTTAGACGTTTGCCATATTCTCACCTATACTCAAATTACAACGAAACTTAAGATGGGGTGGAAACATGACAGAAACTGCTGAAAAAATTTATGATGTCATCATCATCGGTGCAGGTCCTGCCGGAATGACGGCAGCACTTTACGCATCACGCGCAAACCTTTCAACACTGATGATTGAACGTGGTATTCCAGGCGGTCAAATGGCCAACACGGAAGATATCGAAAACTATCCGGGATACGATAGCATCCTCGGACCGGACCTTTCACAAAAAATGTTCGATCACTCGAAAGCATTCGGCGCAGAATATGCGTACGGTGACGTCCGTAGCATCGAGGATGGACGTGCTTTTAAAACGGTCCATGCACACAACAAGGATTATCATGCGCGGGCGATCATCATCGCATCGGGCGCACAATATAAGAAAATCGGTGTACCGGGCGAAGAAGAGCTCGGCGGCCGTGGTGTCTCGTATTGTGCCGTTTGTGACGGAGCTTTCTTTAAAGAAAAAGAATTGTTCGTCATCGGTGGTGGGGATTCAGCGGTCGAGGAAGGTGTCTACTTGACACGTTTCGCGAAAAAAGTCACAATCGTCCACCGTCGTGAAGAATTACGTGCACAAAAAATTCTTCAAAAACGTGCGTTCGATAACCCGAAAATCGATTTCATCTGGAATCATACCGTCAAACAAATCAACGAACAAGACGGTAAAGTCGGTTCGATTGATTTAATCAATACGAAAACGGCAGATGTGACGACACATCCGATCGATGGTGTCTTCATCTACATCGGAATGAACCCGATCACAGGTTACGTCCAAGATCTTGGTATCTTGAACGATCAAGGATATGTTGTGACGAACGAAGGCATGGAGTCAAACATCAAAGGAATCTTCGCAGCTGGAGACGTCCGTGAGAAAACGCTCCGTCAAGTCGTTACGGCAACGAATGATGGTTCGATTGCTGCTCAAAATGCACAGCATTATATCGAAGCGTTACTCGAGGAATTACAGGAATCATCACAGGTGTAAGACAGGAACCAGCTTTGTTGGAGGGGACTTCAATGAGGCTGGCTCTTTTTTTATGCTATACTGAATTTGGAATAAAAAATACACGCGGAACTGTTGTCTGGAGGGCGAAAAGATGGAAGAGAATCAACCGCAATTGGTCATCATCACGGGAATGAGTGGAGCTGGAAAGAGTGTCGCCATGAATAGCTTTGAGGACTTAGGCTACTTCTGTGTCGACAATCTCCCACCGACGTTACTGCCGCAATTGATTGAAATGATTGGGCAAGTCCGTCCGAAAATTGCCGTCGCCATCGATACACGTGCTCGTGATTTTATTGATAGTTTCTTTGTCGTTTACGAAGATTTGAAAAAAACGAACCTGCAGATTCGGATGTTGTACTTAGACGCACGCAATGACGTCCTCGTGCGCCGCTATAAAGAGTCGCGGCGTTCGCATCCACTGGCGCCGACTGCGTCACCACTGATCGGTATCGAGCGAGAGCGGACGTTGCTCGAAGGATTCCGTGACAAGGCACAGATGCTGATTGATACGAGTGACATCAAACCGCTTGCACTGAAAGAACGCTTGCTCAAAGAATTTACGGAAGGGGAACGGATTCCCTTTACCGTCAATGTGATGTCATTTGGTTTCAAGCACGGACTGCCGCTCGATGCCGATCTCGTCTTTGACCTTCGTTTTCTGCCGAATCCGTTTTACATCCCGGAGTTACGTCCGAAAACGGGACTCGATCTCGAAGTATCGTCATACGTCATGAAGTGGCCGGAAGCAAAATTGTTCTATAAAAAGCTTGTCGACTTGCTCGAGTTCCTGATTCCCCAGTACGAACGGGAAGGAAAATCACAACTCGTCATCGCCCTCGGCTGTACAGGTGGTAAACACCGCTCGATTACGTTTGCGGAAGCAATCAGTAAAGAATTTGAAAACCAGTATCACGTCGTCACGAATCACCGGGATTATGTTCACGCGAAGGAGGAAAAGTAATGAAATGGGAACGGAAAGTCGTCGCGATTGGCGGTGGAACGGGCTTGTCGACTCTTTTGCGTGGACTGAAGCATTATCCGCTCGACATCACGGCCATCGTCACGGTCGCGGATGATGGGGGGAGCTCGGGGCGCTTACGGACAGAGTTCAACATGTTGCCGCCGGGTGACATTCGAAACGTCATCGTCTCGCTATCGAAGTCCGAGACATTGATGGACCGGATCATGCAGTACCGTTTTGAAACGGGAGAAGGACTTCACGGTCACTCGCTCGGAAACTTGATGCTGACGGCTGCGACGCAGCTCTGTAACGGCTCGTTCGTCGAGGCGATTGGCGTCATGGGACAACTGTTGAATGCGGAAGGGAAAGTCTATCCGGCGACGGAGCGGACGATTACGTTATGTGCCGAGTTCGAAGACGGGACGATTGTCAAAGGCGAGTCGTTGATTCCGAAAGTCGGAAAGGTCATCGAACGGATTTATTTGGAAGAAGAAGATGTCCGTCCGGTACCGGAAGCGATTCAAGCAATCCTTGAGGCCGATGTCATCGTCCTCGGACCAGGGAGTCTCTATACGAGTATCATCCCGAACGTCTTGATTGATGAAATCCGGGAAGCGATTAAACAATCGCTTGCACCTGTCGTCTATATTTGTAACGTCATGACGCAACCGGGTGAGACGACGGCCTTCACGGCAAATGATCACTTGACTGCGCTCGAACGTTTTCTTGGTCAAGGTGTCGTCGATACAATCATCGTCAATAATGAATCAATCGATGCAAGCTATTTGCGAAAATACCAAAAAGATCATGCCGATATCGTCACTTACGATGATGAACGTTTCGTCGAGGCGGGAATTGAAGTGCTCGCGGACGATATCGTCGACTATAACCATCATTTCATCCGTCATGACGCGGACGCGGTCGCGAGCCTCGTCATGCGGAAAGTATTATCGATTCGACGGGTGCGTCAACTCGAAGGGAAGGAGGAATTGACGTGAGTTTTGCTTCAGAAGTTAAAAAAGAATTAACACAGATTGCCATCACGGATCACGAGATGAAGGCGGAATTAGCGGCGCTCGCACGGATGAACGGTGCGATTTCGTTCGGACTCGGCCGCGGATTGACACTTGATATTTCGACTGAAAATGCGTCGATCGCGCGACGGATTTATTCATTATTAAAACGGGCATACGGGGTCCATCTGGATCTACTCGTCCGAAAGAAAATGCGCCTCAAAAAAAATAACGTCTACATCGTTCGAGTGAAGCAACAAGCCGATAAGATTCTGCAGGATTTAGGCATCCTCGGCGAAGGATTCACGATGATTCGTTCAATCAGCGATACGATTTTAAAAGATGAACGGCGGGCACGTGCCTATTTACGGGGGGCGTTCTTAGCCGGAGGGTCACTGAACAATCCGGCGACGTCGTCGTACCATTTAGAAATCTTCAGTCTCTATGAGGATCACAATGCGGCGCTTCGGAGTTTGACGAACCAATTCGATTTGAATGCAAAAGCAATCGAGCGTAAGAAAGGGCACATCCTTTACATCAAGGAGAGTGAAAAAATCTCTGATTTCCTCAAGGTAGTCGGAGCGACCCATTCGATGCTTCGTTTTGAAGATGTCCGGATTTTAAAAGATATGCGGAATTCGGTCAATCGTCTCGTCAACTGTGAGACAGCGAACCTCAACAAAACGGTCGGGGCAGCGCTCCGCCAAGTGGAGAACATCAAATTTCTCGAACGGACGGTCGGACTCGATGTCTTACCGGACAAGTTACGGGAAATCGCGATTTTACGCGTGACGCATCAAGACGTGACGCTGCAAGAGCTCGGCGAGATGGTTGAGAGCGGCTCCATCTCAAAATCAGGGATCAATCATCGATTGCGGAAAATTGATCAAATCGCGGATAAACTCCGGAATGGTGAGTCGTTGACAGGTGCGCTCTAAAGGGGAAACTTGCGAGATGAACCATAGTCTACTATAATATATAGTCGATGCAACTAAATGTTCGAATTAAGGAGTTTTTGAAATGGCTAACGAAAAAAAACGTATTTCGCTGACAGTCGATGCGAAATTTGATGAAGTCTTGACGAAAAAAGCAAAATCAATCGGTGTACCGAAAAGTACACTCGTGACATTCGCAACATCACTCTTCCTTAAGCAATTGCAAGCAGAAGAAGAGCTTTCACCACATGCGAACGGGATTTACACATTGATTCGTGAAAACCACGACATCGTGTCTGATATTACAGATCTCATCGACTAACACAAACGATCCTTTTCAGGTTCGGGACGAACTTTCATGATTTAATGAAGTTCATGCCCGGCGTGGAGAGGATTTTTTTTTGAAGACAACAAAAAAATGACCGCTGATGTAAAAACATCAACGGTCGGTCGGGTTAACAGATTAAGCGCGCTCCATGACGCGGTCGATGAGACCGTAGTCAGCTGCTGCTTGAGCAGACATGAAGTTATCACGCTCTGTATCGCGTTCGATGACTTCAAGGGGTTGTCCTGTGTTTTCTGCCATGATTTTGTTTAAGTGTTCACGCATTTTGATGATACGTTCTGCATGAATTTTAATGTCTGACGCTTGTCCTTGTGTGCCGCCGAGCGGTTGGTGAATCATAATCTCAGCGTTTGGAAGGGCAAAACGTTTTCCTTTTGCGCCTGCTTGTAAGAGGAACGCACCCATTGAAGCGGCCATTCCAATACAAATTGTTGAAACTTGTGGTTTGATGAAGTTCATCGTATCGTAAATCGCCATACCCGCCGTGATTGAACCGCCCGGGCTGTTGATGTAGAGCGAAATTTCTTTATCTGGATCCTCTGCTGCTAAGAAGAGCAATTGGGCAACGACTGAGTTGGCGACGTTATCGTCAATCGCGCTCCCGAGAAGAATGATACGATCCTTGAGCAAACGTGAATAGATATCGTAAGCACGTTCCCCGCGGTTGGTTTGTTCGATGACTGTTGGAATTAACATAGTCTTTGCCTCCTTATGATGGTATGTAGCTCATATTCGACTTATTCCTATCATAATCCTTTGGTCAATATTGGTCAAAAGATACGATGCGACTTTTATGTATTTTTCCTGAATGGCATTGAATTAAACATATCAATATAGAAAAAAAGGCAATACCGCGAACGGCATTGCCTGTAGATTCAAAGATGGTACACCCGGAGAGATTTGAACTCCCGACACCTGGTACCGGAAACCAGTGCTCTATCCCCTGAGCTACGGGTGCATGTTTTTTACTGAACAATTAATAGTATACCGACATTTTTTCAGGAAAGCAATACTCGATTGATAAATTCAACATTTTTTTTCGGGCGAAAGATGCTTAAGGAGGACTTTCTAGACGGTCGGAAGATTTTTTTCCTCTATACTATATAGAAGAGTTAAAGATGCAATGGAATGAAGGGAGATCCGACGATGGAACAGCGCCAGGAACAGACGCAACGGATGACGTTATCGACGTCCCAATTGTTTCAGTTGACGATTCTTGAAGAATCATTTGCTGAACTCGAAGAACATGTATACCGAATCATACGCCGGACAAGCGCTTATCGGAATAATCTCAGTAAAACAATCGACGTTGATTTTGGCCGCGTCGCAGACCGTGTCGCTTCATTTGAAGCGACGCTTCTTCAGCAAATACGTTTAGAATCGGTCAGACAGGAAATAGGATATATGGCGGAACAACTCATGACGTACTTAGATACGGATGGATTATTGCGGACGACGGATGCGCAACTGGCAACATTGTTAGAGGCGGACGTCAGTCTCGTAAAACAAGCACGACACGTTTTACAACGGTGTGAACCGACGGGAATTGCGGCACGTTCCGCGAATGAATGCCGGTTGTTGCACGCACTCGAACTAGATGACGCGTTATTGATTGATGTCGCGACGGATTTGAATGAAGGGATTGCTGTCAAACAAGTACTTCAAGACATTGATGATGCAACAGACCGGATACGGATCAAAGCGGCGCTCGATCGGTTACCAAAAGCACCGGTCCTTCCGGAGACGACCGTTCTGACGATTCCGGAAGCAGACATCGAATTCCGTGACGGCGAGTTGACGATCAACTGGTCCGATCTCGAAATCGACCGGAGCTGGGCGGACCTCGATGAAGCAAAACCGTTCTTGAGTGCATATGAACGGAGACGGACGACGCTTCGGGCGATTCTGGACGTCATCATCGAGCGACAGCTCAATTGGTTTAAAGGAAAGCTCGAGCTCGCGCCACTGACTAAAAAAGAAGTGGCGGAAGTGACGGGGCATCATCCGTCGACGGTTGGACGGGCGATTGCGAACAAAACGGTCAAGACGATTCAGGGCACGATGTTACTCGAAGATTTTTTCGTCTCACGGACGACGACCGGGACGTCGAGTTTCTTAGTTAAGGTCCGGATCGCTCAACTGCTCGAAGCCGCACCTGTTCCGATGAGTGATCAACAATTGACGGACCGTCTCACAGCGGAGGAGATTACGGTCGCGAGACGAACGGTCGCAAAATATCGGGCAGCCCTTGGTTTGACCCAAGCGGACTTCGAGAGACGAGAGGAAAATTCATGATGCGAACAAAAGAAAACATGCACTTAACACTCTATTCACGTCCGGGTTGTACACTATGTGAGGAAGCCGCCATCTTGCTCGATTTTGTATTAGATGAATTTCCCGAATGGACATTCGAAGAAATCAACATTGACAACGATGCGGCGCTCAGTCTGAAGTACCTCTACGAAATACCGGTTCTCGCACATCAAAACGAAATCTTAAGTCATGGAAAATTTGAGACAGAGGCGGTCAGAAATCGTTTACTTGAAAAAAGATGACGGTCGAGACTTGAAACAAAACGAAGGTACTGTTATGATAGCAATGTACCAAGTGGGACAAGATATGACACGCGGGACGTAAAGTGTCCAGCAATTTGAGAGGAGCGGGAGTTACATGATTCGGCAGTTAGTACAGATCCAAAAGCGAATCGTGCCTGATCTGATTGAAGAAATGCAGACACGTTACGACATTCTTCATTATGTACGCCTGATGCAACCGATCGGACGACGAACACTTGCGACGAGCCTTGGCTTGACGGAACGCGTTCTACGCCGGGAGGTCGACTTCTTAAAAGAACAAGACTTACTGGAAGTTGCGACGCAAGGCATGTCCTTGACGGATGAAGGGCGGACGGTATTACGAAGCATGCACAGTGTGATGGCGGAACTCGCCGGGATCTCCGATATGGCGAAAGCCTTAAAAGAGAAGCTTGGTGTAAAAGACGTCGTCATCGTACCGGGTGATTCGGATCAAACCTTCTGGGTGCAACGCGATATGGGACGGGCAACAGTTGCCCGCTTAAAACGTGAACTTTCAAAAGACCACAATACGATCGCAGTTACAGGTGGGACGACGATGGCTTCGGTCGCGGCGATGATGTCGCCCGATAAGGAAAATCGTCCGATGACGTTTGTACCCGCACGAGGCGGTCTTGGCGAAACGCTTGAACTTCAAGCGAATACGGTCTGCTCACGCATGGCTTCACGTGCCCAAAGCGACTATCATCTGCTTCACATTCCAGACATGGTCAGCACCGAGACATTCGTCAAGATGGTCGAGGAGCCGAGCATTAAAAATGTCTTACAGATGATTAAAGATGCTTCAATCGTGGTACATGGAATTGGTGAGGCAAAAACGATGGCAAAACGTCGTCGTGCTTCGACAGCTCTTTTGGAACAGCTCGAAGACGAGCAAGCCGTCGCAGAAGCATTCGGATATTATTTTGATCGGGACGGAAACATCGTCCACCGTGTCAAAACGGTCGGACTACAACTCGACGACTTGAAAAAAGTCGAACACGTCGTGGTTGTCGCCGGTGGTCATTCGAAAGCAGAAGCGATCAATGCCTACGTCAAACAGTCTCCAAACATCATCCTCATTACGGATGAAGGAGCCGCAACAACGATTTTGAAAGGGTAGCCCCCTTTTGAATAATAGATAACTCGCTTTACACTAAAAGGAGGAAAATTATCATGGCAGTAGTAAAAGTTGGTATTAACGGATTTGGACGTATCGGGCGTTTGGCACTTCGTCAAATTCTTCAATTTGAAGGAATCGAAGTAGTCGCAATCAACGACCTCACAGACACTAAAATGCTTGCACACCTTTTAAAATATGATACGACTCAAGGTCGTTTCGACGGAGAAGTTGAAGTACACGACGGATACTTCCTCGTAAACGGTAAAGAAATCAAAACACTTGCTAACCGCAACCCAGAAGAACTTCCATGGGGCGAGCTCGGTGTTGACATCGTTCTCGAATGTACTGGTTTCTTCACAGACAAAGAAAAAGCTGAACTTCACTTGAAAGCTGGAGCTAAAAAAGTTGTTATCTCAGCACCTGCTACTGGCGACATGAAAACTGTCGTTTACAACACGAACCACGAAATTCTTGACGGAACTGAAACAGTTATCTCTGGTGCTTCATGTACTACGAACTGTCTCGCTCCAATGGCGAAAGTTCTTCAAGATCAGTACGGAATCGTTGAAGGTCTTATGACAACTATCCACGCTTACACTGGCGACCAAAATACACTCGACGCTCCACACCCTAAAGGTGACTTCCGTCGTGCACGTGCAGCAGCTGCTAACATCGTTCCTAACTCAACTGGTGCTGCTAAAGCAATCGGCCTCGTTCTTCCAGAACTTCAAGGTAAACTTGACGGATCTGCACAACGTGTACCAGTCGCTACAGGTTCACTCACTGAGCTCACAACAGTTCTTGAGAAAAAAGTTACAGTGGAAGAAGTTAACGCAGCTATGAAAGCAGCAGCGAACGAGTCTTACGGTTACACTGAAGACGAAATCGTTTCTTCTGACATCGTTGGTATCTCTTACGGATCACTCTTCGATGCAACACAAACTAAAGTTGTTACTGTCGGCGACAAGCAACTCGTTAAAACAGTTGCTTGGTATGACAACGAAATGTCTTACACTAGCCAACTCGTTCGTACACTCAAACACTTCGCAGAAATCGCTAAGTAATTCGAGCAATTAAATAGCAATTGAATAAGAGCGGAAACTACCAGTCTCCGCTCTTATTGCGAAAAAAAGTCTGGAGGGGCGTCACAGCCCCTCACTATACGTATGAGACGGAGGACGAATGTATGAATAAGAAATCAATTCGCGACATCGATGTACAAGGTCAACGCGTGTTTACACGTGTCGACTTCAACGTACCACTAGAAGACGGTAAAATTACGGACGACACACGGATTCGTGCGGCACTTCCAACAATCAAACATTTGATGGATGGCGGAGCGAAAGTCATTCTCGCAAGCCACATGGGACGTCCTAAAGGCGAAAAAAATCCTGAGTTCTCACTTGCACCAGTCGTAGCACGCCTCAGCGAATTGCTTGGTAAAGACATCAAGCTCGTTGAAGAAGCGTATGGCCCGGTCGCTGAAGAAGCGGTCAGCAAGCTTGAAGCAGGAGACGTTCTCGTTCTTGAAAACGTTCGTTTCTACCCTGGAGAAACAAAAAATGATGCTGAACTCGCTGAAGGATTTGCGAAACTCGCAGATATCTTCGTCAACGATGCATTCGGTGCAGCTCACCGTGCACATGCTTCTACAGAAGGAATCGCGCACCATGTCGATACTGCTGTAGCGGGATTGTTGATTGAAAAAGAACTTCAAGTTCTCGGGAAAGCGATCTCGAACCCGGATCGTCCGTTCACTGCAATCATCGGGGGATCGAAAGTAGCCGACAAAATCGGTGTCATCGATCACTTGCTTGATATCGTCGATACGTTGATCATTGGTGGGGGATTATCTTATACATTCCTCAAAGCTCAAGGTTATGAAGTCGGAACGTCACTTCTCGAAGTAGACAAAATCGACCAAGCGAAAGAATTCATGAAAAAAGCAGAAGACAAAGGCGTCAAGTTCTTAATGCCGGTCGACTGTGTCATCACGAAGGAATTCGGCGAAGAAACATATGTAGGACCACGCGATATCGACAGTATCCCAGCGGATCACATGTCACTTGATATCGGACCAAAAACAGTCGAACTGTATGCGGAAGCAATCAAGAACTCGAAACTCGTCGTCTGGAATGGACCGATGGGCGTATTCGAACTTGATAAATACGCAAACGGAACGAAAGGTGTCGCTCAAGCACTTGCTGATAGCGACGCATACTCAATCATCGGTGGTGGGGATTCTGCTGCAGCAGCTGAGAAATTCGGTCTTGCAGACAAGATGAGCCATATCTCGACTGGTGGCGGAGCGAGCCTCGAGTTCATGGAAGGTAAAGCCCTTCCTGGTGTCGAAGCGCTTAACGACAAGTAATCCAATAGTTCACAAGGGAGTGTTTCTCAATGCGTAAACCAATCATCGCAGGTAACTGGAAGATGAATCTAACTCTGAAGGATGCAGTCGCATTCGCAGAAGAAGTAAAAGGCAAAGTACCAGCTGCATCGACTGTCGATGCTGCTGTCTGTGCACCAGCTGTATTCCTTGCTCATTTAACGGAAGCAGCAGCTGGAACTGATCTTAAAATCGGTGCTCAAAACATGTACGATCAAGAAAGTGGCGCATTCACAGGCGAAATCAGTCCTGTCATGCTAAAAGAGCTTGACGTGACATACGTCATCCTCGGTCACTCTGAACGTCGTGAGTACTTTGGTGAAACAGATGCATTCATCAACAGCAAAGCGAAAAAAGCGTTCGAGCACGGTCTCGTTCCAATCGTTTGTGTAGGTGAAACACTTGAAGAGCGCGAAGGCGGCAAGTTCGAAGACGTCATTCGTGAACAAACGGCAAACAGCCTTAAAGGCTTGACTGTCGACCAAGTGAAAAATCTTGTCGTCGCATATGAGCCTGTCTGGGCAATCGGAACAGGTAAATCAGCGACAGAACAAGATGCACAAGATTCTTGTAAATTCGTTCGCGACGTCGTCGCTGCTGAATTCGGTACAGAAGCTGCAGAAGCAGTTCGTATCCAGTACGGTGGCAGCGTCAAGCCGGAGAACGTCAAAGAATATATGGCTCAACCTGACATCGACGGAGCACTCGTTGGTGGAGCAAGTCTTGAGACAGGATCGTTCCTCAAACTGTTGGAGGCGATTTAAATGAAAAAACGTCCAGTCGCACTTATCATCCTTGATGGTTTCGGTATGCGTGATGAAGAATTCGGGAATGCTGTGACAGCGGCAAACAAACCGAACTTCGATCGCTTTTGGAACAAATATCCGCATACGTTGTTGAATGCGAAAGGGGAATACGTTGGTTTGCCTGAAGGTCAGATGGGGAACTCAGAAGTGGGTCACCTCAACATCGGGGCAGGTCGCGTCGTCTACCAATCGCTATCCCGAATCAACAACGCCGTCAAAGATCGCTCGTTCTTCTCGCGTCAAGCGATGAACGATGCGGCAGGTCACGTGAAGAAACATGATTCAGCACTCCATATCTTTGGTTTAGTATCTGACGGTGGAATCCACAGTCACATCAACCACTTGTATGCTGTTCTTGAATTCGCGAAACTTCACGAAATCGAAAAAGTTTACCTGCATGCCTTCACGGACGGCCGCGATTGTGATCCGCAATCGGGTGCTGGTTTCCTTCGTGACGCGCAAGCGAAGATGGATGAGTTACAAGTCGGTCAATTCGCAAGTGTCTCTGGACGCTATTATGCAATGGACCGCGACAACCGTTGGGAGCGCGTCAAGAAAGTCTATGACGTCATCACATACGGTGAAGGCCCGACAACAAAAGACCCAATCGGCATGGTAGAAGAATCATATACGAAGGACGTTACGGACGAGTTCATCGAACCAACCGTCGTCGTGCAGGAAGACGGTACGCCAGTCGCACCGATCCACGACAACGATGCAATCATGTTCTTTAACTACCGCCCTGACCGTGCGATTCAACTGGCGAAGGTCTACAAAGAAAAAGCTGGCTTCACAGGATTCGAACTTCCGGACAATGCACCGAAGAACCTGCTGCTCGTCTCCATGACGAAGTACTCGGATGCGATTGATACGGATATCGTCTTCCCGCCAGAAGATATCAAAAACACGCTTGGGGAAACACTCTCGAAGCAAGGCTTAAAACAATTACGGATTGCGGAAACTGAAAAGTATCCACACGTCACGTTCTTCTTCAACGGACAACGTGAAGAACCGTATGAAGGCGAAGATCGTATCTTAATCCCGTCGCCAAAAGTCGCAACATACGACTTACAACCAGAGATGAGCATTTATGAAGTAACGGATGCGCTTGTTGAAGCGATCAATTCCGACAAACATGATGCCATCATCCTGAACTTCGCGAACCCGGACATGGTTGGTCACTCGGGTATGCTCGAACCGACAATCAAGGCAATCGAAGCAGTTGATGAATGTCTCGGTAAAGTCGTTGACTTGATCGTCAGCAAAGGTGGCGCAGCAATCGTGACTGCTGACCACGGAAATGCCGATAAAGTGCTCAATAAAGATGGCAGCAAGATGACGGCCCATACGACAGAACCGGTACCATGTATCGTGACAGTCGAAGACGTCGAGCTTCTCGAGCCACTTACAGGCGCATTAGCGGATTTAGCACCAACATTACTTGATCTACTTGGCGCAGATCAGCCGTCAGAAATGACGGGTAAATCCATCGTATTAAAGAAATAATCCCGTCGATGGAATAAACGTCTAACAAAGCAACACACACTATTTTTTTTCAACTAAAAGGAGCGAATTTAAATGTCAATGATTACAGAGATTTATGCACGCGAGATTCTTGACTCACGCGGTAACCCAACAGTAGAAGTAGAAGTATATACAGAAGACGGCGGCTTTGGTCGCGCACTCGTCCCATCAGGCGCATCAACTGGTGAGCACGAAGCAGTAGAACTTCGTGACGGCGACAAAGCACGTTACCTCGGTAAAGGTGTCTTGAAAGCAGTTGACAACGTCAACGAAAAAATCGCACCTGAAATCATCGGTTACGATGTTTTCGACCAAGCTGGAATCGACAAAAAAATGATCGATCTCGACGGAACAAAAAACAAAGGTAACTTCGGCGCTAACGCAATCCTCGGTGTTTCGATGGCTGCTGCTCGTGCTGCTGCAGATGAGCTTGGACTTCCACTTTACACGTACCTCGGTGGATTCAATGCGAAAACACTTCCAACTCCAATGATGAACATCATCAACGGTGGATCACACGCTGACAACAACGTTGACTTCCAAGAGTTCATGATCATGCCTGTTGGAGCTCCAACATTCAAAGAAGCACTTCGTATGGGTGCTGAAATCTTCCACGCGTTGAAATCAGTTCTTAGCGGAATGGGTCTTAACACAGCAGTTGGTGACGAGGGTGGATTCGCTCCAAACTTGAAATCAAACGAAGAAGCAATCACAGTTATCCTTGAAGCAATCGAAAAAGCTGGCTACAAAGCAGGCGAAGATGTTTACCTTGCAATGGACGTCGCTTCTTCTGAGTTCTACGACAAAGCAGCTGGAACATACAACCTCGCTGGCGAAGGCAAAGTCCTTTCTACAGAAGAGCTTGTTGAATTCTACGCACAACTCGTCGACAAATACCCAATCATCTCAATCGAAGATGGCTGTGACGAAAACGACTGGGATGGCCACAAACTTCTCACAGATCGTATCGGACACAAAGTTCAACTCGTTGGGGATGACTTGTTCGTAACAAACACAGAAAAACTTGCTGAAGGTATCGAAAAAGGCATCGCTAACTCGATCCTCATCAAAGTTAACCAAATCGGTACGTTGACTGAAACATTCGACGCAATCGAAATGGCGAAAAAAGCTGGTTACACAGCTGTCGTTTCTCACCGTTCTGGTGAAACAGAAGATTCAACAATCGCTGACATCGCTGTTGCGACAAACGCTGGTCAAATCAAAACGGGTTCACTTTCACGTACAGACCGTATCGCGAAATACAACCAACTTCTCCGCATCGAAGACATGCTTTCAGATGTTGCTGTCTACGATGGTATCAAATCATTCTACAACCTCAAGAAGTAATTTACGGATTGAGTCGACAGTCTCTCGCTTAGCGAGGGGCTGTTTTTTTGTCCTGTAGTTTAAAAACAAAACCGATTCACTAGCTTTCCTAAGGGGGGAGACGGGATCACACTTATTTCACGCACTTTCCTCAGGCGAGACACAAGCCAGTTTCCCTGCCTCTTGTAGGCAGGAAATCGGGTCTTGTTTGTCTCTGACAGCGCAAGCAGGCTTGCACTTTTTCCTGTAGGAGTCGCATGAAATAAGTGACCCCGGTTTATAGGAAATAAGGAAAGTCATTCATAGCTCGACTTCTAAGGGAGAAGGAAGCGACGCTTCCGTCAGGGACAGGCGAGACCCGGAGATCTGAAAAGAGCTCCGCGGCTTGCGTCCCGCCCTAGAAAAGCGAGCGAATGAATGATTTTTTTGGTAAATGTAAAAAAACGAGATCCGACTCAATGTCGAATCCCGTAATATTAAAATGAAATTTTACGCTTTGAAATCAATCCTCAATAAACGTAACGAGGTAATGATACGGTGAATACAGTGGTGCTTTCGTGACAAAAAATTCAGGTAAATCTGTGTCGATGTCAAGATTGCGCAAGGTCTCCGGATCCAGGCATTCTTGCACAAGTCGCTTGATATCACTCAGCAATTCATCATGAAGATTGGTTTCAACAGGAAATGATCGTTTTGCTCCATCTTTTAGCAACAAGACGACGGGTGGAAGTCCACGCAGTAAATCGACTTCGAGTGGTTCTTTGTTGTTTTTAAAAAAATCATTTAAACAGCTGACGACTTTCATTGAATATTCTTCTTTCACCGAAACCCCCAACTTTCTCTTATATCCTTGATTTAACCTCTATCCTCTAGTTTAGTTCCCTAAATTAAGCTAGGATATGCAGTCAAGTCGCAGTTGTTGCATTAATCGAATCAATAACCGGGTACAGAAGAAAGAACGGGGAGGGAAGAATCATGTTGTTTCGTTATTTATTTCTAGGAATGGAGACATCGATTGACGATATTCCGTTACGTATCATCTATTTCACGGAATTGATTCTATTCATCGGACTTTATCAAATCACGAGTCGTTTCTCACGACAAAGTTTAATCATCGGAACCATCCTGGGTGTCGGGGGATTGATTGCCTTACTACCGGGTGCGATTTATATCTTACGGTACAATCCGCAAGATGCCATCATCGATGTTACATTTTTGCTGATCTACTTATTCGAACCGCTCGCGATCCTCGCGTTCGTCATTGCGATCCTTCGAAGAGCTTTCAAAAAACGACACCAACACTCTTGAAAAGTACGGAAAACGTTCGTATGAAACGTTTTTTCGTACTTTTTTGCTATGTATGGAGTTTTAGAAAGTAAGCGGAATAAAATAAATAAAATATATTTTACGGAAAACGGTTGATGTGTAACCGGTTACACAATATGATACATATTGTAAGCGTTATCAAAAGAAAGAGGTGGCGAAATCATGTCGACCATCCGGGAAGTAGCGAAAGTGGCAAATGTATCAGTCGCAACGGTATCACGCGTCATGAATGAAAAAGGATATGTCAGCGAAAAAGCGCGTGTGGCGGTGCTTCAAGCGGTTAAACAGCTTGATTATCGACCGAATCGTGTCGCCCGTTCCTTGTTTCAAAAACGATCAGGATTGATTGGATTGATCGTACCGGACATCACAAACCCTTATTTTCCCCAACTGGCACGTGCCGTCGAGGATATGGCACATAAGCATGGATATCAAGTGATTTTGTGTAACACGGATGAACAGTTTCAGAAAGAACATGAATATATCCAGTCTCTCGAAGCGATGCATGTCGATGGATTGATCATTACGACGAACTACTCGAACAACCCGAACTATGAAACCATCGAAGTGCCGATCGTCGCACTCGACCGGGTGTTACAAGGAGCAATCCCGACCGTCACATCAAACGGGTACGACGGCGGGAAGAAGGCAGCCCAATTTTTGCTCGATCACGGAGCGGATGAACTCGTCGTCATCAGTGGGCCGTCAAAGTTACCGACGATCAAAAAACGCCGGGATGGTTTTGAAGAAGTCGCAGGAAAACATCTCGTCGCAAGCATCGAGTCCCCGTTTCATTTTCAAGGCGCACTCGACGCGGCGAACTATTTGTTCGACCACTATACCTGTAACGGAATTTTTGCAGCGAACGATGTCATTGCAGCGGCAACGATTCAAGTCGCGGCAGAACGCGGGATTGCGATTCCTGAGCAACTGCAAGTCATCGGGTATGACGGAATCGAGCTCGGGCAAATGATTTCACCGCCACTGACGACGATCGCCCAGCCGATTTATCAGATGGGGGAACTGGCGGCGAAATTGCTGATTCAACGAATTGAAGGAAAAGAAATCGCGGCCGTCCATCATGAGTTGACGGTCGAAGTCATCGAACGGGAAACGACGAAGCGGAAGGATGAACAAATATGAAACAAATCAGTGTAGTAGGGAGTATCTCGATGGACCTGGTCGTCGAAAGCGATCGTCGTCCGTCAGCGGGTGAAACAGTCATCGGCTCAGCGTTTCATACCGTCCCGGGTGGTAAGGGGGCAAATCAAGCAGTTGCCGTCGCCCGGCTCGGCGGGAGCGTCGAGATGGTCGGATGCATCGGTGACGATGCGAGCGGTACAGCGATCCGCCAAAACTTCGAAGCGGAACACGTCGGGACGACACACCTCCGAACGATCGCGAACGAACGGACGGGAACGGCCCACATCACGCTCGCGGAAGGCGACAACTCGATCGTCGTCGTCCAGTCGGCGAACCTCGCCGTCGTCTATGACGAGAGCCAGCTCGACAGCTTGCTCGGTCAGACGGACATGATTTTATTACAGCTCGAAATTCCACTGGAAACGGTCAAACAGGTGGCGCGTTACGGAAAAGAGCACGGTATTCCCGTTATCTTGAATCCGGCGCCAGCCATCGTCCTTGACGACGAGTTGCTCGAAGACGTGACGTACTTAACACCAAACGAACATGAATGCGGCTTGATTTTCGGACAACAACAATCTCTTGAACATTGGTTAAGCCAGTATCCGAATAAATTGATTGTAACGGAAGGCAGTCGTGGTGCCCGCTTCTATGACGGCGACGCCATCGTGACGGTGCCGGCGATTAAGACGGACGTCGTCGATACGACCGGTGCCGGCGATACGTTCAACGGGGCACTCGCTGTCGCGTTGACGGAAGGAAAGTCACTGACGGAAGCGATTCGCTTTGCGAACAAGGCAGCCGGTATGTCCGTCCGGGCGCTCGGTGCTCAAGGCGGCATGCCATCGCGGGAACAGATGGAGGTCGAAGTATGAAACGACACGGCATTTTGAACAGTCAAATCAGTAAAGTCTTAGCAGATCTCGGTCATACCGATATGATCGTCATCGCTGATTGCGGCTTACCGATTCCGACGGGCGTTGCGCGGATTGATTTAGCGCTCGAACTCGGGACACCGGCGTTTGCCGACGTCTTGCGCGTCGTCGCGGACGATATGGCGGTCGAACAGGTGACACTGGCAACCGAAATCAAGGATGCGAACGAAGCGGCACTCACTACGGTCAGTCAATTAAACGTGACGACGGAATACGTCTCGCACGAAGCGTTTAAAGAGCTAACGAAGCAGGCGAAAGTCATCATCCGGACAGGTGAAGCGACACCTTACGCCAATGTAATTTTACACGCCGGTGTCATTTTTTAAGGGGGAAGCACGATGCACATTGAGATGACAGGAATCACAAAAGCGTTTGGTCCCGTGCCCGTCTTAAAGGGTGTCGACTTCGAACTTGCGACAGGTGAAATTCATGCCTTGATGGGGGAAAATGGAGCCGGTAAGTCAACGCTGATGAAGATTTTGACAGGTGTCCATAAAGCGGACGAAGGAACGATTCAAGTCGATGGTGTCGAACAACACTATAAAAATCCGAAACTGGCGGAAGAAGCGGGGATTGCCTTCATTCACCAGGAGTTAAACATTCTGCCTGATTTGACTGTGACGGAAAATCTTTTCCTCGGTCGTGAGTTGAATTCACGCTTCGGTGTGTTGAAACAGGCGGAAATGAAACGGCTCGCGGAACGGGAACTGGCGGAACTAAACGTCTTCATGGATGTCAATCAACTGGCGCGGACGTTATCGGTCGGGCAACAACAGATGATTGAGATCGCAAAAGCACTGATGACGCACGCAAAGGTCATCATCATGGATGAACCGACAGCTGCCTTGACGGAACGTGAGATTCGCGCCCTGTTCAGTGTCGCGACGGCGTTACGCGAGCAAGGCGTCTCGATCGTCTACATCTCGCACCGGATGGAAGAAATCTTCGAACTGTGTGACCGGATCACCGTCTTGCGGGACGGGGTCTCCGTCTCGACCCACCGGATCGCTGAGACATCATTTGAACAAATCGTTCGGGAAATGGTCGGACGCGAGATGGGTGAACGCTACCCGGAACGCAAGGTCACATACGGTGACACGGTCTTAGAAGTGACGGGAGCGACGGGGAAACGGTTCGAAGACGTTTCGTTTTCCGTCCGGGCCGGTGAAATCGTCGGCTTCTCCGGTTTGATGGGAGCGGGACGGACGGAAGTCATGCGTGGTCTGTTCGGTGTCGATCGCCTGAAGGCAGGAACAATCAAGCTGAATGGCAACGTCATCAACATCAAATCCCCATATGATGCAATCAAACAAGGACTTGGTTTCTTGACGGAAGACCGAAAAGGCGAGGGTTTGTTCCTCGACTTCTCACTCCGGGAGAACATCTCCTTACCGACAATCCAGTCGTTAGCGAAGTCGGGTGTCATCTCCGATCAGTCGGAGCGCCAGTTCGCGGAAGGCTATCTCAAGTCGTTGTCGGTCCGTCACAGTTCGATGGATCAACCGGCGAAGTCACTCTCCGGCGGAAATCAGCAAAAGGTCGTCCTCGCGAAGTGGCTCGGGACGAAACCGGATGTCTTGATCCTCGACGAACCGACACGTGGTGTCGACGTCGGGGCAAAAAAAGAAATTTACCTGATTATGAATGAGCTCGCCGCGTCTGGTGTCGCAATCATCATGATCAGTTCCGACCTCCCGGAGATTCTCGGGATGAGTGACCGCGTCTACGTGATGCGGGAAGGGCAAGTGAGCGGAATGCTCGAACAACAAGAGGCGACGCAAGAAAGTATCATGACACTTGCGACAGGAGGACAATGAGATGGAATTGATGCAAGGGAAACTGACGGAAAAGAAACCACGTCGGCTCGGAATCGGGCAGAAGCTCGGTCCGCTCGCCGGACTGTTCGCGATCGTGCTCGTCGTATCGATTATGGAACCGGACTTTTTAACACTCAATAACTTATTCAACATTTTACGCCAAGTGTCGATCAACGCCTTGATCGCCTTCGGCATGACGTTCGTCATCTTGACGGGTGGGATTGATTTATCGGTCGGTTCGATTCTCGCCTTATCGTCGGCGTTCGTCGCCGGACTGATGACGGACGGAACATCAGCCATTATCGCTGTTCTCGCCGGACTGATCGTCGGCGCTATCATGGGTGCGTTAAACGGCATGGTCATCTCACTCGGGAAAGTCGCACCGTTCATCGCGACACTGGCGACGATGACAATCTTCCGTGGCCTGACGCTCGTCTATACGGACGGACGACCCATCACGGGACTCGGGCAAGGTGGATGGTTTGAATTATTCGGTCGGGGTTACTTCTGGATCTTCCCTGTACCGGTCGTGACGATGTTAATCGCCTTCGCGGTCCTTTACTTCATCTTGAAGAAAACGACGTTCGGGCGTTACACATATGCCATTGGTGGAAATGAAGAAGCGGCAAAATTGATGGGGATTCAAGTCAACAAAGTCAAAATCATGATTTACTCGCTATCCGGCTTGATGGCAGCACTCGCCGGCATCATCCTGACGTCACGCCTCAACTCGGCACAACCGACAGCAGGAACATCGTATGAGCTCGACGCAATCGCAGCCGTCGTCCTCGGCGGGACAAGTCTATCCGGTGGTCGCGGTTGGATCGTCGGAACATTGATTGGAGCCTTGATCATCGGGACACTCAACAATGGCTTGAACTTACTCGGTGTGTCATCGTTCTTCCAACTTGTCGTCAAAGGACTCGTCATCCTGTTCGCCGTCCTCGCAGACCGGAAACAAACGACGTAATCACACACATTTTAAAGGAGGAAATTACAGATGAAAAAATTACTTGCACTCGTCATGATGGCCTTGATGGTATTCGCAGCCGCGTGTTCGACAGAGCAGCCAGGCAGTGACACAGAAAAAGAGACGAAGACAAAGGACTTTAAGATTGGTCTCTCGATCTCGACACTGAACAACCCGTTCTTCGTTTCACTCAAAGAAGGAGCCGAAGAAGAAGCAAAAGCACAAGGCGCAACACTGCAAGTCGCAGATGCACAAGATGATGCGGCAAAACAAGCAAGCGACATCGAAGACATGATTCAAAAGAAAGTCGATCTCATCTTGATCAATCCAACGGACTCAGCAGCAGTCGGTGCGGCCGTCCAAACAGCAAACGATGCCGATATTCCAGTCATCACAGTCGACCGGAACGCTGAAGCCGGTGACGTCATCGCCCACATCGCGTCGGATAACGTCGCAGGTGGAAAACAAGCCGGTGAATACATGATCGAACTCGTCGGTGACAAAGCAAAAGTCGTTGAACTCGAAGGAATTCCAGGTGCATCAGCAACGCGTGACCGCGGCGAAGGCTTCCACGCGGCCGTCGACGGGAAACTGGACGTCGTTGCAAAACAATCCGCCAACTTCGACCGGGCAAAAGGTCTGTCTGTCATGGAAAACATTCTTCAAAACAACAAAGACATCAAAGCAGTCTTCGCCCACAATGACGAAATGGCACTCGGTGCGGTCGAAGCATTGAAAGCAGCCGGCATGGAAGATGTCAAAGTCATCGGATTTGACGCGACAGACGATGCCGTCAAAGCTGTTAAAGATGGCAAGATGGCAGGAACAGTTGCGCAAAAACCGACAGAAATCGGGAAGATGGGCATCGATACAGCGATCAAACACTTGAAAGGCGAGACAGTCGACAAGAACATTCCAGTCGAACTCGATCTCATCAAGCAATAAGTCTTCTATCATCAGTCGCACTGGAGCAATCCTTTAGCGACTGATGTTTTTTTGCAGGAACTGGAATCCGATAAATCTATTCCTTGTTCCCGTACCTGTTTTTCTCTATAATGAAAGAAGCGTATATTATTGAAGGAGGATCATCGATGATCATTCATAACGTGGCTCTTGTCGGCCTCATCGTCGTTTCCGTTCTTCTCATCATCGTCGTTCTCTTGATGTCAGGCCGTACGGCTGGACTCGGAGCATTAACTGGTGGGGCAGAACAATTATTTGGTCGCCAAAAAGCTCGTGGCTTGGATGCGGTCCTGAATCGTGTGGCATCTGTTCTAGGAGCTTTATTCTTTATTTTGGCGTTACTCGTCGCTTTTTATAAGTGAGTATTGAAACGACAGCCGTACGTTTGCGCTGTCGTTTTTTCTTGTTTTCTCGATTTCTAAATTTTCATTTTGGGGTATAGAGTTAGAGGGGGAATCATTTTATGAAAATTACATTACCAAAACCATTCTTTTTTGAAGCCGGCAAACGGGCCGTCTTACTGTTACATGGCTTCACGGGTTCGAGTGCCGATGTCCGGATCCTCGGTCGTTACCTGCAAAAACAGGGCTATACATCACTCGCCCCACAATATAAAGGGCACGCCGTCCCACCCGAAGAGCTGACGAAGACTGGGCCAGCCGACTGGTGGCAGGACGTCCTCGACGGGTACGAAGATCTCGTCGCGAAAGGGTACGACGAAATCGCCGTCTGCGGGTTATCGCTTGGTGGCGTCATGTCACTGAAACTGTCGATGAACCGTCCCGTCAAAGCGGTCATTCCGATGTGCGCACCCGCTTATATTAAAAGTGAAGACGTCATGTATGCAGGCGTTACCGAGTACGCTATCGAATTTAAGAAACGAGAAGGAAAGTCACCGGAACAAATCGAACAGGAAATGGCAGCGTTCGAACCGATGCCGACCTTAAAAGATTTACAAGCGTTGCTAAAAGACACACGCGATTCACTCGAAGATGTCTACGCACCGACACTCGTCGTCCAGGCCCGCAATGATCATATGATCAATACGGACTCGGCCAACATCATTCATGATGGTGTCAGTGCCTTCCAAAAAGAGCTGATCTGGTATGAGAACTCAGGTCATGTCATTACGCTCGACAAAGAAAAAGATAAGCTCCACGCGGACATTCATGACTTTTTAGAATCGTTGAACTGGAGCAATTAACTGGAGGTGTCACGTTGGAATTACGTGAACGAATACTCGAGGTCATCACGGCGGAAGAACGTCCGCTGTCGATCGATCAATTAACGAAAAAACTAGAACTATCGGATACAACAGAATTCAAAGAATTGATCCGGACGTTGAACGCACTCGAAGAAGAGGCACTCGTCGCCCGGACCCGCTCGAACAAATACGGCACGCTCGCGCAAATCGGGCAAGTCGCCGGGAAAATCTCCGTCCATCAACGCGGATTCGGATTCGTTTCACCGGAAGACGGTTCAGCAGGCGATATCTTCCTGCCGGCCCCGGAACTCGGTAACGTCTATAACGGCGACCGTGTCCTCGTCAAAGTCTTCGCCGAATCAAACGGCGGCGACCGCCGCGAAGGGAAGTTGCTCAAGATTCTTTCACGCGGACCGGCTGATTTCGTCGGGACGTTCGTCAGTCCTAAAGGACGGATTGAATCGATCGCCTACATCGAACCGGATGACTCGAAGCTGACGTTCTTACCGGTCGTCGCGGACGAAGATACGCTCGGTGCCGTCGACGGACATAAAGTCCTCGCCCGGATCACAAAGTACCCGGACGGACGTTACGCCGGGACCGCAAAAGTCTTACAAATCATCGGTCATAAAAATGACCCAGGTGTCGATATCTTATCAATCGTCCACAAGCACGGCATCAACGTCGACTTCTCGGACGCAGCGATTGCGGAAGCGAACAACATTCCCGATCAAATCGATGAGAAGGACCTCGTCGGTCGCGTTGACTTACGGAACGAAGTCACAGTGACGATTGACGGTGCTGACGCGAAGGACTTGGATGATGCCGTCCACGTCAAAAGACTTGCGAACGGCAACTATGAGCTCGGTGTCCATATCGCTGACGTCTCACACTATGTCAAGGAAGATTCACCGCTTGACGAAGAAGCACGCGAACGCGGGACGAGTGTCTATCTCGTCGACCGAGTCATTCCGATGATTCCGCACCGCCTGTCGAACGGGATTTGTTCACTCAACCCGCACGTCGATCGGTTGACGCTAAGCTGTATCATGGAAATCGACAAGAACGGTGCTGTCGTCAATCATGAGATTTTACAGAGTGTCATCAAGACGACGGAGCGGATGACGTATACCGATGTCCGGAAAATCATCGAACGCGAAGACGAAGAAGTGATCGCGAAATATCACGATCTCGTCGATAACTTCGATCAGATGGCGGAACTGGCAGCGATCCTCCGCGAACGCCGCTCGCGCCGCGGGGCGATCAACTTCGACTTCCCGGAAGCGAAAGTCCTCGTCAACGAAGAAGGCAAGACGAGCGATATCCTGTTACGGGAACGGTCCGTCGCTGAGAAGTTGATTGAAGAGTTCATGCTTGCAGCGAACGAAACAGTCGCCGAGCACGTCCAACATCAAAAACTGCCGTTCATGTACCGGATCCACGATGAGCCGAAAGCTGAACGTCTCGATACGTTCTTCAAGTTCATCGCCAACTTCGGCATCAATGTTGAACGCAAAGGCGAGTCAGTCACACCGAAGACGTTGCAGACGATTCTGAACGCCGTCGAAGGCGAGCCGGAAGAAGCCGTCGTCAGTACGGTCATGTTACGGTCGCTCCAACAGGCGAAATATGACGTCGAGCCGATCGGTCACTTTGGTCTGTCGACCGATTTCTACACGCACTTCACGTCACCGATCCGCCGGTACCCCGACTTGATGGTCCACCGTCTCCTGCGCGAGTACATCATCTTTAATGATAAATCGCAAAAGACACAGGACCGTTATGCCGAAATGCTGCCGGAAATCGCCGATCACGCCTCAAAACGGGAACGCCGTGCCGTCGACGCGGAACGCGAAACGAATGCCCTGAAGAAAGCCGAGTACATGGAGCAACACATCGGCGAGACGTTTGAAGGTGTCGTCAGTGGCGTGACGAACTTCGGTATGTTCGTTGAGTTACCGAACACGATTGAAGGACTCGTCCACATCCAGGCGATGACGGATGACTTCTACCGGTACGACGAAGCGAACTACCAGTTGATCGGCGAACGGACGAAACAACAGTTCCGGATCGGTGACGTCGTCGAGATTAAAGTCACCGGTGTCAACATCGATGAGAAGACGATTGACTTTGCGGTCGTCGGGATGCCGGAACGCCAACCGAAAAAACGGTTTGAGTCGAAGACGATTCGTTCATCTGGCGGCCGTCCGGGACAAAAACGCGACGACAAGAAAGACGACCGTCGCGGCAAGTCGAAACGTCCAGGGAAACCGAACGAACAGTCAAAAGGGAAAGGCTTTGCCGGGAAAGACAAGAAGGATAAACCGCCGTTCCATAAAGCGGTCTCGAATAAAAAACGGAAGCGCAAATAAGCGCTTCTGTTTAGAAATGTGGTGGAAGAGAGATGCCAAAAGGGACAAGTTCAAAAGTATTAGCCAACAACAAACGGGCGTCGTTTGATTATGCGATTGAAGATACGATCGAAGCGGGTCTCGTCTTGACGGGAACCGAAATCAAATCGGTCCGTAAAGGAAAAATCAGTATCGGTGACGCGTTCGTCCGGTTCGACGGCGGGGAAGCGATTCTCTGGAACTCGAACATCGCCCACTTCGAACAGGGGAACCGGTACAACCACGAACAGCTCCGTCCGCGGAAACTGTTGCTGCACAAAAAACAGATCGCAACCTTGATGGGATCGGTCTCGCGCGACGGCTATACGATCGTGCCGTTGAAGGTCTACATCAAGAACGGCTACGCGAAATGTCTGATTGGACTCGGTCGCGGGAAGAAGAAATTCGACAAACGCGACGACCTGAAGAAGAAGGATGCGAAGCGGGATATCGACCGTGCGTTACGCGACAAGCAAAAGTATTGAACCCGTAACACTTTTCTGCTATTATAATAGTATTCGGAAAGCCCCAATTTTATATCTTGGGGACGTTACGGATTCGACGGGGGTAGTTCGGTCTTCTGTGGCGTGTCGAGGGGTCGGCCTCGTTAAAACGCATCAGCCATAACTGGCAAAACTAACACACAACTCGCAGCAGCTTAATAGCAGCTACGGATCCTAGCAGCCGTCGCCTGGTCGGCTGATTTCTAGGGTCTCACTTTAAACAGGCTACGCTTGGACCCTTCCGTCTGGAGGGAAAGAGAAGAGATGGAATCAGACTGGTCGGACGGACGCCTGTCAATTGGCAGCCTGACGACGAGATCCCAATAAATTGACTACACACGTAGAAGCTTAAGTATACGATGCCTTCGGACGTGGGTTCGACTCCCACCGTCTCCATACCCTGAAATCGTTAAGATTTCAAAGATTGTCAAAACCCTTGTAAATCAAGGGTTTTTTTTATAGGATTTTTACTGAATTTAAGAAGAGAAAGTTATAGTATTGCTAAAAAGTGTACTTAGATTAATGGTCTTAGCATAATCAATTAATTATAAGAAGGTGAAAAATATAGCGCTTAATCACGAATTTGGAATTATTGATAATCATAAAAATCTACCGAGGTACATTGATTATGAACCAAAGAAATTTAATTGCATTAGTGTTGGTGACAATGTTGTTAGCGATTTAATGGAGCAACTGTTAATCATGAAAACATATTTCCAGACATTTAATCGACCAGCTAGTGGCTTGGCGTACCATGGTACTACAATTATTCCACCTGAGTCGCTATCGTTATTTTGTGATATTGTAATTTCTTCAAGTTGTTTAAAAAAATCTGCTGATCTTCAAGAACTGGTTTTGATTATCATAAGAGCGATAGAAGAAGAAAAGCATATGATTCATTTCGGAATTTAATTTTGAAAGGTCTGATAAAAATCAAAACGAAATTGATTATTTTACGTGGTAATTCTGGAAGCGGGAAAACAACAATTGCAAAAATGCTTCAAAAAAGTTTAGGAGAAGAAACACTGCTGGTTTCACAGGATATTGTGCGCCGCGAGATGTTGATGGTACCAGACTTGCAAGGGAATATGTCAATCGAGCTAATCAAAAGAATTACGGAGTTTGGTAAAGGTACATGCAAAGTGGTTATTTTAGAGGGGATATTGAAAAAACAAGTTTATAAAGAATTACTACTTGATCTCGTTGACTACTTTGATCATCACGTCTATGTCTATTACTTTGATTTACCTTTTACAGAAACGGTCGAGCGACATAAATTACGTTCTTCTGCAAAAGAGTTTGGGGAAGCACGTTTAAATACCTGGTGGATCCCGCATGATCAGTTAGGAATAAACGGAGAAATGATGCTCACCATCGATATGAGTCAACAAGACATCGTAGACTTGATTCTTCATCAAATCAATGAATCACCCTGTTCATAAAGAGGGGAATGTACCGGATTACGCGTATACTACCTAAACGACATCTTTGTTGATTGGAAATGTAGTGCAGTGCAATTCAATCTAAGATTTTAAAAAGGGTTACGTGTTACGTTTTAATCAAGTACACTAAAAGAACGAATTTTTTCATATTATGTTTTATCGAAATGGAGCTGACATCTATGATACGACGTGCCACCTTGATGGACGGAAAGGCATTATCGGACTTGATGCGACGGATTGATCGGGAAACGAAATATATGTTGTACGAACCGGAAGAACGCAGCATGTCGACGGAGCAGGCGGAAGCGTTCATCGAACGGTTTGGTCAGGCGGCGAACTCGGATATTTTCGTCGTCGATGTCGATGAGCAACTTGTCGGTTATGTGTTGGTCGTTGGTGGCAAACCAAGCCGAATCCGTCATCGGGCGAACCTCGTCATCGGCTTGCTCGACGCCTATACCGGTCAAGGTCTTGGTGCCGGATTACTCGAAGCAGTCGATGCCTTTGCCGTTGAAGCGGGACTCGTCCGGCTGGAACTGACGGTTCGCAAAGATAACCTGCGGGCAATCGAGCTTTATCATAAGTTCGGTTTCAACATCGAAGGCACGCGGATTGCCTCGCTGCTGATTGACGGCGAGTACGTCGATGAACTGGCGATGTCGAAGATTTTTACAACGGAAGAAGTCTAAAAAAAGATGCTCGATTGCCTCCTCTCAGATTGAGACGGGACAGACGAGCATCTTTTTTATTGTGATAATTTTTGTTGTTCAAAGTCGACTTCGAGGACGTTTTTGGCATAATCCTTACCCCAGTCGTACATCGCGTCCAGAATCGGCATCAGACTGTGGCCGTGTGACGTCAATGAATATTCGACCTTCGGCGGAACGACCGGATAGACTTCCCGGTGAATGATGTGGTGGTCTTCCAGCTCCCGTAACTGATTGACGAGCATCCGTTGCGTAATGCCGGGCATCAGACTTTTCAGCTCTCCGAAACGTTTGGTCCCTTCTTTCCCGAGGTGCCAAAGAATCAGCATCTTCCATTTCCCCCCGATGATCGAGAGGGTCAATTCCTTTTCACAATTAAACTGCCGGTCTTCAAAATGTGGCATCAATCCACCTCCTTTTTTAGTATAGCCCTCTTGTCATCGACAGTATACTTTTCCGCACTATGTATGAAAAACCGCACTATGTAAATTAAAAGTGCGTACTTCCCAAGTTCGTCTATGAGGATTATATTTAGTCATGTTCCTTCACGAACGTCAGAAGGAAGTGCCAGGATTCACAAATAGAGAGAAGAATGGGAGAGATCAATGATGAAATTACAACTCGCGATCGATTTAGTCGATACAGCAGGTGCCATCGCTTTAGTCAAAGAAATTGGTGAAGAAAACTTAGATATCGTTGAGATTGGAACACCGGTCGTCATCAACGAAGGGCTTCGCGCCGTCAAAGAAATGAAAGCGGCATTCCCGAACTTAACGGTTCTCGCCGACTTAAAAATCATGGATGCTGCCGGCTATGAAGTCAGCCAAGCTGTCGCACACGGTGCCGACATTGTGACGATTCTTGGAGCAGCCGAAGATATGTCGATCCAAGGTGCCGTGGAAGAAGCGAAAAAATCAGGCAAGAAGATTTTGGTGGATATGATCGCTGTCAAAGATATCGCGACACGTGCGAAAGAACTTGATGAACTCGGTGTTGACTACATCTGTGTCCACACCGGTTACGATCTTCAAGCCGTCGGTCAAAACTCGTTCGAGGATCTCGCGACAATCAAGTCCGTTGTTAAAAACGCCAAAACAGCAGTTGCGGGCGGCATCAAGATGGAGACATTATCGGAAGTCATCGCAGCACGCCCAGACCTCATCATCGTCGGTGGCGGAATCACCGGACAAGACGACAAACAAGGAACAGCGTCAACGATGCGTCGGATGCTGCAAGAGGCGTAAATGACACCTATTCAAACGATTTTACACGAGCTGACGTCGACGGTCGAAGCGATTGATCAAGCCGAGACAATGCAACTCGCGGAAGCCGTTCTAAAGGCAGACCGGATCTTTCTTGCTGGAGCCGGTCGCTCCGGCTTGATGGGAAAAGCGTTTGTCATGCGTCTGATGCACATGAACTTCGATGCTTATGTCGTCGGTGAGACGGTCACAGCGAACTTGCGTGAAGGAGACTTGTTGATCATCGGATCAGGATCCGGTGAGACAAAAACACTCGTCCCGATCGTCGAGAAAGCGAAACAGATCGGTGGAACCGTCGCGGTCGTTACGATTGAGCCGACATCGACACTGGCGAAGTTAGCGGACTTAACCGTCAAGCTGCCGGGCGTGCCGAAAGAGCGGACAGCCACCGCAGACGAAACGGTTCAGCCGATGGGATCGTTGTTTGAACAAACGATGTTGCTGTTCTACGACGCGTTGATTCTCCACATCATGGCGGCGAAACAGCTTGATTCAAAAACGATGTACGGCAAGCATGCTAATTTGGAATAAAAGAAGTTATAAGACCGGTAGACGTGAGGGATACGTTTGCCGGTCTTTTTTGTATGTCCATTCATGAATATGCTGATAAATGAAAAAAAGAAACGCTCGTTTCACGCGACTCCTACAGGAAAAAGCGCGTCTGCGCTGTCAGAGACAAACAAGACCCGGTTCCCCGTCCATAGTTGGACGGAGGAGCCGCGGCTTGTGTCTCGCCTGAGGAAAGCAAGTGAAAAATGAGCGTTTCTTTGTATCAGACAATCATCGTCGTCACCATTTCATATCAAAATCAGCCCCGACATCTTTCGCGAGGTGGGCATCCGATCCGTAAACGAGCGGAATCGATAAAGACTGCGTGACTTGCAGGAGTTCCGGGTAAGGATAGGAAAGACCACATAACGGCTTACGGAGTCCTGCTGTGTTGACGTCGAGCGTGAAGTCCGCCTGACGGATTTTCCGTAACGTATCGTCAAGGTTCGCCGGGTTTGACTCAAGCGGATAGGCTTGGATGAACTTCGTCGGCAACGTCAGGTGACCGAGACGCTTCGGTTGGTGTTTCCCTAAGTCCGTCATGACGAGTGCCTGGATGCCTTCGTAGTAGCGCTCGTGGGCGGCTGTGACGCTGCCGAGTTTCGTGACGATCTCACCAAAACTTTCTTTACTGAAGTCGACCATGTAATAACGGTCCTCGATCCAGAGGTAATGTAGCGACAGAATGCCGTCCGTCAGCTCGGGGCCGTAGCGGGCGATGATGTCACGTGTCCCGTCGACGTCATGCTCCCAGTAGTCAAACTCCATCCCGATTCGGATCTCGATATCGTTTTTATATGTCTCGCGTAACGTTTTCAGTTCTTCGATGTAGCGTTCTGCCGTCGCAAACGACATCCCGGAGTCGTTATCGGGTGCCGGATCGGTGAGTCCTTCCGGCAACGGGGCGTGCTCGGTGAAGCTGATCCGTTCGAGACCTTGTAACAGGGCGCGTTCGATATACGCTTCGAGCGGATCCTTCGTTCCGTGCGGACAATACGGGCTGTGGACGTGACCGTCCCATTTCATTAAATGCATGACAAAACCTCCGATATGTTTTTTTAGGTAGTAAAACAGGCAAAAGGATTGACAAGCGGACCGCAAAAAAGGTATCTTATCGTTAAATAATTTAGCGTGGTACAGTGATAATAAGATAAAGGAGTGGCGACATGCAATCATTTTCTACGATTCGACTCAAGGACGGGGCGACAGACTATGTCGGACCGTCAGCAGAACGTCTGCAACGGGTCATCCGTCAGCTTGAGGATGGACTCGAACAATCTAACTATACCCGATTAATCACACCTTTAATTGAAGAAATTGGTGGACGGGAACAAATTCGGATGGACTTTACGACAAGTGTCGCCCGCGCCCTCAGTGAGCGTGGCCGTGAACAATATAAGCGTGTCTTTTACAGCGGTTCGGTCTTTCAGCCGGAAGAGAAGTTCCAAGTCGGGTTTGAGGAACGGGGCGAGATCGCAGCCGTCGAAGCGATTCAGCTGGCTGTCCGCCTGATTGAAGAGTTGACGGGCAAAGCAGTCACGTTATCGATCGGCGACGCCGGACTGATTGAACATTTGATCGAGACACGGGTCGGTGATCACCACTTGCGTGACCAGGTGACGCAAATGCTACGCTTGCGGAACGTGATTGAACTGAAACAAATCGCCCGGGAACTCGATGATGAATTGTTGGCAAAACTCCCACTGTTATTCGGACGTGAAGGCGCAGAAAAAATCTTACCGTTCGTCGATGAAACACGGTTGAACGCCGTCCTTGATTTAGCGGACGCCGTCAATGCCGATCTCGACTTCGGACAGATGGGTTTACAGACCTATTATGACGGCGTGACGATCCACGGCTTCATCGATGGTGTGACGGAGCCGGTCTTAGTCGGCGGTCGTTACGACCGGTTATATGAACAGTTTGGTCAACAACAACAGGCGTTCGGCATCGGATTTTCGGTCGAACGGCTTGCGGAGGTGCTGTAAATGCGAATCGGAATCACGAAAGGACGCCTGTCGAAAGCGACCGAGCGTTACTTAAAAGAAGCGGGCGTCGAGACATGGGGCGCGATTGAACGTGAATTGATCGTCAAACGGGGCGAGCATGAATTCGTCTTCATGAAAGGATCGGACTTAATCCCGTACGTCGCCCAGGGCGTCCTCGACGTCGCCATCACCGGGAGTGACATCTTACTTGAGTCGGATCAAGAGTTATCGGAACTGACGGAGTTACCGTTCGGCGTCTGCCGGATGTCGGTCTGTGCGAAAGAGCCGCTCCAGTTCGAAGGCGGACGCCGGGTCCGGATCGCAACGAAGTATCCGGTCATCGCAAAACGCTACTTCAGTGAACTCGGCGTCGACGTCGATATCGTCCCGCTGAACGGATCGGTCGAATTGGCACCGCTCCTCGGACTCGCCGATGCAATCGTCGATATCGTCGAGACGGGCGAGACGTTACGGGCGAACGGACTGAACGAATACGAAAAAATCATCGACATCAGTGCCCGGTTCTTTACGAGTGAATGGACACTCAAACGCAAGCGGGTCGAAGTGATTCAACTACTGGAACAGCTGACAGAAGGAGTGACACGGTAATGGCAACGACAAAAAACTTCAGCGTCGACCGTGAGACGGAACAAGCCGTCCGGGCGATCCTTGAAACGGTCGCAAACGATGGCGACGCAGCAGTCCGTCGCTATACGGCACAGTTCGACAACATCGAGCTGACGGATTTGCGATTAGACGAAACACGGATTCAACAAGCATTCGAGCAAGCGGACACGAATTTAATCGACTCGCTCAAATTGATGGCGACACGCCTCGTCGAGTGGCACGAACAAGAGTTACCGTCCGACATCGAACTCGTCGAAGCCGACATCACACGGCGCCAACGGTTTCTTCCCGTCGATTCGGTCGGGATTTACGTCCCGGGTGGTGCGGCAAGTTATCCGTCGACCGTTTTGATGAATGCAATCCCGGCAAAAGTTGCCGGTGTCGAACGGATCGTCATGGTGACACCCGTGACAGGACTGACGGATGAAGTCTTGGTCGCGGCTCAAATCGCCGGTGTGACGGAAATCTATACGATCGGTGGCGCGCAAGCCGTCGCCGCATTGACGTTCGGTACGGAAACGATTGGTGCCGTCGACTTGATCGTTGGACCGGGGAACCGGTTTGTCGCCGAAGCAAAACGCCAAGTCTACGGGATCGTCGGGATTGATTCCGTTGCCGGACCATCAGAAGTCGTCGTCATCGCGGATGAGACGGCGCACCCGGACCGGATTGCTGCTGATTTACTTGCCCAGGCGGAACACGACCGGGACGCGGTCGCGATTGCCTTCGTCCCGACGGAAGCGATGAAAGCAGACGTCGATGCCAACATCGAAACACGCCTGCAACAACTGCCGCGTCAAGAAATTGCACGCCGTGCGATGGAAAACGGCGGAGTCTTCGTCGCCTCGCTCGAGCAAGCGATCGAGGAAGCGAACCGCCTAGCAGCCGAACACTTAGAGCTCGCCGTCGCTAATCCGCAGGACGTCGTCAAATCGATCCGTCACGCCGGGATGATTTTCCTCGGTCACGAAACGCCGGAGACGCTCGGGGATTACGTCGCCGGAACGAACCACGTCTTACCGACGTCCGGGACGGCGCGCTTCGCGTCCGGTTTATCGGCCCGGACGTTCCTGCGTCACCAGACGATGCTCGAAGCGACACGGGAAGGTGTCCAGCGTCTTGCCAATGCCGCAAAAACAGTTGCCCGGGTCGAAGGACTCGAAGCACACGCACAAGCGATAGAAGTGAGGGAAAACTGATGCGACTCCACCAAAATGAACGCTTTACTGCCCATAGTACAATCGGAATCGAGACGATTAAACAACTCGTCGAGACGTTTCCGTTAAATGAATATCCGGTCGAAATCATCGACCAAGTCAAAACGTCTTACAGCACCTATGCCGGTGTCCGCCCGACACAACTCGTGACCGGGAATGGCTCCGATGAAATGATCGGTTACCTCTGTGCCCGCTACGCCGGTCCAGAGTCACCGGTCATCGCCTCGCAACCGGACTTCGTCATGTATCAGTTTTATGCCGACCGGGCACGGGCTGACTTCAGCAAAGTCCCGCTCCTCGACGGGATGGCACTCGACGTCGACGGCTTGATTGCTGCACCGGGGAACATCATCTTCATCAGTCACCCGCACAATCCGTCTGGTATCTTACGAAAAGAAGCCGACGTGCGCCGGTTACTCGACAGCGGCAAATACGTTGTCATCGATGAAGCGTATATCGACTTCGCGCTCGAGCAGTCGATGGTCGGCTTACTCGAGGAGTATCCGAACGCCATCATCCTCCGGACCTTATCAAAAGCGTTCGGACTTGCGTCCCTGCGCCTTGGCTTTCTGATCGCCAGTGAAGCGATCGTTGCGGAAGTCGAACAAATCAAGTCGCCGTATAATGTATCCGGCCTTTCGGCAGCGGTCGGGATTGCCATCATGGCCGAACCGGAACTTGATCTTGTCTTAGCGGAAACGTATGCGAGCCGGGACACGATTGCCCGTCTCGTCGAGCCGCTCGGAACAACCTATCCGAGTGCCGCGAATTTCGTTTATGTCGAATACGATGAAGCGGAACGTTTTACTGAACGGTGTGCGAGCGCCGGACTGCGGATCCGCTTGTTTGACGGAGCGTTCCGGATCAGTTGTGGTTCGGTTGAATCAATGAACGTACTAGAAAGATGTGTAGAGGAGGAAATGCAATGCGTCGTGGGACAAGCGAACGAGTAAGTTCAGAATCAGAAATCAAGGTCGCGGTCGATCTCGCGGGAGGCCCGGTCGAGATCAAAACAGGCGTCGGCTTCTTTGATCACATGTTGACGTTATTCGCTTTTCAAGCGCGGATCGGACTCATCATCGAAGCGAAGGGCGATCTTTGGATCGATGCCCACCATACGGTCGAAGATACAGCGATCGTCCTCGGGGCTGCCTTGACGGAAGCACTCGGTGACAAGGCCGGGATTGAACGCTACGGTGAATCCCGTGTGCCGATGGATGAGACACTCGCGTCCGTCGTTCTCGACTTCAGTGGACGTCCCTATACGGTCTTCCGCGCTGAATTCAAAAATCCGAAGCTCGGTGATTTCGATACGGAGCTCGCGGAAGAATTTTTCCAAGGTATGTCGCGGAGCGCGCGGATGACGATTCATGCCGAGGTCCTCTACGGATCGAACACGCACCACATGATTGAAGGCTTGTTCAAAGCACTCGGACGGGCAATTCGCCAAGCGATCGCCGTGACGAGTGAAGGCGTGCCCTCGACGAAAGGACTGATTGATCAATGATCGCAATCGTAGATTATGGCGTCGGGAATATCGCGAACATCGAACGGGCGTTAAAAGAACTCGGTGAAGCCGTCATCGTCACGAGTGACATCGAACTGCTCGGACAGGCGGAAGCACTCGTCCTGCCCGGCGTCGGTGCCTATGCCCCGGCGATGGCCCGGTTAAAAGAGACCGGCTTGATTGACTTCTTGCGGGACCAAGCGACCAAAAAACCGTTCCTCGGGATTTGTCTCGGGATGCAGTTATTGTTTGAATCGAGTGACGAAAACGGTCGGACGCAGGGTCTGGGCATTTTACCGGGGACGATCGAGAAGTTACCGGAAACGGTCCGCTTACCCCATATGGGCTGGCACGAACTGACGAATCACGGCGAAGCTGTCTATTTCGTCCACTCGTACGGTGCCGTCTGCGAACCGGACTGGATCATCGATTCCGTCGAATACGGTCGACTCGTCCCGGCAATCGTCCAAAAGGACTTGGTGACGGGGATGCAATTCCACCCGGAGAAGAGTGGCGAAGTCGGACTGAAATTACTTAAAGAATGGAGAGAGACGACATGCAACTCTACCCAGCAATCGATTTAATGAGCGGACAAGCCGTCCGGCTCAAGCAAGGTGATTTTCAGCAACAAACGTTTTTCGGTGATGCACTGACGATCGCGAAACGCTTTAAGGACGACGGCGCGACAGCGATTCACCTGATTGACTTAGATGGCGCGAAAGCCGGCGAACCATTGCACTTGAGCCTGATCGCCGACATAAAAAAAGAGACGGGGTTGTTCGTGGAAGCAGGCGGCGGTGTCCGCAACATCGAGACGGTCGAAGCCTACGTCGGTGCCGGTATCGATCGAATTTTGATCGGGACGGTCGCCCTCGAGGACGAAGCCTTGCTCGAACAGATGATTGAGAAAGCCGGCGACAAGTTAGCAGTTGCCCTGGATGCGAAAAATGGCATCGTCCAGACTCGCGGCTGGCTCGAAGCAAGTGATTGGACGCTCGAACGGGCAATCGAACACTTGATTCAAAAAGGCATCAAGACGTTTTTATATACTGACATCTCGCGCGACGGGATGATGCAGGGACCGGATGTCGACGGACTCGATCGCTTGAAACGGGACGGCGTTGAACTGATTGCCTCCGGTGGCGTGACGACGGTCGAAGATGTCGCCCGCCTGAAAGAAATCGGGATGGACGGCGCCGTCATCGGCCGTGCCTTACTCGACGGGTCGCTCTCGTTGAAAGAGGTGCTGACCGTATGTTGATGAAGCGAATCATTCCCTGCCTCGACGTCAAGGAAGGGCGTGTCGTCAAAGGTGTCAAGTTCCAAAACTTACGTGACCTCGGCGATCCCGTCGCCGTCGCGAAGTACTACTATGAACAAGGGGCGGACGAACTCGTCTTGCTTGATATCTCGGCGACACAAGAAGGACGGGAGACGATGCTCGATATCGTCGAGCGGGTCGCTGAAGTCATCTACATGCCGTTTACGGTCGGCGGCGGGATCAAGACACTCGAGGACGCGAAACGCCTGATACGAGCTGGTGCCGATAAGGTCTCCCTCAATTCGTCAGCTCTGCAGAATCCGCAACTTGTCCATGACGTCAGTCAGTTGTTTGGTGTCCAGGCGACGGTCGTTGCGATTGATGCCAAACGGACGGGCGACTCGTGGGGGGTCTTCTCACACGGCGGGACACAAGCTGTCGGTCGGGACGTCATCGAGTGGGCGCAGGAAGTCGTTGCGCTCGGCGCCGGCGAGTTACTCGTCACGTCGATGGACGCGGACGGGACGAAGGACGGCTATGACCTGGAACTGATTCAACGGTTACGCGACGTCGTTAACGTGCCGATCATTGCGTCCGGCGGTGTCGGGACACTTGAACATTTAGCCGAGGGTCTCGAAGCAGGTGCCGACGCTGCACTTGCCGCTTCGATTTTCCACGAAGCGACGTATTCGATGCCGGAGACGAAGGATTACTTGAAGGCGAGAGGAGTCGACGTCCGATGATCGAATTGAATTTTTCAAAAGGACTCGTTGCGGCGGTGATTTTAGACGAAACAACAAACGATGTCCTGATGGTCGGGTTCATGGATCAGGCCGCTTACGACAAAACGCTTGCGACCGGACTCGTCACGTTTTTCTCGCGGACGAAAAACCGGCTCTGGACGAAAGGAGAGACGAGCGGACATACGCTTGAGCTCCGTCGCATGTGGATTGATTGTGACCAGGACAGTCTGTTGATTACGGTCAAAGCGAATGGTCCGACGTGCCACACCGGCAACCGGACATGTTTCTATACAGAAGTGGAGGTGCCCCATGCTACATGAATTGGAACAGACAGTAAAAGAAAAAATCGCAGCGAATGAGGACTCTTCGTACACGAACTATCTCGTCCAGTCCGGACGCGAGAAAATCGCGAAGAAGTTCGGGGAAGAAGCATTCGAGGTCGTCCTCGCAGGCGACGACACATTAGCGGAAGAAACGGCAGACTTGCTGTACCACTTGACGGTCTTGCTTGCTGACCGCGGTGTCTCGTATAAAGAAGTCGAAGCGGTGCTGAACGAACGGCACGGTACGAAATCGACGTTCAAAGATCGTCCGGATATCGAACGGTGGTAAATCCGAAATCCACATTCCTTTGCGGGAAGTGGATTTTTTTGATGAAAAATCGGGAATAGGTTACAGTGCCCAGGACGTCATCAAATTGACAGAATGTTTTAATAGGCAGTCTTGCTGTTCGGGCGTATAATCAAGGGCATAGTCTGTCTTGTTTAGAAAGTAGGTGTTTGTTTGATCACAAAAAAAGAAATTACGAAAACGATTAAGGAACAGTCCAAAGAAACGCTCGAAGAGTTACTCGCAAAAGGGGATTCCTTGAAAGAAGAAATCGCCAGTGCGGTTACGCACGGGCTCGGTGTCATCTTCAGTATCGTGGCACTCGTGTTGCTTGTGTTACAGGCGACGAAATCCGGTAGTGCATGGAACATCACGGCGGTCAGTATCTTTGGCGCGACGATGATTTTACTTTATCTGTTCTCGACATTGATGCATTCGCTGATGCATACGAAAGCGAACAAAGTCCTGCAAATTCTCGATCACGCAGGCATCTATCTCTTGATTGCAGGGAGTTACACACCGTTCGCGTTGATTACGTTACGCGGACCACTTGGTTGGACGTTGCTCGGCATCGTCTGGGGCGTCGGGACGCTCGGGATGATTTGGAAACTCTATTCGACGGGGAAACACGTCTGGATTTCGAACGTTTCTTATTTGGTGCTCGGCTGGTGTTGTCTCTTCGCCATTAAACCGATTTATGAAGCACTTGGTTTACAAGGGTTCTTGTTACTACTCGGCGGTGGACTCGCGTACTCACTCGGCGTCATCTTTTACGTTTGGGCTCGTTTGCCGTACAATCATGCGATTTGGCATCTGTTTGTTCTCGCAGGAAGTGTCTTGATTTTCCTGTCGATTTTCTATTACGTGGCACCGGCACCGATGTCATGAAGAAACTTCGCTTGCGGGACTGGCTTCCCTTTTCACTTTATTTATTGTTCGGACTCGGATTGCTCCTTTATTTCCGCTTGTCGGGGATGATGGAGCAATTTGATTTAGAGGCGTTGTCGAACTGGATTCTCGCGCAAGGCTTTCCCGGCATGCTGCTCTATGTCCTCGCTTATACAATCCGTCCACTCGTCTTTTTCCCGGCGAGCTTACTGACGATGTTCGGCGGTTATACCTATGGTCCGTGGCTCGGCACGTTGCTTGACGTCATCGGCGCCGGGACAGGCAGTTTACTCAGTTTTTGGATTGCCCGCCTGCTCGGACGGCGCGCTGTCGAGAAAATCATTGGGACCGGTAAGCTGACGGTATTCGACGACCGGATTGCTTCGAATGGTTTTACAGTCGTGTTGCTCGTCCGCTTGATTCCATTGTTTCCATTTGATGCAATCAGTTATGCGTCCGGACTATCGAAAATTAAATTTAAGCAGTTTGCACTTGCAAGTTATCTCGGTATCATTCCTGGGGCGTTCGTTTACAACAACATCGGGGCGAGTCTGCGCGATCCATTTTCGTGGCAATTTTTCTTAGCTGTCTTTTTATACGTATTGTTTTTTGCAGTTGGTTTTTTTGCACAACGATCTTTACGAAAAAAACAAAAGAGAGAGCATATGTAAGCGCTTTATGTCATAATATGAGTGCAGTGATGTGAACCGATACGGTAAAACAGCCTAGCATTTATTTAGGGGGAATAATGAGTGATGGAACGAGTACTACGGGATGGTTTTATCTTCTTATCGCAGAATAAGACATTGAATGGATTAGCGAAACGATATGGTCTGAAGTTTGGGGCTGGTCGCTTCGTGGCGGGGGATTCACTCGAAGCATCGAAACGGGCGATTCAAGATTTGAATGCAAAAGGATTATGTGTGACGATGGATCACCTCGGTGAGTTCATCTCGACTGGAGCCGAAGCGGAGATGATGACGCAAGAGTGTATCCGCGCCGTCGAAATGATTGCGGAAGAGAAATTAGACTCGCAACTTTCACTAAAGTTAACGTCACTTGGCCTTGATATTTCAGATCAATTAATTCGATCGAACATGGAACGGATTCTGACACGGGCGAAAGAGCTTGGCGTATTCGTGACCATCGACATGGAAGATGAACCACGTTGTGAAAAAACGATTCAATTGTTTGAAGAGTTGCGTCAGTCGTTTGATAACATTGGTACCGTCATTCAGTCTTACCTCTATCGTTCAGAAGACGACATCAAACGGGTCGGACGGTTTGAAACGAACCTCCGCATCGTCAAAGGGGCATACAAGGAGCCGGCGACGGTCGCCTTCCCGGAAAAAGAAGATGTCGACCACAACTACATCAAACTCGTAAAACTTCAATTGTCACTCGGAAATTATGCTGCGGTCGCGACGCATGACGACGCGATGATTGAACAAATCATTCGCTACGCGAAGGAAAATGGAATCGGAAATGATAAGTTCGAATTCCAGATGCTGTACGGCATCCGCGTCGAACGTCAGCTTGAGCTCGTGAAGCTCGGTTATAAAGTCCGTGTCTACGTCCCGTATGGCCGTGACTGGTACGGTTACTTCATGCGCCGTTTAGCAGAACGTCCGGCAAACGTCGCGTTCGTCCTTAAAGGAATGGTCAAAGGGTAATCGAAAAATAGGGATGGAGCTGTCATGGCTTCATCTTTTTGTTTTATTGTTTGAATTTTTTTCTATCCCTGTGCTTTTCGTAGCTAATCTGGCTGGGAGACTCAAAAGAAATCACTCGTTATTCATGCACTTTCCTCAGGCGAGACACAAGCCAGACTTTGCTATTCGCAAGTCGGGTCTTGTTTGTCTCTGTCAGCGCAAAAAAATGCGCTTTTTCCTGTAGGAGTTGCATGAATCGAGTGATTTTTTCTACTTGATACGTGTCAGCAGATGAACGATTATGTTGAATGGGTTATCAGCAAACAGACGTGTCCACTCGACTTCTACGGGAAAAGGAAGCGTAGCTTCCGTCAGGGACAGGCAAGACCCGATCATCGTTAGATGGGCGCGGCTTGCGTCCCGCCCGAGAAAAGCGGGTGGACATACGTCTGTTATAGAGACCCGATTTTCTTTAATTTCGTGTCCGAAACGCAAACAAACACGAAAACGCATGCGCTTGATCGAGTAACCGGTGACCGGTCAACACAGCCCCTTCTTTTTGAATGACTGCTTCGTCGAGCAATGTCCAACCACGTTCTTCTGCCAGTTGGACGAGTTCCCACGGCATCATCGTATTGCCCATCGGTGCATCTTCCCCGTACAGCCGACGATAGGCTAAAGCCCGTGGTGCTGCTGTCGGTCCGAGCAGACTGATGACGACAATTGGTGCAACCCGCTCGATTTCCTGAAGGACTGCGAGCGGACGCGTCGACCACTCGAGTGAGTTGACGGCGAGGACGGCGTCAAATGCATCATCTACAAACGGTAACGCTTCACCGGTGCCGACGACAAAGTCGAGGGTCGGTGATTTGTCGCGGGCAATCCGAATCATTTCTTCCGATAAATCAAGTCCTGTCATTTGAAAAGAGTCAGTAAGCAAGCGGCAGGCCGCTCCGTCGCCACAGCCTAAATCAAGCATCTTGCCAGCGGTGATGACCGACTTTAGGAAAGGAATAATCGTTTTACGACTCCCTTGTGTCCACATCATTTCCGAGCGTTCCGCCCAGTCCGTTGCCTTCTGATCCCACAGCTGTTCCGTCTGTTTCATGACATCTCCCCCTTGTTTCTTTTAGTCTAACAGGAAAATTTGACCAAAACGTGTTTTTTTATTGCTACTGAATCATTATTCATTTATGATGGAGAGGTAGAAGAAGCAGGGGAAAGATTGATGGGCTTCTTTTTTTGTCAGAATAATGAATGGTTGTTCATTCAATTACGAATCAGGGGGTATATCATGGCGAGTCAGATCGGTCAGCCGACCACACTTAAATTGACGAAACATATTCAATTCGCCGTCATCATCGGTTCAGGGGTCATGGGTGCAGGAATCGCGGCACACCTCGCGAATGCGGGAATTCGGACATTGATGCTTGATATCGTACCAAAAGAACTTACGGCACAGGAAGAAAAACAAGGACTTACGTTATCGGACAGAGCCGTCCGAAACCGGATCGCACGGGAAAACCGTCAAAAGTTGCTGAAACAAAATCCGGCACCGCTCGCTTCAAAGTCGTTGATCGACTTAATCGAAGTCGGTAATCTCGAAGACGACCTCGAACGCTTGAAGGAAGCGGACTGGATCGTCGAAGTCATCGTTGAACGTTTGGATGTTAAACAACAATTGTTCGCGACGATTGAACCGTTCCTCCGTGAAGATGCGATCGTCAGCTCGAATACGTCAGGGATTTCGATCGAAGCGATGCGTGAAGGACGATCGGCATCATTTAATTCACGTTTCCTTGGCACACACTTCTTTAACCCACCACGTTACCTCAAGCTACTCGAATTGATTCCGACGACGGACACGCATCCGGAAGTCGTCCGCTTCATGAAACAATTCGCGGAAGAGCGTCTTGGAAAAGGTGTCGTCATCGCGAAGGACACACCGAACTTCATCGGCAACCGGATCGGGACATATGGTCTGCTCGTGACGATGGAAGAGATGAAAAAAGGCGGCTATACGATCGGAGAAGTCGACTCCGTGACGGGACCGTTACTCGGTCGTCCGAGCTCAGCGACATTCCGGACGCTTGACGTCGTCGGAATCGATACGTTCGTCCATGTAGCGAACAACGTCTATGACCTGTTACCGGAAGGTCCTGAAAAAGATACGTTTGAAGTACCGGCGGAAATGAAGCGACTCGTCGCAGAAGGTTCGCTCGGTGCTAAATCAGGACAAGGTTTCTATAAGAAAGTCGGGAAACAAATCCTTGAACTCGATGTGAACTCATTTGAATACGTTGAAAAGAAAGCGCTTACTGAACCGTCGATCGGTCAGGCGAAAGCTCTTCCTGGCGCCAAAAATAAATTGAAAGCCGTTGTTTTTGCAAAAGACCGTGTCGGTGCACTCCTCTGGCCGATCCATGCGAAGACACTGCTCTACTCGGCACAACTGACACATGAAATCGCGGATGACATCAAAGCAATCGATGAAGCGATGAAATGGGGCTTCGGTTGGAAGATGGGACCATTCGAGACATGGGACGCACTCGGTGTCGAAAAGACCGTCGCGAAAATGAAGCAGGATGGTTACGACGTCCCGGCATGGGTCGACGAGATGCTTGCGTCAGGCAACACAAGTTTCTACAACGAAAATGGTCAGCATTATGATGCGACGAGCAAAACGTATGTCGGCAGTGAACAGAACCCGAAAGAAATCCGCTTACGTGACGTCCGCAAGTCGAACGGCGTCTTGCTTGAGAACAACGGGGCCCGTTTACTCGATGTCGGAGATGACGTAGCAGTTCTTGAGTTTACGTCGAAGAGTAATGCAATCGGCGTCGACATCATGCAGATGATTGAACAATCGATTGACTTAGTCGAAAAAAATCACCGTGGACTCGTCATCGCGAACGATGGTAAAAACTTCTGTGTCGGTGCGAACCTCGCGATGATGCTGATGGAAGCAGAAGATGAAAACTGGTTCGAGCTAGACTGGATCATCAATAAATTCCAGCAATCGATTCAAAAGATTCGTTACGCGTCACGCCCGGTCGTCGCAGCACCACAAGGGATGACGCTCGGTGGCGGAACGGAGATTTCACTTCCGGCAGCTCGCCTGCAAGCAGGACTCGAGACTTACATGGGGCTCGTCGAAGTTGGTGTCGGCTTGATTCCAGGTGGTGGCGGAAACGTCAACACGTACCGTCGTTTACTTGAAAATACGCCGGATGGTTTAGTCAATATCGAAAAAGCAGCGCAAAAGACATTTGAAAACGTCGCGATGGCAAAAGTCTCGAAATCAGCGTTCGAAGCACGCGAACTCGGCTATATCCGCTCTGTCGACCAGATTTCGATGAACCGGGATCACTTGACGTATGATGCGAAACAACTTGTCCTCGAGCTCGACCGGACAGGCTATACACCACCTGCTAAATCCTTGATTCCTGTCGTCGGACGGACAGGGAAAGCGACGCTTGAGCTGGCAACGCGGGAAATGTTCTATGGCGGTTATGTCTCGGAGCATGACTTGAAAATCGCGAACAAGTTAGCGCATGTCATCGCGGGCGGAAACGTTGCGTTCGGCACACACGTCGATGAGCAATACATGCTCGACCTTGAACGGGAAGCGTTCTTGAGCTTGATCGGTGAGATGAAAACACAACAACGGATGCAGCATATGCTTGTCAAAGGCAAGCCGCTTCGTAACTGACTGGGGGGATTCGAATGAAAGAAGCAGTAATCGTCGCTGGTGCGCGGACACCAGTCGGTAAAGCAAAAAAAGGGTCATTTAAAGCGATGCGTTCTGATGAACTCGCAGGAATCGCGATTAAGGAAACGTTGAAGCGTTCGAAATATGAGGGAACAATCGATGATGTCATTCTCGGTTGTGCTCTTCCGGAAGCAGAGCAAGGGATGAACATCGCCCGCTACGCGTCCGTCCTTGGCGGCTTGTCACACGAAGTACCGGCCATCACAATCAACCGCTACTGCTCGTCAGGTCTGCAATCGATCGCCGATGCGTCGATGAAAATCATGACCGGTCAAGCGAAGGCAGTCATCGCCGGCGGTCTCGAGTCGATGAGTCAAATCCCGATGCCGGGACACGTCGTTCGTCCGAACCCGTCAATCATCGAATCGGAACCTGAATATTATATGAGCATGGGGCATACGGCAGAGCAAGTCGCAGCGACGTATCACGTCTCACGTGAAGATCAAGATGCCTTTGCCTTACGCAGTCATCAAAAAGCGGCAGCCGCGATCGCAGCCGGTAAGTTCACGGATGAAATCGTCCCCGTCACGGTGACGGAATACGTCGTCAACGATGACATGAAGGTCGAAGAAAAATCCTGGGTCGTCCAGCATGACGAAGGGGTTCGGGCAGATTCTTCAAAAGAAGGCTTGGCAAAACTCCGTCCGGTCTTCCGGCTTGGTGGCAGTGTCACGGCCGGGAACTCGTCACAAACATCAGACGGGGCAGCAGCCGTACTCGTGATGGAGCGTGAGGAAGCAGAGCGTCAAGGGCTGCCGATTCTCGGGAAGTTCAAGTCGTTTGCCGTCGGCGGTGTCCGTCCGGAAGTCATGGGAATCGGACCCGTCGTCGCGATTCCGAAAGCCCTTGAACTCGCAGGAATCACACTCGAAGAGGTCGGCTTGATTGAATTGAATGAAGCATTCGCTTCTCAATCCCTTGGTGTCATCCGTGAGCTCGGTCTCAACGAAGACATCGTCAACGTCAACGGGGGAGCAATCGCACTCGGTCATCCACTCGGCTGTACGGGAACAAAACTGACATTATCACTCTTGCATGAAATGAAACGCCGCAACGCGAAATATGGTGTCGTCTCGATGTGTATTGGCGGCGGCATGGGTGCTGCCGGTGTATTCGAATTAGTTGAAGGAGGAACAGGACAATGAGCCAAACGACAAACGAATTGATTAAAGGTGGAAGTTTTGTACTGGATGAATTAAAAGCAGAGCGTCTCTTTACACCGGAGGATTTTTCAGAAGAACATAAAATGGTCGGTGACATGACGGCGAAATTCGTCGAAGATCGTGTCGTTCCGGTGCTTGACCGGATCGAAAAACATGAGTTCGAACTTTCAGTCGGTCTCTTGCGTGAAGCAGGCGAGCTCGGTCTTCTCGGGGCAGACGTTCCGGAAGAATATGGCGGTTACCAAATGGATAAAATCTCGTCTTCGATCATCACAGAAAAATTCGCACGTGGTCGTTCATTCGCCCTCAGCTACGGGGCACACGTCGGAATCGGTTCACTGCCAATCGTCTTCTTCGGAAACGAAGAGCAAAAACAAAAATACTTGCCAAAACTCTCGTCAGGTGAGTGGATCGCGTCATACGCATTGACAGAACCGGGCTCGGGGTCAGATGCACTCGGTGCGAAGACGACAGCTGTCTTGAACGAAGCCGGGACACACTACATCTTGAACGGTGAAAAACAATGGATCACGAATGCCGGTTTCGCCAGTCTGTTCGTCGTCTATGCGAAAATCGATGGCGATAAATTCACGGCATTCCTCGTCGAGGGTGAGTACCCGGGCGTCTCGACAGGTCTGGAAGAGCAAAAAATGGGCATCAAAGGGTCATCGACACGGACATTGATTTTAGAAGATGCGGAAGTACCGGTCGAAAACGTCCTCGGTGAAATCGGCCGCGGGCACGTCATCGCCTTTAACATCTTGAACGTCGGGCGTTACAAACTCGCTGTCGGTGCCGTCGGTTCATCAAAACGCGCGATTGATCTCGCCGTTCAGTATGCGAACGAACGGAAACAATTCAAAACACCGATCAGCTCATTCCCATTGATTCAAGAGAAACTGGCGACGATGTCAGCCCAAACGTATGCGATGGAAAGCTCAGTTTACCGGACAGGCGGTCTCTTCCAAGATAGTCTCGATCAGCTGTCGGAAGAAGAAAGCAAAGATGGCAAACGCGTCGCTGATTCGATTGCCGAGTACGCGATTGAATGTTCGATGAACAAAGTCTTTGCGTCCGAGACATTTGATTATGTCATCGATGAGGCGGTTCAAATCCACGGCGGATATGGTTTCATGGCGGAATATGAAGTCGAAAACATGTACCGTGATTCACGGATCAACCGGATCTTCGAAGGAACAAACGAAATCAACCGTCTGCTTGTACCAGGTACGCTCTTGAAGAAAGCGATGAAAGGCGAGTTACCACTCTTAGCGGAAGCGCAGCGCCTCCAACAGGAAGTCATGAGCTTCATGCCGACAGAAGTCGGAACAGAACCGCTCGACCGGGAACGTCACCTGCTCGCGATGATGAAAAAGATCTTCTTATTGACGGCTGGAACGGCTGTTCAGAAATATCAAGATAAGTTACAAGGCGAACAGGAAATTCTCGCGAACACGGCCGATATCATGAGTGCAATCTATGCGCTCGAGTCAGCCATCGTCCGGACGGAAAAAGCGATCGCTTCAAAAGGCGCTGAGAAGAGCGAACTCAAAATCCGTTATACGGAAGTCTTCGCCCAACAGGCATTCGAAGGTGTTGAACGTGACGCGAAAGAAACACTCTACGCAGCAGCAAGTGGAGACGAGTTACGGATGTTGCTGTCGGCACTGAAGAAATTCAGCCGTTACCAACCAATCAACTCAATCGGCACGAAACGTGCGATTGCGAAACGTTTGATTGAAGCTAACAAATATCTCGTCTAAGTCAGGTTTACGAGTTCGCCTTTGCAGGGAAAATCTCTGTAAAGGCGAATTTTTTTGAGGAGGGAATAGCGATGCGTAAAGATGTAAAAGAACTTCAGTTTGCAGTCGACTACTACAAATCGCTCGAGCGTTTATCGGATGAAGAGTGGCAGTCGCCGCTCGCGATCGATAAATGGACGGTACAGGAGTGTGTCGGCCATTTGTTCCTGTGGGACCGGTATTACCTCGATCATGCTGTCGCGAAGCTCCCTGACGATCGACTGACGTTAGTCGAGACGGACTTTGATGAGTTCAACCGGTTAGCGGTCGAATATGCGCATCATGTCGACGCACTGACGTTACTGAAAAAAGCAATCGCGGTTCGAAGCGAACTCGTGACGCAACTCGGACGGTTGACGGACGCGCAGTATGAACAGACGTATGAAGGGCGCTTTTGTCCCCGTGAGTTCGTCGCGTCGTTCATCGCCCACGATCACCATCATCAAGATCAAATTGATGCGGCACTCGCGCGCTTGAAGGAACACTGATCCATCTGCTAGTCTTAAAGGTGAGGTGATGAAATATGGTAACGATGTATGGCTATCCAAAGTGCAGTACATGTGTCAAAGCGAAGAAGGCGCTTGAAAACAACGGCGTCGAAGTCGATTACAAACACATCGTCAACGAGACACCAAGTGCCGCGACGATTCGCGAACTCCATCAAAAAAGTGGCGAACCGCTGAAAAAATTCTTTAACACGAGTGGTCAATCCTATCGTGCGGCTGGTCTGAAAGATCGTTTACCCGACTTGTCGGAAGAAGAGCAGTATGCTTTGCTCGCAAGTGACGGCATGCTGTTGAAACGTCCAATCGTCACGGACGGGACAGATGTCACACTTGGATTTAAAGAAGAGATGTATCAAGGAAAATGGTATTAAGAAGCCGATTGAATTTGGTATACTAAAACCGTTAGTCCACTATAGAACACAGGGGGAATCGCAAATGAGTCAAGTCAAAGACAATCTACGGTATTCGGAAGAGCATGAATGGGTCGAAGTAACAGGCAACAAAGCACGAATCGGAATCACGGATTTCGCACAGCACGAACTCGGTGATATCGTGTTCGTTGAGCTTCCAGAAGTCGGAGATACGATCTCAATCAACGAGCCATTCGGTTCGGTTGAATCGGTCAAGACGGTTTCAGAGTTGTACGCACCGATTTCAGGGAAAGTCGTTGCAATCAATGAATCACTCTCGGATTCCCCAGAACTCGTTAACGAATCACCATTTGAAGGTGCATGGATGGTTGATATCGAGCTAGAAGATGAGTCACAAGTTGAAGCATTGATGGATGCTGCGGCATACAAATCAATGATTAACGAGTAATACTTAAGGTAAGACGGACAGGGGTGAAACGATTTCGTTTCATCGCTGTCCTTTTTTTTGTATACTGGCTTCAGAAGCACGGGATAACAGGAGGGGTCAAGATGAAGGAAGTAACAGAAGTACCGGCAAACGGGTTGTTGTATGTCTATGCACCGATGTGCGGCACATGTGCCATCGCCAGTCGGATGCTCGACATCGTCGAAGCGACGAAAGACGAGGAATGGATCCAAAAAGCGAATGGAAATTTCATTCCTGAATTTCTAGAGCAGGCGCAAGTCATGAGTGTGCCGGCATTGCTCAAAGTAAAGGATCATCAAGTCGTAGAGCGGTTATATGCGTTCCAAAACGTCCAAAATGTCTTTGCGTTTTGTGCAGAATAACAAGAAAAATCATAGGATGATTTTTCTTTATGTTAAATTGTCGGAATATTTACAATAATTCATTGACAATGACAATTTATGAATGGTATATTCATATCAACTTCTAGAAATGCTTTTATAGGAAGTCTGGCAGAGGTATAGAACCTGATGTTTCTCGTATTTAGAACCATTCAATGACATCCTAAATCTTTTTTTCTGTTTCCCCTTAAGTCGTCCCCCAAAGACGAAGCGGTTCAAAAAAGAGGTGGTGGATTCGAATGGTCGATCTGACTACTGTGACATCTTGCTTTTATAGTTCGAAAGGGCGCCGTCCTCTGATGTGACGAACGAAGAAGTTCGCATCAGAGCTGGGTTTTCCTTCGTTGCATTTCTAACCACATTATTCGTGTTGTCGGTTCTCCGGCAACGCCTTTTTTTTGTTTCCGAAAGATTTTGAAGCTGTCGCCTTGCTAATCAGAATTGTCCCTGCTACAATGCGATTAAGGAAAAATACTTTAATTCATATCCGATTAGTCGGAATTAAAAGCGGGATGCGGAGGACGAAAAGGCATGACAGTACGTTTCATGGATGTATTTACAGAGTGGGCGTCATCTTACGACGACACAGTAACGGGGCAAGATCCGGAGTACAAAGAAGTCTTTCGCCGTTATGACGAAATATTAGAGACGGTCGCTGAAAAAGCGATGTCACCTGTTGCCGAATTTGGCGCAGGAACAGGCAACTTGACGCAACGTTTGCTTGCGCGTCATGAGCAGGTGCTGGCGATTGAACCAAGTCCGGAAATGCGCGACATCTTAATCAATAAAATTCCGGCGCTGGCTGTTCAAGATGGTCATTTCTTATCGTTTGAAGCAGCAGAGGCAAAAAGTTTTGTCTCGACTTATGCGTTTCATCATTTGACGGATGAAGAAAAAGGACAGGCCGTCGATTTGATGGCAGCGATTTTACCGGCAGACGGAAAAATCGTCTATGCCGATACGATGTTCGTTTCTGAGGCAGCACGTCTAGAAACGATTGCAGAAGCAAAAACTCAAGGGTTTGACAACCTTGCAGAAGATTTAGAACGCGAATTTTATCCACTGATTCCAGTCATGGAACAGATTTTTACGTCACGCGGATTTGACGTGACATTCACACAATACAATCACTTCGTCTGGCTCGTAGAAGCCGAGAAAATGGGGGAATAAATCATGACAATCAAAAAAATGAACGTAGAAAGCTTTAACTTGGACCATACGAAAGTCAAAGCACCATATATTCGTGTAGCAGGCTATAAAGAAGGTAAAGTCGACCAAGTCGTCAAATATGATATTCGTTTCACACAACCGAACGTCGAGCAAATGCCGATGCGTGCGATGCACACACTCGAACATTTACTTGCTGAAAACATCCGCAACTATTCGGACGACGTCATCGATGTTTCGCCAATGGGCTGCCAAACTGGTTTCTACATGGCGATGATGAACTTTGACTCAGTCGAAAAAATGAGTGAACTGGTCGAGAAGACACTGAACGACGTCTTAGCGGCTGAAGTGATTCCGGCACAAAACGAAACGCAATGTGGGTTTGCGAGCGCACATGACCTTAAAGGAGCGAAGCACTATGCCGAGAAAATGCTTGCCGGTCGCGACGAATGGGACATCGTCTTCGGATGATCGCGAAGTCAGTCCGAGACCTCGTCGGAAATACGCCACTGTACGAGATTACTTCGTTCGATTTGCCTGCTGGTACGCGGATTTTGGCGAAGCTCGAATGGATGAACCCTGGGGGCAGCGTCAAAGACCGCCTCGGTATCCAACTCGTTGATGCCGCAATCGAACAGGGGTACGTGACTCCAGGCGGAACGATCATCGAACCGACTGCCGGCAACACCGGCATCGGTTTGGCGCTCGCCGCTAAAAAATATGACTTACAAGTCATTTGTGTCGTCCCGGAAAAGTTCAGTCAAGAGAAACAGACGTTGATGCGGGCACTCGGCGCGACTGTCGTCAACACGCCGACTGAACTCGATATGCAAGGCGCAATCGATAAGGCAAAAGAACTCGGACAAACGATTCCGAACAGTTATGTGCCACTCCAATTCGAAAACGAAGAAAATTCGGTCACTTATCAGCGGACACTTGGTCCGGAGCTTGTGGCGGAACTCGGTCACATCGACTGGTTCGTCGCCGGATGCGGATCAGGTGGAACGTTTGCCGGAACGACGGCTTTCTTAAAAGAACGCTTCGGGACAAAAGGGGCAATCGTCGAACCGGAAGGCTCCGTCCTCAACGGAGGGTCAGCCGGACCGCATAAAACAGAAGGAATCGGGACAGCTAAATGGCCAAGTCTCGTTTCTCGCGACCTGGTCGATGAAATTCATACGATTTCTGATTCGGATGCTTTTACGAAGGTCCATGAACTGGCGGCACGTGAAGGGTTACTCGTCGGCAGTTCAGCAGGAGCGGCACTCGCCGCGGCGCTCGATATCGCCCAGCGCCATCCTGGAAGTACGATTGTCACCGTCTTCGCAGACAGTGCAGAACGGTATTTGAGCCAACAAATCTTTGAAAAGGTGGACGAGACACATGCGTAAAAAAACAGCGTTGATTCACGGAGGAACGGGTGTAGACAAGGCAACGGGTGCCGTTACACCGCCAATCTATCAAACGAGCACATATAAGCAAGAAAAAATCGGTCAATTAAAAGACGGGTATGAGTACTCGCGCACAGCAAACCCGACGCGGACGAGCATCGAACGATTGATTGCTGATCTTGAAGGAGGCGTCCGTGGATTCGCGTTCGGATCAGGAATGGCGGCGATCCATGCTGTCTTCAATCTGCTTCAGTCTGGCGACCACATCGTCATGACGGACGACGTCTACGGCGGAACGTTCCGCTTGATGCAACGTGTCCTACCGAAGTTCAACATCGAAGTGACATTCGTCGATACGACGGATCTCAGCGCGACGGAAGCGGCGATTCAGGACAACACGAAGATGCTCTACGTCGAGACACCGACGAACCCGTTATTAAAAGTGACGGACATCGAAGCGATCGCAGCCATCACGCGTCGTCACGACTTGAAGCTCGTCGTCGACAACACGTTCGCGACACCATACTTGCAACAACCAATCGCGCTTGGGGCAGATATCGTGCTGCATAGTGCAACGAAATACATCGGCGGACACTCGGACGTCGTCGCAGGGCTTGTCGTCGTCAACGATGATACGCTCGGCGAAGAACTTCACTTCATCCAAAACTCGACGGGTGGAATTCTCGGACCGCAAGACAGCTTCCTGCTTGTCCGTGGATTACGGACGCTCGGTATCCGGATGGAAGCGATTGAAGAGACAGCACATGAACTTGTCAGCTTCCTGCAAGCGCAAGACGTCGTCTCGAACATCTTCTACCCGGGACTTGCATCGCATCCCGGTCATGCGATCCAGCAAAAACAAGCGACTGGTTTCGGCGGGATGATCAGCTTTGATGTCGGTTCAGCTGCAAATGCAGAGAAACTTGTGGAAGCATCACACTTCTTCACGCTTGCTGAAAGCTTAGGGGCGGTCGAAAGTTTGATTTCCGTTCCGGCACGGATGACACATGCATCGATTCCAGCAGAACGTCGGGCGGAACTCGGCATCACGGATGGTCTCGTCCGAATCTCGGTCGGACTTGAAGATGCAGAGGATTTGAAAGAAGATTTAACGCATGCTTTCAGTTTGCTCGAAAAAGTTTCTGAAAAAACTGTTTGACAAGCAAAATAACCCCTGCTAATATTCAAAATATATTAAAAACAACTAAATACCGATAACTCTTATCAAGAGTGGTGGAGGGACTGGCCCGATGAAACCCGGCAACCGCGGAATTTATTTCCGAAGTGGTGCTAATTCCAGCAGACGAACGTCTGCAAGATGAGAGCAAATGGTTTTGTGTACTGAAAGTGCGCGCGTTTGCTCTAAAACGTGCGCACTTTTTTTATGTTTAGGAGGGACAGTAGTGATTCGTTTACAGGATGTAGGAAAGATTTATCGCTCGAAGCGCGGCGAAGTCGAAGCTGTCGCAAACGTCGATCTCACGATTGAGCGCGGCGGAATTTTCGGAATAATTGGTTATTCCGGTGCAGGGAAGTCAACCTTGATTCGCCTGCTGAACATGTTAGAAGCACCGACAAGCGGTTCGATTCAAATTGACGGTGTCGAGATGACGACGTTACGACCGAAAGAATTACGCGGCGTCCGGAAAAATGTCTCGATGGTCTTTCAGCACTTCAACTTGCTTTGGTCACGAACGGTCGAAGAAAACATTATGTTCCCGCTCGAACTCGGCGGATATCCGAAAGCACGCCGGAAAGAACGGGTCTCCGAGCTGATTCAACTCGTTGGACTCGACGGTCGCGAAGGCGCTTATCCGTCACAACTATCCGGTGGACAAAAACAACGCGTCGGGATTGCCCGCGCACTGGCATCAAACCCGGACGTCTTATTATGTGACGAGGCGACAAGCGCCCTTGATCCGAAAACGACGGACTCGATCTTAGAGTTACTCGTCGACATCAATAAAAAACTAAAACTGACGATCGTCTTGATCACACACGAGATGCACGTCATTCAAAAAATCTGTCACCGGGTCGCCGTCATGGAGGCCGGAAAAATCGTCGAACAGGGTCTTGTTTCAGAAGTCTTCCGGCATCCGAAACAAGCGATGACAAAAGAATTCGTCAAACAACTGACGTCGTCTACAGAAAACGAGTTGACGTTCGCGAAACTTCGTGAGCGCTATCCGACAGGGAAAATCGTCCAGCTGACATTCGTCGGTTCGACAGCAGAAAGTCCGATCCTCGCAGAAGTCATGAAAGATTCGACCTTATTATTTAATATCATTGGCGGGAACGTCGGACAGACGCAAGACGGTGCACTCGGAACGTTGTTCATCCAACTGATTGGTGCGGCACATGAAACACAAGCGGTCATCGCGAAGCTTCAAGCGAGTGACGTGGAAGTGGAGGTGGATCACCGATGAGTACATTTTTTAACGACCTTGATTGGGAAATGGTCTGGACGGCGACTGGCAGTACCGTCTATATGACAGTTGTTGCCGGAATCGCGACATTTGTTCTCGGACTGGTCATCGGTCTGTTGTTATACGCGACGAATGAAGACTTGTTGTTTAAGAACCGGGCAGTGTATTCCGTGCTCAGCTTTTTAGTCAATGTCTTCCGCTCAATTCCGTTTATCATTTTGTTGATTTTATTAATTCCGATTACACTCATCATCGTCGGGTCGTTCTTAGGGCCGACAGCAGCACTTCCGGCACTGATTCTTGGGGCGGCACCGTTTTACGGGCGGATGGTCGAACTCGCACTCCGTGAAGTCGACAAAGGTGTCATCGAAGCAGCGGAATCAATGGGAGCGACGAAGTTCCAAATCATCTATAAAGTGTTGATTCCGGAAGCTCTTCCGGCAATCGTCTCGGGTATCACCGTTACGCTCGTCGCGCTCGTCGGTTACACGGCAATGGCCGGGGCAATCGGTGGTGGAGGACTCGGGGATATGGCATATATCGAAGGATTCCAGCGTTCTCAAAACGATGTCATCGCTATCGCGACATTGTTGATTCTCGTCATCGTCTTCATCATTCAAATTATTGGTGACCTGCTCGTAAAAGCCATCGATAAACGATAATACTATTTTAGTTAACTTGGGAGGAATTATTCATGAAACTTTGGAAAAAATTCGTAGGTACAGCAGCCGTATCCGTCTTAGCCGTCAGCCTTGCAGCATGCGGAGAGGAATCGTCAGGAGACGACGCGAAGACACTTGTCATCGGTGCTTCAAACGTTCCCCATGCTGAAATCCTAGAGCACGTTCAAAAAGAGTATGAAGCAAAAGGCTACAAACTCGAAATCAAAAAGTTCCAAGATTATGTGTTGCCGAACAAGGCACTCGCTGCAAAAGAAATCGATGCGAACTATTTCCAACACGTTCCGTACCTTGAGCAACAGGAAAAAGAGAACAAATCTTATAAATTTGAAAATGCAGGCGGCGTCCACGTTGAACCGCTCGGCGTTTACTCAAAAAAATATAAGTCGCTCGACGAGTTACCGAAAGGTGCAACGATCTTGACGAGCTCAAACGTCGCGGAGCGTGGACGTGTCTTGACGTTCCTCCAAAACGAAGGCTTAATTAAGTTGAAAGACGGTAAGACGACAGATGCTCAGCTTAGCGATATCGCGGAAAACCCGAAGAACATTGAGTTCAAAACGAATATCGAAGCGTCACTCTTGCCGCAAGCGTACAAAAACAATGAAGGCGATGCTGTCCTCATCAACACGAACTACGCGATTGATAACGGTTTGAACCCGTTAGAAGACACGATTGCCCTTGAAGATGAGTCTTCACCATACGTCAACATCATCGTCACGCGTGAAGGTGATGAAAAAGACGAGCGTGTGACGGCATTGCTCGATATCTTACACGAGAAAAAGACACAGGATTGGATTACGAAAGAATATAAAGGGGCCGTCGTTCCGGTCAGCAAATAATTCACTCGAATGATGCATTCTTCCTATATAATGGAAGGATGCATTATTTTTTTAGTTGAAGGGGGATTCTAGGTGCACCGTTTACGACAGTTACATCCGCTGACGATCGGCGTCCTGCTCGGAACATTTTTCTCACGGCTCGGGACGTTCATCACGATGCCATTCTTTGCGATTTATTTATCGACGGTGCTGAAGTTCAGCCCGGTCGATGTCGGCTGGGTCCTCAGTATTTCAGCCGTCTCGAGTCTTGTCATGAGTTTCATCGGCGGGACCTTGTCTGACCGTTACGGGCGCCGGACGATGATGCTGACCGGAACACTCGGCTTCGTTTTCGTCTTCATCGCCTTGGCACAGGTCGAGACGTTTTGGGCGTTCTTTACCTTGAGTGCCTTGAACGGCGTGTTTCGCTCCATCTTCGAACCATCCGCCCGCGCCCTGATCAGTGACACGACGGATGAAAAAAATCGACTGTTCGTCTTCAACATCCGTTACGCCATGATCAATGTCGCGGCTGCGATCGGGCCGGGGATTGCGTTATTGCTCAGTGCCGGCAATACAGCGATTACCTTCTATATAACAGCCTTTGTTTATCTCGCGTACGGGATTGCGATTTTTATCCTGTTTCAGCGGTATCCGATCACAGAGAGTCACGGCGGGAAAAAAGTTTCGTTCGGCGCAACGGTTCAACTGTTGAAAACGGACGTCGCTTTCACGTTTGCCCTCGCCGGTATCATTTTCGGGATTCTCGGCTACAGTCAGTTCAACTCGACGTTGCCGCAATTTTTGACGACGACGACGTTACTGTCCGGTGGGACTAGTTTGTTTGCTTTATTGATCACGATTAATGCCGTGACCGTATTAATCGTCCAGTACCCGATCATGAAGTTCGGGATGAAGACGTCGCCGCTCGTCTCGATTACGGTCGGGATTGCGACCGTCGCGTTCGGTTTATTCGTCATGGGGAATGCCGGAACGGTCTGGTTGATGATCGGTGCGATGTTCATCTTCACGTGCGGGGAAGTGATGATGTTCACGATGACGGATATTTTGACCGATAGTTTTGCGAAACCGGAATTACGGGGCAGTTATTTCGGAGCGATGGGCTTAACATCGATTGGTCAGTCAATCGGACCGGTCATCGGCGGACAATTACTTTTTTATTTTGGCGCCGATCGTCCGTTGCCGATTTTTGGTTGCTTAGCCCTCTTGACATTACTCGGAATACCACTGCTCTTACTGTCACAGCGGGTTCACAGACGAACGAAGGTGGAAGAAGAGAAAGAAGTCGTATCACTTTAAAGTCATTCTCACTAAAAGGCTTCATTTTGAGAAAAAACCATGAGCGATGACGCTTGAATAATGTGGTATGATTCATTAAGATTAGAATGATACTAAATTAGTAACTCTCGTGAACTGAATCGTCAGACACGAAATGAATAGATGGAGGGATTCTACATGAAGGCTTCACACTTGAAGATTGAAGATCTACACGTCGCAATCGACGGCAAAGAAATCTTGAAAGGCGTTAACTTAGAAATCAAAGGCGGCGAAATCCACGCGGTCATGGGACCAAACGGGACAGGTAAATCAACACTCGCGTCTGCATTGATGGGTCACCCAACGTATGAAGTAACATCTGGATCAGTCACACTCGACGGAGAAGATGTTCTTGAGATGGAAGTTAACGAACGTGCGCAAGCAGGAATGTTCCTCGCCATGCAATACCCAAGCGAAATCAGTGGTGTTACAAACTCTGACTTCCTTCGTTCAGCAATCAACTCACGTCGTGAAGAAGGCGATGAAATTTCACTCATGAAGTTCATCCGTCAACTTGACGCGCAAATGGGACTTCTTGAAATGCCAGGCGAAATGGCACACCGTTACCTCAACGAAGGTTTCTCAGGCGGAGAGAAAAAACGGAACGAAATTCTTCAAATGACGATGCTGAAACCAGCAATCGCAATCCTCGACGAAATCGATTCAGGTCTTGATATCGATGCACTTAAAGTCGTTGCAAAAGGTGTTAACGAAATGCGTTCACCTGAGTTCGGTTGCCTCATCATCACGCACTATCAGCGTCTCTTGAACTACATCGAGCCTGATTTCATCCACATCATGATGGGTGGAAAAATCGTCATGTCTGGCGGAAAAGAACTTGCACACCGTCTTGAAGCAGAAGGATATGACTGGGTTAAAAAAGAACTCGGCATCGAAGAAGTCGAAATCGAAACAAAAGCGTAAGACGAGGGAGGAAGCATGATGACTGTAGAACTGAATCTTGCCGTAAATCGCGAGGCAGTGGCAGAACGTGCGACTCGCTTAGGGGAGCCCGCTTGGATGATTTCTAAGCGCCAAGATGCACTTGATCTTGCCCCAACGCTCGCATTGCCAAAAGTAGAAAAAATTAAAATCGGTGGCTGGAACTTCACAGAAGGCACAGCAGATCTTGAGACAGCAACAGGTCTCACGCCGGATATCGAAACATTAATCGGTGAAAACCGTGACCATATGTTGATCACGCGTAACGGACAACTTGTCCATGCGCAAAACAGTGAAGCAACGAACGGTGTCATCTTCACAACGCTTGAGGATGCGATGAAGCATCATCCGGAACTCGTTGAGAAGTATTTCATGACAGAAGGCGTCAACGTCAATGAAGACCGTCTCGCAGCACTCAACGCAGCGCTCATGAACGGCGGAACATTCTTGTACGTACCTAAAGGCGTTAAGCTGACGGTACCGATGCAAGCGATTTATACGCTCGAACAAGCAGGCGGCGCACTTTACCACCACGCAATCATCGTTGCCGATCAAGACAGCGAATTGACGTATATCGAAAGCTTCGTCTCTTACGGTGAAGAAGCACATAACGTCAACGTCGTGACGGAAGTGTTCGTCGAAGCGAACGCAAAAGTTCTTTTCGGAGGCGTTGATACGCTTGCGAAAGGTGCTGTCACGTATATGAACCGCCGTGGTGTCGTCAAACAAGGCGCGAAGCTCGAATGGGCACTCGGTCACATGAATGACGGACATACGATCACAGAAACGAAAACGCATCTCGTCGGGAACGATTCGTTCTCAGATACGAAAGCCGTTACTGTCGGTCGTGGCGATCAAAAACAAAACTTCAACGTCCGGACAGATCATTTCGGTAAAGGATCGGAAGGATTCATCTTGATTCACGGTGTTCAAAAAGATTCGGCGACGTCGATCTTCAACGGAACGTCAATGATTCACCATGGTGCGTCGAAATCAAACGGAGTCCAAACGGAACGTGTGCTCATGTTGTCTGAAAAGGCACGTGGTGACGCGAACCCGATCCTCTTGATCGATGAAGATGATGTCATGGCAGGACACGCGGCATCTGTCGGCCGTGTCGACGAACTTCAACTTTACTACTTGATGAGCCGTGGGTTGTCACGTAAAGAAGCAGAACGCCTTGTCGTTCACGGTTTCTTACAACCTGTCGTCTCTGAGCTTGCGATTGACTCCGTCAAGGAACGTCTCGTTCAAGTGATTGAAGGGAAAGTAAACTAATATGGGAATCGATGCATCCATCCGCAATCAGTTTCCGATTCTTGACCAACAGGTTAATGACCGGAAACTCGTCTATTTAGATAGTGCGGCTTCGTCACAAAAGCCGCTCGTCGTCATCGAAGCGATCGACAACTACTACAAGACGGTTCATTCGAATGTGCACCGTGGCGTCCATACGCTCGGAACACGAGCGACGGATGCGTACGAAGGTGCGCGTGAGAACGTACGTCGTTTCATCAAGGCGCAACACCATGAAGAAATTATCTTTACCCGTGGGACGACGACGGCGATTAATATCGTCGCGTCCAGTTACGGAATGGAGCATGTGCAAGAAGGCGACGAGATCGTCGTCACCTATCTTGAGCACCATGCGAATCTCATTCCGTGGCAACAAGTCGCGAAAAAGAAAAAAGCAAAATTGAAATATGTTGATTTGACAGCTGATGGTCGCGTGACGATTGAAGCCGTCAAAGCACAAATTTCCGATCGGACGAAAGTCGTTGCGATGGCACATGTCTCGAACGTCCTCGGTACGATCAATCCAATCAAAGAAGTGGCGCAACTCGCGCATGCCGTCGGTGCCGTCATGGTCGTCGATGCAGCGCAAAGTGCACCGCATCAAAAAATTGACGTCGTCGATCTCGACTGTGATTTCCTGGCGTTCTCTGCCCATAAAATGTGTGGACCAACAGGAATCGGCGTCTTATATGGTAAAAAAGCATTACTGAATGCGATGGAACCGGTCGAATTCGGAGGCGAGATGATTGATTACGTCGGACTTGAAGAATCGACGTTCAAACCATCACCGTACCGTTTTGAAGCCGGTACACCCATCATTGCGGGGGCAGTCGGTCTGTCGGCAGCGATTGATTTTCTAGAAGAAATCGGTCTAGAGAACATCGAAGCCCATGAACGCGAACTCGCCCGGTATGCGATGGCACAGATGCGTGAAATCGATGGATTAACGATTTATGGTCCAGAAGAACGTGTCGGTCTCGTCACATTCAATCTCGGCGATGTCCATGCACATGATGTCGCGACGGTACTCGACATGCAAGGCGTCGCAGTCCGCGCCGGTCATCACTGTGCACAACCACTGATGCGTTGGCTCGGTGCCAGTTCAACGGCACGAGCAAGCTTCTACTTGTATAACACGCAAGAAGAAGTCGATGCCTTAGTGACAGGACTTCGTCAAACGAAGGAGTATTTCAGTCATGGATTTTAACAATCTCGATCACTTGTACCGTCAAGTGATCATGGATCATTATAAAACTCCTCGTAATCGCGGTGCGATCGAGGGAGGCGTGACGATCGATATGAACAACCCGACGTGTGGAGACACGATTCGTTTACAGCTCGCGATCGAAGACGATATCGTCCAAGATGCGAAGTTTGACGGCGAAGGGTGTTCCATCAGTATGGCGTCCGCGTCGATGATGACACAGATCGTCAAAGGAAAAACGGTCGAAGAAGCATTACAACTCGCAGAAATCTTTTCTGAGATGGTTCAAGGGAAAGACTATGATGATGAGAAGTTTGATCTTGGGGACGCAGAAGCACTTTCCGGTGTGACAAAATTCCCAGCACGTATCAAGTGTGCGACACTTGCTTGGAAAGCGCTCGAACGTGGCGTGGAAGAAGGCAAGTAACTTCGGTCAGTAAGTAAGAGGAGGAAATGAACATGGCTAAGAACATGCCTGAAATTGGCGATTATAAATATGGTTTCCACGATCGCGATATCTCGATCTTCCGTTCTGGACGTGGCTTGACGACAGAAGTCGTCGAAACGATCTCGAAAATGAAAGAAGAACCACAATGGATGCTCGACTTCCGTTTGAAATCGCTTAAGATTTTCAACGAACAAGCGATGCCAGCTTGGGGTGGCGATTTATCAGATCTTCGTTTTGACGACATCACGTATTACGTGAAACCGTCGGAACGTGCTGAAAAATCATGGGATGAAGTACCGGAAGAAATCAAACGTACGTTTGACAAACTCGGTATCCCGGAAGCAGAACAAAAGTACTTGGCAGGTGTTTCGGCACAGTACGAATCAGAAGTCGTTTACCACAACATGAAGAGTGAACTTGAAGATCAAGGGATCGTCTTCAAAGATACAGATACAGCACTCAAAGAGAACGAAGACTTGTTCCGTGAGTACTTCGGTAAATTGATTCCGCCGACAGATAACAAATTCGCTGCCCTTAACACAGCGGTTTGGTCGGGTGGATCGTTCATTTATGTACCAAAAGGCGTCAAGATGGATACGCCGCTTCAAGCCTACTTCCGCATCAACTCGGAAAACATGGGTCAATTTGAGCGGACGCTCATCATCGTTGACGAAGAAGCATCTGTGCACTACGTCGAAGGATGTACGGCACCGGTCTACACAACGAACTCGCTTCACTCGGCGGTCGTTGAGATCTTCATCAACAAAAACGCGTATTGCCGTTACACGACGATCCAAAACTGGGCAAACAACGTCTACAACCTCGTGACGAAACGTGCGATCTGTGAAGCCGGCGCGACGATGGAATGGGTCGATGGTAACATCGGTTCGAAATTGACGATGAAATACCCAGCCGTCATCTTAAAAGGTGAAGGATCACGTGGGATGACATTATCAATTGCCATCGCGGGTAAAGGGCAACACCAGGATGCGGGTGCGAAAATGATCCACCTTGCGCCAAACACGTCGTCAACGATCGTCTCGAAATCGATTTCTAAACACGGTGGGAAAGTTACGTATCGCGGAATCGTCCACTTCGGCCGTAAAGCGACCGGAGCGCGTTCGAACATCGAATGTGACACACTCATCATGGATAACCAATCGACGTCGGATACGATTCCGTACAATGAAATCCTCAACGATAACATCTCGCTTGAACACGAAGCGAAAGTATCGAAAGTCTCGGAAGAACAATTGTTCTACCTCATGAGCCGTGGGATTTCACAAGAAGAAGCAACAGAAATGATCGTCATGGGCTTCATCGAGCCATTCACAAAAGAATTGCCGATGGAATATGCGGTCGAAATGAACCGTCTCATCAAGTTCGAGATGGAAGGTTCAATCGGATAATCTAACTCCGAAAAAGAATTTTACACTCCTCACGCGCTTTATCCGTTTTCCTTTAGGAATCGGGTGAGGCGCGTGATTTCGTTTAGATTAAAATCTGCTCTCGTACTTTTTTAGGCGAAGCCGGATTAGACAAGAATAAGCTTCTTCCTTTTCTGTTGCTTTCCTCGGGCGAGGGGCAAGCCGTTGCCCCTTGACCTATCGGGCAATGAGCAGGGTCTTGCCTGCCTCTGACAGCGCAAGTTGCCTTGCGCTTTTTCCCGTAGGAGTCAACGAAAAAGAGAAGCTTTGTTTAGGTTGTGCCGCAGAGTAAGGCGAGTCGAGACATGGAAGCGCGACGCGGCAGTATGGTGATGTCGGCTCTTCAATCTTCATAAGACAGCATTTGTCTCCAGTAGCTGACTTTAACGAAAGTCAGATTGGTTGCTAAAGCGATTACCGCTGAACGCTTTTTCCAGTAGGAGTCACGAGAATCAACGTGTTTTCAAGATGTGATTCGAGAAGGGAAAGCGTGTCGGATAACACGAACTATCCGTCTGGCATACGGTCTTATTTTACTGGGGTATTGTTGATTGTTCTTTCCGACAACGGGTAGAGAGTAAGAAACAGTTCTCTCGAAAGGAAGGATGACCGATGCGACCGATTGTCTACTCATTTCAAGCATCGCTTGACGGCTATCTCGAAGATGGGCAAGGCTTACTCCCCTTTACACCTGACAAGGAACTCCATCGTTACTTCAATGACTACGAAAAACAGTTTGATACACATTTCTATGGACGGAAATTATATGAAATGATGCATCCGTTTTGGTCGAACGTAAGCGATACGGAAGAAGTCGCAGAAATTCGTGACTATGCACTGATTTGGACAGGAATCGAGAAGATTGTCTTCTCCCGGACATTGACGCAGGTCGATGGGCATGCCCGGCTTGCAACAGGGACGATTGAAGAAGAAGTCGAACGTTTACGGGGGATGCCCGGCAAACGGATATCCGTCGGTGGCGCAAATCTTGCTGCACAATTCATGCAACGTGACTTGATTGATGAATACCATGTTGTCGTCTATCCTGTCCTGCTCGGAGGCGGAAAACGGATGTTTGGACGACTCGACCAATCACTTGCTTTACGGCTTGTCGAACAACGGCACTTTGCTTCTTCCGGCTGTGTTGTCCTTCGATACGAACGAACACGCTGACGACAATCTTCGAGAAGAAGTTTTCGATTTAGCTGTGATATGATAAGAAAATAGACAGTGCAAAAAAGCCTGCGTCAAAAAAAGCGATAGGTCTTTTTTGTCGTAAGGAGGGATAAGCGGATGATTTATGTCGGCGTGACCGGTTGGGGGGATCATGATAGCCTCTATCCGACACCGCAAGACCGAAAAGAAAAACTGGCTGCCTACGCGGGACATTTTCCGGCAGTCGAAATCGATTCGACGTTTTATGCGATTCAACCGGAACGAAACTATCAAAAATGGGTCGCAGAAACACCGGACGCCTTTCGCTTCATCGTCAAAGTACACCGGGCGATGAGCGGGCATGACCGGGACAATAAAGATCCACTCGGTCCGATTTTCGAACAATATATTGCGTCAATTGAGCCGATGCGAAAGAGCGGGAAGATTGCGGCGATCCTCGTCCAACTGCCACCTTGGTTCGACGTTAGTAAAGTTCACCTTGAATACTTGCAAACTGTTCGTAAATCGCTTGCGGGACTCCCGGTTGCGATCGAATTCAGAAATCCGTCCTGGTACTCCGACGAATATCGGGAACGGACACTTCGTTTTTTAGCAGAGCATCAGTTCATTCATACGATTTGTGATGAGCCGCAGACGGAAGACGGTTCCGTCCCGTTTGTTCCTGTCGTCACGCAAGAAACAGCGTTCGTCCGCTTGCATGGTCGGAACAAAAACGGCTGGCTGAAAAAGCCGGGGCAAAGCAGTGACGACTGGCGGAAGGTCCGTTGTTTATACCGGTACTCGGAAGAAGAATTACAAGAATTAGCAGAACATGTCCGGACGCTTGCAGGACAAGCGAAAGACGTGTATGTTTTCTTTAATAACAATTCAGCAGGCGATGCCGCGCCGAATGCGAAACGTCTGATTGAGATCCTTAATCTCGATTATGAACTCGCTCCCCGGCAAATCTCGTTGTTTTAATTTTAGAGGAGGCTTTGAGCGTGAAGTTACACGTCATCCATTATAATGATCTTCATTCACACTTTGATATGTGGCCTCGCTATATGTCGTTCATCAAGGAACACCGGACGTACGACTCCCTTGTCTTTGATTTAGGGGATCATGCAGACCGTGTCGCACCGGCGACGGAAGCGACGCAAGGAAAAATCAATACCCATCTCTTAAATGAGTTAGCACCGACTGCCGTGACGATCGGAAACAATGAAGGAATCACGTTTCCCCATGACTGGCTTGCGGCACTCTATACAGAAGCGACGTTCCCTGTACTCGTCTCGAATATGACAGCACCGTTCGCGAAGTCTGGCATGATTCAGGAACTTCCGACCGGTAACGTCGGAGTCTTTGGTCTGACGGCTCCTTACTATGAATTGTATGAGTTGCTCGGGTGGACAATCGAAGACCCGTTCGAAGCAGCAGCGCGTGAAATCGAGTCGCTTCGCGGACAGGTCGACGTCCTGATTTGTTTGAGTCATCTTGGGTTTTATCAGGATGAGGAACTGGCAGAACGGTTCCCGGAGCTTGATTTAATCATCGGAGCCCATACGCATCATGTCTTAGACGATGGTGTCGTCAAGAATGGTGTCTTGATTGCCCAAGCCGGTAAGCACGGTCAATACGCAGGTGAGATTTATCTCAACACGGATACTGGTGAAAAAGAAGCCGTCTTGCACCCGCTCCACGACTATGCGGCGGATGAAGCGAGTTCCGGATTACTCGACCGTGAACAATATGCGGCTGAAAAAGTGATGAAACAACCGATTGGCAGGACATCAGGTCTAGCGAATGACTGGTTTAGTCCGTCACCGTTCTCCCAACTGTTAGCAGACACGATGCAGGACTGGTGTAAAGCCGATATCGCTTGTGTCCCGGCTGGTATGTTGCTCGGTTCGCTCTCTCCGGGTCCCGTCTCTTCCTTCGACCTGCACCGGTTATGTCCGCATCCCATCAATCCGTGTAACGTCACGATGACAGGACGGCAACTGATGACGTTCATGGAAGAAGTCGAAACGAATCAGTTTGAACAGTTAAAAGTCCGTGGACTCGGTTTTCGCGGGAAATTGATGGGGAAAATGCATTACGCAGGACGTGACTCCGTTTTAGCCACACTGGACGAGTCGGCGCACTACACGGTCGCGATGCCAGACATGTTTACGTTTGGACCTCTCTTCCCAGCAATCAAAGACATGCCGAAACAGTATTTCATGCCGGAGCTTTTACGAGATTTGCTATTTAACCGGCTATCGGAGAAGTCAGAATTCACTGAATTGCATGCCCCTAAACGATAATTGTTTGGTATACTGAAACAGAAAATAAATGACTTTTTTGGGGGATGAAGGGGGAAGTGTATTTATGGCTAGAGGAGAGATTCAACGGAAACCAGAATGGCTAAAAATCAAGTTGAATACGAACGAGACCTACACAGAGCTTAAGAGTATGATGCGAGAAAAAAAGCTACATACTGTCTGTGAGGAAGCGAAGTGTCCGAACATCCATGAGTGTTGGGCCGTTCGCCGGACAGCGACGTTTATGATTCTTGGGAGTATCTGTACACGGGCATGCCGTTTTTGTGCTGTGACGACAGGACGTCCGAATGAACTCGATTTAGAAGAGCCGACACGTGTCGCAGAATCGGTTCGTCTGATGAACTTGAAACATGCAGTCATCACGGCAGTAGCACGTGACGACCTGAATGACTTCGGGGCAGGAGTTTACGCCGAAACGGTCCGTGAAGTACGACGGATGAACCCGGAGACATCGATTGAAGTCTTGCCATCTGATATGGGTGGAAACTTTGATGCGCTCCAAACCTTGATTGAAGCGAAACCGGACATCATGAACCATAACATCGAGACGGTTCGACGCTTGACACCGACGGTCCGTGCAAAAGCAACGTATGACCGGACACTCGAATTCCTTCGCCGTTCAAAAGAGCTTGCTCCCGAAATCCCGACGAAATCAAGTTTGATGTTAGGACTTGGTGAAACGTGGGAAGAGATTTTACAGACGATGGATGATCTTCGTGCGAACGACGTCGATATCATGACAATCGGTCAGTATCTTCAACCGACGAAAAAACACCTGGATGTCATCAAATACTATACACCACAAGAATTTGCTGAACTAAAACAAATTGCGCTTGGCAAAGGCTTCTCACACTGTGAAGCCGGTCCACTCGTCCGCTCTTCTTATCATGCGGATGAACAAGTCAACGCAGCGAAAAAGAATAAAGCTGCTTTACCAATCGATTGAGTAAATGAAACCGTCTCAGTAGCCGACTGGGACGGTTTTTCGTCTGCGCGGAGATTCGTTTTCAGAAATGAATATGCTATGATAATAGAAGCAGGGGGTGGAAAAATGATACAAGTCAATCGCGAACGATATGAAATCGTCGAAGAAAAGCGTGAAGGTTTCAATGAGGAAGCTTTCATCGGACGATTCAGTGATGTCCTCGAAAAATATGATTACATCGTCGGAGATTGGGGGCACGGTCAACTTCGACTACGTGGCTTCTATAATGACGATCACATCAAGGCGACGTTTGATACGAAGATTTCGCATGTTGCGGATTATTTATATGAATACTGTAATTTCGGCTGTGCTTATTTCATCGTCAAGCGGATGGAGCCGGTAGAAGGAGAAGAAGCACCACCTCGCTTCGACGGATCTTCGGCCAATACGTTGAAGCTTAAACGTAAATTTTCTCCGACTGAAGAAGCACAGTAATCAAAAAGACATATTTAAAAACGTTTCTGATGGGCTGATTTCGGCTATTACTATAAGTATCACGTACCTATAGGGGGAACCATCCATGAGAATCGTCGGGATTTATAAAACTGTGCCAGAAATCGTTAGTGCTGTTCATGATTTGCGTGTCGCCGGAGTCATTTCAACGGACTTAAAAGTCGTTGCCCATGACCGCTATGACTTAGATCAAATCGAAGACATGGCAGATTTGCATAATCACCAGACGTCAACGAAGCTGTCGCAAGAAGAGCATATGAACCTATGGCATGAGATCAAAGGGATCTTCAAAAAGAAAGAAGCTGCTTCGACGACGCATACAGATGTGTTGCAAGCGAGTGGCTTAAGTAAAGAAGATGTCGACCGTGCAAACAAAGCAGTCGAAGACCATCAATTCGTCTTGCTCGTCGGGGACGAGGCAGATCAGCATTCAGAGCGTAAAGCTCATGATGATTCAGACAATACGAATGTGTTCAGTGGACCGAATACACTGAATGAACGCAATGATCGTCTCATCTAAAATGCTTAAAAAGCAGCTCCATCCTTCACGGATGGAGCTGCTTTTTTTCATGTGAGACCAATGTATTCACTTAAATACCGTTCGAGTTCATCAGCTGCGTCTTCCTTGAGGTCGAAGGCATGAGCGATATAACCCGGTTCGTCAAAATCATCGGCACCGATGATTGCGAAGCGGTTCGAGAGTAAATTCAGCACTAAAATCTTTCCGAAAAAATGTTCCGAGTGCGTGATTGCTAAATCGAACCGGCTCGTTTCACCAATCCAGCAAATAAACCGTGTTTTCGTTTGTTCGACATCATCATATAAAAAATCGCGTTCTTCCATCATGACGTGTAAAGTCCCTCATTTCCTAGTCTCTTTTCAGATTAAAGGGTTTGGGGAACATTTTGCAAGTACGGTTTGCGCGACAGACTGTGTTCCGCGATGACTTTACGGATGGTCCGTGTTTTTGAGCGCATGACGAGCGACGTCGTCTCTACGATATCGTCCGTGATGAACTTGACCCCGTCGAGCATTTCACCGGTCGTGACACCTGTCGCCGCGAAGATACAATCGTCGCTCTTGATTAAGTCGTCGAGCGTCAACAATTGTAACGGATCAGCAAGTCCCATCCGAATGACACGGGCTGTCTCTTCGTCATCCATCGGGTGTAAGCGTGCCTGCATGTCGCCACCCATTGCTTTGACAGCAGCAGCGGTAATGACGCCTTCCGGTGCACCGCCCGTTCCGATGAAGATGTCGATGCCTGTTGCCGGTGAAAGGGGGGCGATTCCGGCAGAAACATCGCCGTCCTCGAATAACCGGACGCGGGCGCCCATCCGCATAGCGGCTTCACGGAAGTGGTCGTGACGGGGGCGGTCTTGCATGATGACCGTCACGTCTTCAATCCGTTTATTGTTCAGTTCAGCTGCCTTTTCAATGATGACTTCGAGTGGATCGTCGAGCGAGACATGTCCTTTTAAGTTCGGACCAACCGTTAATTTATCCATGTACATATCAGGAGCATGCAAGAGTGCGCCTTGGTCTGCGACAGCGATGACGACCATGGCGTTACCGAGTCCTTTTGCGACGATGTTCGTGCCTTCGAGCGGATCGACTGCGATGTCGACGATCGGACCATTTGTCGTGCCGAGTTGTTCGCCGATGAACAGCATCGGTGCTTCATCGAGTTCACCTTCTCCGATGACGACTGTTCCTGTCATATTGACCGTATTCAAGACTTCACGCATCGCTGTCGTTGCGGCATCATCTGCCTCGTTCTTTTTCCCACGACCAATCCATTTTGCAGATGCGAGGGCAGCAGCCTCTGTTGCGCGGACGATTTCTAATGCAAGTTCCCGTTCCATGTATAAATAACCTCCAAGTCACTTAATGTGACATACTATTTTGGGTAAAAATCTAAATTGAGGATAACACATTGAGGAATGTGATGCAAATGGCGTTTCTACTTTTCATGGACCGCCGATAGGTCTAAAATGGAAGATGTAAGGGGGAATGCTAGATGTATTTCGTGAATCGGGAAAAGATTGAACAAACGGTGATTTGTTTCGAGACAGCGCTTCGTCAAAGCAAAGAGTTAACGGGGGATGCGGTGACGACAGCTTTAGCGCTGGAACGGATCGGGTTTTTAGTCATCGAAAGTATCATTGATATCGGAAATAGTATGATTGATGGTTTCATCATGCGTGATCCGGGAAGTTATGAAGATATCGTATTGATTTTAGAAGACGAGCGGGTGATTGACGCAGAACTCGCGACGAGCTTAAAACGAATCGTCGCACTGCGGACACCGATCGTCCGTGAGTTTACGAAGTCGAGTACAGCAGAAGTCCGGACGGTCTTGAGCGAAGAAGAAATAGAGCTTCGTCGATTTCCGTCCGCGGTCCGTCAATACTTAGAGACAGAACTCGGACCCGTCTCGGCATTTTTACCAAACGAGGAGTGAGTCAGGATGAAAGCGAAAGGTTATTTATTCGATTTAGACGGCACGATGTATAACGGAACAGAACCTGTTCAAGAAGCCGTTGATTTTGTCAATCGCTTGCAAGCAGAAGGCGTGCCGTACCTGTTCGTGACGAACAATGCATCGATGACAGCAGAAGCCGTCGCTGAAAAACTACGCGGCATGGGCGTTCATTCCGATGCAGGACATGTCTTAACGAGTGCGATGGCGACAGGTCGCTACATCGCAGAACTCGACCCAGGTGCAAATGTCTATGCGATCGGTGAACACGGGTTGCTCGATGCCTTAGAACAACAAGGACTTCAAGTCGTTGCCGATGAGCATGCGGATTACGTCGTCATCGGACTCGATCGTCAAATCACGTATGAGAAGTTAGCGATCGGTGCACTGGCGATTCGGGCAGGAGCACGATTCATCTCGACGAACGGCGATATCGCAATTCCGACAGAACGCGGCTTCTTACCAGGAAACGGTGCCTTGACGTCGGTTTTACGCGTGACGACAGAAAAAGAGCCGTTCTACATCGGGAAACCGGAACCGGTCATGGTCAACATCGCTGCTGAAATGATTGGTCTTGCGAAGGAAGATGTCATCATGGTTGGTGACAACTACCATACGGATATCTTATTCGGAATCAATGGTGGGATTCGGACGATGCATGTCAACTCGGGTGTTCATACGCCTGTCTTTATTCAAGGGCAGGATGTTCAGCCGACGTACATGGTCGATTCGCTTGCCGAGTGGATTTTATAACCATAAAAACCCCCGACGACGGATGTCATCGGGGGTTTTTTCGAATTAGAAGACTTGTTCTACTTCAACGACGCCAGCTACTTCTTCAAGCAGGGCACGTTCGATACCAGCCTTCAATGTGATTGTCGAACTTGGGCAACTGCCGCAAGCTCCCATCAAACGAAGTTTAACGATACCATCTTCAACATCTACGAGCTCAACGTCTCCTCCATCACGAAGAAGGAACGGACGCAATTTTTCGAGGACTTCATTCACTTGATCAAACATTTCCATGCGTAAACACATCCTTTCTTATAAATTCATTGTAACAGGGTTGAAAAATGTTCTCAATCTGGAAAACTTGTATACTGAGAAAGAGTAAACGGAAGAAGGGGGATATCTGATGGAAATCAAGGTATATGGGGCAGCTGTGACGTGTCCGAGCTGTGTCGGGGCACCGAGTTCGGAAGAGACGTTCAGCTGGTTACAGGCTGTACTTGGACGGAAATATGAAACGGAGTTAACATTTGTTTACGTCGATTTTGAACAGGCGACGACACGTGACAGTTGGGTGGATGCTTTAAAAGACGACGAATATTTTTACCCACTCGTCTTACTCGATGGCGAAATGATTGACGAAGGGTATGTTCAACTGAAAAAAGTCACGCGTGCGATTGATCTGAAATTGAATCAGGCTGCGCAGTAAACTTCATTGACGTTTAAAAATCCCCAAAGTACCTAAGCGGACTTTGGGGGTTTCAGCGTGTAGACAAAGTAGTATGGGGTGATCAAAGATTGTTTCTTCTTCGTTGCTTTCCTCGGGCGAGGCGCAAGCCCCTTGATCCTGGCGGACAACGAGCAGGGTCTTGCCTGCCTCTCGGCAGCGCGAAAAAACGCGCTTTTTCCCGCAGGAGTCAACGAAATGAAAAGCTTTTTAGGCCGGTGTAAGAAAAGGTGAGGAGAAAGCAGAGGCATGTAAGCCTCTTTACTCTACATAAGTGGTGTATACAGCCTAAAATCCCCAAAGCGCCTAAATGGACTTTGGGGATTTTGCGTTTATTTAATCTTTTTATGTTTCCATAAGACACCTGATTTTAGAAGGCGTGGCACTTTTCCCGTCAGGGCCTGTTTACCCATGACGATTCCGAATCCATCTGATTTTCCGAGTGACCCGAGCATGCCGCGTAATTTGATTTCCGGTAATTTCGGAAGTTTTTTTCCGGCCCATTTCGCTTCAAGGACATCAACGACTTGATCCGCTTGATGCTCTGCGAGCTGTCCGCTTGGTGCATACGGGAGGCTCGCGCAATCACCGATGACGAACAAGTTATCGTATTCCGGAACGTGATGATGCTCCGCTAGTTTAATCCGTCCGCCGCTATCTGCTTCAAATCCGAGGTCACGGACAACTTTGACGGGTTGCGTTCCGGCTGTCCAAATCGTTAAGTTCGTCGGATAGACGTCCTCACCGTTGCGGACATCATCTGCTGTGACGAGGGTGACGTTCGAATTGTTGATGACATCGACGTCATGCTCCTCGAACCATTCCTGAACGTAAGAGGATACTTTATCAGATAAGAACGATAGGACAGATGGACCACGATCGAATAAACGAATCTTCAAGTCCTTGCGACTTTCGTGGAGTTCACTTGCCAGTTCAACACCCGAGAGACCGGCACCGACAATCGAGACCGTCGCGCCGGGCGACAGTCCACAAATCGCTTGATGCGTTTTGCGTGACTCTTCGAGTGTCTGAATGCTATAAGTAAACTCTTGAGCACCCGGTATGTTATGGTATTTATCTTCGCAACCTAATGCGATGATGAGATCGTCATAAAAAAGTTCTGTCCCGTCTTGCAAGAACACAGAATTCGTCTCTGGCGAGATGTTAACGACATGCCCATATTTATATGTGAGATGTTTCCCCTCCGGAAATTCAATCCGGACATCACGATCGGATAATGTACCTGCTGCAAGAGCGTAATACTCGGTCTTTAGTGCGTGATACGGCAATCGATCGACAAGCGTCACGGCGACCTCTTCATCCTTGAAGCGTTCACAAATTCGCATTCCGCCATATCCGCCACCTAAAACGACTAGTTGCTTCATAACTTAAAATCCCCCTTAGTTCCCCTAAATCAGTCTGACCTTGTATAATACGACAAGAGGAAGGTAAATTCCTGCTTAAAGGAGGAAAAAAAGTGAATCCCATTATTGAATTTTGTATCAGTAACTTAGCGGCAGGGACCCAAGTCGTCATGTCACAACTCGAACGCGACCCGAATGTCGATGTCGTCGAGTATGGTTGTCTTGGCTACTGCGGCATCTGCTCGCTTGACCATTTTTGTCTTGTTGACGGCCAGACCGTCATCGGAGAGACACCGGAAGAACTGTTAGAAAACATCTACGCTAAAATCGAAGAAAATGAACTCTAAAAAAATCCCCCACCTCAAATGAAGTGGGGGATTTTGTCGGTCGGCGGGCGCGCCTAGGACTTATGCAGCTTGTTGACGACGGTTGATCCAAGGTTTTAATTTTAAGAACAGCGGAATGAAGAGTGCTGAGATGAAGAGGGCCTTGATGATGTTGAACGGCAAGATACCAGCGATGATCGTTGTCCATTTGACAGCCGGATCAAGCATGTAGTCCATCCCGAAGAACCAAGCATATGCCGGGAGGATCAAAACATAGTTGAGAATCGCAAGTCCAAGTGCCATGGTAATGGTTCCTGCGACTAAGCCGGTTGCAAGACCTTGCGTTGATTTCTTTTTATGGTAGAACCAGCTGACAGGAAGAATGAAAGCAACACCCGCTGCAAAGTTTGCAAGTTCGCCGACCGGAACACCGCTTCCGCGGAAAATATAATAGAGAACGTTCTTCAATGCTTCGACGATTACACCCGCTACCGGTGAGAACATGATAGCAGCAATCAACGCCGGGACATCACTGAAGTCGATTTTTAAATAGTTCGGTAAAAAGGGTAGTGGGAAGTTGAGTAACATAAGAACAAATGAAATTGAACCTAACATTGAGAGTGTGACCATTTTTTGAGTGCGTTTCATACGAGTAAAATCTCCTTTTTTTCGTTCCTCTCGATGAAGTATTGGCATGACTGCGTCCAAAATAAACCCCCGTTGAATAAGATTCAACAGGGGAGAAGTCCGCAATAAAATAAGCCTATCCGAAATGTGCAAAATCGGAATAAGTCTATATACATGCCGCCATCTTCTCCCATCCAGACTATACTGTCGGCTCCTGAGTCACACAGAATCAGCAAATAGCGCCCTATTCGCTCGCGGGCTTCAGACAAAAGTCTGTTTACCGCCGGTCGGGAATTTCACCCTGCCCTGAAGATGGAACGATTTAATTTTTTTGATACAATTCATTTATACAACGAATTCAAGATAGTTTCAAGCAACTAGGTTTCGAATCTACGTAAAGTTGCGTATACTATAGAAAAAGGGAAGGTGATTACATGATCCAATTAACAGAAGCAGCTGCTCTTCAAGTCAAAGAGATGATGCAACAAGCGCCGGACGATGAAAGAAATCTCCGCATGCTCGTTCAAGGTGGCGGATGCAGTGGTCTCTCCTACGGAATGGGTTTCGATAGCCAAAAGGAGACGGACCTGACATTTGAGCAACATGGCGTCAATGTCATCGTCAATGAAAAAGACTATCCGGTCGTCAAAGGATTAGAAATTGACTATAAACAATCGATGCTTGGTGGCGGATTCACAATCACGAATCCGAATGCAATCGCGACATGCGGCTGCGGGACATCATTCAGAACAGCGACGAACGCCGGGACACCCGGTGGTTGCTAACTCACAACGTGGACCTCAGAGTCCGCGTTTTTTTGTTTTTTCGTGAGATACAGGATTTTAAGAATCGGGTAGAGAAGACAGTAGGGCAACGGAATGAGTACGTCATCATTAAGGAGGACTATCGATGCGAAAAGTGTTGATTTTTGGTGGGACACGTTATTTTGGAAGACGCCTGGCATTACGACTCGCTGACGCCGGCGATGATGTGACGCTCGTCACACGGGGGGAACATACGCCACCTGTCGCGAAGGGCTTGACATTCTTTAAAGGGGACCGGACGTCAAGCAGTACGATGAAAGATTTAGGGAGTCAAAACTGGGATATCATCTACGACAATATTTGTTTTAATCCATATCAAGCAAAACTTGCCGTCGATGCATTCGAAGGAAAGGTCGGACGCTACATCTTAACGTCGACGATGTCCGTCTATGACGGGGGAGGAGCAAATCTTTCAGAGCGGGATTTCAATCCGTTTCTCGGGAAATATGACTTGGAACAGGAACATGATTACGGGGAAGGAAAGCGCCAAGCAGAAAGTTATTTCTTTCAACGGGCGACATTTCCTGTTATCGCCGTTCGCTTCCCGGTCGTCTTAGGACCGGATGATTACACGGAACGTCTCGTCTTCCATGTGAAACGTGCGCTCGCAGGGACTCCTGTGGTGGCTGAAAACCTCTATGCGAAAATGGGATATATCTCAAGCTATGAAGCGGCCTCGTTCCTTGAATGGTGTGGTCGTTCGACGATGACAGGACCAATCAATGCAGCGAGTGACGGGGTGTTATCGATTCAAGATTTGATGGATAAGATTGACCGTGTCGCAGGAACGGAATCAACGTTCGCGACGACGGGCGACGATGAATCACCACTGGCGCCAGAACGTGATTTCTACATGGATACGTCAGCAGCGAAAAAAGCCGGCTATTTATTCCAACACGTCGACGAGTGGCTCGATCGACTCATTGAAGAGGAGGTACGAAATCACAAATGATTACGTTAGTAAAACCGTCCGTCCATCTCGAAACGGAGTATTTAGACTTTTTGGCAGAATGGGAACAATCCGGGGAACCGATTGTCCCGAGTGTCGTCAGCAAAACGTTTTTACCCCTCGCTGACTTTTTAGAGGAGCAGGAACAAGAGGCATTGACGGCTCCAGAGAACTGGGTGACGCACTCGACCTATTGGTTTTACGACGGGAAACAAATCGTCGGTGCTGTGAACTTCCGTCATGACTTAAACGATGGTTTAAAACAAATCGGGGGTCATATCGGATACGGGATTCGGCCGAGCGCCCGGAAGCGCGGTTACGCGACGGAAGGTCTGCGTCAAGCACTTGAAGTCGCAAAAGAACGTGGACTAGAATCGGTCTTGATTACGTGCAGTGCAGACAACATCGCGTCAGGACGTGTCATCGAAGCGAACGGCGGAGAAGAACTGGAGTCATTTATGAAAGAAGACGGGTCACGTGTACGACGATTCAACGTTCCGCTGTCTTAACATCATTCTAATCATCCTACTTTGATTAGGATGATTTTTAATTTGAGGGAGGGGGTTTCGAGATGCAGATACGGCGAGCGACGTTAGACGACGCTGAAGCAATCGCCACCGTCCACGTTTCAGCGTGGCAAGAGACATACCGCGGTATCATTCCTGACGACTACCTCGATCAGTTGTCGACAGAAAAGCGTGCCGCTGCATGGCGGGAATTGTTAGTTGATGGACTTGTTTTTGTTGCTGTCGACGCAAAAGGTTTGATTGGTTTTGCCCACGGCAAGCAAAATCAAACAGAATCGACAGAAGGGGAACTGTCAGCGATCTATTTGTTGCGTTCGTATCAAGGGCGCGGAATCGGTCGCGCCTTAGTCAACCGTGTCGTCCGTCAGTTGGAGGAACATGGTGTTACGTCACTCATCATTGCCGTGCTCGCGGATAATCCGGCCTGCCACTTTTATGAACGACTCGGAGGTATCCGTGTTTCCGGGTGTGTGATCGAACGGGGTGGGAAAGAACTGGAGGAACACCTTTACCGGATTGATTTACCCCTCTCCTTTTCGTAACGAAGGAAGCGGAAATCAGTCGGGTTTCGTTTGGGAAAACTACGAAAAAAGAAGCGTTCCTTCGATTTACACCGAGGAAACGCTTCTTCTTCATGTCCATTAATGATTTTTTACTTTTTCGAACAGGCTTGTCGAGTGTTGTGGATGACGGGCGGACGGATCGACGAGTAGTTTCGCTTGATTGACAGCAATCGGTGCTTCACCGAAGCCGGTCGCAATCAATTTGACACGACCGTCGTACGTCGCGATGTCACCACAGGCAAAGATGCCGGGGATCGCCGTCTCCATTTTCGAATTGACGCGAATCGAATTGCGTTCAAACTCGACTTCCCATTCTTTTAACGGGCCGAGCGACGAAACGAAACCGAAGTTACAGACGACGTCATCTGCCCCGACGACGATGACTTCTTCCGTTTCCGCATGTTTGAACGTCAAAGTTTCGATACTCTCTTCACCGGTAACGGATTCGAGCGTATACGGTGTCATGACATTGACGGATGAGTTGTGGAGCAGTTCGACTGAATGTTCATGTGCACGGAACTTATCGCGACGGTGAACGAGCGTGACGGATTTCGCGATCGGCTCAAGCATCAATGACCAGTCGACAGCGGAATCGCCACCACCGAGTAAGACGACTTGACGATCTTTGAAGCGATCCATTTCATTGACGAAATAGTGCAAGTTACTCGTTTCGAACCGTTCGGCATCGGCAACACCAAGTGGACGGGCGGCGAACGAGCCGTTACCTGCCGTCAAGATGACGGTCTTCGTGAAGTGTTCTCCTTTGTTCGTCACGAGGCGGATGATTCCGTCTTCGAGGCGCTCGTAGGCGACGACCGTTTCTCCGAGGACATACGTCGGGTCGAATTCATTTGCTTGTTCAAGCAAACGATCGACTAAATCCTGAGCTTTGACTTTCGGGAAGCCGGCAATATCATATATATATTTCTCAGGATAAAGCGTCGCCAGTTGCCCACCGAGTTGGGGGAGACTTTCGATGACTTTCGTCTTCATCTGACGCATCCCTGAATAAAACGCGGTGAACAATCCGACTGGACCGCCCCCGATAATCGTGACATCATATGGTTGGTACATCTGATTCCCTCCTATAGTTGGATACTCCTATTATATAGGTAGGAGGGGCGGGTGTTGCAAGTACGGGAAATCTTACATTTTTTTCAGCATTTCTAGAATTTTCTTTTGCAATCCGTCAGAAAAAGTGTTTCAATAAGCTTATAGACATGTGAACATTATTTGAACAAAGTTTTTGAGCATTTATTTGTAATTGAATGTGAAGAAAATCACAACAAAACTACCATTCGTAAGGAGTATCAGAACATGAACACACCTAACATTGTTATTCTTGGAGCCGGCTACGGTGGATTGATCACAGCAGTCAACCTTCAAAAGAAACTTGGCGTCGATCAAGCCAACATCACATTGATCAACAAACATGACTATCATTACCAAACTACTTGGTTACATGAACCTGCGGCAGGTACGATGTCAGCAGAACAAGCGCGCATCTATATCAATGATGTCATCAATCCTTCACGCGTCAAACTCGTTAAAGGGATTGTTGAAAAAGTCGATACGGCAAGCAACACAGTGAAACTTCAAGACGGTGGAGCTGTTCCTTACGATTACGTCGTCGTTGCACTCGGTGGCGTTCCAGAGACTTTCGGAATCAAAGGATTGAAAGAGAACGCTCTAACGATCAGCTCATTGAACAGTGTCCGGAAAATCAAAGAACACATCGACTATTCATTTGCAGAATACAAAACGACTGGTTCAACGGATCGTTCACTTCTGACGATCGTCGTCGGTGGAGCTGGATTTACAGGAATCGAGTTCATGGGTGAGCTCGTCAACCGGATTCCAGAGCTTTGTAAACAATACGATATCCCACGCGAACTCGTGCGTGTCGTCAACATCGAGGCAGCTCCGACTGTCCTTCCTGGATTTGATGCTGATCTCGTCAACTACGCACACAAATGGCTTGAGCGCCAAGGGATCGAGTTCAAACTCGGTAACGGCATCAAGGAATGTGGTCCTGGAACGGTTACGTTTGGTCCACTCCAAGGTGATACAACAGAAACGATTGAAGCGAACACAATCATTTGGACAGGTGGCGTCAGTGGGAACCCGGTCGTTGCGGCATCAGGTTTCGAAGCAATGCGTAACCGTGTTGTCGTTGAGGAAGATCTTCGTGTCCCTGGACATGACAATGTCTTCATGATTGGTGACTGTTCAGCAGTCATGGACCCAAGTTCAAACCGTCCATACCCGCCAACAGCACAAATCGCGACACAACAAGCGCATAAAGTCGCTGAAAACATTTCAGCACTCATCGGTGGACGTGAAACATCTACGTTCACATATGAAAATAAAGGAACAGTCGCATCACTTGGTCATAAAGATGGGATCGGTATGGTCTTCGGTAAGAAGATTTATGGTCGTAACGCATCATTCATGAAAAAAGTCATCGACAACAAACATTTCCTTGAACTGAAGAAAATTGGTCTTGCGATCAAAAAAGGTAAATTCTAAGTTCACCTTTTAGGCAAATGTACACTCGTGCATTTGCCTTTTTTGTCGGTTATACTAGACGAAGAGATTTAAAGGGGGAACATTATGCATATTATCCAAGCCGTGATCGGGAGTGTACTTTATCTCGTCATGTTCTTTAGTATTGGTTTTATCTTAAACATGTTGTTACGTAGCACATGGATTATGCTCGTCTTATATCCGGTCATCATCATCATGATGATTGATAATCAGTCGACGCTTGAATATTTTACGAATGCGAAAAAAGCAATTCCAGCGTTAGGTGATCGAATCATGGGTTTGCAGACAGCGGACGTTACGATGTTTGCGGCAGGACTTGCCGGTATCATCATTGCCGGAATGTCGATTCGTTTCCTGCGTAAAAGTGGTTACCAAATGTTTTAAAGCCTACTTGAGTAAGTAGGCTTTTTTAGTGCGTGGAAACACGTTATAATAAAAACAGTGTCTTTAAAAAATGTGTAAGAGCAGATAGGGTTGAGAGCGAATGGATAAACAAATGTACCACGTTATCAAAGTCTTGAATAATAATGTCGTCATTTGTTCGACTGGTGCAAATCAGGAAGTCATTATCCTCGCAAAAGGGATTGGCTTCGGACGGAAGCCAGGCGATCAACTGACGGATCTTGAAAAATTAGAAAAAGTCTATACCTTGAAGGATAAAGAAGAGCAAGACCAATATAAAGCACTCGTCGGGCATTTAGATGAAAATTTCGTCGCCTTGATGAATGATATCGTCTCGATGATTGAAACGCGGTTCGGTAAGCGCGTTGATGAACATATCCATATCGGACTGACGGATCATTTGACGTTTACGTTCAAGCGGCTCGAACAAGGGATGGAGGTCACGAATCCCTTTTTAGCGGAAACGGAAGCTTTGTATCCGGAAGAATATGCGCTTGCTGAGGAAATCGTTGAATTCATCAGTGCCGAGATGAATTTTTATCTTCCGCCGGCAGAAACAGGATTCATCGCACTCCATATTCATTCGGCGACGAACTTTAAAGATGTGCTCGAAGTCAATCGTCATCATCAACTCGTCGGATTAATTGCGAGTCATATCGAGCAACGGCTAGAAATTAAAATCGATCGAAAATCGTTGGATTATAAGCGTTTAATTCGCCATCTCCGCTCGGCGATTGAAAGGGTTTCCAATGGGGAGTACCTAGAGGCGCCAGAAAAAGTAGAAAAGCTATTGCGTGAAGAATATCCCCTGTGCTATGATACTGCTTGGGAGCTGATGTCCATCATGGAACGTCAGTTGAAGAAAGCGGTACCGCGCGGTGAGGCGACGTATCTTACGATGCATCTGCAACGCTTAGTGCAGTACGATTTAGGTAAATGACCGCACGGACTACGTGTTACTGATACGATCAGGCATGAGTGGGAAGTCGGACAAAATGGTTTATTTCCGTTAGATTCATTTCGCGGAATAAGTGTATTTTGTTCTACAATCCGCTCGTGCCTGATTTTTTTCTGTAAAAATCGGTCGGATGTCTGACTTTTTTCAACCTGTCATTGGTATTATTCATTATTCCTAGATTTTAGATTAAGAGGAGGAAACACACATGTTCAAACAGATTTTCGCTGTTCTTCAACGTGTCGGTAAAGCGTTAATGCTTCCTGTTGCGATTTTGCCAGCTGCCGGGATCTTACTTGGATTCGGTAACGCGATGCAAAATCCGAACTTGACGTCAAAACTCGAGTTCTTAAAAAATGATGCGATCATCAAGGTTGCAAAATTGATGGAAGCAGCCGGGGATATCATCTTCGGTAACTTAGCACTCTTATTCGCGGTCGGTGTCGCGATTGGTTTAGCAGGGGACGGCGCAGCCGGACTTGCAGCAATCGTCGGATTCTTGATCATGAACAAAACGATGAGTGTTTGGCTCGGCGTTACACCAGAAATGGTCGCAAACGGTCAAGGGTACGCAAACGTACTTGGTATTCCGACACTTCAAACAGGTGTCTTCGGTGGTATCATCATCGGTTTACTCGCAGCCTGGGCTTACGGTAAGTATCATAATCTTGAATTGCCGCAGTTCCTCGGATTCTTCGCAGGTAAACGTTTCGTTCCAATCGTTACAGCAGTCGTTTCATTGTTCGCAGGTCTTGTACTTGTCTTCGTATGGCCATTCGCTCAAGACGGGTTGAACTCATTCTCTCACTTCATGATGGAGAAAAACCCGACGCTTGCAGCTTTCGTCTTCGGTCTCATTGAGCGTTCATTGATTCCGTTTGGTCTTCACCATATCTTCTACGCACCGTTCTGGTTCGAATTCGGTTCGTACACGAACGCAGCAGGAGATGTTGTCCGCGGTGACCAAGCAATCTTCTTCGCACAGTTAAAAGACAACGTTGAATTAACAGCTGGTACGTTCATGACTGGTAAATTCCCGTTCATGATGTTCGGTCTTCCAGCAGCAGCACTTGCAATGTACCATGAAGCACGCCCAGAGCGTCGCGCAGTCGTTGGTGGTCTTCTTGGGTCAGCAGCACTTACAGCTTTCTTAACAGGTATCACAGAGCCAATCGAATTCGCATTCTTATTCGTTGCTCCAATCTTGTTCGCAGTACACGCAGTTTTCGCTGGTCTTTCATTCATGACAATGCAACTCTTGAACGTTAAAATCGGGATGACATTCTCTGGTGGATTGATTGACTTCCTTCTCTTCGGTGTCCTTCCAGGACGTACGCAGTGGTGGCTCGTCATCGTCGTCGGTCTTGTTCTTGCAGTCGTTTACTACGTTGGATTCCGTTTCGCAATCCGCAAGTTCAACCTGAAAACACCAGGTCGTGAAGATGAAGTACAAGAAACTTCATTGGCTCAAGGTTCTGAGCTCGCAGCGGGTATCCTTGACGCACTCGGTTCTGAATCAAACATCAAACACCTTGACGCATGTATCACACGTCTTCGTGTTGAAGTTCTCGACAAGTCGAAAGTCGACAAAAACGAATTGAAAAAACTTGGAGCCGCTGGTGTCCTTGAAGTGGGTAACAACGTTCAAGCGATCTACGGACCAAAATCAGATAACATCAAATCTGAGATCCAAGCCGTCATCAATTCACGTAAACAAGAAAAATCAGTTTAAGTCTTTAAGTAAAGTGAGTCTTCCGAAATCGGGAGGCTCATTTTTTTGTGTTTCAAAGAATTGTTGTGATTAGTTTTGCGGGAGAAAGATTCAGGGTATGAACTAAATAGTCTGGTCAAAAAAAGGAGGGAAATCACTGATGTGGAAAAATGTATTCGGAGTGTTGCAACGGATTGGTAAAGCATTGATGTTACCAGTTGCCATCTTGCCGGCAGCAGGGCTTCTACTGGCGTTTGGTACGGCGTTTCAAAACCCGAACCTGACGCAGTATCTGCCTTTTCTCGAAAATGATTCGCTCGTCGTCATCTGGCGTGTCATGCAAGACGCAGGGGATATCATCTTTGCGAACTTAGGATTACTGTTTGCCGTCGGGGTTGCGATTGGTCTTGCGAATGGGGAAGGGGTCGCAGGGCTTGCTGCAATCGTCGGATTCTTGATCATGAACAAGGTTATCAGTTCATTCCTACAAATCACACCGGAAAAAGTTTCGGAAGCGCAACAATCAAGTGACTTATCGTACGCAACTGTATTAGGGATACCGACCTTACAAATGGGGGTATTCGGAGGGATCATAGCGGGGTTAATTGCCGCATATAGCTATAATAAATTCTTTAAAATCAAACTACCGGACTTTCTTGGATTCTTCGCCGGTAAACGGTTCGTACCGATTGCAACAGCGCTATTCAGTTTAGTCGCTGGTTTTGCACTGTCCTTCATCTGGCCGCCGATCGGGAGTGGGATTAACACGTTTTCGAAAACAATCATCGAGTCAAATGAAACGTTATCAGCCTTCATCTTTGGATTAGTCGAACGGTCACTCATTCCATTCGGTCTTCACCATATTTGGTATTCAAGTTTTTGGTTCCAATTTGGTGAGTATACGGATAAAGCAGGCACGGTTATCAACGGGGACCAGCGAATTTTCTTCGCTCAGTTAAAAGATGGTGTTCCGTTCACGGCCGGGACGTATATGACCGGGAAATATCCGTTCATGATGTTCGGACTTCCGGCAGCTTGTCTCGCGATGTATCATACGGTTGCGAAAGATCGTCGTAAAGCAGTTGAAGGACTCTACTTCTCTGCTGCTTTAACATCGTTCCTGACAGGGATTACGGAACCAGTCGAGTTTTCATTCGTGTTCGTGGCACCGTTATTGTTTGCAGTCCACGCTGTTTTTGCAGGATTGTCATTTATGATCATGGACATCTTGAACGTTAAAATCGGGATGACCTTCTCAGGTGGATTAATTGACTACACCTTATTCGGAATCTTACCGAACAGGACCGCCTGGTGGCTCGTTATACCGGTTGGTTTAGTCTTCGCCGTCATTTATTACTTCGGATTCCGTTTTGTGATCACGAAGTTTGATTTAAAAATTCCAGGACGTGAAGCAATTAAGGAAGGGGCGGCAACAGCTGGTGCGACGGCTGGTGAGCTCCCATATGAGATTCTGCAAGCGTTTGGTGGACCATCGAATATCAAACATCTCGATGCGTGTATCACACGTCTGCGGATTACCGTTAATGATAAATCGGGTGTCAACAAGGATCGTCTGAAAGAACTTGGCGCAGCTGGTGTATTAGAAGTTGGCGATAATGTCCAAGCCATCTTCGGTCCGAAATCAGATGGCATCAAGACGGAAATGGCAGAAATCATGAACGATCCAAATTATCAACCACCTGAAAAACCAGAAGCTGACCCGATTCCGCAAGTTCCGACTGGAGCTGAGTCACGTGGGGAAGAACGGGAAGACTTAGCAGGATCAGGTGGAGAGTATGTACCAAGTGACGGATACGTCTCACCGCTGAGCGGAACGATTCGTTCGCTTGATGATGTACCAGATCAAGTCTTCTCTGGCCGGATGATGGGGGACGGGTATGCAATCGAACCAACTGAAGGTTATGTTGTTTCTCCAGTGTCCGGTGAAATCACGACCTTCTTCCCAACGAAACACGCGATTGGAATCCTGGCCGATAATGGTGATGAGATTTTAATTCACATCGGAATCGATACGGTTTCACTCGAAGGAAAAGGTTTTGAAGCACTCGCGAAAGCGGGAGATCGTGTTGAGCCAGGAACACCACTGCTGAACGTCGATCTCGAACAAATTCGACCGCTTGTGCCGTCACTCTTAACGCCGATCATTGTCACGAACAGTGGTGACCGGAAAGTAACGGTTGATATTGGCCGGACGGTTGAAGCAGGAGAGAAAGTCACGTATGAGATTAAATGACGTCATTTAAAAAATAATGGGACCTCGAAATCGTATTCGACGAAATTGTCGGATACGATTTTTTTGTAGTCCAAAACATTCAGTAATGAGAATTTGCACATATGATGATACAATGAGTAAGCTATTATGAAGATTAGCTATATTTTAAGAAAGAGGTGAGTCGATGGCTTCGACTACAACAGAAACAAAGACAAAGACGAATTATGTCGTTCTTGGATTATTGATCGGGATTTTAGTAGCGGCGATGGACAATACAATCGTTGCAACAGCAATGCCGACGATTGTCAGTGAACTGAATGGTTTTGATCAATATGCCTGGGTCACGTCCGCTTACATGATCGCGACGGTCGCGGGGATGCCAATTTTCGGTAAGTTAAGTGACATGTATGGGCGGAAACGATTTTTCTTATTCGGTATGTTGCTCTTCATCGCAGGGAGTATCCTGTGTGGTGTCGCAGATTCGATTACAGAGTTATCGATTTATCGTGCCGTTCAAGGACTAGGTGGCGGTGCCTTGATGCCGATTGCTTTTACGATCATTTTTGATATTTTCCCACCAGAAAAACGAGGGAAAGTCAGTGGCTTGTTCGGAGCAGTCTTCGGGATTTCAAGTATTTTCGGACCATTGCTTGGAGCCGTTTTGACGGACGCAATTAACTGGCGCTGGGTGTTTTATATCAACATTCCACTTGGTTTAATTGCATTGGCGCTCGTTTCATTTTTCTATAAAGAATCACCGATTCACCGGACTCAAAAAATTGATTATGCGGGTGCCGCGACATTGGTCGCTGGATTAGTCACGTTCCTGCTCGGGCTTGAACTCGGTGGGAAAGAGTACGCGTGGAGTTCACCACAAATTCTTGGATTATTTGGCGCATCACTCGCGTTGTTCATTCTCTTCGGTCTGATTGAACGCCGGGCGGCTGATCCGGTCATTACGTTCAGTCTGTTCAGTCGCCGCCTGTTCGCAGCGACGCAAGGGGTCGCATTCTTTTATGGATTCGTCTTCATCTCAGCAAGTGTCTTCATTCCGATTTTCGTCCAAGGTGTCTTTGGCGGCAGTGCGACGAACTCAGGTCTGATCTTGATGCCGATGTTGATTGCTTCAGTAGTTTCGGCGCAACTCGGAGGACGTCTCCCGAATAAATACGGGTTCCGAAATGTCATGATGCTCTCGGCCGTGTTCTTTGTTCTTGGTGTTTATTTATTAAGTACGATGTCACTTGAGACGACACGGACTGCCGTTACGATTTATATGATCATCTTAGGTTTTGGTGTCGGCTTCAGTTTCTCTTTATTGAATCTTGCAAGCATCAATGGCATCGAGATGAAACGTCGTGGTGCGGCGACATCGATGGGCTCGACGTTCCGGACAATCGGGATGACACTTGGTGTAACGATTCTCGGAATCGTTCAATCACGGACGTTTACGTCATCTGTTAGTGAGCAATTACCTGGCGGCAGCGCACCGGACGGTGGACAGTTCCCGACAGCAGCAGCATTTGCGAAGATGCCACCGGAAGTGGCGACAGCGATTAAAACAGCACTTGCAGATTCGATTTCCTCTGTTTATATGTGGGCGTTGATTCCAGCGATACTGGGTGTCATCTTCGTGTTCTTCATGGGTAATGAACGACCAATCTTAAAAGAAGAACAAGGCGATCGACCACAAACGAAACAAGCATAATTCAAGTCATTTTTGATAGGAAAGAGACTGACGTAAAAGGAATCACTCTTTCACACGCGTGTTTTTCTCCAACAGGAAACAGGATACGCTCTCCTGTGGGAGTCGAATAAAACGAGTGCATACTTTTCCTTTTCGATGTGCGGCTTAGATACACATCAGTCAGGACCGAGAAGAATAGATATCGAAAACGCCAATGAGTCCGTATGTGAAAGACGGAATCATCGGCGTTTTTTTGCGTACAGGGCGGAACGTTCATCCTCGACTCCTATGGGAAAAGGAAGCGCGATCAGCGCTTCCGTCAGGAATAGGGAAGACCCGGCATGACCGCATGAAACGCGGGTTGCTGCGGCTTACATTCCGCCCGTGGAAAGCGAGGATGTCGGAACCGTCCGTCACTAAGACTGATGTTAGAGTAACTTTGGAGTCAGCCCTTTTTTTGTATTCAAGAAATCGAGGCTTCTACAGGAAGCGCACAGATGAATATTAGCTTTTGAACTAGGGTGTAGGAAAAGCGACATTGGGCAACATGTTTTATGTAGACGAGTCGAGATGGGGAAGCGCGGTCAGGGCAGGCCATACCTATAAAAACTTTTTAATCTTCATAAGGGTTAGTCTACAGTCTGTATAAATAACAGTTCCTTTTGACGCGACAAAAAAACACGCCCCGAGATGGGACGTGTCCGAAAAAATTATTTTTTAATATCGAATGTCGTGCTGAGGAAGTTGACGACGTCTTCGGCTGTATCCATGTCGAGGACTTGCTCAACGATTGCTTCACACTCTGTTTTGTTCAGGCGCGTCATCAAGCTGCGTGCGCGAAGGACAGAAGAAGCAGACATTGAGAATTCGTCGAGTCCGAGTCCGAGGAGGATTGGGAGTGCGAGTTCTTCTCCCGCCATCTCACCACACATGCCGACCCATTTACCGGCTTTGTGTGCTTCTGTGATGACGTTGTTCAAGAGGTTCAAGATGGCAGGATTGAACGGTTGGTAGAGATACGAAACTTTTTCGTTCATCCGGTCTGCCGCCATTGTGTATTGAATCAAGTCGTTTGTTCCGACAGAGAAGAAGTCGACTTCTTTCGCGAATTGTTTCGCCATGACTGCTGTCGCCGGAATTTCGACCATCATTCCGACTTCGATGTCGTCAGAAACCGTTACACCTTCACCTTGAAGGTTCGCTTTTTCTTCAAGAAGTAACGCTTTTGCTGCACGGAATTCTTCGAGTGTTGCAATCATCGGGAACATGACAGCAAGTTTGCCGTATGCACTTGCACGAAGCAACGCACGAAGTTGTGTCCGGAACAAGTCAGTTTGGTCCAGGCAAAGACGAATTGCACGGTAACCAAGGAACGGGTTCATTTCGTGTGGAAGGTCAAGGTATGAAAGTTCTTTATCCCCACCGATATCAAGTGTCCGGATGACAACTTTTTTATCGCCCATCGACTCGAGAACTGTTTTGTATGCTGTGAATTGCTCATCTTCCGTCGGGAACGTTTCCGCATCCATGTAGAGGAACTCAGTCCGGTAGAGACCGACTGCTTCCGCACCGTTTTCAAGTACACCTTTGACATCGTTTGGTGTTCCGATGTTTGCTGCAAGCTCGACGTGATGACCGTCTGCTGTAACTGTTTTTTCGTTTTTGAGTTTTTTCCATTCTTCTTTTTGAGCGATATATGCTGAGCGTTTTTCTTCGTACTCTGCGATTTGTTCGCTTGAAGGGTTGACGATGACATCGCCTTCCGCTCCGTCAAGAATCAAGAAATCACCGTGTTTGACTTCAGTCAAGACGACTTTTGTCCCGACGACTGCTGGAATTTCAAGAGAACGTGACATGATCGCCGAGTGCGAAGTCCGTCCACCGATGTTCGTCGCAAAACCTTTTGCGTACTTCCGGTTGAGTTGGGCAGTGTCTGATGGTGTTAAGTCTTCTGCAATGATAATGACTTCTTCGTTGATTTGTGCAGGTGTGACGAATGTAATACCGAGAAGATGTGCCATTGTCCGTTTTGTTACGTCACGGACATCAGCTGCACGTTCGCGCATGTACTCGTTGTCCATCGATTCAAAGATTGTCACCATCATTTGTGAGACTTCGTCGAGTGCTTGCGCTGCGTTCGTTTTGTCCTCGTCGATTTTTGCGTTGACTTGGCTGACGATTTCAGGATCTTCGAGGATCAACAAGTGAGCTGAGAAGATTTCTGCTTTGTCTGCACCGAGTTCTTTTAATGTGTTCTCACGGATGATTTCGAGTTCACCTTTTGATTGAGCGATCGCTGCCTGGAACCGTTCTTTTTCAGCCGCTGAATCCTCGATTTTATTGTTTGGAATGTCAAAGACAGGTGTTTCCATCACGAATGCCTTTGCAATCGCGATCCCTGCAGAAGCGCCAATTCCCTTGATATGTTGTGCCATGTGCATTACCCTCTTTTCAGTAAGTTTTTTTCGCCGCAACGACGTCGTTTCTCTGCTATCTATAGATACCCATAAACGCATCTCTCTTAACGGGTCGACTGCGAACTCTCCCTTTGAATGAAAACGTAGACATTTCTGTCGTTACCAAAATGAACGTTTCTATGAAGTGCCTGTACTTTTCACCTGTTAATCCTATCACATTGTGAAACGGGCAACAATTGTTTGGAGCCGTGCATTTCGACAAATTACCGAACGTCAAAAATGAGAGCGTTTTCAAGCTGCGTGATGGCTATCAGTTGGAAAATGGCGCAAAACACTTCATACTTATTAGTAACACTAAAGGGGGATTTTTAAGATGCGATTAAAACAAGTAGATCAGCAAGCAGACATCGAAGTACTCGTCGTCGGTATCTCAGGAAATGCACAAATGGAAGAACGGATTCAGGCACTTTATCCGGAGCGGTTTGATGAGTGGGTCCGCGGTGGAGATATTTCGACGAAACAAGGCGAACTCCGGTTATTGCCGACGTTGACGGGGACGATTGCCCGTGTGTTATTTGTCGGTCTTGGTAAAGCGGACCGTCTATCTCAAGATGAGTTACGTCGACTGTTAGGAAAAGCCGCCCAATTTTTAAAAGTCCGGAAGCTATCGAACGTCACGGTTGATGCTGCGACATTCCCGGGGAAACCTGTCGAGTTGATCGCTGAGACGTTTGCACTTGCTACATATGACGTCAAACACTACAAAACAGGTCCAAGCGTTTCGTACGAACTCGATTTGACGATTTGGTCCGATGAAGGGGAACAAGAAGCAGTACGCGGGCATGCCCTCGCTGAAGCAACGAACTTAGCCCGTCGTCTCGTCACGATGCCTGGGAACATCCTGACGGCGCCGGCACTCGCTGACGAAGCTCGTTTCATTGCGGAACGTCATGGACATGCGTTAAAAGTCATTGAAAAAGAAGAAATGGAAGCACTCGGCATGGGGGCGATGCTTGCCGTCAATCAAGGCTCGACAATCCCGCCGAAAATGATCGTCCTCGAATATAAAGGGGCGGGTGATGCAGCACCAATCGCCGTCGTCGGAAAAGGTGTCACGTTCGATACAGGTGGTTACTCGATTAAACCAAAAGACGGTATCGTCGGCATGAAGGGGGACATGGGTGGTGCAGCAGCCGTCCTCGGCTTATTCGAAGCCCTCGGTCAACTCAAGCCGAACGTCAACATCCTTGGAGTGATTCCGGCAACGGACAATATGATTTCAGGTGATGCCTTCAAGCCGGATGATGTCATTACATCGATGGCTGGAAAAACGATTGAAGTCTTGAATACGGATGCGGAAGGGCGTCTCGTCTTAGCGGACGCTGTCACCTATGCAAAAGAATACAATCCGAAAATGATTATTGATCTCGCGACATTGACGGGTGGAGTGCTCGTTGCGCTCGGGACAGAAATCACGGGTGCCTTAACGAACGACCAAGCTTTGTACAGCCGTTTTGAAACCATCACAAAAGAGACGAACGAGATGATTTGGCAGATGCCGTACGTCGATCAATTCATTAAACAAGTGCGCCGGTCGGAAGTCGCTGATTTAAATAACTCACCGGGACGGATGGGACACATGATCTTTGGCGGAGCGTTCGTTGGTGAATTCGTCGGGAAAACGCCATGGCTCCATCTTGATATCGCCGGAACATCAGAGCAAAAATCAGCATCGGAGCTTGGTCCGAAAGGTGCGACAGGTGTCATGGTGCGAAGTCTTTACCGGTTCGCTGAACAAGAAGGATGAGATGGCTGAACGTCCTCTTACTCATCATGACGGTGCTCAGCATCGTCTGGTATGTAGAGTCGGGTTCACGCGTTTCGCTAGCGTGGGCTACGTTTTTAGGAGTCTTCACGGTCTTGTCATTACTGAAGGTGCTACGGGAGAAAACGAATGCGCGTCACCGGGATTGACGCGGCAAAAGCCGGCTGGGTCGCTGTCTCGATTGAAGAGGGTCAGTTTTCCTATCAAATCGTCGAACACCTCAATCAACTCGAAAATAGCGACGTGCTCTACATCGACATGCCGATCGGGCTTGAAACAGACACAAGACGAACCGTCGATCAGCTGTTACGAAATGAGCTGAAGCCGGGGCGGACGAGCAGCGTCTTCAATGCACCATTAGTGTCGGCGCTTGATGCATGTGACTATGCCACCGCGAACGCGCAGTCAAAACAAGCGGCAGGACTTGGCTTATCAAAACAAGCCTGGTACTTGTTACCGAAGATTCAGGAAGCGCGTAGTTATTACCGGGACGGGATGTACGAGTCGCATCCGGAAGTTTGTTTTGCTCGCTTGACCGGTCACCCGGCCCGCCATAACAAAAAGACGGTCCAGGGGATAAAGGAGCGGACAGAATTGTTACGACAGTTCGCATGTCCTGCTTTTTGGGAACAATCCGTCAAAGGGGTTGCGACTGACGACTGGATTGATGCCTGTCTGCTTGCCGTCGCGGCGACTTGTCCGGTGGAATATCTCCCGAACCATCGACCGGTTGATGCGACGGGTCATCCCTTATATGCGGCAGCACCTAAAAAATCACCCTCACCGGAATGGTGTGGGTGATCCTTTAATAAAGTCCCATAAATAATGAAAGATTTGTGCATTATATAACGCTTTGATGATGACGGCGACGAGCGGTCCGAGAATCAGACCAAAGACCCCGAAAAATTTAATCCCGACGAACAAGGCAATCAGTGCCGTAATCGGCTGGATGCCGATATTGTCACCGACGATTTTCGGTTCCATGATATTACGCTGCAAAATGACGACTGCATACAGAATACCAAGTCCGATCGCAAGTCCCGTATCTCCTGTGATGATCGAGTAAGCAATCCACGGTAAAAAGACAGACCCTGTACCTAGATACGGCAAGATGTCAAAGAAAGCGGCAATAAAAGCAATCGCAAACGGATGATCGACACCGAGAACCAAAAGACCGATTAAGACGATGAAAAATGTAATCGTAATCAATGTCAATTGGGCTTTGATGTAGCCGAACAGGGCGGACCGAAGACTCGAAACGACCGTTTCTGCACGTGCGAACCAGGGGAACATCTCATACTGTTTCATCCTGATTTCATATTTGTGCCAGTCTTTCGCGAGGAAAAACCAGGCGAGCAGAACGATGACGAGAATCAAGGCGATTGAAGGTAAGGTCGCTAACACACTTTGCAACATCGTGGCGATACTTTTAGATCCCTCGCCGATGAAGCTTGCAAGTGAGCTTCCGAGTGATTCGATACTGTTTTGAACCGTATTCTGTTGTGACGGACCGAGTGACCGGAGCGCTTCCGAAGCGTCGTTCCACATCGGGGCCAATTTGTCATTGTAGAGCTTTTGGAAGTAGAGACTGAGTTCCTGAATTTGGTCCGGGAGTTGATTGGCGACGAAGACGAGTCCTCGAATCAGTTGCATGACAATCAAGACGAGTGAACCAATCAAAAGACCGCTCATTAAGATGATGGACAATAACGCACCCCAACCACGGTTGAGTCGAAGACGTTTTTGGAAAAAGTCGACAAGCGGACGACTGAGTAGGGCTAATAAAAATGCGAAGACGAACGGATACATCAACGAAGACAGGCGGATGATGATAAAACCTGTGAGAAACAAGGCGAGTATGACACCGATGAAACGAGCCAATTGCCAAAGACGTTCAGTCGACACGAGCAACACCTCTTATATATATGTAATACCATCATCATAGCATGTTAAGGAACGAGAACGTAGTTCAAACAGAGGAGGAATTTCGATGAAACGAAAAGAAGTGGGACTAATGGTTTCCTTGGCGATCGCAAGTGGTGTAGCCGTCCGTGAATGGCGTAAAAACCGAAAATTTACTGAGCAGTATCAACGACAAACGCAGCAGCAGTTGATTAAAGAAATGATGGAGGTCGAGACGGATGCAGGAGATGATTCTACTTCAACAAAAAGTCGATGAGACGATTCGAGCGTTAGGTGGTTATTTTCGTCCGCTCTCTGGCCTCGCGCGCTTGATTGAAGAAGTCGGGGAAGTGGGAGAAGCGTTAGAAAAAGAGGACACGACGTTACTTTGTGCCGAACTCGTCGACGTGTTAATGATTTCAACATGTCTGTCAAACCAATACGTGACCGATTTAGCCTCGGAGCATCAGCAGTTGAAAACAGAACGGGACGAAGCGGATGCCTCGTTTTACCGACTCGTTCATGAAGCAGGTCAGGTCGCCCGGGTCATGAACGGCTACGAAGGAGACAAGCCACCGAAAAAGACAGATGCAACGCTTACGGTCGGTACGTCACTCGCCCGTCTGCAGCGCGAGTTGTTCCGGTTTGCCCGTCCATTAGGTCTTGATTTGTTAAAAGAAATCGATCGGACGAATGAAAAGAACCTCGTGCGTGACAGTAAGCGTTTCGCACTGACACGAGACCCCATTACGGAGGCGACGATTGATCATTACCGGAGTGCGACCGGCAGTGAGGAGCGACTCTGGGGTGCGCCGGTGTATGAAGCGGAACGTTCCTTAGAAGAGAACATCCAACAGGCACTACCGTCGTTGCGACGCTTTTTACGGTGTGCTCGTAATGAGGGAATCGAGGCATTTGTTCTGGAAGCACCGATTGAGCGAAGTGATCAATTGGTCGCTGTCAAAGAACAAGCAGAAGAAATCGGACGGATCATCAAGGAACAAACCCCTTTGTCCTTTAAAGAAGCCCCGTACCGAATCGATGTATATGCTTCACAGTTAGGGCCGGTGTCACCGTTTCACTCAGAGGACGAACACCGGATGTTTTTGTTGCTTTATATTGATGCGTAATTAGAAAATGACGCTAAAAAGCGAACCGCCTCGTAAGGTGGTTCGCTTTTTGTGTGTTGAAAGAAAACGGTCGGGAAAATCATGTCAGACGATCAGCAACTGCCGTTCGTTGTTCAAGTTGTTGCATGAAGTGAGAAATACGATGGATGGCTTCTTGCAGTTGTTCGATTGAACTGGCATAGCTTGCGCGAACATAACCTTCACCACTCGCCCCGAAGACGGAACCAGGAACGACGGCAACACGTTCTGCTAGTAACAGTTGTTCTGCAAAGGCTTCACTCGTCAAACCCGTATCTCCGATGTATGGAAAGGCATAGAAGGCGCCCCCGGGTGAATGAGTCGGGAGACCGGCTTCATTCAAAGCTTTGACGAAGTAGTTACGACGTTGGCGATAACTACGGACCATGTCAGGAACCGTCTTGTGGCGTGAACGGAGTGCTTCGATCCCAGCGAATTGGACGAGCGTCGGTGCACACATCATGCCGTACTGATGGACTTTCAGCATACACGCCGTGATTTCTTTTGGCGCACAGGTAAAACCGAGACGCCAACCTGTCATCGCAAAGGCTTTTGAGAAACCATTGATGACAATCGTGCGCTCCCGCATTCCAGGTAACGTCGCGAAGCACGTCGCCTCTTCCTCATACGACAACTCTGCATAGATTTCGTCACTGATGACATATAAATCATGTTTGTTTGCGAGGAGGGCGAGATCTGCGAGTTGATCGCACGTCATGACAGAACCGGTCGGGTTGGACGGAAAACAAAAAATGATGGCCTTCGTCCGTGCCGTGATCTTGGCTTCAATCGTCTCAGGAAGAATGGCGAAGCCGTCTTCCGGGCGACAGGCAGCAGCAACAGGAATTCCGCCTGCGAGCTCAATTAAAGGCGCGTACGAGACAAATGCCGGTTCGACGACGATGACCTCGTCACCAGGATTAATCAGCGTCCGAAAAGCTAAGTCAAGTCCTTCGGATGCACCGGTCGTGACGATGATTTCGTCTTCGACTTGATACTCGATTGCAAATTTTTCGTGCATATAGTTTCGGATTTCTTGCCGTAACTCGACTAAACCGGCATTGGCGCTATATGCCGTATACCCTTGCTCGAGTGCTGCGAAGCTTGCTTCCCGGACGTTCCACGGGGTGACGAAGTCGGGTTCGCCGACGCCGAGCGAGATGACATCTTCCATTGAACCGGCTAAGTCGAAGAAGCGACGGATGCCGGATGGTGCTAATTGTTCGACGCGTTCAGAAAGTGACTTCATGGAGACACCTTCAATCGTTTATCGCCGTCATCCTGACTGAAGAGGACACCATCGTGTTTGTATGTCTTCAAACGGAAATGGGTCGTCGTCGAAATGACGGAATCGAGTGTCGATAGTTTTTCCGAGACGAATTGCGAGACTTCCTGAAGCGACTTTCCGTCAAGGACGACTTGTAAGTCGTAAGCACCTGACATCAAGTAGAGCGACGTGACTTCCGGGAAACGATGAATCCGTTCTGCGACTTCATCAAAGCCGCGGCCCCGTTTCGGTGTAACTTTGACATCGATGAATGCCGTGACGCCATGGTGGGAATTGATTTTTTGCCAATCGATGACTGCCGTATAACCTAACAAGACACCATCTTGTTTAAAACGGGCAATCGAGTCGATGACTTCGTCGACTGGCAGGTCGAGCATTTGAGCAGCGAGTGTCGAATCGACAGGACCACTTTGTGATAGTAACTCTAAGAGTTCTAATTGTTTTTCTGTATACACGGGATTCACTCGCTTTCTGTCAATTGTCCGTCAAACGTCCGGCGTGTCTCACGTAACCGGGCACGGCGTTCAGACTGAACAATATGAAAATTTTTCATTTCGGTCGTTGGCAACTCGTGTTTAGCGACGAGACGGTCGAAGTAGACTTTTCGTGCCGCATCTTGCTGAGCGGATTGATGATTACCGGACGGATTAAAGGCATAGAGGACCGTCGCGCGTGCTGGATGAAGCACGAGGTGGTCCTTCCCGACACGGAGAATCCAGTCCCAGTCCCAGTAGTTGAAGACGTCTTCATCAAACGTACCAAGTGTTTGGTGAAGTGATTTGCGATACATTGATCCGGATGGGATGAACGTCGAGTCTTGCTTCATCGCGTCACGGTCATATGGATAGGCGAATGGCTCCGTATCGATGACGGTCCGGCGTCCATTCTCCCAGCGATACGTAAAGAGTTCGGCATCTGCATACGTCAAGTCTGCCCCGGCTTCTAAATCGCCGAGCGATTCCTCGATATGAGAAGGCAACAATAAATCATCATCATCATGGAGCAAGATGAATTGACCGTTCGCGATTGTCACGCCGTGGTTGCGAGCCCGGACGTGATGATTTTCAGGTAAGTCGACATGGATAAGTGTTAAGCGGTCTTCAAAAGCACGTACGACGGGAATAATCGAGTCGCCGTTGTTGTTCAAAAGAATCACTTCGAAATCTTGATAGTATTGACGGGTCAATGCTTCGAGCGCCTCAGATAACTCACGTGGGCGATTGTACGTCGGGATGATGACAGATACCATTGGCATGAGAATCGGCTCCTTCAACAAAGACACCTGCAACATCCAGGTGTCTTCATGTATTCCTTACATCTGTTCTTCGATAACTGGAAGTAATTCATTCCATTCAGCGGCTGGTTCTTTCGTTACTGTGACAAAATCACCGTAAGCGAAGAGGTTATCGATGCCATCGATCGTAATCAATGCTGCGAGTAATGCGTCCTCTGGTGTATCGTCTTTTTTGACACTCGTACTTTTTGAGCCGAAACGGTCTCCGTCGAGCGTGATTTTTACTGAGTTCGGGTTTGGTGTGTAGTCTACTTGCATAATAAGTCTCCTTTCAAAGTTCACACGAATCTTCGCACAAAAGTAAATTCGTTGCGAGTGTTGTTAGTTCCTGCTGATCGGGTTGTTCCCCAAACGATTCTTCAAATATTTCACCAATTGCTAGTGCAAGTGGGCTTACTTGATCGTGAATCGTTAATAGCACTAGTATAGCAGACATTTCCGTTGGATAATTTCCTGACCCTAGGAGAAAAGGATCATATTTATTTAAAAGTTCTTCTGAACTCAAAACGCGTTCAACTCCTTATCTCAATATATCTCAAAAGGCGGTGGTCTGCGTTTTTAAATTTGTTTGACCTGATTTTTAATGCAAGGGGTTATTTTTTACTGATTCAGTGATAACCTATATCTTGTACATAAATAGGTTTAAAAACGCTTAAAACGTCTATATATAGAGTGACACTTTAATAGTTCTTTCTATATGTAGGACGTCTTTTTTTAGTTTAGCGCATTTTTTACTGTAATGCGAACCTGTTTAACGATAGAGAATGGGAGTGGTTCATAGTGGCATCTCCACTGAATACAGCACGCATCTATAAGGGTGCAATGACAATAGAAGATGTATATCTCGTGATTCGACAAGTGACAGCGTCTTATCCAGAACTCGACATCGAACGTTATACAGAACGCGCGATTCGGGCGCTCGAAGGGAAAACGCTCCAGGCCGATCAAGTTTACGAACTTTTGACGATGCATGCGCTCGACATGTTAAAAGCAGAGGAACCGAACTGGACGTTCGTCGCGACGGCAACGTACTTAAATCGTCTTTATCTCGAGGCAAGTGAAAATCGTGGATATGTAGCAGATGAACGTTATGGATCGCTTTACACGTTGATTGAAAAGCTCACTGAAATTGGTATTTTCACACCACATTTACTTTCAGCCTACACGAAGGATGAAATCGAAGAACTCGCTGCGACAATCGATCCTTCACGCGACCAACTCTTCACATACATTGGTCTCCGGACGTTAGCGGATCGTTATCTTGCCCGGGATCACGTGAAAAAATTATATGAACTACCGCAAGAACGCTTCATGATTATCGCGATGACGTTGATGCAGACAGAACCGAAAGAACGCCGGGTCGAGCTCGTCAAAGAATCGTACTGGGCTTTGTCGAACCTCTACATGACGGTTGCGACGCCAACGCTTTCGAATGCCGGGAAATCATACGGACAGTTATCGTCTTGTTTCATCGATACGGTAGATGATTCACTCCGGGGGATTTACGACTCGAATACGGACGTTGCGACACTCTCAAAAGGCGGCGGCGGAATCGGCGTCTACATGGGTAAAATTCGTTCGCGCGGATCAGACATTAAAGGATTCAAAGGTGTTTCGAGTGGTGTCATTCCCTGGATGAAACAGTTGAACAACACAGCAGTCAGTGTCGATCAGCTCGGTATGCGTCAAGGTTCAATTGCGGTCTATCTCGACATTTGGCATAAAGATATCCTCGAGTTCCTCGATGCGAAACTCAACAACGGGGACGAGCGATTGCGGACACATGATCTCTTTACGGGCGTGAGTTTGCCGGACCACTTCATGCGTACGGTTGAAGCGCGTGGCGATTGGTATTTATTCGATCCACACGAAATCCGGACGGTGATGGGCTTTAGTCTTGAAGATCATTTCGATGAGACGGAACAAGGGGGCAGCTTCACTGAAAAGTATGAAGCCTGTGTCAACGAACCGCGTCTCAGCCGGACGAAAGTTTCGGCGATCGATCTCGTCAAACGCTACATGCGTTCGCAACTCGAGACCGGAACACCGTACATGTTCTTCCGTGACGCGGTAAACCGTGCCAATCCGAACAAGCATGCCGGCATGATCTATTCGTCAAACCTCTGCTCGGAAATCATGCAAAACATGAGTCCGACGACGGTGACGGAAGAATACACGGAAGATGGAAAAATCATCATTACGAAAACACCGGGTGATTTCGTCGTCTGTAATTTATCTTCGATCGCCCTCGCGCGCGCCGTTCGTTCGGATGTCCTCGAACGGTTGATTCCGATTCAGATGCGGATGCTCGACAACGTCATCGATTTGAATACGATTGACGTCCCGCAAGCACAAATCACGAACCAAAAATACCGTGCCGTCGGTCTCGGGACGTTCGGTTGGCACCATCTGCTTGCACTCGAAGGGATTCGCTGGGAATCGGTCGAAGCCGTCCAGTATGCGGATCGTCTTTACGAAAAAATCGCTTATTTGACGATTGATGCATCGATGCAACTTGCGAAAGAAAAAGGGGCATACCGTTTATTCGAAGGATCAGAATGGCAAACAGGTGAATACATCAAACGTCGTCACTATAAATCAACTGCCGCGCTGAACTGGGATCGTCTCCAAGCAGATATCACAGAGCATGGTATGCGAAACGCCTACCTGATGGCAGTCGCACCGAACTCGTCGACAGCAATCATCGCCGGTAGTACGGCATCGATTGATCCAATCTATAAAAAAGTCTACGCAGAAGAAAAGAAAAACTACAAGATTCCTGTGACGGTTCCGGATTTGACGCCGGATACGAACTGGTTCTATAAATCAGCATTTGAGATTGATCAACTGTGGAGCATTCGTCAAAATGCATCACGTCAACGTCATATCGACCAAGCGATCAGTTTTAATCTCTATGTCAAAAACAACGTCAAAGCGACTGAATTACTCGAGATGCACATGGAAGCATGGCAACTCGGGATGAAGACGATTTATTATACACGTTCGACAACCGTCGAAATCGATGAATGTGAGTCGTGTTCGTCATAAGAGAGGAGACGATATCATGAAGGCAGCAATCGTATATGCGTCAATGAGCGGTAACACAGAGGAGGTTGCGGAACTGATTGCGAAAGCCTGTTCCGACATGCACGTCGAACCAACGATGATGTTCGCTGATGATGTGACGACATATCAATTAGCACCTTATGATATCGTCTATTTTGGTTCTTACACATGGGGCGACGGTCAATTACCGGATGAAATGCGTGACTGCCTGAAGCTTGTCTTAAAGGAAAGTCCGCACAAAATTCCGCAAGCTGCCGTCTTCGGTACGGGCGATAAGATGTTCGTCAAGTACTGCCGCGCCGTTGATGAAATGGCCTACCATCTCGCGAAATTTGGTGTGCCGCTCGCCGGTGAACTGTTAAAAATCGAACAGTCACCACGGAATCGTCCGCATACCGTCAAAGAATGGACGAAACGAACGATCCTGCAATTACAGCAAGAAGGAGTCGAACAACATGGAACAGTTACAAAAGATCAAACTGCTTGATGCCCGCCATCCGAATCGTGCGACAGCGATTATCGGTGGGGAGACGAGTTCAATCGTCAACTGGAACGATATCGCCTATCCGCAGTTTTATTCAATCTATAAACAGCTTTTGTCGAACTTTTGGATTCCGGATGAGATTTCGATGTCAAAAGACATGCAACAGTGGAACCAGTTGAGTGAGCGAGAACAAGATGCGTTTGAACGGATCATCGGTCTGCTATCAATCTTAGACTCGGTCCAAACGCGTTACATCCTAGAGTCGGCGATGTTCACGTCAGATGCATCGATTCATGCAATTCTTGCGATCATCGCGCAACAGGAAGTCGTCCATAACCAGTCGTACAGCTATGTCTTATCGAGTCTCGTTCCACTTTCGGAACAAAACCGGATTTTCGATATCGCAAAAGATGACGATATGGTCATGAAGCGGAATGCCTTTATTCTTGATTTATATGAAGATTTCCAAAACGACCGGACACCGGAAAACTTTGCGAAATCACTCGTCGCATCAATCGTTCTTGAAGGAATCAACTTCTATTCTGGTTTTGCCTTCTTCTATAACTTAGCGCGTCATCAAAAAATGGTCGGAACGTCGACGATGATCAGTTACATCCAGCGAGACGAACTGCAACACTCGTACTTCATCAGTCAATTGTTGCGTGCCGTCTTGACGGAACACTCGGAAATCGATGCCGATGGTTCATTCACGAAGTTCGTGTATGCCACATTCGAGCGTGCCGTCGATCTCGAAATCGAGTGGAGTGAGTATGTCCTGCGTGACTTAGATGGACTAGATGTCAGTGAAATGCGTGATTACGTCAAATATCTCGCGAACAAGCGCCTTCGTGTCATTGGTCTCTCCCATCTCTATGAAGGACATGACGAGGACGTCATGCCGTGGATTCGTGCGTATTCGGATGACTCGATGAATGCGACGAAATCCGATTTCTTCGAACAAAAATCACGTTCGTATGCAAAAGTGACGGATGCGAACGGATTTGACGATTTGTAAGCCGAATAAAATGTAAGCAGAAAGAACTAACTGATGTAAATTTATCTACAAAATCAGTTAGTTCTTTTTCTAACGCCGAAAAAAACCGAAAATTTTGATTTTTAAGGGGGTGGTTCGAAAAGAACAAAAAAAAGCAGCTGCTAAAGCGCAACTGCTTTAATACGGCAGGAAAGAATGAGCCTTCAACTGCGCGTTGCGTTCGAAAAAGCATTGGCGTGCCTTTTCGAACAAGAATAGTATTATTGTGTTGTATTAAACAATACTACATATGCGTTTTTAGGTAAATCTCTTTATTATTTAATTAAAGTTGAATAGTGAATCTTCCCTGCTTAATAGGGAAGGAGTGGAACTCTCATGTGTAAAATTATTCCGCATTATAGAAATTCCCATTGGGTCTGCGGTCATTACCGTGGAAACAATTGGATTGACGCACACTTTCGTTCAGGTTCATTCGTAAATGGCCATTGCCAATTACGTTTCGACTTTTAATTGAGTAATCAATCTGAATTAAATTATGGTTGCTTCACTGTGAAATTTCATATAATCTAGGACAGGTGAGGTCATGCTCGACTCCTGCGGAAAAACAAGTTAATCATGACCCTGGAAGATGCAACGCATCTGAAGCGGCATGATGACTTGTCCGCGGAAAGCGAGCAGACCGGACGTGTCCTTTTCAGACTGTAGACAACGTGTTATCGGGAGATCAAGCGTCTTCTTTCGTTGCTTTCCTCGGGCGAGGCGCAAGCCGTTGCTCCTTAATCCTAACGGACAATGAGCAGGGTCTTGCCTGCCTCTGAAAGTGCGTTGAAAACGCACTTTTCCCGTAGGAGTCAACGAAACGTGACGCTTTTTAAGGAATACCATGAGGAAGATCCAGCCATGCAGACGCTTTAAAGACGAGGCGAGACAGGGAAGCGCGAACGGATTGCCTCTTGTTATCGCATGTTTACGCTTCTTAATCGTTTGTCTACACGTTGCTGTCTTTTTTACATATTTTTCTCTTTTCCTTTAATAAAAAAGCAAGAAAGCAAAAAAAAGGGCCGGACTCGAAAAGTCCGGCAGAATCAGGGGGAATACTTGAAGTCTTGCTACTAAAATGTTCCCTCGGAAAATAAAAAATAAACAATTTAAAAAATATTTTTTACCATCCGTAAAAAGTATGTTATTATAAGTTGATGAATTTAGTTAGGGAGTGTATAAACTATGGCAAACTTTGAAAAAGACCAAGTCGTTACTGGTAAAGTAACTGGTATTCAAAACTTCGGTGCTTTCGTAGCACTTGACGAGCAAACACAAGGTCTCGTCCACATCTCAGAAATCTCACACGATTACGTAAAAGACATCAACGATTACGTAAAAGTTGGCGATGAAGTAACTGTTAAAGTTCTCGACATCGACGAAGCTAACAAAAAAATGAAGCTTTCGATCAAAGCAACTCAGGAAGCTCCAAAACGCGAAGCACGCGCTAAAGGCCCACGCAAAAACGCTGGACGCCGCGATGCAGGTCCTGCTTTCAAACAAGAAGAAGCTCCTGGCTTCAACGTGTTAAAAGGCAAATTGGAAGAATGGATTGAAAAATCAAACTTCCAAAAATAAGAATCTTTAAGAGAATCGACATCGGTCGGTTCTCTTTTTTTTTACGTTATAAGCATTAAAATAGATGCGAAAGGGGAATGTGTGGATAATGTAAGATGTTCATTACTTATCGAGGGGGCAACACACAATGGAAAACTTTCAATATCGCAATCCAACGAAATTAATTTTTGGTGACGGTCAAGTCAGCCAAATCAAAGAAGAACTTAAAACACTAAATGCTAAGAAAGTCATGCTCGTCTTTGGTGGCGGAAGTATTAAACGCAACGGCGTCTATGACGACGTTACACGCGAACTGAACGAAGCAGGAATCGAATACGTCGAATGTGATGGCGTTGAACCAAACCCACGCATCGAAACAGCAGAGCGCGGCATTAAGATCGCACGTGAAGCAGGTGTTGATGCATTGCTCGCACTAGGTGGCGGTTCTGTCATCGACTGTACAAAACTGATCGCAGCAGGTATTCCGTATGAAGGTGAAGCATGGGATCTCGTCATCGGGAAAGCGACTCCGGAAACAGTCATTCCATTCGGTACCGTCTTGACACTTGCAGCAACCGGTTCAGAAATGAACTCTGGTTCTGTCATCACGAACTGGAAAACGCAAGAGAAATACGGTTGGGGTAGCCCGCTTACATTCCCGACGTTCTCAATCCTTGATCCAAAATACACGGTCAGTGTTCCAAAAGACCAAACGATTTACGGGATTGTCGACATGATGAGTCACTGTCTTGAGCAGTACTTCCACACAGCACACGCACCTGTCCAAGAACGGATGACAGAAGGCGTCATGAAAGCTGTCATCGAAGCAGCACCAAAACTCGTCAACGATCTTGAAAACATTGAACTTCGCGGAACGATTCTCTTCGCAGGTACGATGGCACTTAACGGCGTACTTCAAATGGGAGCACGCGGTGACTGGGCTTCACATAATATCGAGCATGCCGTCTCAGCGGTTCATGACATCCCACACGCAGGTGGTCTTGCAATCCTCTTCCCGAACTGGATGCGCCACGTGTTAGACGAGTCAAACGCACATCGTTTCGTCACACTCGGTGAAAACGTCTTTAACGTCGACACAGAAGGTAAATCAGAAATCGAAGCAGCTCATGCGACGATCGATGCAATCAGTGCATTCTGGACATCACTCGGTGCACCAAACCGTCTCGCGGACTACGACATTAAAGAAGATACAGTCGATTCAATCGTCAAGTCAGCAATGACACGCGGTGATTTCGGTAACTTCAAATCACTTGGTAATGAAGATGTTCGTGAAATCGTAACGGCAGCGTTATAAGTTTCTCTAACATTTGCTAATCTTTTCACAAAAGACTTGAACGACCTTCCTTCTTGCGTTTTAATGAGAAGGAAGGTCGCATTTGTTTGCGAATGAATAAGGAGGACGATGGAATGACAACGGTACGTTTTGATTATTCGAAAGCATTACAATTCGTAGGGCAACATGAAGTAGATTACATGGCAGACACGGTTAAGACATTACATGGAGCGATTCATAATGGCACAGGTGCCGGCAGCGACTTCCTCGGATGGGTCGACTTACCGACGAACTATGACAAAGCGGAGTTCGCTCGCATTCAAGAATCAGCTGAAAAAATCAAATCAGATTCAGACGTCTTGCTCGTCGTCGGAATCGGTGGATCTTACCTCGGAGCGCGTGCCGCAATCGAGATGTTAGGTCATTCCTTCCACAACCTGTTATCAAAAGACGAGCGGAAGGCGCCACAAATCATTTATGCGGGTCATAACATTTCATCGACGTATCTGCACGATTTATTTGAAGTGCTTGAAGGAAAAGACGTCTCGGTCAACATCATCTCTAAATCAGGGACGACGACGGAGCCGGCAATTTCATTCCGATTGTTGAAATCGTTCATGGAAGAGAAATACGGTCAGGCTGAAGCGAAAAACCGAATTTATGCAACGACGGACAAAGCACGTGGGGCGTTAAAAACACTTGCTGACTCAGAAGGATACCAGACGTTCGTCATTCCGGATGATGTCGGTGGACGTTTCTCTGTCTTGACACCGGTCGGTCTTTTGCCAATCGCTGCTGCTGGTATTTCAATCGAAGAATTGATGGCTGGCGCGCGTGACGCACAAGAGAAATTTGCGAACGAAAACCTGGCTGAAAATGAAGCATATCAATATGCTGTCGTCCGAAATGCATTATATGCAAAAGGAAAAACGATCGAGCTTCTCGTTAACTACGAACCAGCGTTACATTATGTATCAGAATGGTGGAAACAGTTGTACGGAGAATCAGAAGGAAAAGACTTCAAAGGGATCTTCCCGGCAGCGGTCGACTTCTCGACAGATTTACACTCGATGGGTCAATACGTGCAAGAGGGGCGTCGTGATTTGTTTGAGACGGTCATTAAAGTCGGTCAAGCGCGTCATGAATTGACGATTGAAAAAGATGCACAAGATCTTGACGGCTTGAACTTCCTCGAAGGGAAATCAATCCAATTCGTCAACGATAAAGCGGCAGAAGGGACGTTACTTGCTCATACAGATGGTCAAGTTCCGAACTTAACAGTCGAATTACCAGAGATGACGCCGTACCATCTCGGATTCTTGTTCTACTTCTTCGAAAAAGCTTGCGCGATGAGCGGTTATCTTCTTGGAGTTAACCCATTCGACCAACCGGGTGTTGAGGCATATAAGAAAAATATGTTCGCACTTCTCGGAAAACCTGGTTTTGAAGCAGAAAAAGCAGAGCTCGAAGCACGCTTGAAATAAGTTGGAAAGGCATCTCCTGGATGACAGGGGATGCCTTTTTTTGTCATTCTCCTCGATTCCTACGCACTTTCACTTTTAGAATGCTTTCGAAACAGGTAAAGTGAAGGTAGAAGAAGAAATGAGGTGCACGTACGTGATTAGATTTTTAGATTACTATCAAAATCAAGTTGAGTTGAGTTTCGATGATCATCCTTTCTCGACAAAACCTCTCCATGTCTGGGTCATTGCCGTGTACGAGGGGAAATGGCTATTGACGCATCATAAGCAGCGCGGGTACGAGTTTCCTGGGGGAAAAGTCGAACCGGGTGAAACAGCGGAAGAAGCGGCACGCCGGGAAGTGATGGAGGAGACAGGCGGTAGCATCGCAAGCCTCGCCTACATTGGTCAATATCGTGTCGAAGGACGAGGCGATACAATCATTAAGAATATCTACTTCGCCGAAATCGAATCACTCGTTCCGCATCTCGCTGTCGATGAGACAGACGGAGCCTTTTTGTTGGACGACCTCCCGCAGCGTCTTGACGCGAATCGAAAATACAGCTTTATGATGAAGGACCGTGTCCTTCCGGAGACACTTCGTGTACTCGCCGAACGCCGATTGGTTTGAATTGCCGAAGCAAGGTCCCTTCCGGACGTTTCGTATATACTATGAAACATCTGATCACGAACGGGTCGGTGCCTATGTCGTTTTACCGACACGTCCGAATGGGCAAGGGATGCTGTATTTACGTGGCGGGACACGTAATATCGGAATGGTTCGACCGACGCGACTGATGCAGTTTGCTCAAGCCGGATTTTTAGTCATGGCCCCTTTTTACCGAGGGAACTTAGGAGGCACAGGGAAGGAAGATTTTGGTCATCATGATATTCGTGATGCAACAGGGGCATATGATTGGTTAACCCGTCACGCGGAACGCGTCTCGGTGTTTGGCTTCTCTCGTGGTGGGCAGATGGCCTTGTTGTTGGCACATCATCGCCCGGTCGCGCGCACGGTCTCATGGGCAGGGGTGACGAATCTCGTCTGGACATATGAAGAACAGAGAACGATGCAAAAAATGTTACGCCGTTTCACGGGTGGATTGCCAGAGACGCAACAACAAGCGTATCAAATCCGTTCGCCGCTCTACGCCGCTCCACAAGGGCAAGTCTTGCTGATTCACGGACGGTACGATCAAAAGGTTCGCTTACGTCATGCAACGAATTATGCTGCGCGCTATCCGAGTCAGACGCGGCTTCGTATTTACGAGCAGGCCCATCAATTTCCGTTGCACGAAAAATTTGCTGTGACGAAGGAAATCATCGATTGGATGTTGCGCTGATGGAACATAGGATGTAGTCACCTCGAACAGCCGGGGTGACTTTTTTTAGGAAATCAGTAACATTGATATGTTTTAAAAAAGCATTTTTTAAACAAAAAACAATATTTGGTATACTAGAAAATATGAAGTGAACAATAGGGTGGAAGACAAAAGGGGAGAACGGGATGGAAATCTTGCTGGCACGACAACCAATCGTGAATCGATCCGGTGCCATCGATGCATTTGAATTATTATATCGTTCAGTGGAAGCGCCTGCTATTTTTGATGGTGAATTAGCGACGATGGACGTGTTGACGAATACGCTCGTCCATTTAGGTGTCGATCGAGTGGCAGAAGGAAAACGTTTATTCATCAATTTCACCGGTGATTTATTACAAGGTGAGCTGATTGATCACTTAGATCCGGAACGATTTGTCATCGAGGTGCTTGAGACCGTCGTCATCGATTCACATATGCTGTCGGTTTTGAAAAAATGGAAAGAGGCTGGATTTCAATTGGCCTTGGATGATTTCGTGACGGATTTATTACGAAATCATGGTCCAGAGTTGTTTGATTTAATTGATTTAATAAAAATTGATATCGAAGCAATCAACCCACGTGAACAAAGTGCGATTTTACATATCGTTAAACGAAACTATCCGCATATCCGTTTGTTGGCAGAGCGTGTCGAAACGCATGAAGATCATCTTCGTAGTTTGAGCATGGGGTACGACTGGTTCCAAGGCTATTTTTATGCAAAACCGATGTTGATGAAAGGGAAGGCTGTTCCGCCACAATTGCCTGTATTGTTAAAGATGTTGAAGTGGCTCGAATCAGATGAGTATTATGACCAAGTCGTCGATGAAATCGAAGGAAATCCATACATTAGTGTGCAAGTCCTCCAGCTCATCAATTCTCCCGGGATTGGTCTTCGAAATACCGTCGAATCCGTTCGTCAAGCGATTTCACTACTCGGGTTTTCACAACTTAAAAGTTGGATTTCGTTAATCGTTTTACGAGAGATGCGACTTGCGAGTCCGTACAAGTGGTCAGACGAGTTGTTGCGTTCTTCACTGCATTGTGCCAAGTTATGCGAGTTATTTGCACTTGAAACAAAGACGTTACGTCCGGAAAGTGCCTACATGATTGGCTTACTCTCGCATATCGATGCATTACTGTCAGTCGATATTGATGAAATCATTGATCAATTACCAATCGAGTCGACGTTGAAAATCGTGTTACAAGGAAAAGATCATCCGTTTCGTGATTGTTTATTGCTCGCGATTAGTGCCGACCGTGGTGAATTTGAACAGTTTGAAAAACTAACCCATCGTTTTGGTATTTCAAAACAGCGTGCCTATGCACTATTAAAAGAGAGTCAAGATTGGTTGACTAAAAAAGAACTTCATTTGCAACCGGATGAAGAAGATTCAATCGTCTGATGGACGTTAAAAGGCACCAGCTCACTGAACATACAGTGTCTGGTGCCTTTTAATTATCTTAATTTAATTAAACACGTGGCCCTGCTGATTTGATTTCAGTAGTTGCACTGTCGAACCGTGTGAAATTTTGTTTGAATTTAGTCGCCAAAGCCCGTGCTTGTTGTTCATACGCATCAGCATCCGACCAAACTTTGACAGGGTTGAGCAAGTCGCTTGGGACACCAGGGACTTCGAGCGGCATGTGTAGCCCGAAAATCGGATGCTCTTCCGTCGGGATATCAGCGAGTGTGCCGTTGACAGCTGCATTGACCATCGTCCGTGTATATGCAAGCTTCATCCGACTTCCCGTCCCATATGCGCCACCCGTCCAGCCTGTATTGACGAGGTAAACCGTGACACCGTGCCGGTCGATGAGCTCACCGAGCATCGTTGCATATTTTTCAGGAATGAGCGGTAAGAAGGGTGAACCGAAGCATGTCGAGAATGTCGCTTCCGGTTCTGTTACGCCACGCTCTGTCCCGGCTAACTTCGATGTATACCCGGATAAGAAGTGATACATCGCTTGCTCCTTCGTCAACTTACTGATTGGCGGCAGGACGCCGTAAGCATCAGCTGTTAAAAAGACAATTGTTTTCGGATGTCCGGCGCGTGATGGTACTGCAATATTATCAATCGCTGTAATCGGATAAGCGGCCCGTGTGTTTTCCGTTTTTGACGTATCATCATAGTCAGGAATTCGTGCATCATCGAGGACGACGTTTTCAAGGACAGTGCCAAACCGAATCGCATCAAAGATTTGTGGTTCTTTTTCACGCGATAGGTTGACCGTTTTTGCGTAACAGCCACCTTCGATATTGAAGACGCCGTCGTTGGACCACCCGTGCTCATCGTCACCAATCAATTGACGACTGTCGTCAGCAGACAGTGTGGTCTTACCAGTACCGGATAATCCGAAGAATAAGGCGACGTCACCCTCATGACCGACGTTAGCCGAGCAATGCATCGATAAGACGTCTCGTTGAGGTAAAAGGTAGTTCATGACAGAGAAAATCGATTTTTTGATTTCGCCCGCATATTCTGTTCCACCGATTAAGACAATCCGATGTTCGAATGACATGGCGATGAACGTTTCGGAATTCGTTCCATCGACTTTCGGATCTGCTTTGAAGTGAGGCGCATAAATAACCGTGAAAGGCTCAAAAGCAGCTTCTGTCGGATATTCACGCAAAAATAGTTGTTTTGCAAACAAATTATGCCAAGCATATTGTGTCACGATCCGAACCGGAAGGGTAAAATGAGTGTCTGCACCAGCAGCAGCTTCTGTGTAGTAGAGCTGATCTGCTTCATTCATGTAGCGAAGAACTTTTTGTAAAAGTTGCTCGAAGTTGTCTGCTTCCATCGGTTGATTGACATGGCCCCAATCGATATGTGACTCGCATGACTGATCGCGAACAATGAACTTGTCTTTAGGTGAACGACCTGTAAATTTCCCCGTTTCTACAGACAGAGCGCCATTTTCAGCAAGAACCCCTTCTTCGTTACGAATTGCATGTTCGACTAGCTCAGCAACAGATAGTTGTTTGAACACATGCTCCTTCTTGAGTAGCTCTTCGATATTCAGGACCGTCATCGGCATCCTGACCCCACCTTTCCCCTACGTTGGTTTAGCTCTGACATTTAGTATGACACATTTATTATATATGACATACTAAAGGATGAGCAATCCTTTTTTAGCGCTGATTTCTATTTATTTGGAAACGCTTTCAGCATTAACAGTTTAACATCTCTTCGGGAAAGTTTCGACTAGAAATTAAAACGTAGCTTGACAGAGTGGTCACAACTTTATATCATGTAATTCGTAACGGATACTCTTATTCTGAGCAGGTGGAGGGAACAAGGCCCGAAGAAACCCGGCAACCGTCCTACATTAAGAATTCTATTAATGAAGGAAAAGGTGCTCTCCTGAAGCGAAGTAAACACTTCGAACGATAAGAGGGTAAAGGAAGAACGCACAACCTTTCCCTGACCATTTTTTGGACATGGAGAGGTTTTTTTTCATTTTACCGTCCCACTCAACTAGGGGAAATGAGTACACCGTCAAATTCTTTTTTGGGAGGGTCAAACATGACAAACCTTAATCGCCGACTATTTACGTCGGAGTCAGTTACTGAAGGTCACCCGGATAAAATCTGTGACCAAATCTCGGATTCTATCTTAGATGCAATCCTCGCAGCCGATCCGAATGCTCGTGTCGCTGCTGAAACATCTGTCACGACAGGACTTGTCCTCGTCGCAGGTGAAATCACGACATCGACTTATGTCGATATCCCGAAAGTCGTTCGCGAAACAATTCGTGAGATTGGCTATACACGCGCTAAATATGGTTTCGATGCAGACACTTGTGCTGTATTGACTTCAATCGATGAGCAATCAGCAGATATCGCTCTCGGTGTTGACCAAGCGCTTGAAGCACGCGAAGGTAACATGTCAGATGAAGAAATCGATGCAATCGGTGCAGGGGACCAAGGTCTCATGTTCGGTTATGCAACGAAAGAAACGCCTGAATTGATGCCACTTCCGATCTCACTTTCACACAAACTTGCTCGTCGTCTCGCAGAAGTCCGTAAAACTGGACAACTTGACTACCTCCGTCCGGATGGTAAGACGCAAGTAACTGTAGAATACAATGAGAACAACGAACCGGTTCGTGTCGATACAATCGTCATCTCAACACAACATGCAGAAGAAGTGACGCTTGAGCAAATCCAAGCAGACCTGAAAGAGCATGTCATCGCACCTGTGATTCCATCAGAATACATCGATGCGGAAACAAAGTTCTTCATTAACCCGACAGGTCGCTTCGTCATCGGTGGACCACAAGGTGATGCAGGATTAACTGGACGTAAAATCATCGTTGATACGTATGGTGGCTATGCACGTCATGGCGGCGGCGCATTCTCTGGTAAAGATCCAACAAAAGTTGACCGTTCTGCAGCATATGCAGCACGTTACGTCGCGAAAAACCTCGTAGCTTCTGGTCTTGCAGATAAAGCAGAAGTTCAACTTGCGTATGCGATTGGTGTCGCGCACCCAGTATCGATTGCAGTTGATACGTTTGGAACAGGTAAACTTCCAGAAGCACAACTCGTCGAACTCGTTGCCGAAAATTTCGATCTTCGCCCAGCAGGGATCATCAAGATGCTTGATCTTCGCCGTCCGATTTATCGTCAGACAGCAGCTTATGGTCATTTCGGTCGTACAGATATCGAATTACCATGGGAGCAAACTGATAAAGCAGCAATTCTTGAAGAACAAGCGAAACGATTCGCTTAATTTTCAGTTCAGAAGCAGACTCGCACGAGTTTGTTTCTGAACTTTTTTTGTTTGTCTCGAATTTTGGAGGGAAACGAATGATTTTTCTAGAACAGGGTAAAAGAACATGTACCGGTAAACGGAAAAAAGGGGGAGTCCGATATGGAGATACGCGAAGCAATTCCTACTGATGCGGCACGCATTCATGATATTGCCATCACCTCTTGGATGGATACGTATGAAGAGATTTACTCGGAAAGCTCGAAAGCCCATTTCGTACAAGAGGCGTATCCGCAAGAAGAAGTCGTTCGAGCAATTCGGACGGCGGAGGAAGCGCGGGGAGAATATTTCAATGTCGCCATTATCGAGGAAGAAATCGTCGGTTTCATCCATGCAATCGATGTTGACGGCACGTGGGAAATCGTTCGCTTGTACGTACTACCGAAATATCAACAAAATGGGATTGGGCGAAAGTTGATTCGTGAACTTGAACACCAAGGTGCTTCCCCAATTGAAGTCTACGTTGAATCAAGAAATTATAAAGCGCGCCAGTTTCTAGTCTCTTTCGGTTTTAAAGAAGAAAGTGAAACGACTGAAGAAATTTTCGGTCAAGTGGAACCTGTGACACGCTTAAAGCGTATATATGAATGAAAATCCAACTTAAGATGGTTTTGACATCAAGATGTAAACGTTATAATACAGAGATACTTGTATGAAGAGGTGAGTTTGTGGAAGATCAAGCAACAGGAATTATCGTACTTGTCTATCCCCTTCAACTGCGAGCGACGCCGAGCGATGCGTTAATTCGAGTCCTTGAAAAGGATTATGAAGTGTTACGTGTAGATGCTCCGCGCCGGATATCGCTTGAGGAACATCAACAACTGCTGAAGGATGCTTTACGAGAAGCCGGAAAACGAAAGTTACCGATTCATATCATCGCCTGCAGCATGGGCGCACTCGTCGTCAACCGGCTACTGCAGGAATATGAATTGCCGATTGCGAGTTTGTCGTATATTTCGCCGTTATTTGATTGGCATAATTCAAAACAACTCGGTGGCGTCAAACAAGTATTTGCAAGTGCATTCGATCGTTTTCGACCGGATGCGCCACTCGGGATGTTGCCGTTTGGTCAAAATAGTGAAGATACGGCACGTCTCGGTGAGTTGACATATGCACAGTACCGGGAGATTGAAGAAGAAATCGTCTTACATGATGAAGAGCGGAAGAAACTACCGCGAGTCAACCTCGCTTGTTTTTATGCACCGGACGATCAATTCGCGGACGTAAAATATACGTTAGAGATTTGCCGGAAAATGGGTGGCGATCAAATCTATCTTCAACGGCTCCATGGATTTCCGCATTTCAGCTTTGAACGTCTCAATACGCGGTTCGCTGAAAAATTATTGCTTTTTTTGAAGATGGTTGAGGAATGACAAAAAAGACGCTGTCGTGCTGACAGCGTCTTTTGCTATTAATCGAGTGTTTGCTTTTTTAATTTTTTTTCGATGGCGATGATGAAAGGTGGATTGTTTTGTTGATTGAGAAAACGATACTGTAAGACGGCGTAGTCTTGCTGCGAAAGACTTTCGACATAATCGAGAACAGCATCCCGTTCACGTCTTCCTTCTACATGTCCATGATAGATGACGAGGACGATTAAACCGCCGGGTACGAGGACGGGTAACAAAGCACCTAGCGCTTCTAACGTATCTTCACCGGTCGTCGTGACGGACTTGTCACTTCCTGGTAAATAACCAAGATTGAAAACGCCCGCTCGAATCGGACGGGCTTCATTAACGAGGCGTGCGCCAACATGAATATGACTTTCGTGGTAAAGATCGACCCACTCTTTGACGTGAGCGGTTTCTAGACGACGTTTCGTTTCTTCAATCGCTTGTTCTTGTACATCGAAGGCGATGACACGACCGTCTGGTCCGACTTGTTCCGCAAGAAACAAGGTATCGTGACCATTTCCGGCAGTCATATCGACGACACAATCTCCTTCGTGGATGACAGATTCTAAGAGTTCTTTGGCATAAGGTAAGACGCGGGCTAGTGACATGGGTTCAGACTCCTGTTCAAGTAAGATTATTCTTTGTTCGTTCATCACGTATTCTTTTGTTCCTGATTATACCATTATTCCGATAATTCATTCAAAATGAAGTTTCTTGACAGAGCACAGAACAATTTCGTAAAGTGGCAAGGGTGAGAACTATATTGGAGGACACCTATTATGCCGAAATTACCTCGTGCGGTCTGGATCCTCGTGTTGGCGATGGCGATCAATACGACAGGAGCCTCTTTTTTATGGCCGTTTAATACATTATATATTCATGAATACTTAGGCGAATCCATGACCAAGGCAGGAATGGCCTTGTTCGTCAACTCTGCGCTCGCAATCGTCGGAAATTACATGGGTGGAAAAGCGTTTGATCGTTTAGGTGGGAAGCGGACGCTCATCATCAGTGTCATCGGACTCGTGATTGCTTCGATTGGTCTGCTGTTGTTCCATCAGACATTCATTGGTTATGTGACGATGCTTGGATTGATCGGTTTCGTCGGGGGGATGGTGTTCCCGACGATTTACGCATTAACCGGTCTGATTTGGCCAAAAGGCGGACGACGTGCCTTTAATGCAATCTATGTAGCACAAAACGTTGGAGTTGCGCTCGGTACGGCAGTCAGTGGTCAAATTGCTGCGATTGATATTCAATTTATCTTCATCGCGAACTTATTGCTCTATGTAGTGTTTGCGATTGTTCTGTTCATAGGTTTGAACTGGATTCAGGCGCCGCAGGTTAAACGACAAAAAGAGTTTACGACGGAAGAAGTCCGTGAGCCGTTATCGAAGGAGTCGGTTCGGACGATGCTCTACGTTTCAGTCGGGTATGCGTTGCTTTGGTTCGTTTACGTACAATGGCAAGGAACGTTTGCCGTCCACACGAAATCACTTGGTGTGACGATTTCCGAGTACTCGATTTTATGGACAATCAATGGAGCATTAATCGTCTTCGCACAACCGCTCTTGACGCCGATTTTAAGATGGTTCGGAGATGATTTAAAACGTCAATTATTGACGGGAACGGGCATCTTCTTATTATCCTATCTCATCGTACCGTTTGCTGAAGGTTTTGAAATGTTTCTTGTTGCGATGGTCATTTTAACGGTTGGAGAGATGTTCATCTGGCCAGCTGTCCCTGCGATGGCGGCACGACTTGCACCGATCGGTAAAGAAGGGGAATTCCAAGGGTACGTCAACATTGCGGCTTCCGCTGGACGGATGATTAGTCCGACGGTCGGTGGATTGATTTACGATTTATCTGGAATGAACGCAGTCTTCTTGACGCTAATCGGATTAATTTTACTTGCAGGTATCGTATTTGTTCGAGCAATTCCTAAAATCAATTAAGATATCTTAGACCAACTGTTTCGAAAATGAAATAGTTGGTCTTTTTTTTGCTGGACGGAATAAAAAAAATCAAATAGGGTAATAATTTAAAGAGGTAAAATTTAATTAATTAACCAAATTAAAGAAATTTAATTTTATTTTTATGGTCTTTTTTTTAACAGGAGGTGTACCAGAATGGCAAAGTGCGTTTTCATCGACGATCAAGCAACTTGGACAGCACTTATTTGCAATCAGCCGCTAGACATCTTTTACAGTTATGAATACGTTATGTTAAATGCACGAGAAGGGGAACATCCCGGGTTGATTTATTTTCAAGGAGAGGCCGGGAAACTGTTTTATCCTTTCTTAAAACGAGCTATTTTTGATACGGAGTATTGGGATTTGATTACTCCATACGGATATGGCGGCCCTGAAGTGGTGGGTGATTTGACTGAAAAAGAGTGGGCAGAGGCTCGAACTTCCTTTTATGACTGGGCGTTGCAGAAAAAGATTGTCACAGAGTTGATCCGATACAATCCGTTGACTGAAAATCAGCGGTTTGCGCACCACTGGACGCAAAAAGAATTTATTCGACATACTACGAGTATCGACTTACGACCATCCGTAGAAGAAATTACACAGACATTTCATAAAAAGACGCGGAGTATGGTTCGGAAATCATTGGCTTCTGACTTAGTTGTCCGACGAGGGACACACGAAGATTTACAATCATTCATTCAGTTGTATTATCAGACGATGGACCGAAAGGATGCCTCGAGCCATTACTACTTTTCTCGAGACTACTTCGAACAGTTATTTGAGTCGACGAGCCTCTGTACGCCGCTCCTCTTGATTGCAGAACTTAACGAGGAAATCATCGGAGGTTACTTCGTTTTACTTGGCCGAGAATTTGCACATGGTCATTTGATTGGCTGTAAGCGGGATGAACATAAGGTCTATCCAAATCAACGGTTAGAATTTGAGGCTATTTTATGTGCGAAAGATGCCGGGTTGGTCGAACAGCATTTAGGTGGCGGGTATAAAGAGCGTGATAGCCTGTTCGAGAGTAAGTGTCGCTATACGGGCTATCGTTTATTTGAATATCATTTAGGAAAAAATGTTCTACTGCCTGCTCAATATGAACAACTGTGCCAGCTCTATGGAGACGGAGAGTTGGAACATTATTTTCCGGGATATCGTTCGCAACCAACACTGATTTCGAAATGATAAAAACGACAGTCCATCACTGTCGTTTTTTTTGTTAAAATCAAAAAAAGGAGTGAATGGGATGCAAACGAGGGGTTTAATCTTCGATATGGATGGCGTCATTTTAGATAGTGAAATTCGCTACTTTGGGGTACATAAAAAAATGTTTCATCAACTCGGGATTCCACTTGATTTAGTTCAATATGCGACCTTCATGGGTAAGACGGGCGACGAGATGTGGCAGGAATTAATTGAACAACATCGCTTACCGCATCAAACGGATGTGTTACTTGCACAGGAACATGACTTATTTCAACAACACGCCAAGCCGGAAGACTGTGGATTAAAGGAAGGAGTTCATGAGTTGATGAGTATCGCTCGAAGCGAAGGTTACGGGATTGCAATTGCATCATCGAGTTCGCTTGAAAAAATTGAACGCGTCATCGCATTTTATGGGTTGACAGTCGACGCCTACACGAGCGGTTTTGAAGTCCCGCGCTCTAAACCGGACCCAGCTATCTTCGAGCTGACAGCAAAACGGATGGGTCTCGCCCCAGAGTCATGTATCGTCATTGAGGACGCGGCGAACGGCATGATGGGGGCGAAAAAAGCTGGGATGGAAGTCATCGCGTTACTCGACGACCGGATGCCGGGGCAGATGTTACATCACGCGGATCATCAGGTTTCAACACATGCTGCGATTGGAGAAATTTTACGGAAACGTTGACGGTTGATTAAGATTCAGATTAAACTAACTAATAGATAGTCAGATGCAACGAACTGAAGTAGTAGTGGAGACATTCCGTTTAGAGAACTGGTGGGTGGTGCAAACCAGTCGGAACTGTCCATGAACTCGTCAGGGAGCATGATTCGTGAACAACGAGTAGCGAATCCGGTCCTTCACACCGTTATCTGTGAGTCAAGCGGTCTGTCATTGACAGACAACGTGGGTGGTACCGCGGAAGCCAAACCGGTCTTTCGTCCCTATTCTTAGGGGCGGAGGACCGGTTTTTTTAATCAGAGGAGGAAGAATAGATGTCGTATAATCATCGTGAGATTGAACCAAAATGGCAAGCGCGCTGGGAACAGGATAACGCGTTCGTAACGACGGAAGACCCAAGTAAGGAAGGCTTTTATGCCCTCGACATGTTTCCTTATCCATCGGGAGCAGGACTGCATGTCGGACACCCGGAAGGATACACGGCAACGGATATCCTCGCTCGCATGAAACGGATGCAAGGGTATAACGTCCTTCACCCAATGGGATGGGATGCGTTCGGACTCCCGGCAGAACAGTATGCACTCGATACGGGGAATGACCCGCGTGAGTTCACGGCACAAAATATTGAAACGTTCAAACGTCAGTTGAAAGACCTCGGTTTTTCATATGATTGGGACCGTGAAATCAATACGACGGATCCGAAATACTACAAATGGACACAGTGGATCTTTACACAACTGTACGAAAAAGGACTTGCGTTCGTCGATGAAGTGGCAGTCAACTGGTGCCCGGCACTTGGAACGGTCCTTGCGAATGAAGAAGTCATCGATGGATTGTCTGAACGTGGAAATCATCCCGTCGTCCGTGTCCCGATGCGCCAGTGGGTCCTTAAGATTACGGAATACGCGGACCGTCTCCTCGACGATTTAGATGAACTCGATTGGCCGGAGTCGGTGAAAGAAATGCAGCGGAACTGGATTGGTAAATCGGAAGGTGCGGAAATCGACTTTACGATTGACGGCCACAAAAAACAAGTCACGGTCTTCACGACACGTCCGGATACAGTCTTCGGCGCAACGTACCTCGTCTTAGCACCGGAGCATCCATTCGTCGCGGACATCATGACAGCAGAACATCAGGCAGCAGTCGAACGTTATATCGCGTCTGTTCAGACGAAATCGGATCTTGAACGGACGGATCTTGCAAAAGAGAAGACAGGTGTCTTCACGGGTGCGTTCGCCGTCAACCCGATTTCTGGCGAACGTCTTCCGATCTGGATTGCCGACTATGTTCTTGCGACGTATGGAACAGGTGCCATCATGGCCGTTCCGGCACATGACGAACGCGATCATGAGTTTGCGAAACAGTTTGACCTTCCAATCATCGAAGTCGTAAAAGGCGGAAATGTCGACGAAGCAGCGTATACGGGAGAAGGGGAGCATGTCAATTCACAAATGCTCGACGGTCTCTCGAAGGCGGACGCAATCGAAACCATCATCGCGGAACTCGAAACGAACCAAGTCGGACGGAAGAAAATTACGTATCGTCTGCGTGACTGGCTCTTTAGCCGTCAACGCTATTGGGGCGAGCCGATTCCAGTCGTCCATATGGAAGATGGAACGATGAAGACGCTGGATAAAGAAGAGTTGCCGCTTGAACTTCCGATGATTCCTGAAATCAAACCGTCGGGAACAGGAGAGTCGCCGCTTGCTCTTGCAGAAGAGTGGCTCGACTATACGGATCCTGTGACAGGGATGAAAGGACGCCGCGAAACGAACACGATGCCACAATGGGGCGGTAGCTGCTGGTACTACCTTCGTTTCATCGATCCGCATAATGAAGAGGCACTCGCGGATCCGGAGAAATTAAAATACTGGCTTCCGGTCGATATTTATATCGGTGGGGCAGAACATGCGGTCCTTCACTTACTGTACGCACGTTTCTGGCACAAAGTGTTATACGACATCGGCGTTGTTCCGACAAAAGAGCCATTCCAAAAGCTGTATAACCAAGGGATGATTCTTGGCGAAAACAACGAAAAAATGTCGAAATCACGCGGGAACGTCATCAATCCGGATGAAATCGTCAAATCACACGGAGCAGATACGCTTCGTCTGTACGAAATGTTCATGGGACCACTCGATGCGTCCGTATCTTGGTCGGAAAATGGGCTCGACGGTGCACGTCGCTTCCTTGACCGCGTCTGGCGTTTGTTCGAACGGACTGCAGACATTCAAGATGTCGAGACGGTTGATGCCGACTTTGAACGTGTCTATCACCAGACCGTCAAGAAAGTGACGGAAGACTTCTCGAACATTCAATTCAACACAGGGATTTCGCAGTTGATGGTCTTCGTCAACGAAGCGAACAAACAGCAAGTGTTACCGCGTCACTTCCTTCGTGGATTCATTCAGTTGTTGACACCAGTCGCACCTCACCTCGGGGAAGAGTTATGGGAGCAACTAGGGTTTGAAGAGACATTAACGTATGCGGCATGGCCGACATATGATGAAACGAAACTCGTCAGTGATACGATAGAGTTCGTCATTCAAGTCAACGGAAAAGTCCGTTCAAAATTGACAATCAGTATCGACGCAACAAAAGAAGAAATCGAAGCACTCGCTTTTGCAGATGAAAAAACAAAAGAGTGGATTGGCGACAAGACGGTTCGTAAAGTCATCGTCGTACCGAAAAAGCTCATCAATATCGTAGCAAACTAATACGAATCCCCTTGCCCATGTAGTCATGGGGGAAGGGGATTGTTTTTGAATTCAGTCTCGCGTCCGCTTTTTTTTTAGTGCGCCTTCTGCTACACTGAATCAGAAACCGAGAGAGAAAGGCGATCTGTGTAAATGAAACGATCCTATATAGTCTATACAACGATTTTTGCCGTCGTCTCCGGTCTGATCCTTTGTATTCTACTCGTCTTCTCAAAACCAGAGACGTTAGTGCAAATTCAAGAGACCTTCACAAAAATCGAGACGCAATCAAAACACCAAGCGGCTGTCAAACAAGTGCCGCCAAGCCTTCCTTCTTCGATTCCGAATCCGGAAGAACCATTAATCAAGGATGTTCAACAGATGTTATATGATGATTCGATTGGTTCCTATCTTGTTGTGACGGAAGATTATCATTTCTTTGAAGTCAGTGGGACGGGCGAGCGAATCAATGCTTCCTTCCAATTGAAGAATGATGGCAAACTGTTACTCGCAGGGCTTGATGGAATGGCACTCGTTGATGGTGAAACGGTTGCATTACTGACATCAAATCAAATTCTTGTGACGATTACGCGAAAAGACGGTGCATGGTCGGAAGAAACGCGTGAAAAAATCAAAGGCACGACCATTCGAGATAATTTTCATGGGCTTGGGTACGATGCTGAAGAAAAAGAATTTTACACGATCAATAACATCCGGTCGTTAGGGCGCATCGAATTGACGTATTTTAAAATGAAGCAAGATGAAATTAAAATTGGTCCTGATGCGACAGCAAAAGAGAAAAAGAAACTCAAGAAAAAGCAGAAACCTCCGTATTTGACGGTTGTTACGCGAGATCGAATCGATGCTACAGATGGTATGCGAGCAGATGCAAAAAAAGCATTTGAAGAAAATTTCCGTCCGATTGGACTCGCAGAACGACAAGGGCGCATCTATACGTTGGACTCCGATTCCTTGTATCTTTATTCGATTGATGCGAAGGATAAGACGATCACGGGAGAATCTGCAAGTCCGAAAGTATACGGAGCAGAAGGAATCTTTGTTCAAGACAATGAACTGTTTGCTTTGGTCGAAACAGACAAATTTTCGAGCCGTTCGTTTACCCCGATCGATTGATCAAAAAATTAAAAAGGTGTCCGTTCGTGAAAAAAATCACGAACGAACACCTTTTTTTAATTACGTCGTTTGATTGAGTAGAGCAGCATTCGTTCCGGCACAGTGTCCTGTTACAAAAGCAGCTGTAATGTTGTAGCCGCCGGTATAACCATGAATGTCTAAAATTTCTCCGGCAAAGAATAGACCGTCTGCTTTTTTCGACATCATCGTTTTTGGATGGATTTCTTTGATTGAGACCCCTCCGCCCGTGACGAAGGCTTTATCAAAATCAAGTGTCCCGGTCGCATGAAGTGGGAAACGTTTTAATGTTGTCAGCAGTTGCGTGAAATCTTGTTTCTTCACTTGCGTACAAACTTCGTCACCAAAACCGATTTGTGTGAAGAGTAATTCAAGCAAACGTTCCGGTACGAATCCCTTTAAGGCGTTTCGGACGGTTTTTTTCGGATTGGCTGCAAGCGCAGCCTGAAAACGTTCCGTCAATGCTCCGATTGATTCTTCTGGGAATAAGTCGACCGATAAATGAACGATTCGTTCGCCGGAGCGTTTGCGTTCCTTGATTGTATATTGGCTGCAACGTAGTGCGATCGGACCACTCAGCCCGAAATGCGTAAAGAGCAAATCACCCGTGTGTGTTTTAATGGCTTTATCTTTTTTTCCGTGAACCGTCAAAGCGACGTCGCGGAGCGAGAGCCCTTGAAGTGATTTCGCTTGAATAGAAGCATCGTTCAGTAAGATCGGGACTTCGGTCGGGAAAAGTTCGGTAATCGTATGACCGGCTTTTTCAGCCCATGGGTACCCGTCACCGGTCGAACCCGTATGGGGCACGGATTGTCCACCGACTGCAACGACACAACTGTTCGCTTCAAGGCGTGTGCCGTCTTGCATGAGAACGGCTGCAAATGAACCGTCTGTGTGAAACTCGAGCGACGCGACTTCTGCATTCGTTTGAATCTCGGCACCGTGCGCTCGGATTTGATCAATCAAGACACGGACGACGTCAGCTGCTTTATCCGAGACAGGGAACATCCGCCCGTTATCTTCTTCTTTTAACGCCACACCAAACCCTTCGAACAGGTCGATGATCGACTCGTTACTGAATTGTGAAAAGGCGCTGTATAAAAAACGTCCGTTTCCTGGGATCGACTGGACGAGTTCGTCGAGCGGTTTACGATTCGTGACGTTACAACGCCCGCCACCGGAAATCGCAAGTTTTCTTCCCAATTTATTTCCTTTATCGAGCAGGAGTGTTTTCGCGCCTGCTTGTAAAGAGGCGAGCGTTGCCATCAAGCCGCTCGGTCCGCCTCCGATTACGATTACATCGTACATGCTGTCACCTCATTGAATAGTTTTCTGCTTGTTCCACTTTAGCAGAAGTTCGGTCTGTAAACAAACCGTCTCTTTCTTTTATGAGAGGGGAGCGGTATAATGATTTGCAATTGTGCATCATAGAACTTGTTAATTGAGACAATATATTATAGGTTGTCAAGCGTTGAACTACCTCCACCTACGCTTCGCTTAGAGGTAGAGGATTCCTGATCTTGGTTGTTTTCAAACTAAGAGTGTCGGACAATTGACGTGTCGGAAGACACGTCTTGCCCGAAGACGATTCATCTCCCACTCACACTAGGACTACGCGCTGAACGTTTAAAAGTGGGAGTATTCTCGTCTAATTTTAATAAAAAAAGAAAGCGTGAGGGAAGTTATCATGGCCACTGTTAACAAAAAGCAATCGACTTCATCCGGCAACTCGGGATTCGTTCGTGGAACGATGCTCTTGTCTGGAGCATCACTTATTTCACGAGCCCTTGGTCTGATTTACCTGTTTCCTTTTCAGTTTATGGTCGGTGCGACCGGCATCATGTTTTATACGTATGCGTATAACTACTATGCAATCATGATTGGGCTGGCGACAGCGGGTATTCCAGTCGCTGTCTCTAAATTCGTCGCTAAATATAATGCACTTGGCGAATACGATACGAGTGAACGTCTGTATCGTTCTGGATTAAAGATCATGTCTTTGACCGGGATCGTTTCGTTCATCGCCTTATTCTTACTTGCCCCCTATCTTGCACATCGGGCAATTCCTGGCGGTGACGTCAATTCGGCTTCTTACATCGATGCCGTGACGATGACGATTCGCGGGGTCAGCTTCGCGTTATTACTCATCCCACCGATGAGCATGACGCGCGGGTATTTTCAAGGTCACCAATCGATGGGACCCACAGCAATTTCGCAAATTCTTGAACAAATCGTTCGAATTGTTTTTTTACTGGCAGGTGTTAGCATTGCGATTTATATCTTCGATGCGGATGCAGCATGGGCCGCAACGATTGCAACCTTCAGTGCATTCATTGGAGCAATCGGCAGTGTGGCAATCCTCGTTTACTATTTCCGGAAGCGTGCTCCCGGATTACAAGAGTTACGTGACAGTCAAACGGTTCAATCACCGGAACGGCCGTTAACAGATCTCTACAAAGAACTTTTGACATATGCGATTCCGATCGTCATGGTCGGGTTATCGACGCCACTTTATCAAGTCATCGATCAAAATACGATGAACGCAGCCTTACAAAGTATCGGGTATACACTTGAGGCAGCGGGTAACGCGACAGCGTATTTAATTGCCGACAGTCATAAAATCGTCTTGATTCCTGTTTCGGTCGCAACCGGATTGTCGTTGTCGGCAACGCCGTTGTTGACAGCATCATTCACGCAAGGCAACATGAAAAAAGTTAAAAAACAAATTTCACAAATTTATCAATTGGCATTTTTCGTCACGATTCCAGCCGTCGTCGGGATGATTTTATTGAGTCAAGAGACATTCCATGTCCTCTTCCCGAAAGACCAGGAGGCATGGGTGTATCTTTTAAGTTATGCTCCAAGTGCGCTGTTCCTAGCGCTTTACTCTGTAACAGCGGCCGTCTTACAAGGAATCAATCGCCAATACTTTACAATCATTGCGACACTTGCCGGACTAGTGACGAAGTATTTACTAAACGCACCGTTGATTCATTTGACAGGTGACGGAACGGGTGCCGGGTATGCAACGATTCTCGGGTACCTCGTCGCGACAGGGTTAATGTTCTTCCGCATCACTCAAACGGTCGATTTTCCGTTCAGTAGTGTCTTGCGCCGGACATCGTTAATCATGATCATCAGTGCCATCATGGGCATCGGTGTTGCACTCGTGAAATGGGGAATGGTTGCATTCTTGCCAGAAACGACACTTGCGTCACTCGCGATTTTAATCGTCGGTGCGGGACTTGGCATCGTAATTTTTGCCGGATTAGCCATTTGGACGGGACTGGCAGAAGCAGTATTAGGAAGAAAATTTTCAATGAAACGAGGACGTGGCAATGCGGCTAGATAAATTGTTATCCAATATGGGGGCAGGCTCCCGTAAAGAAGTCAAACAACTCTTAAAATCCGGTGCGATTCAAGTAGATGGTGAGATTGTACTCGACCCGAAACAGCATGTCGATGTCGAGACACAAGATATTCTCATGTATGGTGAACCTGTCGTTTACCAAAAGTATATCTACTTGATGATGAACAAACCGCCTGGTGTAATCAGTGCGACGGAAGACAAGCGGGACCAAACAGTGATTGAGTTATTGTTCGAGGACGTGACGTACTTCAAACCATTCCCGGTCGGACGACTGGATAAAGACACGGAAGGTTTATTACTGTTGACGAACGACGGTTCATTTAATCATGCGTTGATGTCACCGAAAAAACATGTTGCGAAAACGTACTATGCAGAAGTCATCGGTACGTTGACGGAAGAAGACGTGATTGAAGTACAAGAAGGTGTCACGTTGGAGGATGGATATAAAACGAAACCGGGGAAACTCGTGATCTTAGAGGCAACGGATGAGACATCGACTCTGGAACTGACGATTACAGAAGGCAAGTTCCATCAAGTCAAACGGATGATGCTGGCGTTAGGAAAAGAAGTGACGTATTTAAAACGTCTATCGATTGGTGAATTGCCACTTGATTCGACACTCGAACCAGGTGAGTACCGTGAACTGACGCGTGGCGAGTTAGCGCTGTTCGACTGGACACCGGAATAAGTGTCGTGTCAAAAAACGCTCCTGCACTTGGCAGAAGCGTTTTTTTATTTGGATTCCATCAATTGAAGAGCAGATTAAACGTTCCGGAGTGCTTCCGCGATTGGGAAAGGACCGCTTAATACTTCGAATTGACGTGATTGTGTTTTGTGGTCGACTAATGTCACGAGCAGTGTGGCGACATCGGCACGTGGGACTTTACGATCTTCGTACGATTCAAAGTGTTCTTTGATTTCGACTGTACCACTTGCGTCCTCATCACTCAATGGACCAGGGCGGACGATTGTGTAATCAAGTCCACTCGCTCTTAAGTGTTCGTCGGCAGCGGCCTTTGATTCGAGATAAACTTTTAGTTCGCCACGCGGATTATCCGTACCGACAGAGCTGAGCATGATGAAGCGTTCAATTCCGTTTGCTTTTGATGCATCGATGACTTTGATGGCTCCATCTTTATCGACAGCGCGAGTCAATTCGTCCGATGCTCCACCGGCACCTGCTGCGAAAATCGTAACGTCAGCATCTTTAACGACATTCGACATGTCTTCTGTTAAATCACCGATTCGTACTTCAGATGCACCAAGAGCGATTAAATCGTTTATTTGATTTTCTTCTCGGACCACAGCAATCGCTTGATGTTGTCCTTGTTTTGCAATCAATTCAACCATTTTTCGACCTGTTGTTCCGTTTGCTCCAATAATAATGATATTCATTCAAATCATCTCCTTCTCTAGACTAGGTATACCCGTCTGTTAAAAATAAAAACAAAAAAAGACGCGAAGGATTCGCGTCGTAAAAGAAAAATAGTGTTGAAACTGCTTGATTAACCGGCTTGGCGTTGCTTTTTACTTGATGTCCAAGTACCACGTCTTGGGCTCACAATGAGATTGTTGTATTCGAGCACATTCAAATCCCGTTGAACGGTCCTTGATGTGATGCCAAACTCTTCAACCAACTCTGCTGTCGTAGTAGCTCCGTTCTCGTTGATAAAGAGATAGATCGACTTAATTCGGGTCAACATACGGTCTGTAGAATCTTTCATTGGTATAACCACTCCCCCAATGGATAGAATAGTGTTCTAAAACTTCGGGTGACAATAGACGGTGATATATCAAGTTGTTTCGTCTTTAGTATAACTCTTTCAGTATAGAATGCAAGTAATTTAACCGAACGTTATTGAAAAAAACATACAAATTGAACATTGATTAACGAATGTAATCGTTTTATTATTTTTTAATGTTCGTCTTAATAAGAGAAATGGAAGAATTAAGATTTTGGATGTTCGTAATCGCCGAACATTCGCTATACTGAAAAGGTGAACGTATTAACGGATAAGGGAGAGGTGTCATATGGTAAATTGGAAAGAAGAAGTTTTAACGCGACGCGAAGCACTTTTGACAGACTTAAAAGAGTTGTTACGCATACCGAGTATACTCGATGAAACAACAATTCAAGAAGGGGCGCCGTTTGGTCTAGAAGTCAAACGTGCACTTGATTGGATGTTAGCGACTGGGGAGCGCGATGGGTTCAAAACAAAAAATGTCGACGGTTATGCAGGGCACCTTGAATATGGTGAAGGTGAAGAACTGCTCGGGATTCTTTGCCATCTCGACGTTGTTCCTGCTGGAGGGGACAGCTGGACGTATGGACCGTTCAATCCGACGCTAGCGGACGGAAAACTATATGCACGTGGTGCGATTGATGATAAAGGACCGACGATTGCGGCATACTATGCGTTAAAAATCGTCAAAGAGTTAGGGTTACCGTTATCGAAACGGATTCGTTTAATTGCTGGTGGAGATGAAGAGAGCGAATGGCGTTGTGTCAATCACTACTTCAAGCATGAAGAGATGCCGACGATTGGATTTGCACCAGACGCTGATTTTCCAATCATCAATGCTGAAAAAGGATTATATGATGGCCTTTTGATCCAAGGGAAACCAGCACAAACTGCAGACACAGGTTATCATCTCGTAACGTTCGTAGGCGGAGAACGTCCGAACATGGTACCGGGTCATGCGACAGCGACGGTCCATGTAGCTGAACACGGATCGATTGAATCTTCATTCCATGCCTACCTGGAAGAGCAAGGATTGACAGGGACAGTGAAGCAAACGGCAGAAGGTCTTGTCTTTGACGTCTTCGGAGTAGCAGCGCATGCGATGGAGCCGGATAATGGTAAAAACGCGGCATTACACCTTGCTCGTTTCTTAAGTACGCTTCACCTCGACTACAATGGACGGCGTTACATCGAACTCGTCATGCATATGTTCCGTGATTCACGCGGTGTCGCATTGGGTGTCGCGGCATCAGATGAAACGGGGGATTTAACGATCAATGGTGGTGTCTTCCGCTATGAAGAGGGACAAGGAACGGCGTCACTCAATATTCGTTATCCGCACAGCGCTGATTTCACGGAGCGTCTACAGTTGATCAAGGAAGCGGCTTCGGCCTATGGTTTCGACCTTCAGACGCGGACGCACATGCCACCGCACCATGTTGATCCAGAACATGAATTGATTCAGACGCTCAGTGCTGTCTATGAACGTCACACGAATCAAAAAGCGGACTTGATTGCAATTGGTGGAGGCACGTACGCGCGTTCGTTAACAGCAGGTGTTGCATTCGGTCCAGTTTTCCCGGGTGGTCCGGAAGTCGCGCACCAAGTCGATGAATACGTTGATTTTGAAGAGTTATTGTTAGCGGTCGCGATTTATGCAGAAGCGATTTATGAACTAGCCAAATAATATGGACATGAATCCCCCGGCACACCGATGACGGGGGATTGATTCTTGAAAGGAAGTACACCGCGTGATCAATCGTCAAAAATATCACTTTCAGGCACTCTACTTTTTTATCTTCTTCGGGCAAGGTGCACTCATTCCGTACTTAACGCTTTATTTTTCGAATGATGCGTTTCAGTTATCTGGTTCAGAAATCGGGACGATTGTTGCGATCGGTCCGATTTTATCGATTTTGTTGCAACCACTATGGGGACTCGCGGCTGATCGTTTTGGTCGACCGAAACGTCTGTTGCTCGTTGCGCTCCTCGCAGCAGCAGGATTTACTGTCAGTTATTTACTGACATCGGTCTACATCCTGCTCTTATTGATTGCATGTTTATGGGCCTTATTCCAATGTGCACATATTCCGTTAGTCGATACACTCGCCATTGAATTTTCGAAGCGGAAATCAGTCGATTATGGCGCACTTCGTTTATTCGGTTCAGCTGGTTTTGCGCTTGCTGTCTTCGTACTTGGGCAGGTGACAGAAGGGGGGACGCTCGGAGCGATTTTTTATGCAAGTGGAGCAGCGCTGATTTTAGCGTTCTTAGTATTGATTGGTATCGAAGCAGCTCCAGTCCAGTTGACGGTCAGTGAACGGATGCCCGTTTCACGACTATTTTCAAATAAGCGCTTCCTGTTATTTTTAGCAGGTGGAAGTCTCGTCTTTGGTCCGATTTTTGCGAACAACTATTATTTCGGAAGTTATGTTACGATTCGAGGCGAATCGACGGCACTCGTCGGGACCTTATTTTTTGTAGCTGTCCTCTGCGAAATTCCGTTCATGCGAATTGCGACACGTGTCTTAATGCGATTTGGCGCGATTCCTGTCCTCGCGTTTGTCTCAATTTTATCTGCTGTTCGGACGGGATTGCTTGCTTTAGAACCACCGGTCTTCTCGTTATGGATCCTTGCGGCACTACAAGGGATGATTGTTGGATTACTGATTCCCGTTGCGCTGGACTATGTGCGTTCGCTTGTCCCATCATCAATGGTAGCTACGGCTGTCAGTACATATATGGCTACTACGACGGGACTTGCGACCGCGATTTTCAATTTGATGAGTGGCGTTGTCCTCGAACAATGGACAATTTATAGTGTCTTTTGGGTATATACAAGTAGTAGCTTGCTTGGGGCAGTGCTCTATCTGATAAGTGGAAGGATCAAGGAGTGATTAAATTGGACCGACATTATTTTATCGCGATTCCTGTACCGCTCCTCGAGTTGAAGCAGTTATCTGAAGCGGTTAATCTTGGTCATTACTATCAACAGGTCTACGGCCAGGAAGACTTTCATCTGACATTACATTTCTTAGGTGGATTGACGGAGCGCGAATTGAATGAATGGCAATGTCGTCTTAAAGAAATTGCAGCTACTGTTCAGCCGTTCACTTTGATAATCAATCATCTCGTTACGTTCGGCAATGAGGACCGTCCACGTGTTTTCGCTGCGGGGGTGGAAGAGACGACTTCTTTATTACGACTCGCGAATCAACTGGCTCCGGAACGACATAAACCGTTCGTTCCTCATATCACACTTGCGAAACGCTGGAATGCAGACTGTGAAGAACCATTGCCAGACATGACGCTACAAGCGAAAATTAATGTCACGGAACTTATTTTATATGAAATCCATCCAGCTAATCGTCCGAGATATCGAATCAATACCTTAGCTAGATGCGGGAAAGAACAGTGAGGTGATCTCATGGCGTTATTGATGAAGTTATATGATTTAGAGAGTAAGTATGAGAAGAACCCGCTCGAAGTCTCAAAACGCTACAAAGAGCAACGGCAGTTAGACTACGAGAATCTATTCCATAAGTGGGAAGCTGGAGACTTGTTTCCGGGCGAGACGATCGTCCGTCCTAAGAAATGGTGGCAATTTTTCAAATCTCCTGTCGTCGTCCAGTTACCAGGGAAACAGATCTCAAAGCCAGCGTTTGATAAATGGTATAAAAAACGAGTCGAGATTCAAAAGTTGCTCTATGTAGCGGGCGGGGCAACTAAAGATGAGATATGGAAATTGCCGCTTCGGCGACACCTCGACTTTTATCAGATGGTCCATCTGTTAAATGATCAATACGGTTTGTTTTATCGTGCTGTCATTCATTATCAACAAGGAGAAGTCGAGTTAAGTTCCTTTGCCGTCGGCCCATCCGCGATTTATTTACTCGATTGGTTGGATGGAGAAGAGAGCATCTATCATATTAAACGAGAGAAATTATGGCGTGAGCAGCCGTTTAAGGCACCGACGAAAAACATTCTGAATCCGTTGATCAGTTTGAAACGGACAGAAGATATTTTACGGCTTGTTTTAGGAAGTGAACTTGAACTACCAATCGAACGAGTCGTCATTGCGTCGAAAGGTTATTTTGATCAACTGCCGAAAGAGTCGAAAACTACTTATGTAAGTAAAGTCGATTTTGCACACTGGTTACACAAAATGAATACATCCGCCCCCTATACAAAAGCTTTTCAAATGCGAGTTTGTGAAAAGATACTAAAAGAAACGTCATCGATCACATTTCAAATGGCGGTCAATGATCAAGAGAATGAACGGATTCAGACGTGAGGAGGGAGCGGCAAAAATTTTGATGTTGTCGCGCACATATGACGAAAATGAAAAGTAGCGAACTAGCGCTGATGCACCCACAATTAATTTCAGCGGAATTTTTGACGTTTCAATCGATTTTGGTCGAATCGAAACAGTCATTCACTAAAGAAGACGTGCAGTTAGTTTCAAATCAGGCAATCATCGATTATGCTGTCATTTCGCAACAACAAGACGGAGGAGTCGCACGTCTCATTTTGGAAGTAGAGGGAGCGATTGAGTTAGGGAGTGTGTATGAATTAGTGAGTGCGACACAGGGACGGATTCGAATCTTTCCGGGGCGTGTTGTTCAAACATCGTTGTTCGATCGTAAATATAGTTACGAAGGACCGCTTGGCGTCATGATGGATGATGGGATGTTATCACTTTTTGTCTGGTCACCGATTGCGGAACGTATCGAGTGTGTCATCTACGATACAACAGAAACAGTTCTGAAAACGAGCGAGATGAAACGGGGCGATCGTGGTGTTTACCAAATTACGTTAGCTCGCGAATATGAACACGCCCGATACCGTTATCGCGTGACGACGTACTTAGGGACGACCGAAGTCGTCGATCCATATGCAAAAGCAGTGACGGCGAACGGACGGTTCGGCGTCCTGTCAGATGTCGATCAAGAAATCAGGCAGCGATTTCCGAAGCGGAAAAAACGTCCGATTCTTGTGAAACCGACGGATGCAGTAATTTATGAAGCGCATATCCGGGACTTCACGATTGATGCGACATCAGGATCGACGCACCCGGGACAATACCTGGGTGTGTCCGAGCGGGGGACGCGTTCTCCGGCTGGGAAGAAGACGGGACTCGATTATTTGCTTGACTTGGGCGTAACACACGTTCAACTTCTACCGGTACATTTGTTCGGTTCGACGGATGAAATTACACGCTCACCATACAATTGGGGATACGACCCCGTAAACTGGTTCGCACTGGCGGGTAGCTATGCGAGTGATGCGACAAATCCGCGAACGCGGATTTTCGAGTACGTCGAGATGATTGATCAGCTGCATGCTGCCGGTATCCGGGTCACGTTTGATGTCGTCATGAATCATGTCTATATTCGTGAGCAGGCAGCACTCGAACATCTTGTTCCTGGTTACTACTTCCGTTATGAACTCGACGGGACGCTAGCGAATGGAACGGGCGTCGGAAATGATACAGCATCAGAACGTTTTATGATGAAACGATTGATTGTTGACTGCGTGACCTATTTCGCGGAGGTACTCCAAATTGATGCCTTCCGATTTGATTTGATGGGAATTCACGACGTGGAGACGATGAACAGCCTTCGGACGGCGCTTGATGCGATTGATCCGACAATCCTCATCTACGGGGAAGGATGGGATCTTGCGACACCGTTAGCCGCACGGCGAAAAGCGATTAGCTCCTCTGCTGCACGGATGCCTGGGATTGGTCATTTTAATGATGTCTTTCGGGATGCACTGAAGGGATCAACGTTTAATGAACATGACCGTGGATTTGTGTCGGGCGATCTTTGGAAAGAAGGAGAGGTTCGAAACGGAATAGCCGGAAGTGTGACGCTTGAGAATCAAACGTACGGTCGTTTCCCAGAGCCGACCTACTCGATTAACTACGTCGAAGCACATGACAATCATACGCTGTTTGATAAATTGAGCCTTGCTAGACCGGATCTCGATGAAAACCAACTTCTACGAATGAGTCGTCTTGCACAAACGATTGTGATTTTAGCAGAGGGAATTCCATTTCTTCATGCCGGGCAAGAATTTGGTCGGACGAAACAAGGTGTCGAAAACAGTTATAATGCACCCGATGCCATTAATCGATTGGATTGGACATTGCGGGATCGTCATTTTGAGATGGTCGACTATATTAAAAATATCTTACAGATTAGACGGATGCACGGTGGTTTCCGCTTGCACTGGGCGAATCAGATTCAAGAATCGCTTCATTTTTTACCGATGCGACCGGGTGTCATCGCTTACGAAGTGGATGCGATTCACTCTTATGATGCCTGGCAGCGAACACTCGTCGTGCATAATGTGACGGATGAAACAATCGAGATTGCGCTCGATCACCCGATGTGGAATCTTCATGTTCAAGGTGATGAAGCATCCGTCACCCCAATCGAAAAAGGCGTCGCCAAGATTAAAGTGCTTCCGTTGTCAACGACGATTGCGACATGTTAAGATATTCATTGTGCCTTATGGCAAATCTATTAAAAAGTTGAGCGGATTATGATGGAATTAGATATTTTAGATGCGCTTGGCGAAGGCTGGACGCTTACGCCAGCAGGCGGCATTACAGGTGAAGCGTACGTCGCTTCGACTGGACAGTCAAAATTATTTTTGAAGCGGAACTCTTCTCCGTTCTTAGCCATTTTATCGGCGGATGGAATCGTTCCGAAGTTGCTTTGGACTAAACGAATTTACAGTGGGGATGTCATCAGTGCGCAACAATTCATTGAAGGAAACGAACTCGAACCGGAAATGATGGAGCGTCCAGAGGTGGCCCGATTACTAGGGAAAATACATGATTCAAAAGAGTTGTTGTTCATGTTACAACAACTTGATCAACGACCAATTGAACCAGATGAGCTATTGCGTCAATGCCGGCTCTATTTTCAACCGGCAGAACTACGTGAAGCAAACTTGATTGAACAGGCAATTGGTTATCTAGAGACGCATTTAGCGCTTGTCCGAACGGATGAGCAAGTCGTTTGTCATTCAGATTTAAATCACAACAATTGGTTGACGGGGGCGGATGGTCATCTCTATTTAAATGATTGGGATGATGCGATCATCGCCGATCGTGCCTATGATTTAGGGATGATGCTCTATAGTTATGTTGACGAGGAATACTGGCCGGAATGGTTTGCGAGTTACGGTCATCCGTTGACCCTTGAATTAAAACAGCGCATGCATTGGTACGTGGTGGCGCAAGCGATTTTGTCGATTTACTGGTATGAAGATGCACAACATCCGGATGCACCAGAAAGTTATGTTTTTCTCGCGCAGTTGCTCGAAAATGAAATGTAATCGGCAGGGGCGGTTGGACCAGTGAAAAAAGGTGGGCATCACTTGCGGGTGATCGACCATCTTTTTTCTGTGATACCGTTAAAACATTCGTTTCCCGCAGGAGTCACAGAAAATGAAAATAACTAAAAAACCGCCAAAGTGCAATAAGCGCTTTGGCGGTTTTAGTTGAAGCGAAAAAATTAACCACAGATTGTAGACAAACTCTTATAAAGAGTGAACATGCTATATCGAGATGCAAACAATTCGCGTTGCCCTGTCTCGCCTCGCCCGAGGAAAGCAACGAAACGTGACACTTTATCTCCTGATAGAACTTTGTCTACAGCCTGAACATTAACCTTCTGCTATTTTTATTTCTTGTTCGATGTCATGACTTTCAAGATCTGCTTCTCGGTAAGCAGCTGTCGTCGGTAGACGTAAATCAAGGCGTGGTTTTTCTTCGAATGAGACGGTGACGTTCTTGACCGTGTAATCGAAGACGTGCCCGCCACCTTCGCGGGCTTGATCGATGAAGTGTAGATGATATCCGGCGACGGCAATCCCGTGACCGAAGCGTGGTGTATAGTAGCCGGCAAGTGTCCCTTCCGTCTGTTCGAACGTCCGTGCACTTTGTGTCGCAACGGCTTCCGTGATCGGGACGAATGGTTGTTCTTGGCGTGCGACCGTCCGTGTCTTGACTTCCGTGAACTCTCCATCGATTCGCACGGCATAAAAGCTGTTGATTGTCGCGAGTTGCGTGCTTAGCCAATGCTCGAAGTCTTGTTTCGTCATTTCTTGATCGATTTGAATCGACTGTGTCGGAGTAAATCGAGTCAACGTACAAAACGGTGTCGTCGTTTCGGGGTCGAGCGGGCGGGCGCTCCCGTCAGAACGCAATTGATAAAAGGTATTATCAAAACCAATCATTTCTCCGTCGAGATGGTCGAAGGTTCCGATGCCGAAGTCGCGCCCGTCAAGAACGGACGCATAACTGACCTCGCTTTCGAAGACGCCGTCGAGTAACGCCATCATCGTCGAGATTTGAAGTAACGTATCATCGTTCGTCATCTGCTCATCTCCTTATCAGTTTAATTGATCCAAGTGTACTTCTTTTCCGAGCGCAGCATTATCGCTGTAATCGATCGGAACATCAATGATGACAGGTCCTTCTGTTTTCCAAGCTTCTTCCATGACAGCGACGAGTTCAGACGGATGATTGACGCGTAAGCCTTTTGCACCAAAACTTTCCGCATACTTCACAAGATCGACATCGCCGAATGATGTGCCTGATTTCCGTTTATATTTCATTTCTTGTTGGAACGCGACCATATCAAAGCCGCTGTCACGCCAAACGAAATGGACGATCGGAGCATTCAAGCGGACGGCTGTCTCAAGTTCCATTGCAGAGAAAAGGAACCCGCCGTCACCTGAAATCGAGACGGCTTTTTTACCAGGACGGACGAGTGTCGCTGCGATAGCCCAAGGTAATGCAACACCAAGTGTCTGCATCCCGTTACTGAACAAGAGGTGACGTGGTTCGTATGAACGGAAGTGACGCGCCATCCAGATATAATGTGAACCGACATCAACCGTTACGGTAACGTCATCTGCAATCTGTTCGCGTAATGTCTTCATGAAATAAAGTGGATGCGTCAATAGCGAGTCTTCGACAACCGGCGGGACGTCCCGCTCGACGAGCCGTTGTTGAAGACCGTTCAAGAATGTATCCGTGCTTGTTGACAAGGCGAGTGGCTTCAGACGATCGGATAACGCATCAATCGTTTTCGCGACGTCACCTACAAGCTCGCGATCAGGACGATAGAAGTGATCAATTTCAGCCCGCATTTGGTCGATATGAATTAATGTCCGTTCATTCGTTGGTTTGTTCCAAAACTTCGGATCGTAGCCGATCGGGTCATAACCAATGGATAAGACGAGATCCGCTTCAGCGAGCAACGCGTCACCTGGTTGGTTGCGGAATAGACCGACACGACCATAAAAATTAGATTCTAAGTCACGTGACAAAGTCCCCGCAGCTTGGAACGTTTGGACGACGGGAATCGAAACACGGTTCAATAAAGTGCGAATCGCTTTGACGACGTCCGGTTGACTGGAACGCATACCGAGCAGGAGAACAGGGAGTTTCGCTTGTTCGATCAGTGTGGCCGTCTCTTCGACCCATTCTTCTGGAGCAATCCCGAGTTTTGGTGTCGGTACGGCTTTAAAGGACGTGACGTTTGATTCGTTCAAACCGACATCTTGCGGAATACTGACGAAAGCAGCACCGGACGTCGTTTCGGCAGTCCGGAAAGCATTCGAGAGGACTTCTGGGATATTATCCGCATCTTGAACTTCCGCGCTGAAGTTCGTGATTGGCGTAAAGAGTGCTTGGTTGTCCATCGATTGATGCGTCCGTTTGAGTCGATCGGCACGTGAGACGGCACCGGCAATCGCGACGACCGGATCGCCTTCCGAGTTAGCTGTCACGAGACCTGTTGCGAGATTTGATGCGCCCGGACCAGACGTAACGAGGACGACCCCTGGTTTATCCGTCAAACGTCCGATTGCTTGGGCCATGAAAGCGGCATTTTGTTCGTGACGTGCGACGATTAATTCAGGACCACGATCTTGTAAGACGTTGAAAACAGAATCGATTTTTGCTCCGGGAATTCCGAAGATGTATTCGACCCCTTGCTCGATTAACGTATCAACGACCAAATCAGCTCCTGTTTTTTTCTGTACTAAATTTTCATTTTCTCTGTTTTCGTTTTTGTTCATTACAATTCTCCTTCTTTATCAACGTATTTTGTCGATTGATAGCTGTAATATAAAAACTGTTTCATCGAAATTATACATCTGTTTTAGTCAGAAACCAACCATAATCCTTTAGAAAGTAAAAAAGGCATCTTGTGACAGAACACAAGATGCCTACTGAATCGCGATTATTTAGCGTCAACTTTACCGAATGTCGCCCAAACGAAAAGAGCAGTCACGCCCATGACGAGAACGATCGGTGATGCCCACATGATTAAGAAATTTTCCAATGTCAAAACCTCCTTTAGGGATAGTCCGTATAGTAAGTGTAGTAGATTGCTCAGTAATTCTCAAGTGACGATCTGCTGAACATTCGACTCTGCTAAACGAATAACATCTTATATAATTACCCAAATCATGATAAACTTATCTGCGGATAATTTAAGAATTGAAAGGATGAACAATATGCGTTTACGCCACAAGCCTTGGGCGCTGGATTATATGAAAGAACAGGCATCGATCTATATCGCGGACCCGGCGACCTTAAAAGGAAACTGGTCAGAAGAATTTAAAAATGAACATCCACTATACATTGAGGTAGGTTCCGGAAAAGGGGCATTCATCACGGGCATGGCAAAGCAACACCCGGATATCAACTTCATCGCGATTGAATTATTTGAAAGTGTTGCGGTTGCAATCGTTCAAAAATTGGTCGAAGAGCCACTACCTAACGTCCGTGTCTTGACGGTCGATGCAAAAGACTTACGTGACTTCTTTGAAAAGGGAGAAGTCACTCGTGTCTACTTAAACTTCTCTGATCCTTGGCCGAAGTCGCGTCATGCGAAACGACGTCTCACATATAAGACGTTCCTCGCGACGTACGAAGACATTTTGCCGGAGCAAGGTCAGATTCACTTTAAGACGGATAACCGTAAACTATTTGAATCGAGCCTGATGACGATGTCAGCTTACGGTATGACATTCGACTGGATGTCGCTTGATTTACACGTTAATGAGCCGGAAAATAACGTCAGAACGGAGTACGAAGAACGTTTTTCAGCACTTGGTCAACCGATTTATCGGATGGAAGCAACGTACGGAAAATGATTTAGACAAAAAGTTTTCTTATTTTCCTGGTATTTCTTTCACACTTTTTTCTTATTAATTGGTACAATGTTGTTGACTGAAGAACTTGTACTTACAGGTAAAGGGGGAATTTGGGGATGTGGCAAAAAAGCTTAGCCTTCGTAACAGCACTCTTTCTCGCGCTGAGTATCGGTCAATCGGTATTCGCTGCGATTGATACGTCAGCAATGGAAAAGGCTCTCGACGAGGAATTAAAGAGTTCGCATTACGATTATAAAAAAGGTTCTGTAGAAATCGAGGACCCGAAAACATTCACTGGTGAAAAAGGTGAAGAAATCATCGGCGGAATCGCTGTCATCGAGACAGTCCGTGATGGCATCTTTATCACAATCAAACGTGAAATCCACTTCTATAACACGGAGAGTAAAGAGATGTTGACGAACGCAGATGCTGCGAAAGTAGATGGCGTCAAAGAATACATCGACAAAAACTCGAACAACTTACAGCAGAAAGTAGTCTACTGGTTACCGATGTTATTGATGATCTTGTTGATTGCCGTACCAGCAATTGTACTTTATGTCGTCGTACCACGTCTTTATTCGACAAGTGAATACATGAACCCGATCTACGAACGTAACGATAACCCACGTTAATCGTTGTCGGACAAAACGAAACACCCGCCTAAGAGGAAGTAAGATTCCGAAGAGGTGGGTTTTTTTTGAACTAAAAAAATAATACGACGAGAAATGCCAAAATGGCAGGCAGTCCTTGTTTGTAGAGAATCGAGACATTTGCTGTCGCTGCACCGTACAGGGCGGCGATGATGACACAACTTAAGAAAAACAGTTGAATGACAGATGAATCAAGGACAAGACCGAGAATCAATCCGGCAGCAAGAAAACCATTGTATAATCCTTGATTGGCAAACAATGTTTTGATGCGTGGATCTGCTGCGATTTCCTTCGTCAGTCCAAACGTACGAAGCGCTGGTTTTGAAGATAAGAAAAACATTTCAAGAGCTAAAATATAGAAATGTTCAAGGGCAACAAGTAAAACAAGAATCGTTCCGAGTAGGTTCATGAAAGTTCGCTCCTTAAAAAAAGACCATACTTCGACTGACGAAGTATGGTCCCGATATTATGCGTATTCGAGTAAAGCGCCTGTTTCTGCATCAACTGTGAATTGATACGTTTTTTCATCGTCACCTTCAAGGACCGAGATGCCACCTTTGTAGCTTTGGTAGTCACGTGACTCATATGCGTACGCCTCTGGTGTTGCAGAGATCCATGCACCTTGGACACGTCCTTTTGCTGAAAATGTGCGTTTCGTGATTTCGAGAGCTTCCTCGGCAGATAGTTGTTTGTTGTCGACAGCCTTCTTAACTGCGAAAGTTGCAACGACAGCTGCTGCCAAACCGATAATCCAATAGCGTTTTTTCATTAAAATTTCCCCTCCTTACAGGTTTCTATACCTACTGTACCAAATAATTCGTCAAGATAGAAACAAAAGCTTAAGTGATTGAAGCATTTTTTTGTATAATAGAAAAATAGGAGGCGATACATAGTGAATGAAAAGACAAAAGATCTATTTAAAACATTGACGGAATTGAACGGGGCTCCGGGGTTTGAGCATGAAGTCAGACAGTTCGTCCGAGAGCGGATTACACCGGTGACGGATGAAATCGTTACAGATGGTATCGGATCGATTTTCGGTAAACGGACGGGTCAGGCCGATGGTCCGAAAGTGATGGTCGCAGGTCACATGGACGAAGTTGCCTTCATGGTCACACAAATCACGAAGAACGGGATGCTTCGGATTCAGCCGCTAGGTGGTTGGTGGAGTCAAGTTCTACTTGCACAACGCTTTTCGATTTGCGGCGATCATGGAATCATTCCGGGAATCATCGCATCGACACCGCCACATCTCTTAACAGAGGAAGTGCGGAATAAACCAATGGCGATCAAAGACATGTTTATCGATATCGGGGCGGATTCAAAAGAAGAAGCGGAATCGTTTGGCGTTCGACCAGGAATTCCGGCTGTTCCATTCTTCCCGTTCACACCGATGGCGAATCCGAAAAAAATCATGGCGAAAGCCTGGGACAATCGGTACGGGGTCGGTATGGCGATTGAGTTGCTTGAAGAGACGAAGGCAGCCGATCATCCGAATGTCTTATTCTCTGGTGCAACTGTCCAAGAAGAAGTAGGATTACGCGGAGCACAGACGGCGACGAACATGATTGATCCGGATGTCGCATTTGTTGTCGACGCTTCACCAGCGAACGATGCTTCAGGCGATAAAACGGAGTTTGGTCAACTTGGTCAAGGTCCTTTGTTACGCATCAAGGATAGCGTCATGATTCTATCGAAGGAAATGACGGATTATGTACTTGATACGGCAGAATCGAATCAGATTCCGTATCAGTATTATGTTGGAGCGGGCGGGACGGATGGCGGTGTCATTCATCGTTCGAACAATGGGATTCCGACGACGGTCGTCGGCTTACCGGCTCGTTATATCCATACGCATGCTTCAATCATGCATACGGATGACTACGATGCGGCGAAAGAGTTGTTGAAAAAACTCGTCACGCAATTGGATGCGACAACGCTCGCGACACTACAAGTGAAGTAAGCAATCCGGAAGGTGGATTTGTCTCTATGGACAAATTCACCTTCTTTTTCGCGAAACACATGTCTTGTCAGATGAAATAACATTTGTGTTTTCTTTTGTGGGAAATTTGTTATAATAACGTTGATTTGACGAAAAGGACGTGGCGACTTGTTAAAAGATAAAGGAATATCATTAAGCCCTCGGATTTATTTCATTACAGTGCTCAGTTATATGGCGCTCGGTTTATTTAGCTCGTTGATTATGGGATTGATTCTAAAAACGATTGGCGACGGGTTGGTGACACGCGGAGTCGATGCATCGATTCTCGTCACGATTGGGGATCAAGCGATTGCGTTGACCGGACCAGCGATTGGTGTTGCTGTCGCGTTCGCTTTAGAGGCACCGCCGTTGATTTTATTTTCAGCAGTCGTTGTCGGAGCGTTCGGTTATGAAGCAGGCGGACCTGCCGGGAGCTATATCGCGGCGTTGATTGCGACGGAGTCCGGAAAACTGTTTTCAAAAACGACGCGTCTCGATATTATCGTGACACCTTTACTTACGTTAGTGATCGGCTTTTTAAGTGGGAAGTATATCGGTTCTTGGATTGGAACGTTGATGACGGATCTCGGAGAAGTCATTCGCTGGGGAACGGAACGCGAACCACTGCTGATGGGGATTTTTGTTGCGACGGTCATGGGACTCGCATTGACAGCGCCCATTTCAAGTGCTGCTTTAGGCATCATGTTAGGACTGGATGGATTAGCCGCAGGGGCAGCGACGATCGGTTGTGCAGCCCAAATGATTGGATTTGGTGTCATCAGTTATCGTGATAACGGGATTGGTGGATTGATTGCACAAGGGGTCGGGACATCGATGCTTCAAGTCGGAAATATCATCCGTAATCCGTGGACGATTATTCCCCCAACGCTTGCCGGTGCGTTGTTGGCACCATTCGCGACAGTCTTGTTCAGTCTCGAGAGTAATCCGGCGGGTTCTGGAATGGGGACGAGCGGATTAGTTGGTCCATTGATGGTACTGAAGACAATGGGCTTCACGACAGAATATTATCTTGCTGTCGGCATCCTATGTTTCGTCGCTCCGGCAATCATCAGTTATCTAATTTATCGGGTATTGTACCGGTATGGACGTATTAAGGACGGCGATTTAAAAATCGACTATTGAATCTAAAAAAAGGGCTGACTCATAAGTCAAAAAAAATAATCCTTGTGGCGGACGTTTCCGTCCTCCATCAATCAAAAGGCCGATGATCCCACTTTTCACGGGATCGTCGGCCATTTCTAATTAATTGAGAGTCGTTCACGCTTTTAAGTCAATCCCTTTTGTCATTATAAAGAAAAACCGAACGAACTCGAGTAGAAACTCGTCAGAAATACGTAGAGATAAATTAAATAGAGGGGGGTCAAGTAACGCATCCGGACAACTGGTAACTTTCGGGCGACACGTTTCCCGAGTGCTTCAAGGACAAGGATAATCGCAAACCCGATAACTAAGAATGTTAAAATCTCAGGTAATCCTCGTTCAGAATCGATAAAAGAGTAACCGTAGCGAAGGCAACTCGTCATTCCGACGAAGCCGACGAAACGTTCGAATGGATGTTTAATAGGTTGGTCCGTCATAGTGATTTCCTTTCAAGGCGTTTTCTAGTTGAAGTATAGCAAACAGAGCGTGAAAACGCACAGAAACATTCGAATATGCTATGATGTACCCAATGAAATTAAGAAGTAATCAAAGGAGGAACTACCATGAAAAAACTTGATTCTCAACAACTATTTGAAACAGCGAAGCAAGGAAATGCTGTTTTTCTCTTTTCAGCAAACTGGTGCCCGGACTGCCGCTTTCTCGATCCGTTCATGCCAGAAATCGAAAGTAAATTCAGTGAGTTTGAATTTTATTACGTCGACCGTGATGAACATATGGAAATTGCCCAGGAAATGGACATCTTCGGCATTCCGAGTTTCGTTGCCTATCGTGGAAACGAAGAAACAGGACGTTACGTCGGAAAAGAACGTAAAACACCTGAACAAGTGACCGAATTTTTAGAAACAGTCTGACACGAAAGCGAGCGCTGTCTCGCTTTTTTTCATTAAGAAAGGATGGAAATGACCCATGGAACTGCAACAAATTCGCCGTATGGTGACGGAAGCATTTGAAGAAGAACGTTATACGACGTACTTTGATCGTGAAAAATCGGTCCTTCGGATTGAACGAAAACAAGACCGGACGGGCGTTGACCTTGGATTAAACCCGCTCGTCGCAAAGGCAAAGCGGCGAGGTGTCATTGCTGTTGAAGAGACGATTGAGTACATCAAAGCGGTTCTAGAACAAACGGAGCCTATCTCATTAGTCGGAAATGAACAAAAAGTATTACCAGTCATTCGAGCGAAGTCGTTCGCTGACGAAACGAAAGATGGCAAGCGAATCATCAGTACGCCACATACGGGTGAAACAAAAATCATGTACGCTCTTGACTTAGGAGCGACCTATCGCCTAATTGATGAAGATTTAGTTGAACAGGCGGGGTGGACGACTGAACACTTGTCTGAAGCAGCACGCTTCAACTTGAAGTCGCTCGAAGCACCATTCAAGGTCGATGAAGTCGCAGGAAATGTCTTTTATTTCTTGAGTACAGGAGATGGCTATGAGGCTAGCCGCGTCCTCAACAAACAATTGTTAGCAGATCATGCAGACAAAGTGACAGGTGAATTTTCGATTGGGATTCCTCATCAGGACGTCTTAATTTTTGCGGATATCCGAAATGACGCGGGCTATGATGTCTTGCAACAGCTAATGTTTGACTTCTTCACAAATGGACGTGTACCGGTTACGGCACTCCCATTCCTATATGAAGACGGAAATCTTGAACCGGTCTTCGTCCTTGCGAAAAACAAGCATCCGAAACCTTGAATAATCTGATACAATAAGCATTGTGAGAAAGTCTGAAGGGAGTCATGGATTGAATGAATGTGTTTTATAATAAAGAAGGTGTCGGAGACGTCTTGATGGTCATCTTATCAGATGCACCACGAGCGGAAGTTACGGCTGAACGTGCAGGTGCTGTCGCGACGATTTTCCATCATGAGCGCGTGATTGGATACAATATTTTTGAAGCGTCACAGCAATTTGAATTGAATGCAGTCGGACCAGTTGAACTGACACCCGAACTCGTCAAAAAAATTCAAAGCGTTTTAGCGGACAACGGCGTAGCGCTTGTAATCGATGACATCGATTACTCACCAAAATTCGTTGTTGGATACGTTAGCTCTTGTGAAAAACATCCGGATGCGGATAAACTATCGATTTGCCAAGTCGAGGTGGACGGAGACACACTTCAAATTGTTTGTGGCGCGCCGAACGTCGCAGAAGGACAAAAAGTTGTCGTTGCTAAACCAGGGGCGGTCATGCCATCCGGTTTAATCATTCGACCTTCTGCACTTCGAGGTATACCGTCAAGCGGGATGCTGTGTTCTGCCCGTGAACTCGCATTACCAGACGCACCACAAGAAAAAGGAATTCTTGTATTAGAGGATTCAGCACATACTGGAGAGGCATTCTTAATCGGCCGTTGATTCGGCCGATTTTTTAACAAGATGGAGGGGTGAAGGAATGAGCAATCGTTACGAACAGTCATTGAAGGAACAAGCGGCACGGATTCGACGGGAATTAGCGGGCGAAAAAGAGACGACTCCAGTCGAACGACCGAAAAAAGAAGAGCGAGAAGATCGCTTCGTGTTGACGGATGTTCCATCGCCTATTTACGGATTCCAACGGCCTAAAAAGCAACGGTCGATCCAAGAAGATGTAACTTCGATTGAATCGGAAATGGACGTTTCAAGTGAATCAGAAGAGGGAAAAACCGATGAGGCGCTTGAGAACATGACAGATGAAACAATTGAAGCGTCAGGGATCGAGACGATGGAACAGACGGACTTAACCGAAGTAGACGCAGGTCTTGTTCCAGTGACGGATTCTGAACTACTCAACCCTGACCCATCAATCGAGTCATCAACTGAAGCATTTGCTGTAGAATCTTTTGATTCAGCTCTAACGGAACAAGAGCCAGTTGAAGAAGAACCGGTTACTGAACTAAAACAACAAGATGAATCATTAGAAGTGACATCTTTAAGTGAAGACACGGAACAACCTCCCGTCGAAAACGGAGATGAGATTTCTTCGGAAAACACCGTCGAACATGTCCTTGAGACGGAAACCGTGCAAGAACAACATGTCTTCACGGAAAAGCGCGCTGAAGAAAAAACACAAGTACAGTCAAGTGCAGTCAAGAAACCTGTTGGACCGCCTGTCAACGTTGTGATGACAACTAAAGACTTAATGGCGATGTATCGTGCACGACGTGAACAAAATAATTTACATGGTAAAAAATAAGTCGGTTTGCTATAATGGTACAGGTTTTGTACCCAAGCCCGATGGTACGAACCGGAACGTGAATTGGAGGGCTTTTATATGACAAAGTATCATTTTGTTGGGATTAAAGGGACTGGAATGAGTGCACTTGCCCAAGTATTACATGAGATGAACCATCAAGTACAAGGTTCTGATATCGAAAAACACATCTTTACTGAGGACGCTTTACGGGCGAAAGGTATTCCGTTTTTCCCGTTCAACGCCGACAACATCAAAGAAGATCAAATCATCATTCAAGGAAATGCGTTTGGTGATGAACATCCAGAAATCGCGCGGGCAAATGAACTTGGTTTAACAATTTATCATTACTACGATTTTTTAGGTCACCTAGCAGACGAATATCGTTCAGTCGCAATCACAGGGTCACACGGTAAAACATCGACGACAGGTCTGTTGTCACATGTCTTAAGCGGAATCACGCCAACCGCATTTCTGATTGGTGACGGTACAGGTGCAGGTGTCGAAGAGGCAAAAGCATTTGTGTTTGAAGCATGTGAATACAAACGTCACTTTTTATACTACAAGCCAGATTATGCAATCATGACGAACATCGATTTTGATCACTCGGATTATTTTACAGGCATTGATGACGTCGTTTCGGCGTTCCAAGAAATGGCGATGCAAGTCAAGCAAGCGATCGTTGCTTGTGGGGACGACGAGCATCTTCAAAACATTCAAGCGAATGTGCCTGTCCTCTACTATGGTTTTGGACAGAACAATGATTTCCGCGCTGAAAATGTCGCATCAACACCAGACGGCACATCATTCGATGTCTATTTACGGGATGATTTTTATGGCACGTTCCTGATTCCGGGATTCGGTCAACATCATGTCTTGAATGCTTTATCGGTCATCGCAATCTGTCAGTATGAAGGGTTGAACAAAGAGGATGTCGCGGAACGTCTCGCTTCATTCGGAGGAGTCAAACGTCGCTTTAGTGAATCAGATTTCGGATCACAGATTTTAGTCGATGATTATGCACACCATCCGAAAGAAATTAGTGCGACGATTGAATCGGCACGTAAGAAATATCCGGACCGGGAAGTCATCGCGATTTTCCAACCGCATACGTACACACGCCTAAAGTCATTCATGGATGATTTTGCGACATCGCTTCGGGAAGCGGACGCTACGTATCTCTGTGAGATTTTCGGATCGGCGCGAGAGCAAGAAGGGCAAGTTCGGATTGAGGATCTCCAAGAGAAGATTCCGAATTCTGACATCTTGACGCGAGATAATGTTTCGATTTTAAGTAAACATGACAATGCTGTTCTATTGTTCATGGGTGCGGGGGATATCCAAACGTACCAACAGCAGTATGAAGGAACAAAATAAAATGTTTCATCAGTAAAAGGCATGGGTGCATTCAGGCATCCATGCCTTTTTTGTCGGTTTCGTGAAGTTAAGAAAAGATGACGTACGCCGAACCATTTTTTTATTGCATCTTGAATTGAATTTTGGAATAGTGGGGGTATGTTAATTTAGGAAGGAATCAATCACATGGGACAAATTTTCTTGATTTTATTATTGCAGCTCATTTACGTGCCTGTCCTGACACTCCGGACAATCATGCTCGTCAAAGGGCGGACTGTCATCGCTGGTGTCTTCGGGACGGTCGAAACGTTAATCTATATCTTTGCTTTAGGCGTCGTGTTCCGTGACTTGACGACGCTCGGAATGGTCGTCTACGCACTCGGATTCGGGCTCGGTATTTTAATTGGTGGCTTCGTCGAAAGAAAACTTGCGATTGGCTACAATATGATTCAAGTCCATACACAAGAATTTCCGGCTGAACTGATTCAAGTCATCCGCGATAACGGATTTGGTGTCACCCATTACCAAGGACAAGGACGAGACGGTGTCCGGTACCGGCTCGATGTACTTGCTGCACGGACGCGGATGAAAGTATTGCGTGGTTTAGTCGAAGAATATGAGCCAAAAGCATTCCTCGTTGCTTTCGATTCGGTCGACTTCAAAGGGGGATACATGCTGAAGGGGTTAAAACGTCAAAAGTAATGAAAACTTTTGAAGAACATCACGGGATTCTCCACAAAAAGATGTTTACTCTATGTTATTTAAGGATAAAGATGATATAGAACAAATTACAATTCGTGAGAGGGGTAATCGAAGATGATTAGTAATCACGCAAAAACAGCACTAAACCAACAAGTTGCAAACTATGGTGTTTTATTCGTAAAACTCCATAATTATCATTGGTACATTAAAGGACCAGAATTTTTGACGTTACACGTTAAACTAGAGGAATTGTACACGTGGGTATCTGAGCAATATGATGTTGTCGCAGAACGACTGTTGATGAACAATGGAAATCCTTCAGCGACAATGAAAGAATATTTGGAGCAGACGACGCTTGAAGAAGCAAAATCTGGCTTATCTGCCGATCAGATGGTTGAATCCGTCATCAGCGACTTCCAACAAGTACGTAAAGAAATGCTTGAAGCGATTGAACATTTAGAGGCGCAAGACGTGACGGTCGAAGATGATTTACTGGCTCAAGCAAAAGAAATCGAAAAACAAATTTGGATGTTGCGTGCGACACTAAAAAAATAAGTGAACAAAAACGGATGACTGCATCCTTAGAGGATTCGGCCATCCGTTTTCTACTTATTTTAGATTTTCCGGGTTCAAGACGTCGAGTTCAGGAAGGACGAATCGTCCATCTTTACGAATCAAGACATCGTCAAACCAAATTTCACCGCCGCCATAATCCGGGCGTTGAATGTTGACCAAGTCCCAATGGACCGAAGAATCGTTTCCGTTATAGGCTTCAGCGTAAGCTTGACCCGGCGTAAAGTGGAAACTGCCATCAATTTTTTCGTCAAATAAAATATCTTTCATCGGATGTTGGATGAATGGATTGACACCAATCGCAAACTCACCGACGAAACGGGCGCCGGCATCTGTATCAAACACTTGATTGATGCGCTCCGTATCGTTCGCCGTTGCTTCAACAATTTTTCCGTTTTCGAACGTCAATTTTACGTTTTCGAACGTAAATCCTTGATAAGGTGACGGTGTATTATAGGAAATGACGCCGTTGACGGAATCTTTGACAGGGGCCGTAAAGACTTCACCGTCCGGAATGTTGGCATTACCGGCACACTTGATTGCGGCGATATCTTTAATCGAGAACGTTAAATCTGTCCCGTCCCCGACGAGGCGGACACGATCGGTCTTGTTCATCAGCTCGACGAGTGGTTCCATCGCCTTGCCCATTTTCTCGTAATCCAGCGTACAGACATCAAAGTAGAAGTCTTCAAACGCTTCTGTCGATTGGTTGGCAAGTTGAGCCATCGAAGCTGTCGGGAAACGGAGGACGACCCATTTCGTTCCTTTAACACGATCTTGGGTATGCATTTTCCCTAATGTTTGTCCGTATAACTTCATTTTGTCCGATGGCACGTCAGATAATTCATTGATGTTATCCCCGGCACGTAAGCCGATATAAGCGTCCATCGCTTGCATCTGCTTTTGCTCGATGTCAGCCATCAATTGAAGTTGCTCTTCTGATGCATTTCGGTATAATTTTCGTAGAATACGATTATCTTTCAACAGGACGAATGGAAGTCCGCCTGCTTCATAGGCAGCATCAACGAGTGCTTCGACTAATTCGCGCTCAATTCCGAAATTTTCAATTAAAACTTTTTCACCAGGAGCGAGTGCAACAGAATAATTAATTAAGTTCGTTGCAAGTTGTGTAAGACGTGGATCGCGCATGAATAGTTCCCCCTCTAATTTGCGTATGTAGGTTTCATCTATCATTGTAACGGAAATAAACCAATTGGAGTAGCAGGAACGACTCGAGATACGTCGAACTACCAACAAGACACTAGCAAAAGAAATTGGAGGCATGAATCATGGAAATCACATTAGGCGGTATCGCCGGACTAGTCGCTGCGATCGCATTCGTAGTGCTCGTTATCTTCCTTGCGCGCGTACTTGGTGCAGCAAGCAAGACACTAAATAATGTCGCAGACACGACAGCAGGGCTTGAACGCCAGCTGGACGGAATTATGATGGAGACGACGGCGTTGCTACATAAAACGAATCGTCTTGTCGATACAATCGAAGAAAAAACAGAGCTCCTTGCGCCGGTTGCGAATTCGATTGAAGAGTTAGGCACATCGCTAAACAAAGTGACGGATTCTGTTCGAACTGTTTCTGATACAGTAGCAGGGGCAGCAGATACGAACAAAGAACAGATTGCTCAAGCGGTTCGTTGGGGTTCAGTCGCTGTTGAACTCTTTAAAAAGAATAAACCGGAATCAGGTCAACCTGTTTCATCTTCTAGTACGGCTACGACAACGGTGGAGAAAAAACAACGCCGCCGTTTCCGTAAACAGGCAGATACACCGGTGACACCGGAAGTCGTGTCAGTGCCGGATGTTGAAAGTATTCCAGATGAATTGAAGGGAGATCGTAAATCATGACAAAACAACACCCATACCAAGCCCAGGACCAAAATACTTCAAAAGGTGGCGGCTTCTTAGCAGGTATCATCGTTGGAGGATTGATTGGTGCAGCCGCTGCGTTACTTTCAAGTCCGAAGTCAGGAAGCGAGATGCGTGGCATGCTCGATGAGCGTACAGCTCCTGCACGTCAACGCTTGAATGAACAGACGCAAGTGGTCCGTGAAAAAGCGGAGCCGCTCGTCGGCGAATGGATTCAACTGGCAAAAGATAAAGCAGCACCGGTCATCGAAAAAGCGAAAAAAAATTCAACTGTTCAAGAAGCGGCACAATACGCTGGTTTTGAAAAAGATCAGGCAAGCATTGACGCAGCACTCGCAGAAGCAGAACAACTCGTACGAGACATCGAACGTGAAATCGGTGAGGAAATGAACGGTGCAGCTGTTGCGGAACAACTCGATACAGAGACTGTCGCTGATCTTTCAGAACTGCGTGAAGGTTTAGAAGAAGATCAAGAAGATGAGGCTGAGGAAAACGATCCGCAAGCAGACATGGCAAACGAGAAAAAGCCGAAGAAGTAATTTACTGAACGTATTAGCTGCTTTTAGTAGCTAATACGTTTTATTTTTTTGTATAATTTGATTTGATAAGAGCACATCAAAAAAAGAATGGGTTCGAGTAGTTCTATCATGTACAATCGGCATGAAGTCGGCTATAATTAGTTGCTATTACGAGCTATATGCTGATTAGGGAGTGGTAGACAGATGGATCAACAAGCAGAACTAAAGCGTTTACGCGATGAACTTGATTTAGTAAACGCTGATTTACTAGAATTAATCAACAAGCGGGGCGAAATCGCCGTCGAAATCGGTAAAGTAAAACGTGCGCAAGGGCTTGACCGTTACGACCCGGTACGTGAACGTCAGATGCTTGAGTCGATAGCCGAAAATAATCATGGTCCTTTTGAAAATGGGCGCCTTCAGCATATGTTCAAAGAGATTTTTAAAGCGTCACTTGAACTACAAGGGGAAGACCGGACACGTAAATTGCTCGTGTCACGTAAACAAAAACCAACGAATACGATTATCCGTGTTGGAGATGATGTCATCGGTGACGGATCCCAACAACTGATTGCTGGACCTTGTGCCGTTGAAAGTGAGGAACAAGTTTTTGAAGTAGCCGCACAGCTTGCAAAGCATGGTGTTCGCTTCATGCGTGGCGGGGCATACAAACCACGGACATCGCCTTACGATTTCCAAGGGCTCGGTTTAGAAGGATTGAAGATGTTAAAAAAAGCAGCAGATGCGCATAACTTACATGTCATTACCGAAATTATGACACCGAGTGCCGTTGAATCTGCTTTACCATATGTTGATATCATTCAAGTCGGTGCACGTAACATGCAAAACTTCGATTTGTTAAAGGAAGTCGGGCGTACGAACAAACCCGTTCTTTTAAAACGTGGTCTTTCAGCAACACTCGAAGAATTCATGTACGCAGCTGAATACATCATGGCGAGCGGGAACGATCAAGTCATCCTATGCGAGCGCGGTATTCGTACTTACGAACGCGCGACACGGAATACACTTGATATTTCTGCCGTTCCTATCCTGAAGCAAGAAACGCATCTTCCTGTCATGGTCGATGTCACACACTCGACAGGACGAAAAGATATTCTTTTACCGACGGCGAAAGCTGCATATGCTGTTGGGGCGGATGCCGTCATGGTCGAAGTGCATCCATTCCCTGCATTGGCACTGTCTGATGCGAACCAACAACTTGATTTTAAAGAATTCGATGCGTTCGTCGAAAACTTAACGTCAACTTTTCCGGCACTAAACGTTCAATGATTTTGTAAAAAGGGTAACCTATAGCGAATGAAAACGTTTTACAATGAAGGAAGAATGGGAAAAGAAAGATATCTTTTCCTGTCTTCCTTTCGTGTTGTCTAAAAATGAAAATGAGAATGAAAACGAAATGATTGTTTAAATAAGGAGGAATTTGCTTTGAACAGTAATATTACAATTTATGATGTAGCACGCGAAGCCGCTGTTTCGATGGCGACTGTCTCCCGGGTAGTTAACGGAAATCCGAACGTCAAGCCATCCACGCGCAAGAAAGTCCAGGATGCAATCGATCAACTCGGGTATCGCCCAAATGCCGTCGCACGTGGACTCGCAAGTAAAAAAACGACAACGGTCGGAGTCATCGTACCGGATATCTCAAATATTTTCTTTGCCGATTTAGCGCGTGGGATTGAAGATGTCGCGACGATGTACAAATACAACATCATTTTATGTAATTCCGATCAAAATCGTGAAAAAGAAATCCATCTCTTGAATACGTTGCTCGGAAAACAAGTCGATGGCATCATTTTCATGGGTGGACGCCTTCATGAAGATTTAGTCCGCGAATTCAAAACATCCCCTGTGCCGATCGTATTAGCAGCGACGCTCAATCAAGACTATGATCTTCCTGCTGTCAACATCGATTACGAGAGTGCGGCATATGACGCCGTCAAATCATTGATCGATCATGGACATAAACGGATCGGGTTCATCACGGGTCCACTCGAGCAACAGATTAACGGTGAGAAGAAATTTGCCGGGTACCGTAATGCCCTGGAAGAAGCCAATCTTCCGTTTGACGAACAAAATGTCGTTTTAGGAAACTACACGTATGATTCAGGAATGAAGGCAATGAACCAACTGCTTGAACTCGGTGAGGAGTGCCCACGTGCAATCTTCGCTGGGACGGATGAAATGGCTCTCGGTGTCATTCATGCCTTACAGGACGCAGGTCACCGTGTTCCTGAAGACTTCGAAGTCATCGGACACGATAATACACGTCTCGCGACGATGATTCGTCCGAAGCTGACGACTGTCGTGCAACCGATGTATGATATCGGAGCAGTTTCGATGCGTCTGTTGACTAAAATCTTGAATCAAGAAGAAATTGAAACAAATGATGTAACGTTACCGCACCGGATTGAGCACCGGGACTCTACACGTTCATGATGTTCAAACAAAAATCGTCCTCTTTCCTAGTCGAGTCTAGGAAAAAAGACGATTTTTGTTTTGTTCTAAATTATTTAAGGTGTCACGGTAATAAGTTGATCTTGATGGTGATGCAACTGATCATTTTCAACATGAAGCCGGACCGTCGTTTGACCGGCTTGTGCTAATTTGACTTGACCGACGTACATATCGTCTTTCAACGTTAGTGGAATGTACGTATGTTTTTCGACACCTTCTTCGATGACTTCGACTTGGACATCTGCTTTTAAGACTTCACCCTTTTCAAAAATATGAAACGAAACGGGGAGCGTCGCACCTGCCGTGACTTTCGTTGCCCCCATATAGTGGACTGCAAGGTTTTCGCTCGAAGCATGATCGTGCTCAGCATCAGTATGTGAAGCTTCTTCATGCGAATGATCCATCACAGTAAAAGAAATTTTATCCATGTGATGTAGACCCTTTTTATCATTGATATGATAGAGTCCTTCGTATTCGCCTTCAGCTAGTGTTGCTTCTGCTTGGTAAGAACCCGTTTTTTTCAAAGAAGCTTTAATTTTTTTATGAGCAGTATCTTTTTCATCTGCTTTCCAAATCTCGAACGTCACATCTTCTACATTGACTGCTTTTTTATCTTCGACAGCAGTTGCTTTAAATATGACCTTTTCATCAGCCATCGTTTTTGCTGGAACCTCTACTTTGACGTCGACTGCCGGTTTCCCACTACCTTGCATCGCGTCGTGGTCCATCGCTTTTTCTTCGCTATTGTTGCATCCTGCAAGAAATAGACCAGTTGCAAGTACGGCAACACTCATCCCCATCATTTTCTTCATGTTCAGTCCCCCAATTATTCATTTACTATGTAAAGTATTGAAACCTTATTTAGTATACCAATAACTTGTGAAATCCGAACGAAGTATATGTGAAAAGTACAGGACAATTTTTAATCACTCGAGTAGGGTGAAGCTTCTGATAAACGGTCTTTTTTCGCGTCATCGATAAATGGCCATAGGAGTCGTTTAACGGTTTCCCAGTTTTTTTCCTCGATTTCAGGTCGACGGGGAATCGAAGGATACACTGGCAATTGATCTGCCCACGTAGTCGGAACCGTCGTGCTCTGTTTTGTCCATCGCTCAATCCAGTCTTTCGGGAGGTCCCCACTAAATGGTGCACGATTTGTCAAAGCTGCGAAGACTTGACTCCAGGCGCGGGGAACGACACGGTACCAATCGTATCCTCCTCCGCCTAAAGCGACAATCCGGCCTTTCGTATAACGGTTTGCTGCTTCGACGGCGATTTGCGGAATTTGTTCATAACTTTTCATCGTGAGCGACAAGTGAGTCAATGGATCAAGCGCGTGGGCATCGGCACCATTTTGCGTAATGATCAAGTCAGGTTGGAACAACTCACAGGCTTCGAACAAGGCAGTCCGATAGGCGAGTAAAAACGAAGCGTCTTCCGTAAAAGCATCAAATGGAATGTTCCAACTGAAGCCATAACCCTCTTCAGATCCGCGCTCTGTCACCATACCTGTCCCCGGGAAGAGATAACGTCCTGTTTCATGCAGTGACAGCGTCATGGCATCGGAACGATTATAAAAAGCCCACTGGACACCATCGCCATGGTGCGCATCGGTATCGACATAAAGAATACGACACGCATATTTTTCAATCATCGCCGCCATGGCGACTGCTGTATCGTTGTAGATACAAAATCCTGAAGCACGACCACGAAAACCATGGTGCAGACCACCCGCGATATGAAATGTCCGTTTATATCGTCCGGACAAGACGAGTTCGCAAGCCTCAATTGTTCCACCGACGAGTAGTGCGGCACCTTCATGCATGTCAGGGAAGACGGGTGTATCTTCTGTTGCTAGCCCATACATCTGTGCCTTCATTGGCGTCAGTTCACCTTGACCCGCCAGCTTGACGGCTTGAATATAATCGGCATCATGTACGAGTCGTAACTCCTCATCCGTTGCGCGACGTGGTGCGATACAGTCGACGTCCTTGAGTGCCCCCATCGTCTCTAAGAGAGAGACGGTCAAGTCCAGTCGAATTGGGTTGAAAGGATGTGTATCGGAAAAACGATAATTCGTTTCTTCCTCACTGTAAATATAAGCAAACTCTTTCATCGGCTGACGTCGGGACCGAGTACATCGAATCCTTCCTTCCGTAACTTTTCGATGATTCGAATCGGATTCATCGTCTGGACACGAAAAGCGACGATGCGGACATACGGATCAGGCGTAGGATACACGAGGACATTTAAGATATTGATATTCGTTTTGGCGAGTAGATTCGCAATCTTTGCTAATGTACCCGCTGTATTTTCAACACGCACTTCGATTTGTGAGCTCGGCTCGAGCGCTCCTGTTAATTGAACGAATGTCCGAAGCAAATCGGTTTCTGTCATTAAGCCGACGAGACGCCGTCCCCGAACAATCGGTAAGCAAGATAAGCGATGTTCATAAAATACAATCGCGGCGTCTTCAATGAAATCAAGCGGGTGTGCCGTGATAGGAGTTTGTTGCATAATACTGGAAACGGAATTTTGTTGATCAACGTGAAGGGTATCTGGATGAAAGACACTGCTTGCACTTTGGAGCTCTTTTAGACCGATGAGACCGACAAGTTCATGACGGGCGTTTGTCACGGGAATATGGCGAATCTCATGACGTTGCATCAATTCTGCGGCATGCGCAATAGAATTTGTTGGTTGAATCGTAATACAATTCGTCTTCATGATTTGTTCGATTAACATGCTATTCCTCCTTTAATCGTACATGAAGCGACGGCGGAGCCGTAAAGCATCGAAATGAGCGACGACTTCTGGTGCGACATGTTTCCCGATACGTGCCATTAAACAATTAGCCGGATGCGATGCAATCTCTGGATCATCGGTCGGGAAAAAGACGAGGCCCCCGTGGTTCATCATCTTTTCCATGATTTTTCGATAGTCCCAAACAGATAGTCCACTGCCTTTTAAATCCCAATGCCAGTAATACTCGGTCGTCAAGATTAAGTAGTTTTCCATGGCCGGATCGAGCATCGATACTTCGAGAAGCTTTTTACCAATCTGTTGACCGCGAAAACGAGCAGACACTTCAATCGCACCTAGCTCTAAAATATATGGATTATTTCCTTCGCTCCATGTCTCATAAGGATCAGGGTAAAGGAATGTGACATAGCCGATGATTTCTTGGTTTTGCCTGGCGATAATGATCCGTCCTTCATCTAAATCTGCGATTTCAAGGAGCGCTTGATGCTGCTCTTTCGGTTGCCTGAAGGCAGTTAAACCATCATCGAGGAGGTAAGTGGCGAGTTGTTTACTCGCGACAGGTCCTTCGATTTCAACTGGACCGAGCGATGTTTCATGAGTACGATGATTGAATTGTTTTTCAAACATGTAAGCGTCACCACCTTTCTCTTTATTATAGCCGAAGCGAGTTGCGGAAAGAGAGGGATTTTTTAACAAATTAACGGCAATCGATTGAACTACACCATAACTAGCTTATAATGGAGAGGAGTATAGAGAAGGGGAGGAACGAGAGATGAAAGTTTTGAAAGCGCTTCCGGGTAAGCATTGGTTATCCGACTATAATGAATCGGCGTCATACGATTGGCAAGAAGCGGAACAATATTTTTCATGGGCAACGACGGGGAAAGTCAATATGGCCCATGAAGCAATTGACCGTCATGCTGAAGGTGAACGAGCGAATAAAAAAGCTCTGATTTACTTTGATGGAACGACGGAGCAAACTTTTACGTATGCTGACATGAAACGTTTGACGAACAAAGCGGCAAACGTTTTGACGGATGCTGGAATCAAAGCAGGAGACCGAATTTTTATCTTCATGCCACGTTCGCCAGAACTTTATTTTGCGTTGCTCGGTGCCTTGAAAGTCGGAGCAATCGTCGGTCCGTTGTTTGAAGCCTTCATGGAACAAGCTGTACGCGACCGCTTGCTTGATTCTGAAGCAAAGATGTTGATTACGACGAAAGCATTATTACCACGTGTTCCGCTTGAAGAGTTATCGACACTCGAATCCGTCTTTTTAGTCGATGAAGACATCGAGACGACAGATCGGCTACTGGACTTCCGGGCAGCGTTCGAGTCCGCGTCAGATGTGTTCGAACCGGTTTGGCTCGACCGGGAAGACGGTCTCATCTTACATTATACGTCTGGGTCGACGGGAAAACCAAAAGGGGTCTTACACGCTCAAAATGCTATGATTCAACACATGATGACCGGACGTTGGGTTCTTGACCTTCAGGAAGATGATATCTATTGGTGTACAGCAGATCCAGGCTGGGTGACGGGGACGAGTTATGGGATTTTTGCCCCGTTCTTAAATGGTGCGACGAATGTCATCGTCGGTGGTCGGTTCAATCCAGAGTTTTGGTACAGTGTCATTGAAAAATACAAGGTAACGGTTTGGTATAGTGCACCGACCGCATTCCGGATGCTGATGGGGGCCGGCGCAGACGTCGCACAAACACATGACTTGTCGAGCTTACGGCACGTGTTATCCGTCGGAGAACCGCTCAACCCAGAAGTCGTTCGTTGGGGAAAAGAAGCATTCGACCAACGCATCCATGATACGTGGTGGATGACGGAAACAGGGGCAATGATGATTTGCAACTACAAATCGATGGACATCAAACCAGGGTCGATGGGGAAACCGATTCCTGGGACAAAAGCTGCAATCATCGATGATCAAGGGAATGAGTTACCTCCGTTTAGAATGGGCAATTTAGCTTTGAAAACACCGTGGCCATCCATGATGCGGCAAATCTGGAATAATCCACAAAAGTATGAATCATACTTCTTCAAAGGATGGTACGTTTCAGGAGATTCTGCATATATGGATGATGAAGGATACTTCTGGTTCCAAGGACGCGTCGATGATGTCATCATGACGGCAGGAGAACGGGTGGGACCGTTCGAAGTTGAAAGTCGTCTTGTCGAGCACCCGGCAGTTGCAGAAGCCGGTGTCATCGGGAAACCGGATCCAGTACGTGGTGAAATCATCAAAGCCTTCATTTCGTTACGAGACGGCTATGAACCGACTGAAGAATTGAAACAAGAAATTCAGGCGTTCGTCAAAGAAGGACTGGCAGCACATGCGGCGCCACGTGAGATTGACTTCCGAGACAAGCTACCGAAAACCCGGAGTGGTAAAATCATGCGCCGTGTCTTGAAGGCGTGGGAACTAAATCTTGAAGCGGGTGACCTCTCGACGATGGAAGAATGATGTCAGAGTAAGTGACATATAGGATTGACTGTTCTTGAACTACCAACGATGCTTCGTTGGTAGTTTTTTAATATGAACAAAAAAACGAAGTTCACTGTTACGTGAACTCCGTTTTTTTTTGAATGGCTTCATTCAGTTTTTTTGTCGTCTTCTTTTGCTTTCTTTTCAGCATCAGCCTTCGCCTCTGCTTCTTTCTTCTTAGCCTCCGCATCGGCTTTCGCCTTGTCGTCAGCCGCTTTTTTCTTAGCCTCTGCATCAGCTTTCGCTTTGGCATCGGCCGCTTTTTTCGCGTCCGCATCGGCTGCTTTATCTTCAGCAGCTTTCTTTTCAGCGTCAGCTTTTGCTTGCGCTTCAGCGTCGTCTTTCTTCTTCGCGTCTGCTTCTTTTTCTTTTGCCTCGGCCTCTTTTTTCTTTTCTTCAGCGGCTTTTTTCTTCGCTTCCGCTTCTTTTTTCTTTTTATCTTCTTCTTTGAATGAACCTGAGTTCTTGAAGTCATCTGCGTCTACTGAAGCCGGTTGATTGAAGCGTGCACCTGACTTGAAGTAACTGTTGTTCGCAGCATACGTTGCATTTGCCATCTGTGCCCACAGGTTCTGGGTACGTTGGTAATATGTCGTTGCACCCATCAATGAGTTGTTTTGATCATGCCCCGTCCAAACCGCCAGTGTAACCCCTGGTGTTGAAGCAACGAGGTAAGAGTCCTTAATTTCGTTCGTCGTTCCGGTCTTACCGGCCCAATCGCCAGGTACTTTTAATAACGAGTTCGCATAACGAGCTGTCCCGTTATCAAAGACACCACGCATCATATCAAGCGTTAAATAAGCCGTACGCTCTTCGTAGATTTTTTCTTTTTTCGATTTAGCTTTATAGATGCTTTTCCCGTCTTTCGTAATCTTCGAGATGATATACGGTTCGACGTATTCACCGTAGTTCGCGAGCATCGCATAAGCACCAGCAAGCTCAACCGGTGTGATTTCCATCGTTCCAAGAGCAGCAGATGGTGCGTACCGGATGCTGTCAGGAACTTTAATACCCATGTCGACTAGTTTTTGAATCGAGTTCGACATATTCATTTTTTCGTAAATCTTCACGGCTGGAACGTTGAGTGAAAGTTCCAATGCCTCACGGACCGTCACATTACCTCGGTAACGCCCGCCTTCATTGTTGATTGGGTTGTCACCTGGTTGACGTGGAACCGTTTGATAATAATACTTTTCATCATTAACGGTCGAAGCCGGTGTAATCAAGCCGTTTTCGATACCGTTCGAATAAACAAGAATTGGTTTGGCTGTCGAACCGATTTGACGTTTTGCCTGGAACGCGCGGTTGAAATCATCCGCCGTTCCATCCGTGTAACGTCCACCGACGAAGCCTAAGATACGACCTGTCTCATTTTGAATCATGACAGCAGCCGTTTCTTCTGGATCTTTTTTCGAGACCGTCTTTTTCGTTTTTGGATCAACGACTTGCGTGTATTGTGGAGAAGCAGGGAAGTTGGCAGCATTTTTAGCTGGTGCCTGCATCGCCTCGTGAATTTTCTTATCAAGTGTCAAGTGAATCTTGTATCCGCCTTGACGCATGGCAACTAAAGCCTGTTCCTGATAGTTCGCTTTGACTTCTGCGAGTTCGGATGGTTTTACTTCATCTTCTTTGACGCCATCCTTTTTCATGAAATAGCTCGTCATGATTTTCAAGGCTTCTTTTTCAGCAAGATCGTAAACGTACGGGTACGTATCACGCGAACGTGTTGACGTTTTGGCGAAGTCTTTTGTGATATCGTATTTGACGGCTTTTTCATATTGCTTTTTCGTAATGTTTTTTGCGACATACATCCGTTTTAGAACAGTTTTCATCCGGTTCGTACTTGCTGTCAAATCTTCTTTGACGACACCACCTTGAAGGTAGGGTGTGTAATAATACGGGTTTTTCGGAATCCCTGCTAAGAAGGCTGCTTGTGGTAATGTCAGTTTTTTCGCGGATTTATTGAAGACACCACGAGAGGCGGCTTCGATTCCGGCAATATTTCGTCCGAGAGAGTTTCGACCGAATGAGACAACGTTTAAATAGGCTTGTAGAATTTCATCCTTCGTCATCGCATTTTCGAGACGAAGTGCTAAGATGATTTCTTTTGCTTTCCGTTCGAATGAAACTTCATTCGTTAAAATTTGGTTTTTAATCAATTGTTGTGTCAACGTACTGCCACCCGTCCGAGAAGACGAGTTCGTTAACTCCTGTAAGACTGCCCGGAGTGTTGCTTTCGGTACGACGCCATCATGTTCATAAAAATCGACATCTTCCGTCGAAAGAACAGCGTCTAGCAGGTAAGGTGAAATTTCTTTGATGTTGACCGGTTGACGTTCTTCATCTGTTGAAATGTTCGTCAACTTTTCGCCACTGCCCCAGTAAATTTCACTCGTAATGGCATAACTATTAACTTGTTGCTTCATTTCCGTTAATTCTGGTGCTTTTGTATCTTTGACGAGCGAAGCGAAATAGCCGCCTGCTGCACCGACAGAAAAACTCCCAATCAGTAGGACAGCAATGATGAGGAATAAAATGATATTCCAAGATACGTCATATGTGATATTCGACCAGTGCCGAACGGCTTTCGTTCGGGGATGATTCCAAAACTTGGACCAGTTCTCGCGCATAAATGATCTCCTTTACATCTTAAACTTGGGTGTAAATTAACATTAAATCACAGATAGACGTATTATACCACAACTGAAACGTGACAATGTCTCTTGACAGTCGATTCTACTTCGACGTATCATGAAAACATCTTATGAAAAATATACGAAAAAATCAGCTGTGATTGGAATTAGTAATGGAACGCTCCCTGTATCAGAGACCTAGTGGTGCTGCGAACTAGGACATAGCGTGTTCATGAATTACGTCTCCAGGAGCTTCTTGAGAAATCAGGCGGACCGTCCCGTTATCGACGATCTAAGTGGCATGTGTTGCATGCAATTAGGGTGGTACCACGGAATATTCCGTCCCTTCGTTCAGTCGGAGGGGCGGTTTTTTTATACAATTTTTTTAGGGGGAAAACAGATGACGTTACTTGAGGATTTAGAGTTTCGCGGCCTAATCAGCCAAATGACAGATGAAGAAGGTATTAAAGAACTCCTGGCAAGTCCGACAACACTGTACACGGGATTCGACCCGACAGCAGATTCATTGCATATCGGACACCTGTTACCAATTCTCGTTCTACGCCGTTTCCAAGAAGCGGGGCACCACGTGGTCGGTCTCGTCGGTGGCGCAACCGGGATGATTGGAGATCCAAGTGGGCGGTCGACAGAACGATCACTGAACACGTCGGATATCGTCGAAGAATTTGCGAACCGCATCAAAGGGCAATTATCACGCTTTTTACCGCTGGATGGCGAAAACCCTGTGACGATTGCGAACAACCTGGATTGGACAAAAGATTTAACGATCATCGATTTCTTACGCGATATCGGAAAACACTTCCCGATCAGCTACATGCTAGCGAAAGACTCTGTTGATTCACGCCTTCAGAACGGGATTTCTTTCACAGAGTTTTCGTACATGCTATTGCAATCATTTGATTTCTTAAAGCTCTATGAAAACGAAGGGTGCCGACTCCAGGTCGGCGGAAGTGATCAGTGGGGAAACATTACAGCAGGGATGGAACTGATCCGACGCGTTGGTCATGAAGAGAAAGCATTCGGCATCACTGTACCACTCGTCACGAAATCAGACGGGCAAAAATTCGGGAAAACAGCAGGCGGGGCAGTGTGGCTCGATGCCGAAAAAACGACACCGTACGAGTTTTACCAGTTTTGGTTCAACGTCGATGACCTTGATGTCGTCAAATTCCTGAAATACTTTACGTTCTTGACACACGAAGAACTGGAAGGATTGCAAACGGAAGTGGAAACGGCACCTGAAAAACGGATTGCCCAGCGCCGTCTGGCAGAAGAGATGACGAAACTTGTCCATGGCAGCGAAGCGCTTGAACAAGCGGAGCGAATTACGAAAGCACTCTTCAGTGGTGACATCAAAACATTGCAGGCGGCTGATATCGCAGATGCCTTTAAAGGGATGCCACGCTTTACGCTTGGTGAAGCAACGAATCTCGTCGACGTACTCGTCGAAGCGAAAATCAGTCCGTCGAAGCGTCAAGCGCGAGAAGACGTGACGAATGGCGCAATCTACATCAATGGAGACCGTGAACAAGAGTTGACGAAAGAGATCACGAAGCAAGATGCGATTGGTGACTTCACGATCATCCGTCGTGGGAAAAAGAAATACTTCGTACTTGAACATGCGTAAGTGATATAACAAAAAGAACGCTGACGAATGCTCGTCAGCGTTCTTTTTGTTTAGGCTGTTCTAAAAATACGGAGTGGTAATAAACGAACGGCGATCGTCGTGGCAAGTAACGCTTTTAGCGTATCACCGATGATGAACGGGACATTAATGACGAGGGCATCCATGAATGATAAATGTAAGACGAGCATTAAACCGAATGTTCCGAGTAAGTAAACGAGACCGAGTCCGAAAACGACCATTCCAAAAAACAATGGGATGAAGCGAGTCGTTCGTTCGGCGACATAGCCGATGAAGAAGCCGGCAATCGGGAAGGCGACTAAATACCCTACAGTCGGTCCGACGAACGGCGCAAGACCACCTTTGCCTCCGAGAAGTGGTAATCCGGCAGCAGCGAGCAGCAAAAAAATCAAGACGGCAAGCCCGCCGCGCTTCGCACCGAGAATGGCACTGACCGTCATGATGGCGAGCATCTGGAGTGTGATCGGTACAGGTCCGACGAGTTGAAGTTGTGGTAGTAAACTAATGGCTGAGATGATTGCAGCACCGAGTGCAGTAAATGTAAGATCTTTTGTTTTCATGATGGATGAGTGCCTCTTTTCTTTTTTTGTGTTAACAAATATAAATAAAAGGTTAACACAAAAAGAAAATGATGCAACTACTATTTTTAAAAAATGTTAAAAGGACACAAAAAAAGCACCCACCGAAGTGAGTGCTAAAAACAACAGATTAACGTGAGTAGTACTCAACGACGAGTTGTTCTTGGATTTGATCGTTCAATTCAGAACGCTCTGGAAGACGGACGAACGTTCCTTCGAGCTTTTCAGCATCAAAAGTAACGAAGTCTTTAGTTGCTGGTGCAACTTCGAGTGCTTCTTTGATAACGACAAAGTTCTTCGATTTTTCGCGAACTGAGATCGTTTGACCTGGTTTCACGCGGAATGAAGGGATGTCGACGCGAGCGCCTTCAACTTGGATGTGACCGTGGTTGACGAGCTGACGAGCAGCACGACGTGTACGAGCCATACCCATACGGTAAACGACGTTGTCAAGACGTGCTTCAAGTAAGAACATGAAGTTCTCACCGTGGATACCAGGCATTTTGCCAGCATCGTTGAAGATACGGTTGAATTGGCGTTCGTTTACTCCGTACATGTGACGAAGCGTTTGCTTCGCTTGAAGTTGAAGACCGTACTCAGACATTTTGCGACGGCTGTTACCGTGTTGTCCTGGAGCGTACGGACGTTTTGCGATTTCTTTTCCTGTTTCAGTAAGAGAGATACCGAGACGACGTGAAAGTTTCCAAGCTGGACCTGTATAGCGAGCCATAATAAGACTCCTCCTTAGTGTTCGTTATTATTTGCATAAAAATAATAACGCCATCAAACCCACGTTACGCCCATTTCATGGTGTGGCACCCTCGCTTGATAGCAAAGTTACACGATGCCCCTCCGGCAAAGCCGAGTCATGAAATGTGATACGCAAGCGATTTGACCGCTATCGTTATCATTTCTGCACTTTTACAAGTATACGTCTGCTTATTCCTGCTGTCAATCAAATATGACGAAGAAGAATTTCGCTAAAGGCTTCAAGGCCGGCTTGATCGGTTTCGTCAAAACGATTCAGTTCAGGACTGTCGATATCGAGGACACCAATCGTTTTTCCATCTTTAATTAATGGAATGACGATTTCGGAATTCGTTGCCGCATCACACGCGATATGTCCTGGGAAAGCATGGACATCCATGACGAGTTGTGTCGTTTGATCTTCTGCCGCTGTACCACAGACACCACGACCGAATGGAATCCGGACACAAGCAGGTAAGCCTTGGAATGGTCCGAGAACGAGTTGATTTTGTTCTGCGTCCGTTAAATAGAAGCCGACCCAGTTCGTTCGATCGAGAAATTGACCAAGTAACGCACTCGCATTTGAAAGATTGGCAATTTGATTCGTTTCTCCAGTCAGTAAAGCATTAAGTTGCTTATTCAGCATGTCATATTGTTTTGTTCGGTCACCATCATACGTCGTTGTCTCAAACATCATTAAGATTCCTCCTGAAAAATCATATTTAATCTATCTTACCCGAGTTTTAAAGATGCTGACAAACAATTGATTTCTCGGCGAGACGCTGTAATCTGTCGAAGAAATCAGGAAAAGCCTTAGTAAATCTATGCAAATCGGTTGCGCTATACTATTATAAGGATAAGATAAAAAGCGAAATTGTTGATAAATGGAATCGCTTGATAGGGTGGAGGTCGTGACAAATGTGGGCATGGGTGATTGGTGTCATCGTCATCGTATTACTCGTCATGTTATTTAGCATGATTAGTCGAAAAAAATATTATACAAAAATTGACGAGCTAGATATGCGCAAACAGGGGATTATTAGCGCATCAATTCCGAAGGAGCTACAAGAATTAAAGCAGCTTCCGATGGCGGGCGAGACGGAGACGAAATTCACTTCCTGGCATCAGGCTTGGGAGGAACTGTTGACAGTCCACGTCGCGCAAATCGATGAAACATTGTATCGAGCGGAAGAAGGGCTCGATAAATATCATTTCCTTGCCGTCAAGAATGATTTAGAAGTAACGGAACAATTAATCGGTGAGCTTGAAGGGTTAATCGATGAGATGCTGCGTGAGATGGAGACGTTTAAAAATAATCAATCTGCATTGACTTCATTGAAAGCGCAAGGTGAGACAGATTCAGGTCAAGTCCGTAAATCGTTGCTCCTACAAGCGACGTCGTTTGGTCCGGCATTAGCGAAACTTGAAGAACGCAGTGAAGAAATCGATCAGTTGCGTACAGAAATGTCTGCTTTTGAGGAAGCAGGTGAAGTGACGAAAGCGTATGAAACAAGCCTTCAGCTTGAAGAACGAGTCGCACAGACGCGTCAATTAGTCGAAGTGATTCCGAATCATTGGAAAGTCCTGGCACATGAGTTACGTCAACGAATCGACCAATTGAGCGCCGGATATAATGAAATGACGCTGGATGGTTATCCGCTTGAGCCGCTTGGCATGCAGTCGGATATTAAACGATTTGAGGAAACACGCCTCAACCTAGTTAAAAAACTTGAATTTCTAGAAATGGACGATTTAGAAGAACGCGTCCAGCAACTTTCGGCTGATGTCGACCAGATGTATGATACGTTCCGTCGTGAAGTCGACGCGCGTCATCATGTAAAAAAAGAAAATCAAGTCTTGAAACAAAAAGCACTGCGGATGCGTGAAAAAGTCCATCAATTGGCACAAGAATTTAGTTCGCTCCGTGAACAGTATGAGATTTCAGCTGACTTAGGAGAGCATTACGAGTCGATTCAGCGCGATGAAGAGATGTTGTTTGGGGCAGCAAAGGATTTGGACGAATCCATCGCTAGCCGAATCATTCCGTTCAGCATGTTAGAAGATCAGATGCGTGATGCCATTCGGCTGGAAGAACAATTAACGATTCAATACGAACGGTTCAGTATCGAACTCCAAGCACTACGCAAAGAAGAGCTGGAAGTACGCGAACGCATCAATGAATGGCGTCATGCATTCTCTAGTGCCCGGTTACGATTGAAACGGCTCGGGTTACCGAAGATGCCGCAAGATGTCGAAGAAGCGCTTCAAACAGCGAGTCGTTCGTTACAGACGCTCGAGGCACGTTTTGAGGAGATTCCGTTTAATGTCGGTTACATCGTTTCGCAAAGCGAAGATGTCAAGTTGACGTTTAAACAATTGCAAGAACGGATAGATACATTAGTGTTCGAAGTCACTTATGCAGAACGACTTGTCCAGTACGCGAATCGTTTCCGTCGCAATGATAATGAGATACATATGTCGTTGACGATTGCTGAGACGAAGTTCCTCGCTGGCGATTACGAACGTGCGATTTTACTAGGGGAACGTGTCCTCGAACAATTTGATCCACAATCAATTGAACGAATCAAACAAGCATGTGCCAAGCAAGAAACGATTCATATGTAATCATCACTGACAACTCAGGGTGGCCGCCGCGGTCACCCTGTTTTCGTAAAAAAAAGGAGCGATTAAGATGGGAATACTTTATGTAAACGGAATCATTCGAACGATGGCGCATGAACATGATGTTCATCCGGCGATGTTTATCGAAGCAGGTCGGATTATAGCCATGGGGGATGAGGGGAAGTTACGGCGACGTTTCGGTAAACGCGTCGAGTCGATTGAGAATCTGAATGGCAAAGCCGTCTATCCTGCCTTTACCGATGCGCACATCCACCTCATTGGATATGGCGAAGCGATAGGTCGTGTCGATGCTTCGCGTTACATGACGCTAGAAGAACTCGGACAGGCCTTTTTAAAAGCGGAAGCGATCAATGGAATTCATGTGGCAGAAGGCTACGACGAGACCAAGCTAGATCAAGCGCCAACAAAAACTTGGTTGAATCAACTGTTCCCGACAGAACCAGCTTTACTAAAGCGGACGGATCGGCATACGGTACTCGTCAATGACGTATTGTTTGAACAATTGGGATATAAAGCATCAACGGTCATCGAGGGTGGGAAAATCGGTTTGCTCGATTCAGGGGAAGCAGATGGTTTTCTTTATGATGCAGCAATGGAACCGCTCTATGCGTTGCAAGCAGGATCGACGGAACGAAACAAATCATCGTTGCGCGCGGCAATCAAAGACTTATATCGTCATGGGATCGTGGCGGCACATACAGAGGATTTATCTTATCACGGTGCATTAAACGAAGTCTTATCAGCTTATAAAGAAGTGACGGAAGAAACGGGTTTTCATGCCCATCTTCTCGTGCATCATCTCGTCCTTGATGAATTCATTCAAGCAAACCCTGTTCTCCCTGACACGCTCTCAATTGGAGCGATGAAATTATTTGTCGATGGTGCGCTCGGTGGAAGAACGGCATTATTGCATCGTGGCTATTCGGACGACCCGACGACGCGTGGCATTGAAGTTCACTCGCAGGACCAACTTGAACAACTCGTGAAACGAGCACGAAGCTACGGTTTCACTGTCGCGGCGCACGTCATCGGAGATCTTGCAATCGAACGTTTCGTGGATGTGCTTGAAAAGTATCCGGCTCCGAAAGGGACGCGCGATCGTATTATTCACGCAACGGTCGTACGACCTGAATTATTGGCACGGATTCGGAAGTTGCCTGTCTTAATTGATGTGCAACCGGTCTTCTTGTTAGATGATGCTGATTTTGCTGAAGCACGTCTCGGTTTGAAGCGTCTCGACTCGGCCTATCGCTTGAAGTCGCTAGCGGGCACAGGAGCCTTAATGTGTGGCGGCTCTGACGCGCCGATTTCAAGTCCCGATGTTCGCCGAGCGCTCTATGCAGCGACCGTGGGGAAAGCAGGGCGGATTAATAAATCGAACGAAGTTCTTTCAATGTACGAAGCATTGTTATTATTCACAAAAAATCCACATGTCGCAACAGAGACACATGGACGAAAAGGAATGTTATTGCCTGGATATAATGCAGACTTCGTCATCTTCGAAGAAGATTTTTATCGTCTTGCAGATGAACAGATTCTTACGAATCGACTAGTCGAAACGGTACAACAAGGAAAAACGGTCTATCGCCAGGAAGCATCTTTGACAACGACTTAAGAGGTTGCGTTCGTTCCGTAAATCCTCAAAAGGGGATGACTCATAGTCAGATGAACACCACCCTTTGTGACGGACGCGCTTCCTTTCCCCTCGGAGTCGAGGATGAACGTTTCCGTCCTCTATCAATCAAATGACCGATGATCCGCTTTTCGCGGTTTAAAGCGATTCAAGACGTTCTTTTCTGTACGTTCCTTAGGTGATAAAAAAACTTCCTTGTCCTTGGTGGACAGGGAAGTTTTTGTTTGTTTTATAAGAATGACCGTTGGATTTTGTGCCAAAATGTATTGTTCGTTAATTTGACGGTTTTTAATTCTTTATCGGACAATTGGATGTCGACGGAGTCCGTTCGTTTTAAGCTTAACGCTTCATTGTCCATCCCGATGATCGGATAGTCGTTTCCGTCTTCGATGATGCGAAGCGATAATTTACGACCGCGGTTCAAGAGGAAAGCCGATCCGAGCGTCCGGTAGCGGTTATTGTTGACGGATGCGATTTCGCTGACTTGGAGGCAGTGAATCAATGGATCGACGATTGCACCAGACAAGGACTTGTTATAAGCGGTCGATCCGGTCGGCGTCGAAATGACCATACCATCGCCACGGAACGTTTCAAATAAGAATCCATCAATGTAGACTTCAATTGCGAGTGATTTAATGATGCTCGATTTAACGGAACATTCATTGAGGCAAAGCATACCTGGCCCGCCATTGATCGATGCTTCAAGCAATGGATAACGTCGGACTTCAATTTCGCCATTCGAGACGCGATCGCCTGTTTCTTTGAAAATGGCTTCGACGGAGGACAGGTCATTAATGTCGAAGTCACAGTAAAAGGAATTTGGACCTTCTGCGAAACCGACATAGATGGCATCGTCACGGAAGCCTGTAAAGCGAGCTGCTTGAAGAAACGCGCCGTCACCACCGATTGAAACGATGATATTTGCTTGTTTATGATCCTGGACGACATTCAATCCGTATCGCTTGCCGACTTCAACTAATTTACGTACCTGCGTCTCGTGTCTTTGTTTATTTCGGTAATACAGGTAGACATTGTTTCGAGCCATGGTCAATTCCCCCTTGAAAGCGTTTCATGTACTCTTTCATTATAACTGTTTTTTCAGAAATCGGGAACCGATAGCTAGGAAGTTCGTCAGAAAGCTTGCGTTATAAGGCGAACATTCCTATAGTAAGATTGGAAATGCATTTGAAAGACAACATGGGGAAATGGGGAATACACATGGCAACGTTTAAAGGAAATGATATTACATTACTTGGTACACAAGTTGAAGTCGGACAACAAGCACCAGACTTCGAGGTACTCGCTAACGATCTTTCGCCGGTTTCGCGCGATACATACAAAGGAATTCGTATGATTAGCGTCGTTCCATCGATCGATACGGGCGTCTGTGACGCTCAAACACGTAAGTTCAATGAAGAAGCAGCACAAATCGATGGCGTGACAGTGTTGACAATCTCAAACGACCTTCCGTTCGCACAACGTCGCTGGTGTGCCGCAAGCGGGCTTGATAATGTCGTAACATTATCGGATCACCGTGATTTATCGTTTGGGCATAGCTATGGCGTCGCGATTGAAGAACTTCGTTTGCTAGCTCGTTCGGTATTCGTTATTGATTCAGCAAATCAAGTCGTCTATGTCGAATATATGCCAGAATCGACAGACGAAGTGAATTTTGATGCGGCGATCGCCGCAGCAAAAGCTGCGAAGTAAGAATAGTTTACAAACGACGTAAAACAGATACAATGGATGTAATGAGAAGAACGGCTCCCAGGAAATATGGGGGGCCGTTTCGTTTTGAAAGGATGAACTGACGATGGAAGCATTAGAAAAATTATATAAGGAACTAACGCAACAAACGAGAAAATTAGAACGCGACCTTGATATGCCCTATTTAGAGGCGCTGACGGAGGTCATTGATCGCTTAAATGACCGCCATACTGAAAAAGTCGATCCAGAAGTCATTCGGAAATCTGTTTCGCTTGCTGTTCTCGAAGGAATGAAACAGGCACAACCGAATCATTTGCCAACACCGGACAGCGTTGCATTGTTTGCAGGTTATTTAATCGGGAAACTAATCAAGAAGGACGACGCTCGGTTACTTGATCTTGGTAGTGGAACAGGTGGGATGCTTCATGCCGTCATCAGTCAACTTCCGACGGGGACGGCAGCAGAAGCAGTCGAAGTCGATGAAACGTTAGTCCGGTTATCGGCTTCAATCACGGAATTACTCAATTATCCCGTCACTTACACGCATCAAGATGCACTCCGTCCTCTACTGTTAGATCCAGTCGATCTCGCGATGGCAGACTTGCCGATTGGTTACTATCCGGACGAAGAAGTATCAAAAGAGTATGTGTTAAAACGAGAAGAAGGAATGAGTTACAGCCACTTTCTTTTGATTGAACAGGCGATGAATTATGTTAAACCAGGCGGATTCGGTGTCTTTGTCATCCCGAATGGATTATTTGAGCACGATACGGAAGGGAAATTGAAGCAGTATTTTGAGACGAAGGCACATGTCGTCGGCATCTTGCAACTGCCATTAACCATGTTCAAGCAAGAACAGGCAGCAAAAAGTTATTTAATCGTCCGAAATCACCTAGCGGGAATGACGATGCCAAAACAAGCATTACTTGCTGAACTCCCGTCATTCACCGATGCACGTGCATTTGGTGGAATGGTGAAACAGATTGATGAATGGATTAATACAGAATTAAAATGAAAAGTGAAAAGTAATTGAATTCTATTGTTAATTTGACTATCCTAATGTAAGACAGAAAAAATAGAACACCCACACAGATGTGAATGTCTACTGATTTTGAATGGAAAAGGGGAAAATAGATCATGGCAAAAATTATGGCGGTAAATGCTGGTAGTTCGTCGCTTAAGTTCCAACTACTTGAGATGCCGAGTGAAACGTTAGTAGCAATCGGTTTAGTAGAGCGTGTCGGGAAAGACGATGCAATCTTTACAATTAAATATGGTGAAGGGCAAAAGTATACAGACGTCCTTCCGCTTGCAACACATAAAGAAGCAGTAGAACTCTCACTTGAAAAGTTGATGGAGTTTGGCATCATTTCTTCTTACGATGAAATCAAAGGTGTTGGACACCGTGTCCTTCATGGTAAAGAAAAGTATGCGGATTCTGTCGTGATTACGGAAGATGTCATTAAAGATATCGATTCCTATACAGAGCTCGGTCCACTCCACATCCCACCAAACTTGATCGGGATTCGTGCGTTCCAAGCAATCTTGCCGGAAGTCGAGCAAGTGGCTGTCTTCGATACGGCCTTCCACCAAACGATGCCAGAAGAAAACTTCCTTTACAGCCTTCCGTACGAATACTATACGGAATACGGCATTCGGAAATATGGCTTCCACGGTACGAGCCACAAATATGTTACGGAACGTGCATCTGAGTTGCTCGGACGTCCGCTTAAAGACCTTCGTTTGATTTCTTGTCACCTCGGTAGTGGGGCATCGATTGCAGCAGTTGCTGGCGGTGAGTCACTCGATACGACGATGGGCTTCACGCCACTTGAAGGAATTACGATGGGAACACGTTCTGGTTCGCTTGACCCGGCCTTGATTCCGTTCCTGATGGAGAAAACAGGGAAGTCGGCAGAAGACGTCTTGAACGTCATGAACAAAGAATCAGGAATCTACGGATTATCTGGTCTTTCAAGTGACTTACGTGATGTTGAATCAGCAGCAACGGAAGGAAACCATCGTTCTGAAATGGCACTTCGTATTTTCGCTAACCGGATTCATGGATACATCGGACAATATGCTGCAGAGATGAACGGCGTCGATGCCATCATCTTCACGGCAGGTGTCGGTGAAAACTCTGACTCGATTCGTGAGCGTGTTCTCCGTGGACTCGAGTTCATGGGCGTCTACTGGGATCCATCGCTTAACAACGGAGCGCGTGGAGAAGAACTCTTCATCAACTACCCGCACTCACCAGTCAAAGTCATCATCATTCCAACGAATGAAGAATTGATGATCGCACGTGACACAGTTCGTGTCGGTGGATTGATTGAACAAAATGCATAAGTACTAACATGCAGAAGGCCGGACGTCATGTCCGGTCTTCTGACTGTAGACAACGTGCTATCGGGAGATCAAGCGTCTTTTTTCGTTGCTTTCCTCGGGCGAGGCGCAAGCCGTTGCTCCTTGGATCCTAGCGGACAACGAGCAGGGTCTTGCCTGCCTCTGAACGTGCGTTAAACACGCACTTTTCCCCGTAGGAGTCAACGAAACATGACGCTTTTTAGGGAATACCATGACGGAAATCCAGTCATGCAGACACTTTAGAGCGCAATCCGCCTCGATATCGTATGTTCACGTTTCATAAGAGTTTATCTACACGAAGACCGGACATCATGTCCGGTCTTTTTTTGTATTGATAAAGCTAAAACAATGATTTTTTTTAACGAGAACTTTTGTTCTCGTTTTTTAGTTATGTTACAGTCCTTGTCATATAACGTTCTGAAATCTGTCTTCATTTCAAAAATAAGTCGTAAATAAGGTTTGAAAACATAAATATGAGCCTTTTGTAACATAATAGTAATAGTAACGACATTTTTTTGTGGTCTATATGTAACGGCACTGCCCCTTTTTGTCATGTATATTAATCTCAGTTAACAAATCGGGAACAATTATGGAGGAGAGATTACATGATGAAACGAATACTCGCTAGTGTTTTAGCAATGTTGTTAGCACTCAGTTCGTTTGCAGGTCTTCAAGCAGAAGCTGCTACTAAAAAGAATGTTAAATCGTCGGTCAATAGCCTAGTTGTTCGTCAAAAAGCAACCACGTCATCGAAAAAATTAGGTCTTCTTTATAAAAATCAAACTTTACCGTACAAAGCAAAAACAGGTAACTGGTACAAAGTAAGCTACAAAGGAAAAACAGCATACTTAAGCGCACGTTATTCAAAGGTCGTCAAGAGCTCGTCTTCTAAAAAACAATCGTCAAGCGGTTGGAAAACACTAACAAACGTCAGTGCGACAGCTTACACGCCGTACGATCCAGGCAGCGGCAACTTGACAGCGATTGGTTGGAACATCAAGAGTTCGAAGAAAAAAGTCGTAGCGGTCGACCCGCGTGTCATCCCGCTTCGTTCGACGGTCAAAGTGTATTATAAAGGGAAATTAAAAGGTACGTACACGGCAGCGGATACAGGTGGAGCCATCAAGGGGAAAAAACTTGATATCTTGTACTACTCGCGCTCAGAAGCATTCAGCTGGGGACGTCGTAACGTCACCGTTAAATTTAAATAAGCACATCTATCCATCGGGCATCGGCTCGATGGATTTTTTTACGAAAAAAAGCACCCTCGTGAGAAGGTGCGGAGAAAATAATGAATTCAATTACAGACGGACGATCAAAACATCACATTTGGCGTAACGTGTGATGCTTTCAGAGACACTACCGATGAAGAAACGTTCGACGGCATTCAGACCGGTCGCACCACAAATGATTAAATCGACATCATGATTTGGAGCGAGTTTCTTCGCGATCGTGACTTTCGGTGAACCGTACTCGATTGCGACTTCCACATCTTTGACTCCACGTTCTTGCGCCGTTTTGACATATTCGTCTAATAATTCTTTTGCATAAGACTCGGCACGCTCTGTGATTGTGCGGTCATATGCTTCGACAGTCGCGAACGTCCGTGTATCGATGACATGGGCGATGACTAACTTGGCGTCATTTCGAAGTGAGACGTCGATTGCGGTCTCAAATGCACGTTCTGCTTCTTTTGATCCGTCAACTGCTACTAGTACGTTATGATATACGATTGCCATGATGAATCCATCCCTTCGTATTCGGCTGATACTACGTCCTTATTATACCATTCCCACAAATGGAAAGTGTTGAACATTGTTAGAGTTCTAAAAATTGTTCTTCAAACGTGAACATCGTAAGATAGAACAAGGTGAAAGGGGGCGATGCCAAGATGAGGCACGCGTTGATTACAGCAGGAACGAAAGGGCTTGGAGAAATGGTGACACGCCGTCTGTTAGACGAAGGATGGTATGTGACAGCATTGCACCGATCGAAGCCGGAGTTTGAACATGAACGTCTTTATCCAATTCAAGCAGATGTGACGAAACAAACCGAATTGCTTAAAGCAGTAGATGAAGCGATGGAAAAGCATGGGCGGATTGATGCATTGATACTTAATGCGGGACCGTATATTTTTGAACGGAAATCACTCGTCGATTATTCAGACGAAGAGTGGGACGAAGTCGTCGCAGGGAATTTGACGGCGAGCTTTTGGTTACTACGGAAAGTGATTCCAATCATGCGGGAGCAACGCTATGGACGTGTCATCACATATGGTTTTCCGGAAAGTGCGACAGCACCAGGATGGATTTATCGAGCTGCTTTCGCTGCTGCGAAGAGTGGGATGGTCAGCTTAACGAAAAGTGTTGCGTTAGAAGAGGCGGAGTACGGGATTACGGCGAATATGGTCAATCCCGGAAACATCGTCGGAGACAACAAGACGAAGTGGATTGATGAAGCAGTCGCAGACGATCAAACGCCTGTCGGCCGGACCGGTGTCGGGGGCGATATCGCCCGCGCCATTTCATTTTTACTTGCAGAAGATGCGAGTCTGATTACGGGTGCGATTCTCGATGTGACAGGTGGCGTCAACGTCGTTCATCAGTCGCGAAAATAAAAAAGGTTATCTCATCCGAAGAATTCAGTCGGTTGAGATAACCTTTTTTAGTAGATGTTTAGTTGGCTTCGATTGATTGTAAGTGTTTCGGATAGCGCGTCAATGCTTCTGGACCGTCTGCTGTTAAATGAATGTCGTCTTCGATTCGAACGCCACCAACGTCAGGGACGTAGATGCCAGGCTCAAGTGTATAGACGATACCAGGCTCAGCTGTCAGAAGATTATTCGATGCAAGTGACGGGAATTCATGGACGTCGATTCCAAGACCGTGACCAACGCGGTGCGTGAAGTATTCGCCATAACCAGCCTGGTCGATGACGTTCCGTGCCGCTTCGTCGAGTGTACCGAGTGTGATGCCGACACGACTCGCATCTGTCGCTGCTTCAAGCGCAGTTAAAACAGTTTGATACATTTTTTCCTGTTCCGCACTCGGAGTTCCATAAACGAACGTCCGTGTAATATCAGAGCAGTATCCTTTCCAAACGACACCGAGGTCGAACAAAACGAAATCGCCCTCTTTAATGACGCGGTCGCCAGGGACACCGTGCGGATCAGCGCTGTTTGCACCGAATAAGACGAGTGTATCAAAAGACATTTCGCGGACGCCTTTTTTCTTCATCTCGAATTCGATTTGTGCGATGACTTCGATTTCAGTAACGCCGGGGCGAATTGCATTTTTCCCGATTTCGATTGCTTCGTCTGCGAGTTGAGCGGCTTCGCGCAAAATCGTGATTTCTTCTGAATCTTTTTGGAGGCGTAATGCTTGGAGCTTATCTCCGATATCGAGAATTGCCGCATTTTCCAAACGAGACTCAAGCTCTTTGAAACGGCTGAACGTCATGTGTTCCCCTTCAATCCCGAGTCGGTTGTTTGAGACGGCGAACGAGCCGAGCAATTGCGCGATTTTGTCGAATGGATTTTCATGATCGGCATAAGTGACGACTTCACCATCCCATGGACTTGCTGCTACGATACTTGCTTCGAGTGCTGGGCAGAAGAGTGCTCGTTTTCCATTCGCGTCAACGATGACGGCCATGACACGCTCGTGTGGTTCAGCGTAGACACCAGAAAAATAGAATACACCGGCTTTTGAAGTAATCAAGGCGACATCGATGCCTGATTCTTTTAATACTTGGCTGATTTGATTCGTACGTTCTAACATCTTATTCCCACCTCTCTAATAGTCACTTTTCAGTATAACATCCTTGCTTTTGGAAAACATTTCTCGCAAATCGGACTAGTACACTTTTCATTCTTTCGAGTAGTACAGTATAATGACAGAAGAGTAGAATATAGGAAAAAGAAGGGATACAGCATGCCTACGAAACACGAACAGATCATCCGACACATTGAAGATCTCGATGTTGGCGCAAAAATATCCGTCCGACAGATTGCGAAAGATTTAACGGTATCGGAAGGTACGGCATACCGTGCGATTAAAGAAGCCGAAAATCTAGGCTTTGTTTCGACGATTGAACGGGTCGGGACGATCCGCATTAAGAAAAAACAGAAAGAAAATATTGAAAAACTGACGTTTGCAGAAGTTGTCAACATCGTTGATGGACAAGTTCTCGGCGGACGGAACGGTCTACACAAGACGTTAACAAAATTCGTTATCGGTGCGATGAAGTTAGAGGCGATGATGCGATACATCGACGTCGATAGTCTCGTTATCATCGGTAACCGAGAAAAGGCGCATGAACTGGTTCTCGAGGCGGGAGCGGCAGTCTTAATCACAGGCGGTTTCGATACGACGGAAGATGCGAAGCGCTTGGCAGATGAAATGGAACTTCCGATCATTTCGACGTCGTACGATACGTTTACGGTTGCGACGATGATTAACCGGGCGATTTACGATCGCCTGATCAAAAAGGAGATTTTGCTCGTTTCCGATATTTTGATTCCGTTGCATGATACCTTTTATTTACAGACGAACGACCCGATTTCCAGATGGCATGAATTGAACGAACAGACGAAACACAATCGGTATCCTGTCATCGATGAACAGATGAAGGTCGTCGGCGTTGTCACGGCGAAAGACATCATTGACCGACCGCATGATTGGCCGGTTGAAAAAGTCATGACCCGTCATCCGATCACGGTCGGTATTCGGACGAGCGTGACGAACTCGGCGCACCAGATGGTTTGGGAAGGGATCGAAATGTTGCCGGTCATCGACCAGTACGGCAGGTTGCTAGGCATCATCAGTCGGCAAGATGTCTTGAAGGCGCTCCAACTCGCAAATCGTCAGCCGCAAGTCGGCGAAACGTTTGATGATTTGATTACAGGGCAAATCAAGACGGCCGAAGATGACCGAGGACAGTATTTGTCGCTTGAAGTCTCACCGCAGATGACGAATTTCATGGGGACGGCGTCGAGTGGCGTCTTGACGACGCTGCTCGTCGAGGGTGCGACACGGATGTTGCGGCATATGAAGAAGGGTGACCTCGTCATCGAAAATGTCAGCATCTACTTCATCAAGCCGGTCCAGATTGAAAGTACGATTACGATTCGGGCAAATGTATTTGATGTTGGCCGGAAGTTCGGTAAAGTCGACGTCGAGATGTACCAAGGAACCCAAATTGTTGCGAAGGCACTTGTGACCTCACAATTGATCGACCGATAAATGACCAAATAAAAAAGACGGAGAATCCGTCTTTTTTACGATTGTTCCATTTCGCGAACAACATAAGGGTAAATTTTTCGATAACGAATGAAACCAGCGATGAATGAGGCGAGACCAACTGCGATTAAAATCGAGCAGACGATTTTACCCGTCAACGTCGTCAATCCGTCGCCAGACAGAAATTGATTGGCTGCGAACAAGATGACGAATAGGCTGAGCCAAATGCTTGCTTGGGTGTTAAATAAAAATTTCCGATTCGTACTCTTCGTATGGAATGCACGACGCTTAGCGAGTAAATAGCCTCCTAGCGACAAGACGATTAACAAGATTAGAACGAATTGCATGGGGATGACCTTCCTTTCTTTTTCGTATCTGTTTGTATCATATCAATATTTAGAGGAGCTGTGCACTGTGAAAGAACAAATCAGACAATTGATTGAAGACGCATCGACGATTATTATTCATCGGCATGAACGACCGGATCCGGATGCGCTTGGAAGCCAGTTCGGGTTACGTGAAGTTTTGCAGCAACAATTTCCGGAGAAAAAAATCTACGCCGTCGGTGAGATGGCAGACTCCCTATCGTTCATGGGGAAGCTCGACGCAGTGGAACCGAAAATGTATGAAGAAGCACTCGTCGTCATTTTAGATACGGCGAATGAAGCACGAATCGACGGTCATGTTGCGATGACAGGGCGTCACGTCATTAAGATTGATCATCACCCGGACGAAGATGCTTATGCAAAAGTCCAACTCGTCGATCCGACCGTCAGTTCGACATCGGAATTACTTGTCCATCTGTTGAATGACTGGGGATATCCTATCCCAGCGGCAGCGGCGATTCAATTTTATGCAGGAATCGTCGGGGATACAGGACGCTTCCAATTTAGAGGGACGACGAGCAAAACGTTTGCCGTCGCAGCACAACTGCTTGATCTCGAAATCGATACAGATTGGCTCTATCGCAACATGTATCAAACGGAACTCGTTGCACTTCATTTGCAAGGATATGTCCTGCAACATATCCAGTTGACGGATGCAGGCGTCGGTTATGTCGTCTTGACGCAAGAGACGTTAAAACGTTTCGATGCGACGGTCGAACAAGCTTCGTTGCTCGTCAATAGTTTTGCCGGCCTTAAAGGAATGAAGAGTTGGGCGTTATTCCTCGAGACGGAAAAAGAGGTCCGCGTGCGTATTCGTTCAAAAGGACCCGTCATCAACGAAGTAGCGAAGGAGTTCCGGGGCGGTGGACATCCGTTGGCGTCCGGCGCGACAATCGATCACTTGTCAGAAGTGGATCAAGTCGTCGCCCGTCTCGACGCAGTCGCACGAGACTTCCGCTTCGAATGAAAAGAGGCTGCTCGCTATCATCCAAATTCGGATACATAGCGGACAGCCTTTTGTGGTCTCAGTGCGTCGTTGTCTCTTCTTGCGGAATAAACCAAATTCCGCGTTCTGTATGGTCTTCGATGACATTGAGTTCTAACTCTTTAACAGACTTCCGAATGCGTTCGGCGATTTCTTCTGTTTCAGTAAAGGCAGTGACACCGAGTTTGAGTTGCTCGACTTTTTCACGGGCAATCTGGCTACGATTTAAAATCATCAGAAACACTCCTTCCTTCCGCGTCATGATATTTCTATACTTATTGTATCGAATATTGAGTAAGAAGGCGATAGTCAGGAGTCGCTAGATATGAATGTTCTGAAAACTTTTACCATGCAAAAACTTATAATGGATGAAAGAAGTAGAAAAGGAGGGAGGAAATATGATGCAATTGAACGTACGAACGGCCTACAGCCCATTGCAGAGTATGATTCGTCTATCACCGTATCTCGACGAGTTGAAGCGAAGGGGAGCCTCAACTGCGGCGATTTGCGAGACGACACTAACGGGGGTTCCGGCGTTCGTTTCTGAATGTCAAAAACGGGATTTGCTTCCGGTCGTCGGTTATGAACAAGACATGAAGGAAATCGATGAATTCAATATTTTATGGTACGCCAAAACAGGTCGGGGATTACAGATGTTATACCGATTAGCCAGTGGACAGGAAACAGAGGAGTGCAGCGAATTAATCGCAATCCTTGAGCCGAAACGTCAAGCGACAGAAGATGAAACGCGACTTCGGCGTCAAGTCGTGAATTGGATGGGGTATGCCAAAAATGCGACGGTCTATTTAGGTGTGAAAATGGCGCGCTCGACTGTCGAACGGGACAGCAGGGAGCGTTACCGGGTAGTTGCCCAAGAGTTAGGACTGGAAACCATCCCGATCGATCCTGTCCGCTACTTGCGTCGTGACGACGCAGATGCCTACCAGGCACTCCGAGCGATTGACGAAGGGACACCGTTTCAAGAACAAAAAGTGAATCGACAAGCACATCTCAAGTCGGATGAAGAATTACGCGAACATTTTACCGAGCACGAACAACGTCTCTTGAAACAGTGGGCGCAGACGCAAGAAACACTTACATTACCGAAACAGTCGAGACCGTTGCCACGTGTCGCGGATGACTCAATGGGGAAACTACGTCAGCTTGCACGCGACGGATTACTGGCACACGGTCTAGTTGATGAGACTGCGGAGGCGAGACTCCGTTACGAGCTCGACGTCATCGAAACAACTGGATTTGCTGACTACTTTTTAATCGTCGAGGATTTAGTACGGCATGCGAAAGCGGTCGGCATTCGTGTCGGTCCCGGGCGTGGGTCGGCTGCCGGGTCGCTCGTCAGTTATACATTAGGCATTACGACGGTTGATCCGTTGAAATATGGGTTGCTGTTCGAACGTTTCTTAAATCCGGAACGCATCACGATGCCGGATATCGATATCGATATTGAGGACGAACGCCGCGAGGAGCTACTGGATTATCTCGTTGACCGATATGGTCGAAGTCACGTCGGTCAAATCGGGACGTTGTCGACCCTTGGTGCAAAAGCATCACTTCGAGATGTCGCCCGTGTCCTCGAGTTTTCAAAAGATGAGACGGATGCTGCGGCGAAGCAAATCGCTAAAGAAACGACCTTACAAGGAATCGAACAAAAGCAAACCATCTACCGCTGGTTCTCCGGAAGTGAGAAGCGGCGCCAATTGTTACACCTCGCCCAAGAAATCGAAGGATTGCCAAGACAGCGGTCGATTCATGCAGCCGGTGTCGTCATCGGCTCGGAAGACTTGATTGAGACGACGCCGCTCGATACAGGATCGAGCGACCGGTTCGTCACCCAATATTTGATGAAAGCACTCGAACAACAAGGTCTCTTGAAAATCGATTTACTAGGACTCAGGAATTTGACGCGTCTTCGACAAATGGAACAGTTGATTCGGCGGGAACGTCCCGATTTTTCGATGGAAGAGCTTCCGGAAGAAGATTCGGCAACCCTGCGTTTATTTGCACGAGGGGATACGGATTATATCTTCCAGTTTGAATCGAACGGGATGAAGCAGACGTTACGTGAAGTCAAACCGACCCGTTTTGAAGATTTAGTCGCGACGATGTCACTCTTTCGGCCGGGGCCGATGAAATTCATCGATCTATATGCGAAACGAAAGGCGGGACAACCTTATCAAACGGTTCATCCGATTTTAGCGGAAGTACTAGAGACGACATACGGTGTCATCGTCTATCAAGAGCAAATCATGGAAATCACGCGTCGGGTCGCCGGATTTACACTGGCGCAAGCAGATTTATTACGTCGGGCGATATCGAAAAAAAATAGTGCGTCGGTCGAATCAGAGAAAGTGCGTTTTTTAGAAGGTGCCGTTCAGAATGGTCTTGCGCAAACGACTGCTGAGACACTGTATGATCAAATCGAACGTTTCGCGGGCTATGGCTTTAACCGGAGTCACGCAGTCGCCTATACGAAGATTAGTTATGCGTTAGGTTATATGAAAGCTCACTATCCACAAGTTTTTTCCCTTGTGTCGATCGATCAACCGGAACGACTTGTCCGGGCGATGCGGGACAAGCGTTTGCCAGCTTTACCACCTGATATTTGGATTTCAGACTATCGTTCGACTCTGGAAGGAAAAGGCATCCGACTCGGGATTCAAGTGTTACGTGGAATATCGGAACGCGATTTCAAAGCTTTGAAAGAAGCAGCGAAATCATCGCAGACAATCACGACGTTACTGACGACCGTCGGCTGGGGAAAAAAAGAACGCGCTAAAATCGAATTGTTACTCTATGGTGGAGCATTCGACCGTGCGACACATGGCGACCGGGGATTAGCGGAACAAGAAGTCCTTGATTACTTTACGATGGCTTCGAATACGTTGTTACCGGACGAATTAGCAAGCCTCGGTAAGCGGGCAACGACAAAAGCCGTCACACGTACTGCGACGGACTGGGCGCGGCTCGAACGTGAAGCACTTGGATTCTGGTTAACCTACTCACCTTTGATGACAGCGATGACACCCCAAGTCGAGACGACGCACTTTCATGATGTTTCAAGCGAGATGGAAGAATCCGTCTATCTTGTGTGTTACATCGAGCAGCTGCGGGAATTTAAGACGAAGCGTGCACAATCAATGGGCGTCATGCAAGCCGTTGATGGGTATTCGAACGAAGAGGTCGTCATTTTCCCGAAACAGTACGACATGTATAAACGATCGTTGTATGTCGGAAACGTGTTGTTGATCGAAGTGAAGGTGCAAGACCGGGCAGGTGAACGGCAGTTCGTGTTAGAGCGGTTACGTCCGCTTGGTCAAGATGTCTTGTTCATCAAGTTACCTTCTAAAAATGAGCTGGCTCCTCTTGAACGTGTACTTGAAATCGCACCGGGTGACATTCCGGTCGTCGTCCGCTATGCTGACACGAACGAAACAAAGACGTTGCCGGGTTTATATGCGATTCGTCATGAAGAAGAGCTGTTCGCGCAATTACGGATTCAATTTGGTGAAGCGAACATCATCTTAAAAAATGTCCCCCGATCAAACTAGTAGTAGGTAATAAGATTTGTTATAATAAGGGGTAATTGGTCTGACCAATGCCACCTAATTTTATGTAATGACGGGTACGTCAGAAAGGTGGTGCCGTAAAAATGGAGAAAAAGCGAAACGCTTTTGAAATGAACATCGCGGCAATTAAATTGATGATTGAGCAGGATGGATTAGTTCCGGGAGATCGGATCCCATCTGAACGTGAGTTGGCTGATCGACTAGCAATCAGCCGACCGTCCGTCAGGGAAGCATTGCGAACGCTTGCTTATCTCGGAATCATCGAGACGAGACATGGTGGAGGAAGCTTTCTTTTAAATCGTGACGACCATACCTATATTCAAATCATTGCCCAATTTTTAGTGACCGGCGACTCGAAATTTGAAGATTTAGCAGGAACACTTCGCTTACTTGAACAATCTGCTATTGCCCAGTTGGACGATCATACGTTTCTGGAAGAACATCTCGATTCAGATACTGCGTTTCGAGAAACGTTGATCAATACGGTGAAAAATGATTTGTTCGAGCGGATTTGGAGACAAGTGAATGCATTTTATCAAAGTTTTGGTCAAGGGGAACTCTATACGCGAGCGGAACGGGAAGCACTCCTGAAACGCTCTTAGGAACTACAAGGGGGAACTAACGTGCAAGCATTTTTTCGAAAACCTAAAAAGTTCGTGACGTTGACGACGAAAGAGCAACGGGTCGACGTCCCAGTCGGACTGATGACGAAATGTCCAAAATGTAAATTAATCCAATATACGAAACAACTTGAAGCCAACTTGCGTGTCTGTACATGTGGATATCACCATCCTTTGACGGCGCAGGAACGGTTTTCGCAACTATTTGATGACGGTAGCATCACATATTTTGATCTTCCGAACGTAAAAGCAGACCCGCTTCAATTTCAAGATTATCCAGAAAAATTGAAGGGGGATCAAGTGCGGACAGGTCTTGAAGAAGCCATCGTCTGTGGTGTCGGGACGGTGGATGGTTATCCACTCGTTGCGTGTGTGATGGATGCACGCTTTCGGATGGGTTCGATGGGGGCGGCAGTTGGAGCAGCGATTGCAGAAGCAGTCCGGTATGCAACGAAACACCGATTGCCTGTAACGATTTTCTCTGCTTCAGGTGGGGCACGGATGCAAGAAGGCATGGTCAGTTTAATGCAGATGGCGAAGTCGAGTTTATTCCTGAAGCAACATTCGGATGCCGGACTCCTCTACATCTCATGCATGACTCATCCGACGACAGGTGGTGTCTCAGCTAGTTTTGCGATGCTTGGAGACTACAACATTGCAGAGCCGGGTGCGTTGATTGGATTTGCAGGACGACGGATCATCGAACAAACGATTCGAGAAAAATTGCCGGAAGATTTTCAGACGTCGGAATTTCTACTACAAGCGGGTCAACTCGATGATGTCGTATCACGACACGATTTGAAGACCTACTATAAACGAATTCTGATGATGCACGCGGAGGGAACAAATCATGCAACCATTTGATCAACCAGTCATCGCGTTACGCGAGAAAATATTAGAACTTCACGACATGGCGGAAACGCAAGGTCTCGATTTTAAAGAAGAGCTGAATTTGCTCGAAGAACGATTACGTCGATTAGAACTCGATATTTATGGGAATATGAAAGCGTGGAACCGTGTGCAGTTGGCACGTCATCCTGAACGACCGACGACGCTTGATTATGTCGAGCGGATTTGTGACGACTTCATCGAACTTCATGGCGACCGGCATGGATATGATGATGCTGCAATCGTTGGTGGAATCGCGATGCTGAACGGTCGACCTGTAACAATCATCGGCCATCAGCGTGGTAAGGATACGAAGGAAAACATCCGCCGAAACTTTGGAATGCCTCATCCGGAAGGATATCGAAAAGCACTACGACTCATGCAACAAGCCGTGAAGTTCAACCGTCCAATCATTACGTTCATCGATACGAAAGGGGCTTACCCGGGTCGTGCAGCGGAAGAGCGCGGCCAAAGCGAGGCGATCGCGAAAAATCTCTTTGAAATGGCTGGCATGGAAGTGCCGATCATCTCGATCGTCATTGGCGAAGGCGGTTCTGGTGGAGCGCTTGGTATCGGTGTATGTGATGAACTGTTGATGCTCGAAAACTCAACGTACTCTGTCATATCACCTGAAGGTGCAGCTGCTTTGCTTTGGAAAGATGCAAGTCTTGCAGAACAAGCGGCGGAATCAATGCGAATTACTGCACCCGATTTATTGCGTCTAGGGATTGCGGATGCAATCATTCCTGAAGTCATTGGTGGAGCACACTTAGATGTTTCATTACAGGCGGACAAATTAAAAGTTGTACTAGAACAGAAGCTTGCGTATCTTACACAGTTAACATCAGAACAGCTGATTGAGAAGCGCACAGAAAAATATCACCGGATTGGCACATAAGGGGCATGTAATCGCTATCATGGTTGGGATTCCTTATTTCGTGATAGGCTGAACAAACTGTCTGTTCAAGTTTATGCAATCTGCCCTGTTGTAAAACAAGAAAACAACGTGCTATTTTAGATTCAGATTAATAGAGAGGTGATTAACGTGAGTTTAAAACGGATTGCTGTCTTAACAAGTGGTGGAGATGCACCCGGGATGAATGCTGCGGTGCGTGCTGTTACACGTAAAGCAATTTTTCATGGCCTAGAAGTATTTGGTGTCTACAATGGATATCAAGGTTTAATCAATGGAGATCTCGTCCAATTGAACCTTGGGTCAGTTGGGGACATTATTCAGCGTGGAGGAACATTCCTTCGTTCAGCTCGCTGTCCTGAGTTCCGCACAGAAGAAGGACGTGCGAAAGCAGTCGTCAACTTGAAGAAGTTCGAAATTGACGCACTTGTCGTCGTAGGTGGCGACGGGTCGTACCGTGGTGCTCAAAAACTGACGGGACTTGGTTTCCCGACAATCGGTCTTCCGGGAACGATTGATAATGATATTCCAGGAACGGATTATACGATTGGATTTGATACAGCGCTCAATACAGCGCTCGAAGCAATCGATAAAATCCGGGATACGGCATCTTCGCATGAACGGACATATGTCATCGAAGTCATGGGTCGTGATGCTGGAGATATCGCACTCTATGCTGGATTAGCAGGTGGGGCGGAGTCGATTCTTGTTCCAGAGCGTCCAGAAGATTTAAAAGAAGTCCTCGATCGTATTCAAAGTGGTGTCAATCGTGGTAAAAAACATTCGATCGTCATCGTCGCTGAAGGTGCAGGTCGGGCGCAAGATGTTGGGGATCAAATCGCGAAAGAAACAGGGCTTGATACACGCGTTACCGTGTTAGGTCATGTTCAACGTGGAGGAGCGCCAACAGCTGCTGACCGCGTACTTGCGAGCCGGATGGGCGCTTACGCAATCGACATTTTACTTGAAGGTAAACAGGGACGTGTTGTTGGCGTTCGGGGTGGTAAAATGATGGATCTTGATATTGACGAAGCATTAGATGAAAACAAACATGTACTCGATCTTGATATCTTAGAATTGTCGAAACAACTTTCAATCTAATATATCTTTAATACTCGAGGTCATTTTGGTTAGGTTTATTGGCACTGTTGACAAACGGCCAAACATTGTAGGAGGTTTATGGAATATGCGCAGAACTAAAATTGTATGTACGATTGGACCGGCGTCAGAAAAACGTCTTCCAGAAATGATTGAAGCAGGAATGAACGTCGCTCGTTTGAACTTCTCACACGGTGACTATGAAGAACACGGCGCACGAATCACGGATATCCGTCGCGCAGCTGAAGAAGCAAACAAATTAGTAACAATCCTTTTAGATACAAAAGGTCCTGAAATCCGGACGCATACGTTTGAAGAAGGAAAAGCGCTTCTCGTCCGTGGCAAACAAGTCATCGTCGTCAGCGGTGATGCAAATGAAATCGTCGGTACAGCAGATAAATTCTCTGTGACATATGACGGTTTGTATGATGATGTCGAAGTCGGTTCGATGATTATGTTAGACGATGGATTAATCGGACTTCGTGTTGCGGAGAAACTTGCGAACCGTGAACTTCTTTGTGACATCGAAAACGAAGGTATCATCAAAACGAAAAAAGGTGTTAACTTACCGAACGTAAAAGTTAACCTACCTGCTTTGACAGATAAAGATATCGCAGACATCGAGTTCGGAATCAAGAGTGACATCGATTTAATCGCTGCTTCATTCGTCCGTCGTGCGTCTGACGTTGTGGCGATTCGTCAATTACTTGAAAAACACAACGCGAGCCACATCAAAATCTTCCCGAAAATCGAAAATCAAGAAGGTTTCGACAACATCGAAGAAATCATCGCGATTTCAGACGGTTTGATGGTTGCACGTGGTGATCTTGGAATCGAGATTCCGACTGAAGAAGTAACACCAGCTCAAAAAGACCTCATCAAAATTTGTAATCACTATGGTAAACCAGTCATCACAGCAACACAGATGCTTGATTCGATGCAACGTTTCCCACGTCCGACACGTGCCGAAGCATCAGACGTCGCGAATGCGATTCTTGATGGAACGGATGCAATCATGCTTTCAGGCGAAACAGCAGCAGGGGATTACCCGATCGAGTCTGTTCAAATGATGCATACGATTGCGAAGCGGACAGAAAAAATGCTTGACTACAAAAAATTATTGAAAGATCGTCAAACGCGTAGTGAGCACACGGTGACGGATGCAATCGCTCAAGCGGTTACGCATACATCAATCAACTTGGACGCAAAAGCAATCTTGACGCCGACACAATCAGGCTACACGGCATCACGGATTTCAAAATACCGTCCAGAGGCGAACATCGTTGCGGTCACACCAAGCGCGCGTGTTGCGCGTCAGTTGAATATCGTCTGGGGTGTGTACCCAATCGTCGTTGATCATCTCTCGGACAACACGGATGATATGTTGACACTTGCTGCCGATACAGCAAAAGATGCTGGATTCGTCACAGATGGTGACCTCGTCGTCATCTCTGCTGGGATCCCTGCTCTGACTGCCGGTACAACGAACATGTTGAAAATTCATATCGTTGGTAAAGAAATCGCGAACGGTCGCGGAATCGGCGAACGTGGTGTCGTTGGCGAAGTCGTCATCGCGCACACAGCTGAAGAAGCAAACGCGAAAGCAAAAAAAGGTATGATTCTTGTTACGAACTCAACCGATCGTGACATGATGCCTGCAATCGAGTTAGCAGCTGCAATGATCACAGTAGATGGCGGATTGACAAGCCATGCTGGGATCGTAGGTCCTTCACTCGGCAAACCAGTCATCGTCGGTGTTGAAAATGCTTTGACAATCTTTACAGATGGTCAAATGATTTCAATCGATCCATTGACAGGGAAATTGTACAACGCATAATCAATGAAACGGATATGGCGAAAGCCATGTCCGTTTTTTCGAAACATGGGGGTCGTCATGGAAGCCTATCTCTTTTTAATTGGTCTCGTTTTAATCGGAGTCATTGCGCAAAATAAGTCACTCATCATCGCAGCTGCCTTCTTGTTAATCGTCAAAGCGATTGGATTAGATAGTCGCCTCTTCCCATCGTTGCAGGCGAAGGGAATCACCTGGGGCGTGACATTGATCACGGCTGCTATTCTCGTGCCGATTGCGGCAGGGGACATCGGGTTTAAGGAATTGTTAAACAGCATCCGGGGTCATATCGGAATCATTTCATTTTTAGCGGGAATATTCGTCGCAATCGTTGCTGCCCACGGGGTCGGTTTGATGAAGGAAGATCCACTCGTCACAACGGCACTGCTTGCCGGAACAATTCTTGCGGTCGGTTTATTCAGAGGTATTCCCGTAGGTCCATTGATAGGAGCAGGAATCGCTGCACTCGTCATTGGAATGTGGGATGTTATATCAAAAGCATTTAGTGGCTAAGTGACTTAAATGAACGCAAACGAATTAATTTTTTGATAATAGTATGCAAGTTCGTTCACTTTTTGGTTAATTTTGTTTATACTAAGGACAGAAACAAGATGGTCTATTCAAGAACAAGCGATTCAGCAAGGGGATTTCTTGAGTAGACGTCTTTTTTTCAATACGGAAATGAAAGCGTTTTAAATTTCTGGGGGAAAAAAAGGGGGATTTTTACATGACTCAAACAAAAGGGTTAGAAGGAATCGTCGCGACAGCATCGAAGATTAGTTCGATTATCGATGGTCAGTTGACGTATGGTGGTTATACAATTGATGATTTGGCGGAGCACGCCTCATTTGAAGAAGTCGTCTTCTTACTTTGGAACGATCGTTTGCCAAAAGAAGATGAGTTAAAGCAACTTTCAGAAGCTTTAATTACTGAAGCAGAAGTTGCACCGGCTGTACTTGAGACGTTAAAAGTAGCTCCGAAAACAGCGAATGCGATGGCAGCCATCCGAACTGCTTTATCACAGCTTGCATTGTATGATGAGTCTGCTGAAGATATGTCGACAGAGGCGAACTACGCTAAAGCCATCAAACTCCAAGCACAAATCGCGACGCTCGTAACGGCGTACGCGCGTATCAAGAAGGGGTACGATCCGATTGCACCAAAATCCGGTCTTTCGTACGCTGCGAACTTCCTGTATATGTTGACAGGTGAAGAGCCGACGGAAGTTGCTGAAAAAGCATTCAACCAAGCGCTTGTGCTTCACGCCGATCATGAGTTGAACGCCTCGACGTTCACAGCACGTGTTTGTGTCGCGACACTTTCTGATGTCTATTCAGGTGTGACGGCAGCAATGGGTGCACTCAAAGGTCCACTTCATGGTGGAGCGAACGAAGCGGTCATGAAAATGTTGACTGAAATTGATTCGGTTGAAAAGGTTGACGAGTATGTTCATAATAAACTTAAGAACAAGGAAAAAATCATGGGCTTCGGTCACCGTGTTTATAAAGATGGTGATCCACGCGCGAAGCACCTTCAAGAGATGAGCCGTCAATTGACTGCTCAAATCGGGGAGCCGAAATGGTATGAGATGTCAGTTAAGGTTGACGAAATCGTCCAGTCGGAAAAAGGATTGAAACCAAATGTTGATTTCTATTCTGCTTCTACGTACCATGCACTTGGTCTTGAAACAGAATTGTTTACACCAATCTTTGCTGTTAGTCGGATGTCAGGTTGGTTAGCGCACATTTTAGAGCAATATAGTGACAATCGCCTCATTCGCCCACGCGCAGATTATATTGGTGAAACGCACCGGACATACGTGTCTATGAACGAACGTTAAGCGACGGAGAGGAGCAATCCTCTCCTGCTTTTTGACGTTAACTATTATTCAAGGGGGATTTTACACATGGCTACAATTCAAGGCGAAAACATCACGGTAACAAACGGGACATTGCACGTACCTAACGCTCCAATCATTCCTTTCATCATCGGTGATGGCACTGGACCTGATATCTGGAATGCCGCAGTTCGCGTATTTGACGCTGCAGTCGAAAAAGCATACAACGGCGAAAAGAAAATTGAATGGAAAGAAGTCTATGCAGGCGAAAAAGCATTCAATAAAACAGGTAGCTGGCTTCCGGAAGAAACGCTTGACCTAATCCGTGAGCACATCATCGCAATCAAAGGACCACTCACGACACCAGTCGGTGGTGGAATTCGTTCACTGAACGTTGCCCTTCGTCAAGAACTCGACTTGTACACATGTCTCCGTCCGGTACGTTATTTCACTGGTGTTCCGTCACCTGTTAAACGTCCTGAAGATACTGATATGGTCATCTTCCGTGAAAACACAGAAGACATCTACGCAGGAATCGAATATGCAGAAGGTAGCGAAGGTGCACAAAAATTACTTAACTTCCTCCAAACAGAAATGGGTGTCAACAAAATTCGCTTCCCAGAAACATCGGGTCTCGGAATTAAACCGATTTCAAAAGAAGGTACAGAACGCCTCGTCCGTGCTGCAATCGAATATGCACTCGAAAACAAACGTGCTTCATTGACGCTCGTTCATAAAGGAAACATCATGAAGTTCACAGAAGGTGCTTTCAAAAACTGGGGATACGAGCTTGCTGAGCGTGAATACGCAGAGCATGTCTTCACATGGAACCAGTATGACCGCATCAAAGAAGAAGAAGGTGCTGACGCAGCAAACAAAGCACAATCTGAAGCTGAAGCTGCTGGCAAATTGATCGTCAAAGATTCAATTGCAGATATCTTCCTCCAACAGATTCTCACGCGTCCAAAAGAGTTTGATGTCGTTGCGACAATGAACTTAAACGGAGACTACATTTCAGATGCACTTGCAGCGCAAGTCGGTGGAATCGGGATTGCTCCTGGAGCAAACATTAACTACTTGACTGGACATGCAATCTTTGAAGCAACGCACGGTACTGCACCGAAGTATGCTGGTCTTGATAAAGTAAACCCATCTTCTGTCATTCTTTCAGGAGAAATGATGTTCCGTCACCTTGGCTGGAACGAAGCGGCTGATTTAATCATCAAGTCGATGGAAACATCAATCGAAGAAAAAGTGGTCACATATGACTTCGCACGTCTCATGGATGGCGCGACAGAAGTGAAATGTTCTGAATTCGCGGATGAACTCATCAAAAACATGTAATCTCGGATTAGAGGGGGTATGGGAAGATGAACAAGCGGAAGAAAATTTCAATCATCGGTAGTGGATTTACGGGAGCGACGACGGCACTTTATCTTGCTCAAAAAGAGCTTGGAGATATCGTACTCGTCGATATGCCGCAACTGGAAGATCCGACAAAAGGCAAAGCACTTGATTTACAGGAAACGGCTCCGATTCAAGGATTTGATTCATGGATTCAAGGAACGTCTGACTACAAGGACATCAGTGACTCAGATATCGTCGTCATTACGGCAGGTATCGCGCGGAAACCGGGAATGAGTCGGGAAGACTTAGTCAGCACGAATGCAACTGTCATGAAATCGGTGACAAAAGAAATCGTTCGCCATGCACCGGAATCGATCATTATCGTGTTGACGAATCCGGTTGATGCGATGACGTATACAGTCTTTCAGGAGTCAGGATTTCCGAAAGAGCGGGTCATCGGTCAATCGGGTGTGCTCGATACGGCACGGTTCCGGACGTTCATCGCCATGGAGTTGAATGTTTCCGTCAAGGACGTCTCAGGATTTGTCCTCGGCGGACACGGAGACGACATGGTACCGTTACTTCGCTATTCACAAGCCGGTGGTATTCCGGTCGAGAAACTCATTTCTGCCGACCGCCTCGCGGCAATCGTTGAACGGACACGTAAAGGGGGCGGAGAAATCGTCCAGTTACTTGGTAACGGTTCTGCCTACTATGCGCCAGCAGCAGCCATCGTTGAGATGGTAGAGGCAATCCTAAAAGATCAGCGACGGATTTTACCATCCATCGCGTATCTTGAAGGAGAGTATGGCTATCACGATCTATACTTTGGGGTTCCGACGATCATCGGTGGGAATGGTCTTGAACAGATTATCGAGCTTGAATTGACAGAAGACGAACAAAAATCGCTTGACCGTTCGGCGGAGACCGTTCGATCTGTCCTGACGATTTTATGAATGTGAAATTACAACACCACGCCTTTCTAGACAGTCTTGACTGTTTCGGGAAGGCGTGGTGTTTGCGTTAAAAGGAATGTAGCTGCCTTAGTAGGAACGTAAAATTTTGAACGGAGGATGTCATATCGTTCCTCAATCAGAATAATTTCAGACTTTATAAATCGTTCGCATATATTGAGTATATGTACAATCAGGCATTAGAAATTTTAAGGAACATATCAAACGAATACAAGGAATGTGTATTAATATTTTTTTAGTAGGGTATAAATGGAAGGTACGTTCATTGCATATTATTTCTCAGTAAAGGGAGGAAACAACATGCGGGCTGTAACCTATCAAGGGGCAAAGAATATTGAAGTAAAAAATGTAGCAGATCCATCGATTGAAAAGAATGATGACATTATTGTTAAAATTACATCGACAGCAATATGCGGTTCGGATTTACACATTTACCAAGGAACGATGCCGGCAAAAAAAGACTATGTCATCGGTCATGAGCCAATGGGAATTGTTGAAGAAGTAGGTCCTGAAGTAACAAAGGTAAAACGAGGAGACAGAGTCGTTTTACCATTTAACGTTGCTTGTGGTCATTGTTTCTTTTGCGAGCATGATATGGAAAGTCAATGTGATAATTCGAATGGGAATCCTCACGTTGATACAGGTGGATACTTTGGATTTACGGAAACGTTTGGTGACCATCCCGGTGGTCAGGCGGAATATTTAAAAGTGCCTTACGGAAACTTCATGCCACTCGTTATTCCTGAATCATGTGAGTTAGAAGATGAGGCTCTACTCTTTTTATCCGATGTTATTCCAACTGCATATTGGAGTGTTGTGAATAGTGGAGTGAAAAAAGGTGATACCGTCGTAATTCTCGGATCCGGTCCGGTCGGATTAATGACTCAAAAATTTGCGTGGTTGCAGGGTGCGAAGCGAGTGATCGCTGTTGATCAACAAGTGTATCGCTTAAATCATGCGAAGATGACAAACCATGTCGAGACTGTAAATCTACAAGATCATCAAGAAACTGGACAGTATATAAAAGAGTTGACGCAAGGTGGAGCAGATGTTGTCATTGATTGTGTTGGACTGGATGGAAAAATGTCTTCGCTTGAAAAGGTTGAACAAAAAATTGGATTGCAGGGCGGAACGTTGAGTGCCATCAATATTGCAAAAGATGCAGTTCGTAAGTTCGGAACCGTTCAATTAACAGGTGTGTATGCAGAAAAATACAATCAGTTCCCGCTTGGCGATTTTTTCACGCGAAATATTACGTTGAAGATGGGACAGGCACCGGTTGTCCATTTGATGCCGGGGTTATTTCAAAAAATTATTAATCGGGAGTTCGACCCGACTGATATTATTACACACAAGGTTGGTATAGAAGACGCCGCACAAGCTTATAAAACCTTTAATAATCACGAAGACGGTTGCATTAAGGTGATACTAAAACCATAAGTACCCATTTTGATGGGCATTTCCAACAATCATTTTTTTGTGAGAGATATCCTCGCTTTTAGTCAGCTATTTAGGTTATAGAAAATTTGTTACGAAGATGGAGAATTTTCTATGGAAGATTGTCTTTCCGTTTTATCTAAAAACTGAGCACTCCTTCAGAAAGAAGGAGTGCTCAGTTTTTGTTTTAATGTTGAGTTTGGTATTCAATTTTTGAAGAATTCTCCAACATTCCTGTACTTTGAATTAAAAGAAAAGGACGGGCCATAGGAAACCGACTGCTAAACCAAGCAACATGCCGACGAATACTTGGAATTCCGTGTGTCCGACTAATTCGTTTAATAGTGGCGTGTCATGACGGATTCCCTTGAAGTAGTCATTCAGTAGTTTTGCCTGTAACCCAACAGCCTGCCTGACGCCTGTCGCGTCATACATGATGATGACTGCAAAGATGGTCGCGAGAGCGAACAGCGACGAACCGAAGCCTTCTTGGAAGCCGATGACGACGGCGAGGGCGACGACGGTCGAACTATGTGAACTTGGCATGCCGCCTGACGCGAACATGATTTCAAGATCAAAAGTTTTATTCTTGATGACACCTGTGACGAGTTTTGCGGCTTGTGCGATAAACCATGCGGTAAATGCAGCGAGTAAAGGGCTATTCCATTCCATGTCTATTCCTCCAGATTCATTGACGATACAGTATTGTTTCCCGAATTGATGGGCTTTTACACGGAAATCTGACTTTCGACGTAGCTTGACCTTAAAGATTGTGTAAAGAAAGGTAAGAAAGATTTGTGATTCAGTAGGAAAAGTCGTTAAGATGAAGACAGAAGAAGTGGATTCCAATGAATTCCGCATTCGAAGATGAGATTTGCCGAGGAGGCCGACTGTTTTGAAAGATAAAATAATTGTTGTTGATGACGAACTCTCGATCGCTACACTTTTGAAATTCAATCTAGAACAAGCTGGCTTTATTGTAGAGACTGCCCACGATGGCATGTCCGGTTTAAAATTAGCGGAAAAGCAAGATGCCGCATTGATTGTACTCGATTTAATGCTACCGGAACTGGATGGACTTGAAGTCTGTAAACGACTTCGCCAACAAAAAATCAACACGCCAATCTTGATGTTGACGGCAAAAGATGACGAATTTGATAAAGTGCTGGGACTTGAGCTCGGAGCAGACGATTATTTGACGAAACCGTTTAGTCCGCGCGAAGTCGTAGCCCGTGTCAAGGCGATTCTTCGCCGAATGAATCAGCAAGTCGCGACGGAAGAAACGACGGATGGAACGATCTTAATCGGGGACGTCAAAATCGTTCCGGATAACTATGAAGCGTTCAAAGCAGAGGAACGCCTAGAGCTCACACCAAAAGAGTTCGAGTTGCTCGTTTACCTCGCTAAAAATAAAGGTCGGGTTTTGACACGTGATCAACTCCTATCTGCGATTTGGAACTATGATTTTGTCGGAGATACGCGAATTGTCGATGTGCATATCAGTCACGTACGTGAAAAGATTGAACCGAATACGAAAAAACCGATCTATATTAAAACAATCCGTGGGCTCGGATATAAGATGGAGGAGCCGAAAGTGGAATGAGCAAATACCGAAAACGATTCATACTAAAAATGTTGTCCTTCATCAGTCTTGTGCTGATTGCGCTTGGTTTTTTGTTAGGACAATCGTTTAAAGAGTTTTATGTGAATAACGAAAAAGAAAAGTTGATGGATGAAACATCACTCGTTGAAACGATTTTACAAGGTCGATCGTTAGAAGAGATGGCTGCGTATGTCGACCAATTGTACGCAGAATCGCATTTCGATATGATTTTATTTAACTCACGGGGAGAAATCATTGCTGGGACACCCGTTGATGTTACGAAATTAAATGTGCGGGCAATCAATTTCTCAGCGATTCCGGTGGATGGTACGTTCGAATCGAAGACCGATGATACGAGTCTCCAGTTTACGAAACCTGTCCAGACAGCTAGTGGAAATGAAGTGTACCTCAGCTTGATTCGTTATACGAAAGACTTAGATGTCATCTACTCACGCATTTGGACGGTGATCGTTCTTTCGCTCATCGTCTCCTTGTTTATGATTTTCTTTACCGTCTACAGCTCGACGAAACGGTTCTTACGTCCTGTAGCGGAAGCGACGGAAGTTTTGCGTGAACTATCGCACGGAAACTATAAATCCCGTGTCTATGAGTTAAATTCACCAGATGAATCAAGGGACTTAGGGAAGTCGATCAATTTACTCGCACGCAACTTAGAAAATGCTTCGTCCGGTGAAGCGATGCAACGCGCGCGACTTGAGTCGTTGATTGAATACATGGGTGCCGGTCTGATGTTGATTGATGAAAAAGGCTACGTTCTCCTCGTCAATCGGACGTATCGGGAAATGTTCAACATTCATGGTAAATCAAATGGTCAACTGTATTATCGTGTGTTGCCAAATGAGAAAATGAGTCAAGTCATTGAAGATGTTTACTTGACGGAAAAACCGAACCGGAAACAATCGAGTGTCCGCTTTGGAATCAATAGTCGGACGTTCATGGTCAGTGCGGCACCAATCTTCGGTAAGAATGGCCGTGTCCAAGGTACGACCGTCGTTTTCAATGACATCACGGAAATCAAGAAGCTGGAGCAGATGCGGAAAGACTTCGTCGCAAATGTTAGCCACGAGTTAAAGACACCATTAACATCGATTAAAGGATTTGCGGAAACCTTGCTTGATGGTGCGCAAGACGTACCGGAAATCCGCGAACAATTTTTGAATATCATTCACGATGAGTCTGAGCGGATGCAGACATTAGTAGAGGACTTGTTGGAGTTATCGCGTCTTGAACAAGATAACTATCAACTTGAGACGACGATTGTCGATGTGACGAGTCTGATTAACGAGACAGAGGCGTTGCTGCATCATAAGGCGCAAGAAAAAGAGATGACGATCCATATCGAGACGGAAGAGGAAGTCTTCATCCGGGCAGACTTGAATCGGTTGAAACAAGTCGTCGTCAACCTAGTTGCCAATGCTTTGAATTATACGCCGAATGGTGGGAATGTCTGGGTCAGCTTAGAAGACGGGGAAGAGATGGTCACGCTCCAAATCAAGGATGACGGGATCGGAATACATCCGAAAGAAACGCAACGGATTTTCGAACGTTTCTATCGGATTGACAAAGCGAGAAGTCGTAATTCAGGTGGGACAGGGTTAGGTCTTGCCATCGTTAAACACATCATCGATTTGCATCATGGAACGATTGATGTCGAGTCGGAGGAGCAACAAGGAACGACCTTTACGATACGTTTACCGAAAAAAGGCTGAACTTCACCGTGAGTTCATATTCTCTTTACAGAGCGATTGTATGCTAAAGATACCTTCTTCATCATCTGTGGAACGACTGGTTCAGCTCCCATGTCGTACACCACAAGGCGATTGGCTTCACAGCCAATCGTCTTTTTTTATGGCGTTTTTAGCGAACAAATGTGTGTAGAGTGATACAATAAGAACAGAAATTCTTCCAAAGGAGCGGAGACGATGGAAAACAAACTTTTATTGATTGACGGAAACTCACTAACGTATCGTGCCTTTTTTGCCTTGCCGCCGATGACGGACGCACAAGGACGTAACACGAACGCCGCTTACGGCTTTACGATGATGTTACTTAAATTACTTGAAGAGGAGCAACCGACGCATATGTTAGTCGCGTTTGATGCTTCGAGCGAAACGTTCCGCCACGATGTGTACCAAGAATACAAGGGAAGTCGGGAAAAGACGCCGTCTGAACTACGGGAGCAGTTCCCGATTGTACGTGATATCTGTGAAGCGCTCGGTATTCAAATGATGGAGCTTCATCGTTATGAAGCAGATGATTTGATTGGAACCCTAGCGCGGACGATGCCGGCAGACCGGACACGGATTGTCACGGGTGATAAAGATTTACTTCAACTCGTCACCGATCAAGTCGAGGTATTGATCACGAAGCGCGGTATCACGGACGTTCAGTGTATGACGGAAGACTTGTTTGCCGAGACGTACGGTGGACTGAAGCCGATTCAAATGATTGATTTAAAAGGGCTGATGGGTGATAAATCGGATAACATTCCCGGGATTCCTGGCATCGGCGAAAAAACAGCGATTAAATTAATTTCTGCGTATGGTTCAGTCGAAGGACTGTATGAGCATGTCGAAGACTTAAAAGGAAAACAAAAAGAGAAGGTCATCGCGAACGAAGACCTTGCCCGGTTGTCGAAAGAACTTGCGACAATCAAACTCGATGTCCCGCTCGACGTCACGTTGCCTGATTTACAAATCAGTGATGTCGATACACAAGTACCGTATTCGTTATTCCAATCGCTCGGGTTTAAATCGTTAACGAATCGTTTTGCTCCTGTCATCAAGGAAGAGGACAAGGAACAATTGAACGTCGAGACGATTACGACACTTCCTTCAGACGTGCAGGATGCTGTCCTCGTCGTCGAGCAGTTGCGCGAAGACTATATGGAAGAAGACATCATCGGTTTTAGTATCGCGACACCGAATCAAATTTATGTCGCTTCTCGTGAATTGGTCGAGGATCCTGCTTTTCGCGAATGGATTGAGTCGGACCATCAAAAAATCTGTCTCGATGCGAAACAAGCTGCTTTTGCGTTACGGAAACATGGTTTAAAACTGCAAGCCTTCGATGACTTGTTACTCGCTGGATACTTATTGAACTTAAGCGGTGGGACGACACTTGCGTCGATTGCCGGTCATTATGCGATGATGGCGCCGAGTGAAGAAGCAGTCCTTGGAAAAGGTGCAAAGCGTAGCGTGCCGACAGACGAACTGTTGCATCCTTATTTGGCAGAAAAAGCACGGATGATTGAGCGGTTGTTCCCGAAAGTACAAGAAGAGCTCAAAGCGAACCAACAATTCGAATTGTATGAAACGCTCGAACGTCCTTTGTCAGGTGTGCTTGCTGAAATGGAGTGGACCGGCATCCGTGTTGATGTCGCGACGTTACAAGAGATGCAACATGATCTTGCAGGACGCTTAACGGATCTTGAGGAATTGATTTATGGTCAAGCGGGTGAAGCGTTCAATATCAACTCACCGAAACAACTTGGGGTCATCCTGTTCGAAAAACTCGAACTTCCTGCCTTTAAGAAAACGAAGACGGGTTATTCGACGGCAGCAGATGTCTTAGAGAAGTTAAGACCACTCCATCCGGTCATCAATCACATCATGCTATATCGTGAACTGCAAAAACTCCAATCGACGTACGTCGAAGGTTTACAAAAAGTCATCAAAGAAGATGGGAAAATCCATACCCGGTTCGCTCAGACGATCGCCCAAACAGGACGACTCAGTTCCGTTAACCCGAACCTGCAAAATATTCCTGTCCGGATTGAAGAGGGACGTAAGATTCGTAAAGCGTTTGTTCCGAGTCAAGCCGGATGGTCACTGTACGCTGCCGACTATTCACAAATTGAGTTGCGTGTCATGGCGCATATGTCGGAAGATAAAACGCTGGTCGATGCATTCCTGCACGACGCTGACATTCATACGCAAACAGCGAGTAGTGTTTTTTCGGTCGATCCGGGTGATGTGACAGGAAACATGCGTCGCCAAGCGAAAGCTGTCAACTTCGGAATCATTTACGGTATCAGTGATTACGGACTCTCACAAAATTTGAACATCAGTCGAAAAGAAGCACAAGACTTCATCGATCGTTATTTTGAGTTGTTCCCGCAAATCAAGTTATTCATGGATGCTGCAATCGAGAAAGCACGCGCGAATGGATTCGTCGAGACATTGATGAACCGGCGTCGTAATATTCCGGACATCAATTCGAAGAACTTTAACTTACGTGGTTTTGCAGAACGGACGGCAATCAATACACCGATTCAAGGATCGGCGGCAGATATCATCAAAAAAGCGATGCTCGATGTCCATGCTGCGCTTGAAGCGTCACCACTCAAGGCGCGTTTATTGCTTCAAGTACATGATGAATTGATATTTGAAGCACCAGACGAAGAACTGGACGCTTTAAAAGCACTCGTCAAACAAGCGATGGAGCAGACGGTCGAATTGTCAGTGCCGTTACGCGTTGACGGGGATGCGGGGCATTCATGGTACGAAACGAAATAATCTGTTAGAGGAGGAGCTAGTTTGCCTGAATTACCTGAAGTCGAGACCGTCAGACGCAATCTGGAGCGGACGGTCTCTGGAAAAACGATTTCTTCTGTGAAGGTCTTCCATCCGAAGATGATCCGGGGAATGGAAGTTGCACCGTTTGTCGACGCTTTGAAGCAAGAGCGGATCGAACGGGTCGAACGGCGTGGGAAATTTCTTTTATTTGCATTTGAACAGTTTTATCTCGTCAGTCATTTACGAATGGAAGGGAAGTATTTTCCGTATCCCCAAGCGATTGAAAAAGATAAGCATACTCATGTCATCTTTCGATTCACAGACGGCTCAGAGTTGCATTATAACGACGTCCGAAAGTTCGGGACGATGGAGCTGCGGGAAAAAGCGACCGTGATGCAGGTCCCACCACTTGCCCAACTCGAGCGGGAACCGTTTGATCCGACGTTCACGGCGGAAGTCTTAGCCGAAAATCTAATTCGTAAAAAACGCAGCCCGATCAAGACAGCATTGCTCGATCAATCGATCTTTTTAGGACTTGGGAATATCTATGTCGATGAGACGTTGTTCGCGGCACGGATTCATCCGTTAACGAAAGCAGGGGCCTTGACGCTTGACGATATTTCGCGGATTCACGTCGCAGGTGTTGATGTCTTACAAAAAGCCGTCGAAAGTGGCGGCAGTACGATTCGGAGTTATGTCTCGCCATCCGGAAAAGGGGAGTTTCAACTGCAACTTGCTGTGTATGGTCAAACAGGTGTCCCGTGTCCGCGTTGCGGGACAGCGATTGAAAAAATCAAGGTTGGTGGACGTGGGACACACTTCTGCCCGAACTGTCAGCAGGTCGCGTTATGAGAATCGGTTTGACGGGAGGAATCGCGACGGGAAAGAGTACCGTCGCGACGTATCTACAAACGAATGGGATTCCGGTCATCGATGCTGATTTGATCGCGCGGGAAGTCATGGAACCGGATGGACTGGCTTATCAAGATGTGAAAGCGGCCTTTCCGGAAGCATTTGAAGAGGGGATATTAATCAGAGCCAAGCTTGGTGAAATTATTTTTCACGATAGTGAAAAACGGAATTTACTGAATGAGTTGATGCATCCGAAGATTCGACAACAGATGCTCGCCCGGGCAGACGAATTGGAACAGCAAGAAGAATCTTTAGTGGTTTTTGATATCCCGCTTTTATTAGAAGGAGATTGGAAACAGCTTGTCGATCAAGTCGTGGTCGTCTATTGTAACGCTTCTCTACAATTGGATCGCTTGATGGAACGCAATCAAATGTCACGGGAGGAAGCGCAATCACGTGTGCAATCTCAACTCGATATTGAACAGAAACGTCTCCTCGCCGACTATGTGTTGGTCAACGAAGGAACGGTCGAAGCGTTATACCGACAAATCGATCAGTGGTTAAAAACGTTACCTGTCACGCGTTGAGGTTTGGAGCGAAACAAAATTAAAGAAGCAGAAGTATCGTTTTGGGAGAAGTTGATGACTTCTCTCAACTTTTTTTTGGTTACATAATGAAATCGCTTACATTTCATGATATAGTTCTATCTGTAAACGGAGCATTATCCGTCACATTGAAGGGGGATCCGCACATGGGAGTCAAGGTGGCAGTTAACGGGTTTGGGCGTATTGGTCGAATGGTGTTCCGTCGATTAATCGCTGAGGGGAAAAGTCAGGTCGTCGCAATTAATGCAAGTTATCCACCGGAAACACTCGCGCACTTAATTAAGTACGATACGGTCCATGGAAAGTTTGAATACCCGGTCGAGATTGTCGAGGGTGGTTTGATGATTAATGAACAACTCGTGAGAATCGTCAGCGAACGTAATCCTGAGTTATTACCGTGGGGGGAACTTGAGATTGATGTCGTCGTCGAAGCAACAGGAAAGTTCAATTCGAAAGACGGCGCAAGTAAACATGTGTTGGCGGGAGCAAAAAAAGTCGTCATCACGGCACCGGCGAAAGGGGACATTCGGACAATCGTAATGGGGGTCAACGATGCGATGTACGATCATGAGAACGATCATGTCGTCTCGAATGCATCCTGTACGACGAATTGTCTTGCGCCTGTCGTTCAAGTCATCGATCGGGCATTCGGAATCGAGACGGGACTCGTCACGACGATTCATGCTTTTACGAATGATCAAAATAATATTGATAATCCACATAAGGATTTACGTCGGGCACGGGCTTGTGGATCATCGATTATTCCGACATCCACTGGTGCGGCACGTGCCATTTCGCTCGTTTTACCGCATCTCGAAGGGAAGTTGAACGGGCTTGCGCTCCGTATTCCGACACCGAACGTGTCGCTCGTTGACCTCGTCGTCGAAGTGAGTCGTGATACGACGGTCGCAGAAGTAAATGAAGCGTTCGTGAAAGCAGCTGATGGTGCGTTAGACGGGATTCTAGGGTTGACGATGGAACCGCTCGTTTCGATTGATTTTAACGGGGAAGTCCGTTCGACGGTCGTCGATGGCCTATCGACGATGGTCATGGGTGGACGCCAAGTGAAGGTGCTTGCTTGGTACGACAATGAATGGGGATATTCATGTCGTGTCGTCGATCTCGTTCAGATGATTGGAGCACATATTGAGGCGACAACGGTTGAAAAGGAATTAGAATTAAAATAATTTATATTTTTTAAACCGCTCTATACCAACAGATAGAGCGGTTTTTTAATAAATAGGCGCTGAAATTTAAAATTTATCCTTGTGTATCTTTTTGATACTCGCTATAATTCAAATCGTGAACTTCAATCGGTCTGGCAATCGCAGCTTAAAGGGTTAGGACCTCTCTGGACTAACTTTCCCCCGTGGGTGCGAAAGACTCAGGCGCAAAGTAAGTGATCATGACTATACTTTGAAGACCATTGAATGTAGGGGGGATCCACTAATGGATACTATGGGAAGACACATTATTGCAGAACTTTGGGATTGCAATCCTGAAAAATTAAACGACATGGAGTTTGTCGAACGACTCTTCGTTGACGCAGCACTTCAAGCAGGTGCAGAGGTACGCGAAGTCGCATTCCATAAGTTTGCTCCACACGGAGTAAGCGGCGTCGTCATCATTTCTGAATCGCATTTGACGATTCATAGCTTCCCAGAACACGGATATGCATCAGTTGATGTCTTTACGTGTGGGGATCGCATCGATCCAGCAATCGCAGCGAATTATATCGCTGACGCATTAGATGCAAAAATCCGTGAAAATGTCGAAATTCCGCGTGGCATGGGACCAGTTAAAGTTCCGGCAGCTACGATTCAGCACGTTAACTGACAAAAACACGAACTACCAGCCCTCGTCTTTATGGCGAGGGCTTTTTAATATGTCTGACGTCTGTTATTCTTAATAGTAGAAGAAAACAGAAAAGGTGATGGCGGATGGGATTTAAAGAACGTTTGCAAAAACAACTTGAAACGTCTGATACGCATAAAAACGAAAAATTACGAACGCACTATTATGCTGCGACTCCCGAGATGTTGTTTACAGGTCTTGAGACTGTCGTGGCGAAGCAACACGGAACCGTTAAACGAATTGATGTTGAACGAGGAGAATTATCTTTTCAAGGAACTGGGTTAGATGGACTAGCGACAGTCATCATGGTCGGTTCTGGTAGAACAGCTGTTGATCTATTTTTGCATCGCGAAGGATTACTTGGTCCGGACCTCGAGCAATGGATTGAAACAATCTATCAAGAATTAGATGCGACATACCGATTGAAAATGATTGGAACAAAAGAATTTACGTGAACGGAGGTGCGGCATGCGTTGTCCAGCCTGTAATTATAACGGGACGAAGGTTCTCGATTCGAGACCTGTGCAAGATTTTGGCTCGATTCGGCGCCGTCGTGAATGTGAATCATGTGGTTATCGTTTTACAACATTCGAGATGATTGAACAAACACCACTCATCATCGTGAAAAAGGATGGGACCCGTGACGAATTCAATCGTGATAAAATTTTACGTGGACTCGTCCGTGCATGTGAAAAACGTCCGATTTCAATTGAGCAACTCGAAACGGTCGTCAGTCGTGTCGAAAAAGCCTTACGGGCAACGGCACAACATGAAATTCCGAGTGAACAGGTCGGCCGGCTCGTCTTGAATGAACTCGCTTCTGTTGATGAAGTGGCTTACGTCCGTTTTGCGAGTGTCTATAAACAATTCAAAGACATCAATGTCTTTTTCCAAGAGTTATCTGAACTAATGGAACGCCATCAAGAAAATGAACGTGAAAATTTAACGTAATCGAGGAGAGGTCGTCTGTAGGTCAGAACGCACCTCTCTTTTTCTCACGAAAGAAGGGACGAAACAGATGTTGGAACGTGATGTATCGGGAACGGACTTATGTTTAATCATGAGTAATGGTGTCGTCGATCGTGAAGCTTATCAATCCCTCTATTATTTATATCAGCCGATCATCGGTGTAAAAGCTCTTGGTCTGTACCAAACGTTTTGGAGTGAGATGATTCCTGGTAAAACGAAATCACAATATATCTCACATGCAGAACTAGGAACATTGTTAGGATTTTCTGTTGATGAATTTAAAGAGGAGCTTTTTAAGCTCGAAGGAATTGGATTGATTCGAACATTTGAGGCGAAACAAGCTGCCTATCGTTATGTTTATCAAATTCGCGTCCCGTTAGCACCGAATACGTTCTTGAATGATGGTGTCTTATCAAGCTTACTGTTTTATCGTGTCGGAGAAATCCGCTTTCGAGCACTTCAAAATCGTTTTCGGACGGAGCAGCTACCGAAAAATGTCGTTGACCGGACGGTTCGTTTTGATCAAGTGTTTGATGTCAAAGCAGGACTTGCTTCTGCCCATCAACCAAAATCGTATGCGAAACAAGAACGTGCCGCCTATGAATTTGATTATTCATTCGACTTAGAAGAAATGAAGCGTCAGACCGATCGTTTTCTCCCGAGAAGCTTTTATACGAAATCGATTGACCAATTGTTGCTGAAGCTAGCTTACGTCACACAGTCGAATGAAACCTTGATGGCGGAACTGTTGAATGCCCGCTTCCGGCATGAAGCGTACCTACCAATGACGGACAGTGAGAAGCAAGAGCGCTGTAAACAGATGATGTTATCGGCGAAACAAAAGCTCAGTCGTGATAAAAAAGCGAAGGTCGCTGTCCTCGAAGAAGTCGAAGTCGGTGATTTAAGTGAAAGTGAGACGATGGAAGGGACTCATCCGAAGCACTATGTCGCGAAGTTACGTAAGGTGAAGTCACTTTCTGAACGGGATGAAGAATTGATTCAGCAATTGATCATCGATTATGAAATGTCGTCGGGAATCGTCAATGCTGCCTATTATTACGCACTTGTCATGAAAAAGGACAATCGCTTCAGTAAAAACTTTTTGCTGTCGATTGTCGACGATTGGAAACAGAAAGGTTACGCGACAGCAGCAGAAGCATTAGCGAAAACAAAAGACCAAGACGAATTAATCGCAAAGAAACAGGATCAAAAGCAAGAACGGTCACGCCAAACGGTTGGCGGCAGAAGAGGGCGTCCGAGTTCGACTGGACCGAATCCGAAATGGCTACAAGAAGAAAAAGAGAAACAACAAAAATATGAAGCGACTAAAAAAGCGAGTTTTGAATCCGAAGTACCGGATGATGCAGAGATGGAACGGATTCTGCGTGAACTAAAGGGGAAGTAAAGGAGTAGTGAGATGGAACATATCCAATCATCGATTGAAAAAATCTTGAATCGTCCAGGTGTCGCAGCATCCGTGCGCGCCATTCATGAGCGAGTCCTATCGCATCCAGGTGTCATCGTCTTTTTAAGGACACATCCTGAAATTGATCAACGGACGATTGAGCGAGGGATGTTAAAGCTCAATGAATATGCCGAGCAGATGGACGGTCATCAAGTGATTGAAAAAAAAGCCGTTATCGAAGGCTATCAGCCCGTGCTGCATTTAGAAAAAGGTCAAATCATGGTCGCTTATGAAAAAACGCAAGCACTCAAAGATCGTGAAAATGAACGGGCGCTCGAGAAAAAATTCAAAAGTTTGTTTTTACCGGATGAAGTACGGGACGCGAACTTCAGTGACTTTGATTTGACGACGACGGATCGAAAACTTGCCTTGCGGGCAGCATCACAATTTTTGAATACGATTCGTTCGAAAGAGCAGGTCAAAGGACTGTATCTGCACGGGAGTTTCGGTGTCGGGAAAACGTACCTGCTCGCAGCAATCGGGAATGCGCTCAAAAAAGAGCGTGTTGCGACAATTCTTGTCCATGCGCCGGGATTTGTCTCGGAAGCGAAACGCCGAATCCGGTCTGATAGTTTTGATACGTTCCTCGAGAGTTTTCAGACGGTGCCCGTTTTATTGATTGACGACATCGGGGCGGAGTCGATCAGCCCGTGGGTCCGGGACGAACTGTTCGGGATCATCTTGCAGTACCGGATGATGCATCGCTTGCCGACATTGTTCAGTTCGAATTTATCCTATGATGAACTCGAGCTTCATTTCGGGATTACGAATGATCAAGGAGATAAATTGAAAGCGATGCGATTGATGGAACGCATCCGGACGACGACGAATCCAGTTGAATTTTTAGGTGAAAATCGCCGGCGTTATTAATTTTCCTTGTCAAAGAACTTCATCTTTCGCTATACTTAGTGCACAATCAGTATAGTGAATTGCAAAGATTGAGGATACGAAGGACGAACTGGACCAAACAAGCGAGAGAAGGATGGTGAAAGCTTCTCATGGACTCTATTCGTTTTCTTTACTCCCTCATAGCACAGACGGGGCTAATCCGTTTGCGTCTCACGCCCGTTATCGCGTGTTCGAGCCGGTACATGGAAACATGTTCGGGAACGAGGGTGGTACCACGAGATGAAGACTCGTCCCTTTTTAGAGGGATGGGTCTTTTTTTTATTTAATTTAAGGGGGAAACAGTCATGTCAACTATTGCTCTTACATTTCCAGACGGCGCGGTCAAAGAATTCGCAGCCGGTACAACTGCTGAAGAAGTCGCGGCTTCCATCAGTCCAGGACTCCGTAAAAAGGCATTTGCCGCAAAACTAGACGGTGAAGTCATCGACTACCGACGTCCGATTGAAAAAGACGGTGTCATCGAACTCGTCATGCCAGACTCAGAAGAAGGACTCGATTTGATTCGTCACTCGTCTGCGCACTTGATGGCGCAAGCGATCAAACGTCTTTTCCCGGATGAAACGATTCACCTTGGAATCGGACCGACAATTGAAAACGGCTTTTATTATGACATCGATATGGAACGTCGTTTGACAGAAGAAGATCTTCCGGTCATCGAAAAGATGATGAATAAAATTGCGGGAGAAAACTTGTCCATTGAACGGGAAGTCGTTTCGCGTGACGAAGCTTTAAACATCTATAAGGAACTGAATGACCCGCTTAAAATCGAATTGATTGAGTCGATTCCAGCCGATCAAGATTTGACACTGTATCGCCAAGGCGAGTTCTTCGACTTATGCCGTGGTCCACACGTCCCGGCGACAGCGAAGCTACAAGTCTTCAAATTGATGAGCATCGCAGGTGCTTACTGGCGTGGTGATTCAAAAAATAAAATGCTGCAACGGATTTACGGGACAGCCTGGGCAACAAAAGACCAACTGAAACAACACTTACACTTCTTGGCAGAAGCAAAAGAACGTGATCACCGGAAACTCGGAAAAGAACTTGATTTGTTCTTTACATCGCAAGACGTCGGTCAAGGGTTACCAATGTGGTTACCAAAAGGGGCGGCCATCCGTCGTACTGTCGAACGGTACATCGTCGATAAAGAGCTCGAACTGGGTTATGAACATGTCTACACACCTGTGCTCGGTTCAGTTGAGTTGTATAAGACGTCAGGTCACTGGGATCACTATCAAGATGACATGTTCCCGAAAATGGAGATGGATAATGAAGAACTCGTTCTTCGGCCGATGAACTGTCCGCACCACATGATGATTTATAAAAATGAACCACGGTCATACCGTGACTTACCACTCCGTGTCGCAGAACTTGGTGGCATGCACCGTTATGAAATGTCAGGTGCACTGACTGGGCTACAACGCGTGCGTTATATGGTCCTAAACGACGGGCATACATTCGTCCGTCCGGATCAAATGAAAGATGAGTTTAAAGCCATCGTTCACTTGATTCAAGAAGTCTACGCGGACTTCGGGATTACTGATTATAAATTCCGTCTGTCTTACCGTGACCCGGCAGATAAGGAAAAGTATTTCGACAACGATGCGATTTGGGAAATGGCGCAACGTGAGTTGAAAGAAACGATGGATGAACTTGAACTTGAGTATTTCGAAGCAGAAGGTGAAGCCGCGTTTTATGGTCCAAAACTCGATGTTCAAGTCCGGACAGCACTCGGTAAGGATGAGACACTGTCGACAGTTCAGCTCGACTTCTTGTTACCGGAGCGGTTCGAATTGACGTATAAAGGAAATGACGGACAAGACCATCGTCCGGTCGTCTTGCACCGTGGTGTCGTTTCGACAATGGAACGTTTCGTTGCGTACTTGATCGAAGAATACAAAGGGGCATTCCCGACATGGCTCGCACCGGTCCAAGTCAAATTGATTCCGGTCTCACGGGCACAGGAAGACTATGCACGTGAAATTAAAGCGATGCTCTTGAAAAAAGGGATCCGGATTGAAACGGACTTCCGCGATGAGAAGCTCGGTTACCGCATCCGTGAAGCACAGATGAACAAAATCCCGGTCATGCTCGTACTCGGGGATAAAGAGGTGGAGTCACGGGAAGTTAACATCCGTCGTTATGGCTCAAAAGATTCGAGCAATGCCTCGCTTGAGCAATTCGTTGCTGATTTAGAAGCAGAAATCGCCAACCGTTCGAAGTAATCAATAATAAGCTGAATCGGTTAGCACGACACAAGCCAGCTTTCCTGTCCGTCGCGGGCACGGGAAAGCTGGCTTTTTCTTGCATCCGGGAGGAATCGTAGCTTACCCCGATGGATTTTGGAGAAATTTTCGAGTCCACCCGTTTTGTATCTACATAGTTTTTGAGAATCGGCCGATACATGGATGAGAGGAGTGGAACGGTTGAAGAAATTAATTATAGTGTGTCTTTGTGCGATGTCGTTTACCTTCATTGCGCCGGACATCGAACGAGTCGAAAGTATGAAAACATACCGGATTACACCTCGGACGGAGCCGATTGATTCTGTTTTACGAAAGTATTCGACATATAATGAAAAAACAAAAAACTATTATACGTTACGATCTTATTTAGAAAAAATCGAGGCGGAAGGCGGTGGGACACTGATCTTAGCGAAAGGAACGTATCTGTCGCCGATTCGTGTGGGGGTTCCGTCGAATACGACGATTCGTTTAGAGGATGGTGTCATCATTAAAAAGACATTCGATACCGGGACGACGAAAATCGCAGCAACAACAAGTGTCTTCGACCTCGTTCCACCATCCGTTTTGCGTCTGAAGACAACGGTCGGAAAATATAACGGTTCGAATTATGTGACGATTGAAGGTCAGGGCAATGCACAAATCGATTTAAGTCATCTCGCTAGAGGCGCAGCCTTTGCGATTGCCCATAACGCGAATCTTTACATCGGTGGACTGACGATTCGTAACCAAAACGGTTCACACGCGATTGAGTTAGATGCAACGAATCATGCTGTGATAGAAAATATGGCATTCATCAATGCGACGATGATTAAAAATACGGGACCCAATGAATCAATTAATTTAGATACACCTGATCCGGTAACACAAGGATTTCGATGGAAGTGGTCTGCGCAGGATCGGACACCGAATCAAAATATTGTGATTCGAAACAATACGTTCAAAAACATAAATGTCGCAATCGGTACCCACCAGTACTCGCAAGACCGTCCGCATCAGAATATTCGAATTGAATACAATACGATTGATGGTACGAAAGATCACGCGATTTCGATGATGAATTGGGAGAAGCCGATCGTTCAAATGAATACAATCCGAAACGTCCATCGAGCAGATGGAAAGGCAATCGCGATTCTCGGACGTGGTGTCGTTGGTGGAATCATCAAAGGTAATAAGATTGAAAATACAGATCGTGCGATCCAGATGCAACCACATCAAAGTAATGGATTTAAACCCGTCTATAATCGATTTACGGATGCTGAAAAGCTGAATCTTCGTAAAAATAAAATCAAAGAAGTCAAAGTAGGGCAAGTCGTACTTTATTCAAAGTTGAATAATTTTTCAGTAGAGACATCAGAACGGTTCAATTTTGTCCCATGAAGCATATAAATTCCATATTGAAGCGAAACGTGACAAGTGATTGCTGCAAAAAGAAGAACTGGTCATCCTATGTAAAAGTCTTCTGTCAGTAGTGTTTCTATAATTAAAAACAGCCCACTCCCGATTCAGGAGTAGGCTGTTCGTTTATATGGCTTATTATTTTTGCATTTGTTGCAAGAACGGTTTGATGTCGACGTTCAATGCTTCCGATAACTTTTCACCGAGTGACGCATCGGCACGGTAGAAGTTACAGATTGCAAGTAAGACTGTGTTTTCGTGACGTACTTGTTGAAGGTCATTCACAAGGTTATTGAGAAGAGCCATCTGTTCTTCTTCCGTCATACGACGGTAGACTTCACCAGCTTGGCCGAAGTTATTCGTTTTCTCGATTTCGAGACGGCCATGAATGTCATCATGGAGTGGTTGTGTGTCTTCCGTATACTCAGGTGTTTGTTTCGGTTCATCTTGGTAACGGTTTGGTTCGTAGTTGACTGAACTTGTTTGCTGCTTAAACGGCATTGCACCATCACGCTGGTAGTTGTTGACTTGAGCGAACGGGCAGTTGATTGGAAGCTGTTGATAGTTCGGTCCAATCCGGTGACGCTGTGTATCGGAGTAAGAGAATAAACGGCCTTGAAGTAGTTTATCTTCAGATGGTAACATACCCGGTACAAGGACACCTGGGTTGAAACCGACTGATTCCGTTTCAGCAAAGTAGTTGTCGACGTTTTTGTTTAATGTCATCGTTCCGACGTGTTGGAATGGAATGACATCTTCGAACCAGTCTTTTGTAGCGTCAAGTGGGTCGAAGTCGAAGTTTTCGACATCAGCAGGATCGAGTACTTGGACGAAAAGGTCCCATTCTGGGAAATCGCCATTTTCGATAGCTTGGAATGTATCGTTAGACGCATGATTAAAATCTTTTCCTTGTACTTCGGTTGCTTCGTCGGCAGATAAATTATGAACGCCTTCTTTTGGTACCCAACGTAACTTGATGTAGACCGTGTTACCGTGTGCGTTTACCCATTTGAATGAGTGAACAGAAGAACCACGCATTTTACGGTAGCTCGCTGGAATTCCTTCATCTGTGAAGAGGTGCATCAACATATTCGTTGATTCAGGGCGAAGTGTCATGAAATCCCAGTAACGATCAGGATCTTGGATGTTTGTCCGTGGATCCGGTTTTAATGAATGAACCATGTCCGGGAACTTCATTGCATCTCGAATGAAGAAGACCGGTAAGTTGTTACCGACGAAATCCCAGTTTCCTTCTTCTGTATAGAATTTAACAGAGAAGCCGCGTGGATCACGGAGTGTTTCAGGAGAGTGTGTACCATGAATGACGGTAGAGAAGCGGGCAAAGACAGGGACTTCCGTTCCTTCTTCTTGTAGGAAAGCCGCTTTTGTATATTTTTTCATCGAATTTTTTACTTTAAAGACACCGTGTGCGCCGAAGCCACGTGCGTGTACAACGCGTTCCGGTACGCGCTCACGGTCAAAGTGAGCAATTTTTTCGATTAATTGATAGTCTTCTAATAAAGTAGGTCCGCGACGTCCAGCTGTACGTGAGTTTTGGTTGTCCCCAATCGGCACACCCTGATTCGTCGTTAATTTCTTTTCGTTTTCATTCATTATTTTAACTCCCCCTTATGTAAGATTAAAATAATTATAAAACAATAATCATTCTAAATAAAGAAATAAGCACTATTCAAATAAATAATTTTTAGCACAAGATAAATTTACCCATTCATTTCTAATCAGAAACTTCTTGCTAAACGAACTTAGGATTGCTATTATAATCAAGTATGTGAGCAACGTTCTAATTGAACTGATAAAGCGGCTTGACATCACGGGAAAGTAAGTGCTATGATAGCAAAGTGAAATGACAACAAAGCAGAAGCATCCCGCTTCTCACCATGTACAGGTTGCTGTGCTGGTCCATCATGATGATATGTGATAGTAGAGTGTTCTCTGACTATTGTATTCTTTATGAGTGTGGGCGGGAAAAACTGCCGACGCTTTTTTTATAGCGTTTTATATCATTCATTTTTCGTGCTCTGCACGATGGAGGTGCTAACCATTAGCAAAGATCTGTTAATCAATGAAGGCATCCGCGCTCGAGAAGTTCGTCTTATCGGAGCGGATGGTGCACAACTTGGAGTCCAATCACGCACTGAGGCATTGCGTCTCGCTGAGGAAGCTGACCTTGACCTCGTCATGGTCGCACCACAAGCAACGCCGCCTGTATGTAAAATCATGGACTACGGTAAATACCGTTTCGAGTTGCAAAAGAAGGACAAAGAAACTCGGAAGAATCAGAAAGTGATTCAGATGAAAGAAGTCCGTCTCAGCCCAACAATCGAGGAGAATGACTTCCAAACGAAATTCCGTAATGCGAAGAAATTCTTGGAGAATGGTAACAAAGTGAAAGCGAGTATTCGCTTCCGCGGACGTGCCATCACTCACTCGGAAATCGGTAGACGTGTCCTTGAACGTCTCGCTACGGATTTAAGCGAGTTCGGTGTAGTTGAACAGAGACCGAAGATGGAAGGACGCAGCATGTTCTTAGTGCTTGCTCCAAAGAAAGAAGACTAATCGAATCGAAGTAGGAGGGAATCTCTCATGCCTAAAATGAAATCGCACCGCGGTGCTTCTAAGCGTTTCAAACGTACTGCTTCTGGCAAATTGAAACGTGGTCGTGCTTACACAAGCCACTTATTCGGTAACAAATCAACTAAAGCGAAACGTAAATTACGTAAAGCTAGCATGGTATCATCGGGTGACTTCAAACGCATCCGTCACATGATCGCGAAGTAATTTATTCAATCGTACACAGATTTAGGAGGGAATTTATATGCCACGCGTAAAAGGCGGATATACGACTCGTCAACGTCGTAAAAAACAACTCAAATTAGCTAAGGGCTATTACGGCTCGAAACATACACTCTTCAAGGTAGCGAAACAGCAAGTCATGAAATCTCTCATGTATGCTTACCGTGACCGTCGTCAAAAGAAACGTGACTTCCGTCGCCTTTGGATCACTCGGATCAATGCGGCTGCACGTATCAACGGTCTTTCTTATAGCCGCATGATGCATGGTCTCAAACTTGCGGGTATCGACATCAACCGTAAGATGCTTGCTGACCTCGCAGTTACAGATTCAGCTGCATTTGCTTCACTTGCTGACTCAGCAAAAGCAAAATTGAACGCTTAAGTTCTACAATTCGTCGGGGAATTTAATTCTCCGGCGTTTTTTTTGAGGAATGCTAAAATAGGTGATAGGCAGAAGTTTATGTCTACGTTTTATTTTTTTGGATAGAAGGAGAATTAAGATGGACTGGTTGACACTTTTTGAGATGCAGGAACAGTTAGATAAACGAATCCAGTCAGAACATAATTTGACCGGGAATCAGTTTGATGAGCGGTTGCTTGCCCTATTAGTAGAGTTAGGCGAACTGGCGAATGAAACACGTTGCTTTAAATTCTGGTCGACAAAGGGACCATCAGCACAAGTTACGATTCTTGAGGAATATGTCGACGGCGTCCATTTCCTCCTATCGCTCGGTCTAGCTCTTGATTATAAGAAAGATCGATTCGTTGAAGGGGATTATTACTTGACTGCGACAGACGCGTTTTTAGATGTTTACAATAAAACAAATGTGTTCGCGATTTCAAGAACAGAACAAAGTTACGATGTTTTAATTGGTGCATACCTAGCATTAGGTGCTACACTTGGTTTTACACAAGAAATGATTTTCAAGGCTTATGTTTCAAAAAACGAGGCGAATCATGTTCGCCAAGACAACGGTTACTGAGGAGGAAATCAGATGAATGAACAATTACATATGTTGAAGCGTCTAACGGATGCAACAGGAGTACCCGGGAACGAGAAAGAAGTACGCCAGCTCATGCGGGAGTATCTAGAACCTCACGCTGAAGCATTCCATCAAGATGGGTTAGGTAGCTTATTCGCGGAACACAAAGGGGCAGAAGATGATGCGCCTCGTATTTTAATTGCCGGTCACATGGATGAAGTTGGATTCATGGTAACGAAGATCGATGAAAAAGGGTTTCTTCGCTTCCAACCACTCGGTGGTTGGTGGGGACAAGTGCTTCTGGCACAGCGTATGAACATTGTGACATCATCTGGAGAAGTCATTCCAGGCGTAATCGGTGCGAAACCACCTCATGTTTTACCACCGGAAGCGCGCAATAAACCAGTCGATATCAAAGAAATGTTTATTGATATCGGTGCTACTTCAAAAGAAGAAGTCGAAGGTTGGGGAATCCGACCAGGAGATACGGTCGTTCCACATTGCGAATTTACTGTGATGAAAAATGAGAATTTCTTGATGGCAAAAGCTTGGGACAATCGGATTGGCTGCGCGATTGCGATTGAAGCCATCAAACGTTTAAAAGAAGAAGGACATCCGAACACGATTTTTGCAGGAGCAACGGTGCAAGAAGAAGTTGGGCTTCGTGGCGCGCAAACGGCTGCGAACTTAATTCATCCATCGATTGCATTTGCTGTTGACACAGGAATCCCTGGTGATACACCAGGAATGACGGATCGCGAAGCATTGTCAAAACTTGGAGAAGGTGTACAAGTCATCATGTTTGATGCGACGATGATCGCACACCGTGGATTAATCGATTTCGTCACAGGTGTCGCAAAAGAAGAAAACATTAAATATCAATTGGACCTAACACCGGGTGGTGGGACGGATGCTGCGAAATTCCATTTATCGAACACAGGAGTTCCTTCGCTCGCATTGACAGTACCAATCCGTTACTTGCATACGAACGTTTCCATTATGCATAAAGCAGATTTCGAAGCAGCAGTCGATTTAATCGTTGCCGTTACGAAACGTTTAGATACGCAAGCAGTCCAAGCGATTTACGAGGGGTAAACCATGAAACATATTTCTTCTACGAAGAATGAGATCGTCAAACAATGGAAAAAGCTTTTAACAAAAAAAGGACGTCTGCAAACGAAACGTTTCCTTATTGAAGGGGAACACTTAGTTGAAGAGGCTGTTCGTGCTGGAATCATCAAAGAATTGATTGTCCGTGAGGATGTTCAAGTTCCGGGTTCTTGGAAGAAAAATGCGGCTGACTTGATCACAATTGACGAATCAGTTGCCAAAGTCTTGTCAGAAACAGAAACGACACAAGGGATTTTCGCAGTTTGTGAGATGAAAGAGCAAACAGAGCGCTTAGAGCGTGGCCGTTACCTGTTACTCGATCGTCTGCAAGACCCGGGTAATGTCGGAACGATGATTCGGACAGCCGATGCTGCTGGATTCGATGGTGTCATCATTGGTCACGGGACAGTTGATGTCTATAACAGCAAAGTCCTCCGCGCAACACAAGGTTCGATTTTCCACTTGCCGGTCATCATGATGTCGCTTGATGAAGCGATTCAAGACTTGCATGAATTGGGAGTGTTCGTTCTTGGAACGGCACTACGCAATGCCAATCCGTATACAGAAGTCGAAAATCTTGGTGCAATCGGACTCATCATCGGGAATGAAGCACAAGGTGTATCACCGGAATTGCTCGACCAATGTGATGGACGTGCTTACATTCCGATTCGCGGAAAAGCGGAATCACTCAATGCAGCCGTTGCAGCAGGAATTTTACTGTATCATTTTGCTCCGGTCGATTGAATCACTGAAGCGTTCATGCTAAAGTGAGTTACAGTAGAACATTTAATTAGACGTTGATGGAACAGAGTAGGTTAGAGAACGATTCGATTAGGGAGAAGAAGCCTTAGACTGCAAGCTTCTTTACGAATCCGCTAGCTGAATTCACTCCGGAGTCGCACGAGAGATCGTGACGGGAAGCGCCCGTTATCGCGCTACTTGAGGACTTGATGGATTCAAGTCGAACAAGGGTGGTACCACGATTTAATTAAATCGTCCCTTCGGCATTTGCTGAAGGGGCGTTTTTTATTTGAAAAAAAGGAGTGACGAGCATGCGGGAACAATTAGAGGCACTTCGCGACGAAGCGTTACAACTCGTGAATCAAGCCAGTACACAAAAAGAATTAAATGATGTCCGTATCAAATATCTCGGAAAAAAAGGTCCGATCACAGAAGTATTACGTGGAATGGGAAAATTATCAGCAGAAGAACGTCCGGTTGTCGGTGAAATCGCAAATGCGGTTCGTGGTGTCATCCAAACAGAACTCGAGCAACGTTTAGTAGACGTCAAGCAACAAGAAATGGACGCAAAACTAGCGCTTGAAGCGATTGACGTGACACTTCCGGGTCGATCGAAAAAAGTCGGACAAGCGCATTTGCTTCAACAAGTCACGGACGAGATCGAGGACATCTTTGTTGGACTCGGTTATACGATTGCAGAAGGACCTGAAGTCGAACAAGATTTGTTCAACTTCGAAATGTTGAATCTGCCGAAAGATCATCCGGCACGTGATATGCAAGATTCATTTTATATCACGGATGAAATTCTGATGCGGACCCATACGTCACCTGTCCAAGCGCGGACGATGCTCGCTTCGAAAGGTGAACCGATTCGGATTCTTTGCCCAGGGAAAGTCTATCGTCGCGATGAAGACGATGCGACGCACTCACACCAATTCATGCAAGTGGAAGGACTCGTCGTTGGAGAGTCGATTTCAATAGCAGACTTAAAAGGCACGCTCGAAGCATTCGTGAAGCAAATGTTTGGGGAGGCACGTGAAATCCGGTTACGCCCTAGCTTCTTCCCGTTCACAGAACCATCCGTCGAAGTCGACGTCTCGTGTTTTAAATGTGGTGGAAAAGGGTGCAATATCTGTAAACAAACAGGCTGGATTGAAATTTTAGGTGCCGGTATGGTTCATCCGCACGTCCTTGAGATGGCAGAATATGATAGTACGAAAATGTCTGGATTTGCCTTCGGGATGGGGATTGAGCGAATCGCCATGTTGAAATATGGGGTCGATGATATTCGCCACTTCTATACGAATGACGTTCGCTTCAGCGAACAGTTTTAAGGGGGAAAACAGATGTTAGTCTCAAAACAATGGTTACAGCAGTTCGTTGACGTCAGTCAGAAAACCGGTGAGGAACTGGCGGATTTAATTACGAAGAGTGGGATCGAAGTCGAGGGTGTCGAAGTCCGTGACGCCGATTTGAACAATATCGTCGTCGGTCATGTATTAACAAAAGAAAAGCATCCGGAAGCGGATAAGCTAAACGTCACGACGGTTGATATCGGACAAGAAGAACCGGTCCAAATCGTGTGTGGTGCACCAAACATTGAAGCAGGACAAGATGTCATCGTTGCCCGTGTCGGAGCACGCCTTCCGGGCATTAAAATTAAGCGAGCTAAACTGCGTGGAGTCGTTTCTGAAGGCATGATTTGTTCACTTGAAGAACTTGGCTTTGAGAAAAAGTATATTCGTGAAGATGAGCAAGCTGGAATTCATACATTCCGTGAGCCGGTCACACCAGGGCAAGACGTCTTAGAACTACTTGGTCTGCATGACGAAGTATTAGAACTCGGTTTGACACCGAACCGTTCTGATTGCTTGAGCATGTACGGAGTTGCACATGAAGTAGCAGGTATCTTAAATACGACGGCTGTTTTCCCGGCAATCGACGTGACGGAAGATGAAGAAAAAACGAAACTTGCTGTCACACTTGAGTCGGAGGAATGTCCGTTTTATGCGGCGCGTGAAATCCAACATGTCGTCATCGGTGAGTCGCCACTTTGGCTCAAAAACCGCTTGATTGCGAACGGGATTCGTCCAATCAACAATGTCGTCGACGTGACGAACTTCGTCTTACTTGAAACAGGACAACCGCTTCATTCATTCGATGCTGAAAAACTGGGGCAGCAAATCGTCGTTCGTCAAGCGAAAACGGGAGAGTCCTTCCAAACACTTGACGAAGTCGAACGGACACTCGATCCTTCGATGCTCGTCATCACAGATGGCGAAAAGCCCGTCGCACTTGCAGGTGTCATGGGTGGTGCAAATACAGAAGTCGACGCAACAACGACGTCAATCATCCTCGAATCGGCTTATTTCGCACCGACATCTGTCCGGAAGACGAGTCGTGTCCTTGGACTACGTTCGGACTCCAGTTCACGTTTTGAAAAAGGGGTCGACCCACGTCGTGTCTTGTTAGCACTCGACCGGGCAGCCGCATTGATTGCTGAACTTGCTGGTGGAACAGTCCTTGCTGGAACGGTCCAAGCAGGTACACTTCAACTCGATGATCACTTAATCGAAGCGAGTGTCTCGTATATCAATCATCGTCTCGGAATGGAAATCGAAGGTACGGTCATGAAAGAGTTATTAGAACGCCTTGGACTCGAAGTTGAGTTATCAGGAGATGCACTAACGGTCAGTGTACCGACACGTCGCCAAGACTTGATGATTCCGGCTGATATCGCGGAAGAAGTCGCACGACTCTATGGGTATGATGCATTGACATCGAGCTTACCGCAAGAAGCGAGCCGCGGTTTCTTGCCGAAACGGAATCAACATCGCCGTCAAATCCGTCGTCTCTTACAAGGTGCCGGTTTATCGCAAGCCATCACGTACTCACTGACGAGTGAACAACGTGCGATGCAATTCAATGAACAAACAGATCTCCACCCCGTTAAGTTGGCGATGCCGATCAGCGAAGCACGTTCGACACTTCGGACATCATTGATTCCAGGGTTACTCGAAGTCGCGCAACACAATGTCGCACGTCAACATGCCGACCTCGCTTACTACGAACTGGGGAGCGTTTACCTCCAGCGTGATGCGTCACTTGAGACGTTGCCGATCGAACAAGAACTGGTCGCCGGAGTCGCTGTCGGACTAGCGGAACAACACCGTGCGCATGGCACAATGGTCAAAACGGATTTCTTCGTTGTCAAGGGAATCGTCGAAACGTTAGCAGAGGCATTCAATGTCACGTTGACATACGAAGCGGCGGTCATCGATTCGATGCATCCAGGTCGGACGGCACGTGTACTGATGGACGGTGAAGCGATTGGGTTCGTCGGACAAGTGCATCCAGCACTCTCGAAAGAGCAGTATGGCTTAAAAGAAGTCTACGTCTTTGAACTCGATGCCATGAAACTTCACTCGAAAGAGCCGGTCGTCTATCAAGAGATGTCCCGTTTCCCATCGATGACGCGCGACATCGCGATTGTCCTCAATCAATCGGTCACAGCAAGCGAAGTGGAGCAAGTGATCATGCAAGCAGCAGGTCCGCTTTTACAACATGTCATATTATTTGATGTCTACACGGGCGATAACGTCGGTGAAAACAAAAAATCATTCGCCTTCTCGCTCCGTTATCAAAATGAGGAACGGACTTTGGTCGATGAAGAAGTCACAGCAGCACACGAACATGTCGTATCGGCTTTAACAAAAGCGTTCGACGCAGAACTTCGTGCGTAACCGGTCAATCGAATCACATGAGTTAAAACGAGGATGACGTCACTGTCATTCTCGTTTTTTTTGCGTTTCGGCCGTTTCTTCGTTCAAGATACAGTCGAACTACAGCTAGACTACAGATACGTTGCATAAGATGAGCTTAGAAGATTAAAGGAGGAACACGAAAAATGAATTTTTTGAAGCGGGCAGGAAAAAGTATTGTAGCGCGAAAGGGAAAGACGATGATCATGTTGATTATTTTGACGATAATCGGATCACTCGTACTGTCAGGATTCGCGATTCAGAATGCTGCTAAATCGGCGGGAGAAGAGGCGAGAAAAGAGTTAGGGGCGACAGTGACACTACAAGTCGATCGACAAAAGCAAATGCAGGAACGACAAGCGTCAGGTGAACGTGGACGACCAGAAGAAGTAGCGATTGATACGACGGATGTTGAAGCAATCGAACAACTAGATGAAGTCAAGTCCGTCAACTACCTGGCACAAACGACAGCGACATCAAGTGATCTCACACCGATTGAGAGTGAATCAACGAACTCAGGTGGTGGGCGAGGGGGAGAGATGCCTGAAGGGATGACGATGCCAGATTTCTCTTTAAATGGTGTGACGAACATGGAACTACTTGATACATACACGAACGGTACATTGAAAATCGTGGATGGAGAAGCATTGACTACCGATGCTAAAGAAAAAAGTGTTGTCATCGATGAAAACTTAGCGACTGAAAATGATCTCAAAGTCGGGGATACGTTTAAGCTGACATCGACAACGACCGAAAATTCCGTAACAGTGACGATCATTGGGTTATCGGCATCGACGGAAGCGACATCCGATGCGAATTTCCGAGCGGCAGGCTTCATGGACCCGATGAACCAGATGTACATTGCAAATGATACACTCGCGAGCTTCTCGACTGAAGAAGGAACGGTCAGTGTATCGAGTGTCGTCTACGCGCTAGAAGATCCATCTGAAATCAATACGTTCAAAAAAGAAGCGATGGCGGTCTCACCACTCGACTGGGATACGTTCACACTGGATGCGAATGATGCTGCTTATCAAAAAATGGTTGGACCGATTGAACAAGTCGCGTCCTTCTCAAAATCTGTCGTCTATCTTGTTAGTATCGCAGGTGGTTTGATTTTAGCGCTGTTGATTTTATTATCCGTCCGGGAACGTCGAAAAGAAATGGGTATTTTACTGGCGATGGGTGAAAAACGCTCGAAATTAATGGGGCAATTACTAATTGAAACGTTTGCGATTGCGGCAATTGCTTTCCTTGTCACGTATGCGACAGGTGGCATGACATCACAATTCATGACAGATCAGCTTTTGAACCGCGAGGTGACGGAAGCGGCTAGTTCGGTCGCAACGCAGACTGGTTTTGGCGGTCCGGGTGGACGCGGCGGACAACAAGTGTTAGATAGCATTCCACAAATTACAGAGATGACAACGAAGATTGATTGGACGACGTTACTTCAAGTCATCGAAATTGGAAGTCTAATCGTCTTTTTATCTGTCTTGTTACCTTCACTTGCCTTACTACGGATGAATCCAAAAGAAATTCTATTACGGGAGGATTAATACTATGACGACTTTAGAAATGACGAACGTCACCTATGCCTATACATCAGGAAGCAAGCAACAACGGATCTTGAACGATGTCTCGATGCAGTTCGAGGCTGGACGGTTTTATGCAATTCTCGGTGAATCAGGTTCCGGGAAAACGACGGCTCTCAGTCTGTTGAGTGGACTTGATTCACCGACAGAAGGACAGATTACGTATCAAGGTCGCGATATTCGAAAAATCGGATTGACGACGTATCGTTCACGACATGCTGCGACCGTTTTTCAATCGTTTAATTTATTGACGTATATGAACGCATTGGATAACGTGATTGTCGCACTCGAATTGAGTGGACAACGCATAAAAGGAAAAAAGAAACATGCCCAAAATCTCCTTGAACAGGTCGGAATCGACGAAGCCCATGCGACAAAAAATGTACTGCAGTTGAGTGGTGGTCAACAGCAACGTGTCGCCATCGCACGTGCCCTTGCGACGGAAGCCCCAATCATTCTTGCGGATGAGCCGACGGGAGCGCTCGATGAAAAAACTGCGACGGACATCATTCGGCTATTTCAAGAACTTGCTCACCGTTCTAACCGTTGCATCATCGCGGTGACGCACTCTGCGGAAGTCGCTCGTGCTGCCGATCATATCATTGAATTGAAGAAACAGCGTTTTATAGAGAAGAAACGTGTTACGGAAGGCGAGGTCGTTCCTGCACGTTGATCCGAAAAAGCTCTCGCGTCTTTAGACGGGAGAGTTTTTCCTTGAGCGCTTTAAGAAGCAATATTTTGTTTAGTTGAAAGCAACGTTGATCGACGGAAATAACCATATAAGAGTCCACTACTGACGACGATGAGGCTACACATCAAAAACATGTTCGAGTAACCCACTTTCGCGGCGATGCCTGACAAAAGAAAAGCACCGATTCCGAACCCGCTATCGTAAGCGAGAAAGAATGTCGAAATCGCCTTGCCTTTTTGTGCGGGAGCCGCATAGGTCAACATGACGGTTTGTATCCCTGGAAAAATCGAAGCGGAACCAATTCCGATGATGAGGGCGGCGGACAATAATCCGGGAAGTGTCGGGAACAGTCCGAGTACTAAAAAACCGACGGCGTATAAAACATACGATGGCACCAATACAGAGGCTGGTCCGCGTCGATCAAACCGCTTACCGGCAAAAGGACGAATGGCAACCATGCCGAGTGCAGCAAGGCCATAAAAGTAAGAGGCATAAGTGACATGGTCCATCGCATCTGCATACAGCGAAATGAACGCGGATGTACTTGAAATCGCAATACCAGCAAGAACAGTTGCAAGAAGCAAGACAGGACTTGATAAGAATAACGACTGCCGTAAACGAAATGGTGCGGAACTTGTAACGTGACTACTCGTTAATGGTAAACGCCAGATGAAACTAAACGAACAAATCGCAAGCAGGGCAATCGTTACGAAGTACCAGACGAGCGCATCGTGTGCAATCAACGTCAATCCGATGACCGGCCCGAGAACGGAAGCAAGGTTCATCGAGAGGACGAAATAGCCCATTCCTTCCCCTTGACGAGGTGTTGGAATCAGCGTGGTTACGCTTAGGCTTAGTGAAGAAGAAATCATTCCGAAACTAAACCCGTGTAAGACACGAATGATCAATAACAGACTGAATGATTCGAGCGGTAAGACGATGAGATATAAGCAACTGACAATCATGAAAAATGTAGCGGACAACAGTAACATTCGTTTGAGCTCATAACGATCGAGCCAATGTCCGATTAAAGGACGTGAACAAACCGTTGCTAAAATGAATGCCGTTACGACCCAACCGAGCGAACTTTGAGAAACATTGAACTGTTGTGCGGCCAGTAAAGGTAAGGAAGCATTCAGTAAATAAAAGGTGATGAACAACAGTAGATTGACGACGAGTGTCGTTACATAGTGACGGTGGAATAAACGATTCAAGAAGATTCCTCCTGTTCGACAGGACGGTGGGTCGCCAGCAGACGGGTCATCAAAATCTCTAAAGAATGTTGTTCTTCTTTTGATAGTTCACCTAGGAACAAGCGATGTGCTGCCTGGACTGCTTCATCGATACCATTGAAAGCAGCTCTTGCCTGTGGTGTCAATTCAACAAGGCGTTGTCGTCCGACGGATTTCCGAGAGATGAAGCCTAGTTCTTCTAAGCGAACGACCGTTTTCGTGACAGCTGGTTTTTCGATGATTAAGTATTTCGAGAGGGTGATTTGCGACACCGGTTCAAGTAAGGAGACTGCTTTTAACAATGCCCATTGACCAGTGTGCAAAGAATGTTGGGCAAGGACGGCGTCGATATCTCGTTTGACGAGCCGTGCCACTTTTGAAAGTTGACCAAGAATATCTTCTTGTTGGGATGACATTAAAAAACCTCCTTTAAGTTAACTAGTTAACTTAAAGGAGTATAACGAATGAAGTTAGTGTTTGGCAAGGAGGAAATCTTAAACGATTGATTTGAACCGTGCTGCAAATTGAACCTGATTGGGACTTCCTTGAAGAGTAGCATCGATGTCTAGTCGTTCCATGATTTGATGAACGAGATAAAGTCCGAGCCCGCTGCCACCATGCATACGATTTCGGGATTGCTCAGAGCGTTCGAGAGGATTAAACCAGGCAGCGGTCTCACTCGAATCTTGGGTCGTCGGGAAATTTGTAATGCGCAACGTCAACTCGTCTCCTTGTTCGAACTCGATATGAATCGTTCCATTAACAGCGGTATAGGAAATCGCATTCATCAAGAGATTATGGAGTGCCCGTTCAAGTAACTGGGCATCGGTTTGAACAGTCAACTCGTTTTCTATGAGGACGATGTCGAGGTTGCGATCGACAATTAACTGATCGAACTGTTGCAATTGATGCTTGATTAATGTGAGTGGGTTAATTGGTGTGAGTTGAAGATTCATTTGCTCAACACGAGCGACTTCTAACAATTCGGCAATGAGTCGCTCCATATCTTCAATGACGTGCCCCGCCCGAGCTAGATAATGATCCCGGTCACGATAGGCACCGAGGTTTAACAGCATTCCTTCAATTTGACCTTTCACAATGGTGACGGGTGTTTTGAGTTCATGTGAGATGGCGAGGAATAATTGACGACGTTCCGCATCGCGCTTACGGTCTTTTTCGGACTCGAACCGCAATTGTTCGTTGGATGTTTGAAGCGACTCCATCGTGACTTCAAGTTTAGTCGCCAATTGGTTAATGTTTCGTGACAAATCACCCAGTTCATCGGCAGAAGTATGATGGGTTCGGACGGAAAAATTCAAGTTCGCCAGTTCTTTTGTTGCTTGATTAATTGTTAAGAGTGGGCGTGAGATGATGCGCGAATACAGATAGGCGGCAAGACCTGCTAGCAGAAGCAAGGGTAAGACGATATAGGGCGCTAATTTTAAAATAACGCTTTTCACTTCATCGATTGGCTGAATCATCTGATCGACATCTAAAATGACAGTTTGGTCTACTAATTGAAGCGGAATTGAATCTTGAATTATTCCAGCAGGAGAAGTATTGGCAGTTCGTCGAACCGGTCCACGTCCAAAACCAGGTGCGTATAACAATTGATCTTCTTCCGTCCATAAGGAAAAACGAATCCCTTTTGCCGTTAACTGATCGAGCAGCGGAAGGAGATTTTCGCTCGAGAGATGCGTGCTCTCTTCTTGAAGAGAAGCCATCGTCGCGTGAAATTGCTCTTCCCGATAACTTTGATAATAAGAAGGTAATGTCGCATATAAAAAACCAATCGTCGAAAGAACTGCCACAATCAACAAACTCATCGTCAGGAAAAAAAGTTTTCCCGTGATGCGTGGACGTTTAATTAGTCGCTTCAAGTTTATAGCCGACCCCTTTCACGGTTTGAATGTAAGGTAAATCAATTTTTTTACGTAAATTTTTAATATGTGTATCTAAAAAACGTGTATCTCCTAATGCATCGAATCCCCAAAGTTGTTGAATCAACTGTTCGCGCTCTAAGACTCGTCCAGGATTTTCAAGTAATAAATGAAGGATTTGAAATTCCTTGAGGGTCAACGTCGTTTGAATTCCTGAAATTAAAACGTTATAGCTTGACGGAAATAGGGTAATCTCTCGAAAAGAGAGTTGTTCTTCAGAGTTCGTTTGGATTCGTCTGATGATCGCTTCAATTCTTCGTAGTAAAATCCGAAGTGAGAAGGGTTTGGCGATGTAATCATCGATTCCAAGGTCAAATCCCTTCACTTGATTTTCCTCATCCTGCAAGGCTGTCAAAAAAATAATTGGTGTTTGTGATTGCTTTCGAATGTTGCGTGCGACTTCAAAACCATCAAAATAGGGCATCATGATATCTAAAATGATTAAATCGAATGAATCGGACTGATATAACTTTAATGCCTCCATCCCATTTGTGGCACAGGAAACGTTATATCCACTTGATTCAAGTAATTCCGTAAGCAGTTCACGAATATCGAATTCATCTTCTGCTATTAATATATGTGTCATAGTTTTCACCTCAACTTTAGTTGTAGCATACTTACCTGAAGTTTAACTGAAGATTACTGGAAGACTGTTTAGAAAATGCTAGAATGGATCAAAATCAAATTCGGATTTTGAACATAGAAGGGAAGCGAACACCATGAATCATCAACACAAATTACTGTCAGACTTGCTTTCGCCTTTCCAGTTAACGACTGAAGAAAACCCAGTGATTACAAGCATTGAAACGGACTCACGCAAAGTGAAGCCGGGGAGCCTGTTCATCTGCATTCGTGGTTATACGGTAGATGGGCATCAATATGTACAAGAAGCAAAAGATAACGGAGCGGTTGCGATTCTTGCTGAAAAACAAGTCGGGGTAGTAGGGATTCCAACGATTCTCTTACCGGATACGAAACAAGCAGCAGGAAAGATTGCTGATTTTTTTTATGACCATCCGAGTCAAAAGATGAGAGTCTACGGTATTACTGGAACAAATGGGAAAACGACGACGACGCAACTTTCTTACGACTTGTTTCGAGCTGCCGGAAGACGAACGGGAATGATCAGTACGGTAGGTGCTCTGATTGATGGGCAACGTTTTGAGACACCAAATACGACACCGGAAGCTGTCATCTTACATCGTTTATTACACGAAATGGTCAACAATGGCGTAACGGACTGCATGCTCGAAGTATCGTCACATGCGTTAGTTGAGGGACGTGTAGAAGGTGTATCCTTCCACGCAGCGGCGTTCACGAACCTTTCACATGACCACTTGGATTATCATCAATCGATGGAAGAGTATGCGGAAGCGAAAGGCATGTTGTTTCAACAAGTAGCGAGGAATGACGGGAAGGGACTCGTCTTAAATGAGGAAGACGCGGCGAGTCACGTCATGGAGCGGGCCGGGGCAAATGTTCCTGTCACGTGGTATTCGACAAAGATAGAATCGGAAGCATCAATTGTAGTCGAATGGCGAGAGGAATCGGTAAATGTTCGAATTGACGGAACGACTACTGAAGTCCCGATCGCGCTACTCGGAAACTTTAATGCGGCCAATTTAGCAGCCGCGATCGGATTGATGAAAACAGGCGAGGTCAACATGTATGAATTAATTCGACATATCCCGTCGCTTCGTTTACCCAAAGGGCGACTCGAGCGGCTATCGTTTGAAGGAACGGAAATTTATATCGATTATGCGCACACTCCAGACGGGTTAAGAAAATGTTTGGAAGCGCTATCCGTTTCGAATGAGGCATTATACGTCGTATTAAGTGCAGCGGGTGAACGTGACCGGACGAAACGTCAGGAAATGGGACGAATTGCAGCACAATATTGTGCAGGAATTATAGTCACGGTTCACGATACGAGACGAGAAGATCCAAGACAAATTATTGATGAACTGAGCGTGGATATTTCGTCTGATAAAATCATTTCTTGTCACGTAGATCGAAAAAATGCCTTGCTCGCGGCAGCTGAAATTGCGCTCGAAGGAAAACGCGTTGTAATTGTCGGAAAAGGACACGAAGAAATCGAGCGAATCGGGACTGAAGGTGTCCCGTTCAATGAAACGAAAATTCTTCTCGCGGAGTTAGGGCGTTTGAAAGGAAAAGAGTCAGCCATTTAAAAACCGACCACTCCTTAGGATGATGGTCGGTTTCGTTTTTCAGCTAATTGTGTCGCTTTTTTTGTATTAGCAAAATGAAATTTTGTCCAGTTCTTTAATTGATCTGGACCGTGTTTCAATAAAAGTGATGCAGCGACTTGATCGACCTTTGCACCTGCACCTTTCGGAATTTCTGTACCCGCTTGTTGACTGAGTACATCCATCTCTTTCAAAAAGATCGCGCGGGCGAGGATGGATGCTGCTGCGACAGCGACATGAAGTCCTTCTGCTTTCGTCGAAAAATAAACGTTCTCTTTGACTTGGTTTACTTCACCAGACAAGTGTTTATAATAGGTCGCTTTTTCTGCGAACTGATCGATTAGAATCGCTTTTGGAGTGGCTTCGAGCTTTTCGAGCAGACCACCTAGCGCTGAATTGTGTAGAAGTGCCGTCATCTTTCCTTGTGTCATCGTACGCTGCATCCGATTGTAGTCTGGATTATGAAGGATTCGGAATTCGTACGGAATGACGGCATGAAGGTCGCGGGCAATCTTTCGGATTTCGATGTCCGAGACATTTTTGGAATCACGCACACCAAGTTCTTGGACGAGCTCGATTTGTTGTGCATCTACATAGGCGGCAACGACGACGAGCGGACCAAAGAAGTCTCCTTTCCCGACTTCATCACTACCGATGACTGACCAAGTCGAGAAGTCTCTCGGAAGCAGTCCACTCGCAGTAGAAGGGGCTTTCTTTAAGAGCGGGGCTCCGTAACGGGCAGAAATCGCCTCAGCTTCTGTGCCTTGGAACATTACTTTTCCTGAATTATAGATGGTGACGACACAGGTTTTCGTGCGTGCAGCAAAGCGGGCATATGGTGGCGATGTGATACGAGAAGCTTGAAAATCAGAAATAACGACTTCTTGTTTATCCTTTGGTAATTTTAAAACGACGGTTCCCATAAATAGATCATCCTTTCAGACAACAAGCATACCATCCTCTAGACCGATGGTGGACTTCTTTTCCTATTTCAAAAATGATGGTACTATATGAAAGAAGCAAAGTATGAGGAGGACAGAATAATGGCTGATTCAGAAGGGCTGAACCGGACGACGATTCATATCGCAGGTAATGATTATACGATTGTCGGGACGGAGTCGCCAGAACACGTACGTGAAGTGGGTCTCCTCGTCGATACAAAAATTCGGGAAATTCGAGACCAAGCACCACAACTCGACGTTCGTCAAATTGCCGTTTTAGCGGCTCTCAATATTGGTAGTGATTACGTAAAAATCAAAAAGAATTTGGGTGAACTTTAAACTATGATTACCTTTGTTATTTTATTATTTCTCGCATTAGGAACGATGACAGGTGTCCGTCGAGGCGTTGTCTTGCAAGCAGGACATTTACTGAGTCTGTTGATCTCGTTCATCGTGGCACTCTCGTTTTATGATGAGTTAGCTGCAAAATTTAAATTATGGGTTCCATATCCATCAACACTCGACGATGCTGGAATTGATTTAACGATGTTTTCAATTCCGAGCTCAATTGGGTTAGATGAAGTATTTTATAAAGCATTTTGGTTCATCGTTCTGTTTTTCGGGACAAAAATCATTTTATCAATGATTTTATCGATGTTTGATTCCTTGACGAACATTCCAGTGTTAAAACAAGTGAAAGGTTTACTCGGCGGTATATTTGGATTCATCGAGATGTATATTTTCGTGTTCTTGATTCTATTTTTGGCAGCCTTTGCGCCAGTCCAATCGATTCAAGATGCCATTGCGAATTCGAGCTTGGCGACATTCATGATTCAACATACACCGTTATTAGCGGAATGGCTCATGACGAAAGTCGGTTTGATAAAATAACGCGCTCCCGTTAACTGGGGGCTTTTTTTGAGGGGAGAATTGACGATGCGAACGACTCAAGATGCGATTCGACATTTAGAACGGATTTCCGTTTATCTCGAAGTAAAAGGTGAAAACCCATTTAAAATCAATGCCTTTCGTAAGGCGGCAAGTATATTAGAAGCGGCAGAACACGATTTCATGGACATTGAAGATTTCACAGCGATGAAAGGGATTGGCAAAGGAACAGCGGCGGTCCTTGAAGAATTCCGGACGACAGGCACGAGTACGGCACTCTCGGAACTGGAACAAGAAGTGCCAGAAGGTCTGATTGCGCTACTGAAGATTCCAGGTCTCGGAGGTAAGAAACTCGCAAAATTACATGATGTCGGTGTCATCGATGCAGATTCCTTTGCCGAAAAACTGGAGGATGGTACAGTCGAAGCGATGCCGGGATTCGGGAAAAAGACAGTCGAAAAATACGTGAAGGCACTCGAAACCTTTGAAACACGACCGGAACGATTACCGTACGGTGTCATGCGAAAAATCGTAAGTGAACTCGAACAGACACTAACGGCATTTGAAGGAATCATCCGATTCGCAGTTGGCGGAAGTTTCCGTCGCGCGGAAGAGACGTGCAAGGATCTTGATTTTATTTTGTCGACAGATCAAGCAGAAGTCGTCAAAGGACAATTACTCGAGCTTGAGCAAATCGATGAAATCATCGCGGCAGGTGAGACGAAAGTATCGGTCGTCTTAAAACGCGATACGAACTATATCGCAGTCGACTTCCGCTTAGTCGACGACGCAGCATTCGCCTCGACGTTACATCACTTCACAGGGTCGAAAGATCATAATGTTCGGATGCGGCAACTCGCAAAAGAACGTGGTGAGAGTATTTCGGAATACGGTGTCGAGACGAAAGACGGTTTGTTCCAACCACAAACAGAGGATGAATTATTCGCGCGGTATGACTTGCCGTTCATCCCACCAGAGTTACGTAGCGGGCGCCACGAGTTTGAACAAGATTTGACGCGACTGATTACGGAAAAAGATATCCAAGCGGATGTCCATATGCATACGACGTGGTCGGACGGAACCTTATCAGTCGAAGAACTCGTCGATGCTTGTGCTGCGCGCGGTTACTCGTGGATGGCCATCACGGATCACAGCCAATACATGAAGTTCGTCAACGGATTGACGATAGATCGCTTACGCAAACAACGTGTTGAGATTGAAGCCGCGCGTAAGAAACATCCCGACATGACAATCTTATGTGGTGTCGAGATGGATATCTTGCCGGATGGATCACTTGATTATGAGGATGAGTTCTTGCAGGAAATGGACTACGTCATCGCCTCGATTCATTCGAAGTTTGATCAGACGGAAACTGAAATCATGCAACGGTTAGAAAATGCTTGTCGTAATCCTTATGTCTCACTCATTGCCCATCCGACAGGACGAATCATCGGTCGGCGCGAAGGTTATGCCGTCAATGTTGATCGCCTGATTGAACTGGCGGCAGAGACAGGGACAGCGCTTGAACTGAATGCGAACCCGGCACGTTTTGATTTAACGGCGGCTTCGCTCGCGAAAGCAAAGGCAGCGGGTGTTAAAATCATGATTAATACGGACACACACCGTCCAGAAATGTTAGAAGACATGAAACTTGGAGTCCTCCATGCACGTAAAGCATACTTGGAACCAACAGATGTCATCAATACGTGGACGGCGCAGGAGGCGCGTGCCTTCTTTGATCGAAAACGTTTAGGAGTGGATTAAATGAATGCTAACGCATTACGCGTCTTAGAATATGATAAATTGAAAGACTTACTCATCAAACAAACGGCTAGCTCGCTCGGAGCACAGTTCGTCAAAAATATGCAACCGTCAGAAGATTATGAACAAGTCAAAGCACTCTTAGCCGTGACGACGGAAGCGACGACGGTCTATCGTCTACGCGACCGTTATCCGTTCGGCGGTTTAACGGATGTGCGTAGTGAAGTCAAACGGTCTGAGATTGGTTCAATCCTCTCGACGAGTGAATTGTTGGCTGTAGCAGACGTCGTTTACTCCGGACGCCAAGTGAAAGCTTTTCAAGAACGGCTGCACGAGGACAATCCCGACTTACGATTGCCGGCACTCGACAGCCGAATCGAGCAAATTACAAAGCTCGTCGAAATCGAACAAGGGATTCGTCATGCGATTGATGACCAAGGCGTCGTCCAAGACTCTGCGAGTGACAAACTACGGTCGTTAAGAAGTCAGCTGCGCTCACTCGAAGGACAAGTCCGTTCGAAAATCGACGGTGTCTTACGCAGTAAATCGAAGATGTTGTCGGATGCCATCGTCACGATGCGAAACGACCGTTATTGTGTCCCGGTCAAACAAGAATACCGTCAAGCATTTGGCGGGATTGTCCACGATCAATCAGCGTCTGGTGCAACACTGTTCATCGAACCACAAGCCGTCGTTGCCGCAAATAACGAAATCCAAGAAGCGCGTCTCAAAGAACGTGCCGAAATCGAACGCATTTTAGCCCAGTTATCGGCACTTGTCGGTGCCGTCGGAGATTCATTACGGATTAATCTCGATGTGTTGGCAGAACTCGATTTCATCATGGCGAAAGCGTTGTATGGTCATCAAATCCGTGCCGTCGAGCCACGCTTGAATGAAGAACGGCGAATCGTCTTAAAAGAAGCGCGCCATCCGTTCATTGCGGATGAAGATGTCGTCCCGATCACCGTTTCCTTAGGTGGCGAATTTACATCACTCGTCATCACTGGACCAAACACCGGTGGGAAAACCGTCACGTTGAAGACGATTGGTCTTCTGCAACTGATGGTCCAGTCCGGATTATACGTGCCGGCAGCCGACGAAACGGAACTGAGTGTCTTTGATGCGATTTATGCAGATATCGGTGACGAACAATCGATTGAACAAAATCTCTCGACGTTTAGTTCACACATGACGAACATCGTCTCGATGATGGAGAAGATTGACTTCATGAGCCTCGTCCTATTTGATGAGCTCGGAGCAGGAACTGATCCGACGGAAGGGGCGGCACTCGCGATTGCGATTCTCGATGAAGTCAAGCGTCGCGGAGCACGTGTCGCCGCGACGACTCACTATTCGGAACTGAAAGCTTATGGTTATAATCGTGAAGGTGTCGTCAATGCCTCGATGGAATTTGATGTCGAATCACTCAGCCCGACCTATCGTTTACTGATTGGTGTCCCGGGTCGCTCGAATGCCTTTGAAATTTCGAAACGACTTGGCTTATCGGACATGGTGATTGAGGCAGCGCGTGGTCAAGTCGGAAGCGATGCTCAGTCTGTCGAAACGATGATTGGTCGACTCGAGGAAGCGAAACAACGTGCCGAATCACTCGAGCAAGAACTACAACAAGAAAAAGAGCGACTGACATTAGAGCGCGAACAGTTCGAACAGGAACAAGCTGAAATTTTTGAGGAGAAAAATGAAATTTTAGCGAAAGCAGAAGAAAAAGCGACACGAGCCGTCGAACGCGCTCAAAAAGAGGCGGAGGCTGTTATCAAACGCCTGAAAGAACTCCGTGATGCAGGTGCCGTCAAGGAACATGAATTGATTGAAGCCCGCAAGCAGCTCGAACAAGCAAAACCGACCTTACAAGATCAGCGGATTGCGAAAGTAAAAGCGAAACATGATAAAACGCCGACGTTTGCTAAAGGTGAAGAAGTCAAAGTGACGACCTTCAATCAAAAAGGCTACATCATCAATCAAAACTCAAACGGCGACTACACGGTTCAAGTCGGTATCATGAAAGTCAACGTCAAGCCCGGTGATCTCGCTAAAATCGGAGCAGCCAAACCAACCCAGAAGACAACGAAACGGTCAGGAAGTTCAAGTATCACAAAACAATCGTCTCCGTCAGCCGAACTCGATTTACGCGGTGTACGGGTAGAAGAAGGTCTATCGAAACTGGAACGTTTCATGGATCAGGCGTTATTGTCGAACTATGATCATATCCGTGTCATTCATGGACTCGGGACGGGTGCGATGCGTCAAGGTGTGCAGGAATACTTGCGTGGCAATCGTCACGTGAAGACGTCTCGACTCGGTGGTCAAGGTGAAGGTGGACATGGCGTGACAATCATCGAATTGAAATGAGGAAACGCGAATGAACATCTTTGAAAACGTCTACGTCTATACGACGGCGCTCTATTCAGTTGCGGGTCTCTTAATTATCATGGGTCTTGCACTGTTTGAGTTGACAACACGGTATCGGAACTGGGAACATATCAAGAGTGGAAACATCGCTGTTGCTCTAGCGACAGGCGGAAAAATCATCGGACTCGCAAACATCGTTCATTTCGCTGTCCAAAGTGAAGAACGTGTCGGGGCAATTTTTTTAGAGAGTGCCTTTGGATTTTTATTGTTAATCTCGACCTATTGGATTTTTGAGTTCTTGACACCTAATCTCCCAGTAGACCGAGAAATCGAAAAAGGAAACATCGCAGTCGGTATCATTGCGTGTGCTCTCTCGATTGGGATGTCATTCGTCATCGGTTCTGCGTTAGTGGGGTGAACTTGTGTTAGAACGGTTAGCAAAAATTATGTTTGGTGTCTCGATTGCTTTTTTAGTCGTCGGATTGTTATGGATCTTTATGAATTAAAAGAACTGGCTTTGCTAAGTGATCATTCCGTACTGAACTTCATTCAGTGCGGAATTTTTATGGAGTGAGGACTACTTTTCATATGAAGGAGGAACATTGAATGAATGTCAGAAAAACAACAACAAATGAAACGAGACGACGTGCATTCGAAGCCATGCAAGCCATCTCGTGGAAGGATATTTTTTGGATTATCGTTGGTTCCGCCATTTTATCATTTGGCGTCAATTACTTTACGATACCGAATGATTTATCTGAAGGTGGATTAATTGGGATTACGGTCATCTTCTATTACCTGTATGGCTGGGATCCGGGACTTGTTTCGCTCCTTGCGAACGCTATTCTCTTCATCATCGGCTACCGTTTCTTAAGTCGGAAAACGATGATTTACTCGGTCATCTCGGTTGCGGTGACATCCTTCGTCCTCTCGACGACGGCATCATTCACGACTTCGTCAGATAATCGTCTGATCGGGACGGTTTACGCAGGAATTTTGATCGGGGTCGGAATCGGTCTTGTTATCCGCGCAGGGGGGACGACAGGTGGTGGTGTCATCATCGCCCGTCTGATGAATAAATATTTGAACCTCGGGATTGCAGTCTCGATGTTTATCATCGATGTCATCGTTGTCGGAGCGTCCGGGTTCTTATTCGGTGAAGAAACGATGCTGTATACATTGATTGCAATCATCATCGGCTCTTATTTGATTGATCTCGTCAGCGAAGGCCTGAATGTTCGAGAAGCGGTCACAATCATTAGTCACCGTCAAGAAGAGATTGCGACTGTGCTGACGGAAACACTCGGAAGAAGTGCGACTGTCATCCATAGTCATGGTCATTTTACGAAACAAAAAAATGACATGCTCTATATGATTGTCGATAAACGCCAACTCGCGCCACTAAAACAAATCGTCGAAGCAGCAGACCCACGAGCTTTCGTCGTCATTCATAAAGTACGTGAAGTCATCGGAGAAGGATTTACGTATCCTTCACGATAAGATGAAGCGAGGTCAGGCTAAAATTAAATGTTATGTTTCAAGCCTATTGTTCATATGTTGTGAACGGTAGGCTTTTTTTGATGAAGTCCTTAATCATAAGAAAACCCGTTTTCATGAAAAGAGGAATTTTTTAACTTTTTTTAGCCAATAGTAGCCGTAAAGGGGAAATAACACGTATAATAAAAATGAATAGTAATTCAGTCACAGGGAGGGATTTGAATGGATTCAGTATGGTTAAAGGATTATCCAGAGCAAGTACCCGCATCAATCGACTATCGTGAGATTCCGTTGTACCAAGCTTTAGATGAAGCGGCAGATGATTTTCCGGAACGACGGGCACTGAGTTTTCTTGGGAAACGAATGACTTTCAAGGAAGTACGACAAGAAGCAAGAAGTCTAGCACACGTTTTACAAGAAGCTGGGCTCGAAAAAGGGGACCGTGTCGGTTTAATGTTGCCGAACTGCCCGCAGTATATGCTGAGTTATTATGCGGTATTATACGCCGGTGGAACAGTCGTCCAAGTAAACCCGCTCTATACGGACCGTGAGCTCGAGCAAATTCTAGTCGATTCTTCTGCGAAAATGCTCATCACCCTCGATCTTCTCTACCCGAAGGCGACACGAGTCAAGTCATCGACGCCCTTGACGACGGTCGTGACGACGAGCATCGCAGACTATCTGTCATTTCCAAAAAACAAACTATATCCAATCAAATCACGCAAGGACAACAACATCATCGTCGATACGACGGGATCCATTCCTTTTTTGGCACACCGAGAGCACCCTCCGATTGAACCGGTCGAGATTGATCCAAAAGAAGATATTGCTGTTTTACAATATACCGGTGGCACGACAGGAGCACCGAAAGGCGTCATGTTGACGCATTTCAATTTAAGCGCGAACGTCGAACAAATTGGGCACTGGTTCTATAAATATTCACGCGGTGATGGGCGTAAATTATTAGCGGTCGTTCCTTATTTCCACGTGTATGGCATGACCTGCAACTTAAACTTTGGGATTTTTAATGCGTATGAGCAAATCATCTTACCAAAGTTTGATATTGAACAAGTGCTGAAAACGATTGATAAAGAAAAACCGAACTTGTTCCCGGGTGCACCGACGATGTACGTCGGTTTATTAAATCATCCGAAACTGAAAAAATATGATCTTTCGTCCATCGAGGCTTGTATTTCCGGTTCGGCACCACTTCCGGTCGAAGTCCAGGAGAAATTTGAAAGTGTGACGGGTGGACGGATCGTCGAAGGATATGGTTTGTCAGAGACGAGCCCTGTCACACATACGAACTGCATTTGGGATAAACGCGTTTCAGGATCAGTTGGCATTCCGGTTCCAGACACGATCGCAAAAATCGTTCAAGCCGATGGTGAGACGCTAGCAGCACCAGGTGAGATTGGTGAGATTCTTGTCCGAGGTCCGCAAGTCATGAAGGGATATTGGAAACGTCCGGAAGATACGCAGGCAGTCTTGCGTGATGGGTGGTTGCACACGGGGGACTTAGGATATGTGGGGGAAGACCATTATTTCCGGATTGTCGACCGTAAAAAAGATTTAATCATCGCTTCAGGATTTAATATCTATCCACGTGAAGTCGAAGAAATTTTATATGAACATCCTGCAGTCAAAGAGGCTGTCGTGATCGGTGTACCTGATGCGTATAGAGGTGAGACGGTGAAGGCCTTTATCGTCCTTAAAGATGAAATGAGCGTGACGGAGGAAGAACTTGATCAGTTCTGTCGAAAAAACTTAGCATCGTTCAAAGTACCAAAACGCTACGAATTTAGACAAGAGTTGCCGAAAACATTTGTCGGGAAGATTCTCCGCCGTGTCCTAGTCGAAGAAGAACGGGCAAAACAGCTGGAAGAAAGCAGTTGACAGTAAAGAAAGACATGGTAGAATAAATATGAATGAACCATCATTCATTTTATTTGTTAGGAGATATCTTTTATGAAAAGAACAATGTCTAAGAGTGATCGCATCATTGATGCAGCAGTCAAAGTGATTGCAAAGAACGGTTATCATGGCGCGAAAGTAACAGCCATCGCGAAAGAAGCAGGTGTCGCAGACGGGACGATTTATCTTTACTTTAAAAACAAAGAACACCTGTTGATCTCTTTGTTCGAAGCGAAGATGGGGAGTTTCATCGAGTATTCAGAAGCTCAAATCGCGAATCATCAATCAGCGACGAAACAACTCGCTGCATTGATTGAGGCACATTTGGAGCAACTATCCGTCGATTATGATTTGGCCGTCGTCACACAAATCGAGTTACGGCAGTCAAATCAAGAGATGCGGCAAAAGATTGCGACCGTCCTCAAACCATATCTTCATTTAATTGACCGTGTCATTCACAATGGGATCGCATCAGGCGAGTTCTCAGCCGAACTGGATTATCGGTTGGCGAGACAAATGGTCTTCGGGACGATTGATGAAGTCGTCACGAGTTGGATGGCGAGTGGCTTTAAATATGATTTATTGGAAACGCAACATGGTATTCATCGAATGCTGATCAAAGGGCTGAGTTAAGCCCTTTTCAAGACAAGCTTTTTGTAAGCGGATACAACGGGTGATGGTGAATAGAAGTTGACAAGGGGGAGCTAGTGATGGAAATCTATGTGTTATTAAAACGGACGTTTGATACGGAAGAAGCAATCCAGCTCGAAAACGGTAAGATTGAGGAAGACGGAGCAGAGTTCATCATCAATCCATATGATGAGTATGCGGTCGAGGAAGCGATTCGGGTGCGGGATGCACAAGGGGGAGTCGTAACCGTCTTAACAGTAGGACCGGAAGATGCGGATAAAGAATTACGAACAGCACTTGCAATGGGGGCTGACAAAGCGGTTCGTATTTCGATTGAGGACGATGTAGAAGAAGCGGATCATTTCTCGGTTTCTGAAGTCCTTGCAGGTTATCTGAAGGAACAAGACGTTGACTTAATCATCGCCGGGAACGTAGCGGTTGATGGGGGAAGCGGACAAGTCGCACCACGTGTCGCACAGTTGCTTGACATACCATATGTCACGACGATCACGAAGTTAGAGATCGACGGAACGGATGCTGTCGTCACACGTGACTCGGAAGGGGACACGGAAGTCATCAAAACGTCGTTACCGTTACTCGTCACGGCACAACAAGGGTTAAACGAACCGCGTTACCCTAGTCTTCCTGGAATCATGAAAGCGAAAAAGAAACCACTCGAAGAATTAGATCTCTCAGATCTTGAACTGGACGAAGATGAACTAGCACCACGTCTCGAGACAGTCGAACGCTTTTTACCACCGAACAAAGCCGCTGGTAAAGTGCTCGAAGGAGAGATCTCGACACAAGTCGAAGAACTCGCTGCGCTATTACGAAACGAAGCAAAAGTAGTCTAAGGGGGAATGAACGATATGTCAAAAGCACTTGTACTTGCAGAATCACGTGATGGTAATTTACGAAATGTTTCGTTTGAAGCGATTGCGGCCGCGAAACTTGTAGCAGATGAAGTCGTCGTTGCCTTGATTGGGGAAAACGTAGCAAAAGATGCGGCACAACTCGCGACGCGTGGGGCGAACCAGGTTCTCGTCGTAGAGGACGCACGTCTTCTTCACTATACACCGGACGGTTATGGACAAGTCTTCATGCAACTGATTGACCGTGTGTCACCGGACGTACTTGTCTTCGGTCATACGTCGCTCGGAAAAGATTTGTCACCCAAAATCGCAGCGAAGCTCGAAGCCGGTTTAATCAGTGATGTCACATCAATCGAGGGAAGCGGAGCGGATGCGTTGTTCATCCGACCGATTTACTCAGGGAAAGCCTTTGAAAAGGTAAAAGTCACAGAAGGTAAAACACTGTTTACGGTCCGACCAAATAACATCGAACCGTTAGCGGAAGGCAGTTCGGACGGATCGATTGAAGCAGTAACGGTCGAACTAAAAGATTTACGGACCATCGTTTCTGAAGTCATTCGTAAAGCAACGGGCGGGGTCGACTTATCAGAGGCGAAAATCATCGTTGCGGGTGGACGTGGTGTCAAGAGTGCCGATGGGTTTGCACCGTTACAGGAATTAGCGGATTTACTTGGCGGGGCAGTCGGTGCTTCTCGTGGCGCCTGTGACGCTGATTACTGTGACTATGCGTTACAGATTGGCCAGACGGGGAAAGTCGTTACACCGGATCTCTACATCGCCTGTGGCATTTCCGGAGCGATTCAACATTTGGCAGGCATGTCGAATGCGAAAGTCATCGTCGCCATCAACAAAGATCCGGAAGCGAATATCTTCTCGGTCGCAGATTATGGCATCGTCGGAGATTTGTTTGATGTTGTGCCATTATTGACAGCAGAATTCAAGAAAATGCTCGTTCATTAATTTAAAAAGTGGGGCGGAGGAATCATCCTCTGCTCCTCTTTTTCTGCACGGTGGGCGGCGTAAAAATCGTCGTGAGCAGTTTCTTTTATCGAACGACATCGCTGTGCTATACTCAAATCAGTAAACAGGTTGATTTCACTTTTGCTGTAGCAAACATGAAATGAATCTAAAATTTAGGGGGTAATATTTTATGGCAATCGTACACGCAACTAGCCAATCATTTAAAGAAGATACACAAAAAGGACTCGTCCTCGTTGACTTTTGGGCAACTTGGTGCGGACCTTGTCGTATGCTCGCTCCAGTTCTCGAAGAACTCGATGCGGACATGCAAGACGTAACAATCGTTAAAGTTGATGTCGACGCTAACCCAGAAATCGCTGGCGCGTTCCAAGTACAAAGTATCCCGACACTCGTTCTCTTCAAAGACGGTGAGCCGGTTAATAAAACAATGGGCTTCATGCCTAAAGATGCATTAAAAGAATTCGTTGAATCAAACTAATTCGTTGAATGTTTCATAAAGAAGAGAGTGTCTCCTGAAATACGGAGGCACTCTTTTTTCAGACTGTAAACAACGTGATATTGGAAGATCCAGCGTCTTTTTTCGTTGCTTTCCTCGGGCGAGGCGCAAGCCGTTGCTCCTTGGTCCTCACGGACAACGAGCAGGGTCTTGCCTGCCTCTGAACGTGCGTTGAAAACGCACGTTTTCCCGTAGGAGTCAACGAAACGTGACGCTTTTTAGGTCATACCGTGAAGGAAACTCATGCTTACAGACGCTTTAGATTGCAAGCTGTCGCGACCCTGCAGCTTTGCTGTAGCTTCTTCATAAGAGTTTGTCCATACGCCGCAAAGAGAGTGCCTCCTGAACTACGGAGGCACTCTTTTGGTCGTTCGTTTAATCGAGTGGGACGATCCCGCCGAAAGATGTCGCTGACGATTGTCTAACGGCGCATTGTCAAGACATCGGTGAACAAAGCTCGACGAGGTGACCGTCCGGGTCAAGTACATAAGCGACGGTTTGCCCCCATGGCTTGGTAGTCGGGGGGAGAACGGAAGTATGTCCTGCTGCGATGATTCGTTCGTATACACCCTTAACATCATCAGTAACGAATCCGATTTCGAGGGACTGCGGTCCGGTCTTGTCCGGGATGTCGTACGCAATCAGCGTTCGTACATCTTCTTTCGTATTAAAGGCGAGTGTCGTCGTGCCCGTGTCAAATTCGACATAACTTCCATGCTGCGCTTTGATTGGTAGACCTAATAATTCATGATAAAACATCAATGTCTGTTTGGGGTCATCAATGTAAAGGATCGTATAGCCGTAACGAATCATCGGAACCTCCTGACAAAAATTTAATCAACGAGTAACGAAGAAATATCGGAAGCGGGTGTCGGATAAGCGAAACTCGTTTGTTGCAAGGCGGAACTTGGGATTCGGTGTTGCATTGCGAATGAAAAATAGTTCGCAAGTTCAGCGGCGTGAACCCCGATGAAATGAGCGCCGAGAATTTGATCATCGTCACCAATCAGTACTTTAGCACGCGCGAAGGGATCTTTGATGCGGACATTCGTCTGCCAGGAAGAGGTATCGATCAAGTGACCGCGATAAGATATGTTGGCTTTTTTCAAAGCCGCTTCCGTTTGCCCGACTTGCGTGACGTTCGGTGCAGTAAAGACGACGCTCGGCACCGGTAATAACTCCAGTTTTCGAGAAGGTCCTTTAATCATGTTATGTGCCGCAAGACTCCCTTCGGTTCCTGCAAACGGGGTTAAGGCAGGATTGCCACTGAGCGCGACATCACCTGCAGCAAAGATGTTTGAAGTAGACGACTGGAGGTATTCATTGACATGGATGCCTTTTTCTTCGTATTCGACACCTGCTTTTTCTAGGTCGAGCTGGTCGACGCTCGCGACGCGACCGGTAGCATTTAAGACGACATCGGTTTCGACCGTCGTATCATTTGATAGTTGAAGCGTCGTGCCATGATAGGAGACAGCTTCTGCACTATGCACGATTTTAATCCCGAGTGCTTGAGTCGCTTCGAGCAACACTTCGACAAGTTCCTGTTCAAACTGTTTTAAAGGACGGGACCGTAACACGATCGTGACTTCTGCCCCGGCGATGCGGGCGAGGTGAGCGAACTCAAATGAAATATATCCGCCGCCGATGCAGACAAGGCGCCGCGGGACATCTCGTAATTCTAAAAATTCATTGCTCGTCAAGAAGCGTTCGCTTCCTGGAATCGACAATTCGCGTGGTCGTAAGCCAGTGGCAATCAAAAAGTGTTTCGCTTCGAGTTCAGTGTCATCGACTACGATCCGTTCCTTCGAGAGAAATCGGGGTTCACCGTGGAAATAGTCGATTCCGATCTCGTCATAACGCGCACGTGTTTGTTCCGGGATGGCACGTGTATATTCATTTTTTCGTTCCATCAATTGACGCCAATCGATGGAGATGAGTCCTTTAAGACCATAACCGAGCAATCTCTCGACAGCATCTTTCGTTTCACTGCCAGTCAAAAGAATTTTTTTTGCATCACACCCACGTTGAGCGCATGTTCCACCTGGAGTGAAATTTTCGATTATCGCGACGCGAAGTCCTTTCTCGACGAATTTATAAGCTGCTTGATTCCCAGCAGAGCCTGTTCCAATTATAATGCAATCATATGTACGCATATTTTATCCTCCATGTGTCATAATCGTTGTAAGATCTTTACCCTATAAGGCAAAACTAAAAACGGTGGAAGGAGACATTTTTGTGAGCCATCAAGAACATATCAAGGCGAAACTATCCCTCTTACCTGACGAACCAGGTTGTTATTTGCATAAAAATGAATTTGGAGAAGTCATTTATGTCGGAAAAGCCAAAAATCTAAAGAATCGGGTCCGGTCCTATTTTACAGGAGCGCATGATTTGAAAACAGAACGACTTGTCGCGGATATCCGTGATTTTGAATATATCATCACAGGGAGCGAACTCGAAGCGTTACTCCTCGAGATGACGCTGATTAAAAAACATGATCCGAAATACAACATCATGTTAAAAGATGATAAGTCCTATCCGTACCTAAAAATTACGAATGAAACGTATCCGCGGCTGATTACGACCCGGAAGTTAAAAAAAGATGGAGGACATTATTTCGGACCTTATCCGAATGCGTATGCCGCTAACGAGACGAAGCGTCTGCTTGATCGCCTTTATCCGCTACGTAAGTGTCAGCCGATGCCGAAGAAACTTTGTCTCTATTACCACATCGGACAATGTCTTGGACCGTGCGAAATTCAGGGTTTAGAGACGGAACAGAAAGAACTCGTCTCAGAAATCCGTCGTTTTTTATCGGGAGAAACAAAAGAGCTCGTCGCATCTTTACAGACGAAGATGGGCGAAGCGGCAGAAGCGATGGAATTTGAACGGGCAGGCGAACTACGTGATCAAATCCGCGCCATCGACTCCATCATGAACAAACAGAACATGATTACGGCAGATTTGACGTCCCGTGACGTTTTTGGAATTTACGTCGACAAAGGGTGGATGTGTGTCCAGGTCTTCTTCTTACGGGGAGGGAAAATGATTGAACGAGACGTGTCTCTGTTTCCGATTTACGGGACACCCGCGGAAGAATTAGAAAGTTTCATCGTTCAGTTCTACGAAAAGAATATCAAACCGAGCGAGATGTATGTTCCGCCACTCGTCAACCAACTGTTATTGAAAGAGGCGATTGGAATTCGCGTTCATGTACCGGTCCGTGGATCGAAGCGGAAGTTACTCGATCTAGCGACGAAGAATGCCGAAAACGCAATTGGAGAACGGTTTGAATTGATTGCGCGTGATGAAAAGAAAACGGTCCAGGCAGTCCAGGAACTGGCTGACGCGATTGATGTTCATCCGTTATCGCGAATTGAAATCATCGATAATGCCAATATCCAAGGGGCGGACGCCGTTTCGGCGCTCGTTGTGTTCGAAGACGGAAAACCGCTTAAAAAAGAGTATCGTAAATTTAAGATTAAGACGGTCAAGGGACCGGATGATTATGAATCGATGCGCGAAATCGTCCGTCGTCGTTATCGTCGCTTATTGCTAGAAGGGGCACGTCTTCCCGATTTAGTGTTGATTGATGGGGGTCTCGGACAATTGAATGCAGCGCTGGAAGTCATTCAAGACGAGCTCGGTTTGGATTTACCCGTCGGTTCGCTCAAAAAAGATGATAAACACCGGACGAGCCAACTATTATTTGGTGAAGGTGGGCAACTGATTGAACTCCATCCGCGCTCGAGTGCCTTTTATCTTCTCCAGCGCATGCAAGATGAAGTTCACCGTTTTGCAATCACCTTCCACCGATCATTACGTTCGAAAGGGATGACCCGCTCGGTACTCGATGACATACCGGGTGTCGGCCCAAAACGCCGTCAGCAGTTGATTCGCCATTTCGGTTCGATGCGCAGCTTAAAGAAAGCGAACATTGAACAGCTGACGGAAGCGGGGTTACCCGTCAAATTAGCGGAAACGGTTGCGGAATATCTCAGTCAGGCGAATGAGGAATAGATTTTGATTTCTTAAATCATTGGATGAAAAATGCGAACCCGCTTTTTAGACAAGCAGCGGGTTCGCATTTTTTGGCGTCAGGATTCAATCTGGAAAAAGTGTATGTTGTTACTTTGTGAACCACCAGGTTAAGAACAAGGCGACGGCGATTAAAAAAATCACGAGAACAGCGTACTGTTTTTTATCGGATTTTTTCTGGGAATTTGCTACAGTGATGCTTGTGACTAAGACAATTGCGATTGCCAACCACGCCCAAAAGCTCATGTTTCCCCTCCATTCCGTATACAAAATCAGACACACGAAGTATCCCGTGTGTATGATGATCTGCATTTAATTGTTAATATATTTTTCGTAAAACGCCCCGAAGTCTTTTTGATTCCATCTGTAATAATGGCCTTGTAACCAGTCGAATGACTCTTGCGACAAGTCCTTGAACGCTTGCGGGACATCCATTTCAGCTTGACGGATACCGCCGAGAATCGTCACGGAATGATTGAGTGAACTGTTTGCGAACTCAATCATCTTTTGTCCTTCATATTGCTTTTCAGCAATCGCAAGAAGTGCTTTATAAAGGTCTTTGACATGTTCGAGCTGTTTTTTATCAACGTCGATCGAGTAATGCTTTCCGCCGATTTCGAATTTGATCTCGACATCCAAGTCGACCGTTCCTGCTGTTTCGAACATGACATGACGAATCGGATAATGGGCGTACGGATAACGGTAGAGGACACGCTTTGAACTGACTGCGCTTTCCCCGTCGAGGTGAATCAATGCTAAATTCGTAAAGCAGTACTCATCACTTTTGGATTTGATTAAAAAATAAATTTTTTCGCCGTCCTCATGGAGCACGTAATCGTCGGCGGCGGCTTTATCAAAATCGTCCGGATGAATGACTTGACCGATATCGCTGAATCCTGTTAAGTCTGCTGCTAATTTCTTGAACATCGTAATTCCTCCTCGAATATATGATCGACTACTTTATACGATTACGTGACGAAAAAAGTTTCATGCTAACACGAATCGTCTTAGAGAAACACGTATCAGTTCGAACGATCAAGAGGATCTTTCGGATCGAATTGGATGGTAATATGTACGCACTCTTTCCCCATCTCAGCATATCCTTCAGCGACAAATCCGTTCAACTTGGCAACCTGTTCGGCTAAAAAGCCTGCCTCAAGTTGAAAATAGCCGGTCGGTCGCTCGGCTTTAGTTGATTCCGGTGGTAAAAGTTCAAAAGAAAAAGTCGTCCCCTTTTTTTTCGTAAGGGAGAGGGTACCCCAACCGGCCTCTACGAAAAAAGGAATTAATTCGTCCTCGTTCAACACGGGGAATTGCCGGGCAAGTCGCTTACCTGCCCAGTAGATGACTTGACGATAATCGTTACCGAGTAGATCGCTTAACACGTAATCGCGGATCAGTTCGATGCCGAATGTTGGCGCAGTGTTTGGTGTTGATTCCATGATGATTCACTCCTATCTCTGAAACTATTATAGCGAGCTAATTCTCGATGGTCATTGTTTTCCTAAAAAAATTTGCAGTTATTTGCAGTTAAATGCAACGGCTCGGGTTGTCTTATAAAAAGGACAGGAGTAGAATAAGTGATGAAAAGACGAATTTCCTTATGAAAGCGCTTTTCTACCAAAATGCGCCAACGTTTGATTGGCAAACAAAAGGGGGGATTTGGATGGCGAACAATCGTGATTTCGTGAGTCGTAAAATACACTCACTGCTCGGCGTCATTCCAATCGGGTTATTTTTACTTTCTCATCTTACGACGAACTATTTCATCGTTAGAGGGGAGGAAGACTTCAATAAGGCTGCGGAATTCGTGGGGAACGTTCCGTATCGACTGTTTCTAGAAGTGTTTGTCATCTTCATACCCATCATTTTACATGGTGTCTACGGTGTTTACATCGCATTCACAGGTTCCGCGAACACAGGACGTTATACATACTTCCGGAACTGGATGTATGTCTTACAACGCTTCACAGGTGTCTTCCTCGTCGTGTTCATTACATGGCATGTCTGGGAAACGCGGATTGCGGCAGCAATGGGGACGGAAGTTAATGCAAGCATGATGCAAAACATCGTCGATAACGGATTCATGCTCACGTTTTATATCGTCGGGATTTTAGCGACGACATTCCACCTTGCGAACGGACTTTGGACGTTCTGCATCACATGGGGAATCACACAGTCACCAGCGTCTCAACGCGCGATGTCTTATGTGGCGGCCCTCGTATTCATCGGTTTATCGTTTGTAGGCGTACGCTCGATTTTAACGTTTGCAGGCGTGTTGTAAGGAAAGGGGAACTGACAACATGGCGAACAAAAATCTTGTCATCATCGGTGGAGGGCTTGCCGGGTTGATGGCTACGATAAAAGCAGCAGAACAAGGAGTACCAGTAAAGTTATTCTCACTCGTACCCGTTAAACGATCACACTCCGTATGTGCCCAAGGCGGCATCAACGGTGCGGTCAATACAAAAGGGGAGGGTGACTCACCCTACCAGCATTTAGATGATACGGTATATGGTGGCGACTTCCTCGCGAACCAACCGCCTGTTCAAAAAATGACAGAAGCGGCTCCGAAAATCATTCATATGTTCGACCGGATGGGCGTCATGTTTAACCGGACACCGGAAGGCTTACTCGACTTCCGGCGTTTCGGAGGAACACTCCATCACCGGACGGCTTATGCGGGAGCGACGACAGGACAACAATTACTGTACGCACTTGATGAGCAAGTACGTAAGTTTGAAGCGCAAGGTTTGGTAGAAAAATATGAAGGATGGGAATTCCTTCGCGCAGTCATTGATGAAGAAGGGATTTGTCGTGGTGCGGTGTGTCAAAATCTACGTTCAATGGAAATCGAAGCATTCGCAGCGGATTCGGTCATCTTAGCGACGGGTGGACCCGGTGTCATCTTCGGTAAATCAACGAACTCGGTCATTAATACGGGACAAGCGGCAGCGGCTGTTTACCGGCAAGGTGCGATTTATGCGAACGGTGAGTTCATCCAGATTCACCCGACAGCGATTCCTGGTGACGATAAGCTCCGTCTGATGAGCGAATCGGCACGTGGTGAAGGCGGACGTGTCTGGACGTATAAAGACGGGAAACCGTGGTACTTCCTCGAAGAAAAATATCCGGCATACGGGAACCTCGTCCCGCGTGATATCGCGACACGTGAAATCTTTGATGTCTGTGTCAATCAAAAGCTCGGTGTCAACGGGGAGAACATGGTGTATCTCGATCTCTCACACAAAGACGCAAAAGAGCTTGATGTCAAACTCGGCGGTATCTTAGAAATTTATGAGAAGTTCGTTGGTGACGATCCACGGAAAGTACCGATGAAAATCTTCCCGGCCGTCCATTACTCGATGGGTGGATTATGGGTCGATTACGATCAAATGACGAACATCCCAGGATTGTTCGCGTCTGGTGAGTGTGATTACTCGATGCACGGTGGAAACCGTCTCGGTGCGAACTCACTTCTCTCTGCCGTTTATGGCGGAATGGTTGCGGGTCCAGCAGCGATTGCCTATATGAACGAACTTGAAACTTCTGTCCATGATATGCCGGAAGAGGTCGTTGAAGCGCATAAAATCGCTGAAATCGATCGATTCAATGATATCTTGGCGATGGAAGGGACAGAAAATGCGTATCAAATCCACCGTGAGCTCGGTGAAGTCATGACGGATAACGTAACCGTTGTTCGTTATAACGATAAGCTCGAACAGACGTTGACGAAGATTAAAGAATTACGGGAACGTTTCACGCGGATCTCGGCGACGGATACGGCACGCTGGAGTAACCAGGGCGCATCCTTCATCCGTCAGCTAGATCACATGCTTGATTTAGCGGAAGCAATCACACTCGGTGCCCTTCAACGTGACGAGAGTCGTGGCGCCCACTATAAGCCAGACTTCCCAGAGCGTGATGATGAGCGGTTCTTAAAAACGACGATGGCACGTTATACAAACGGTCATCCTGAAATCTATTACGAAGAAGTCGATACATCACTGATTCCACCACGCAAACGCGACTACAGCAAGAAGTCGAAGAAAGAGGTGAAAGCATAATGGCGACACCACTCGAACAAGAAACAAAACAAAAACCGGTTCAGTTCATCGTGCAACGTCAGGATGGACCAGACGGAAAAGCCTATGATGAAGCTTTCGAAGTCCCGTATCGTCCGAACATGAACGTCATTTCAGCATTGATGGAGATTCGCCGGAATCCCGTCAATGCGGCAGGCGAAAAAACGACACCGATCAACTGGGACATGGGTTGTCTTGAAGAAGTATGCGGGGCGTGCTCGATGGTCATCAACGGGACACCACGTCAATCCTGTACAGCGCTCGTCGATAAGCTCGAACAACCGATTCGTTTGCAACCGATGCAGACGTTCCCGATTGTGCGCGACTTACAAGTTGACCGTCAACGGATGTTTGACGCACTCAAAAAAGTAAAAGCATGGGTTCCGATCGATGGGACGTATGACCTTGGTCCAGGACCACGGATGCCAGAGAACAAACGGCAATGGGCGTATGAACTTTCAAAATGTATGACGTGTGGCGTTTGTCTTGAAGCATGTCCGAACGTCAATGACCGTTCAAACTTCATCGGACCGGCGTCGATCTCACAGGTTCGTCTCTTCAACTCACACCCGACAGGTGCCTATCATAAAGAAGAGCGCCTGGAAGCATTGATGGAAGATGGCGGTATCATGCAATGCGGTAATGCACAAAACTGTGTTGAGGTCTGCCCGAAAGGGATTCCGCTTACGACATCGATTGCGGCAATGAACCGTCAGACGACATTACACTCGTTCAAAAAATTCTTCGGTAGCGACGAAGGTCGTACAGGAGAAGCGGTTAGCAATTAATTCATAAAAAAGAAGGGGCGCTGCTCCTTCTTTTTATATTCAGGAGGGAATTTACGTGCGTGTACCTAGTTATATCGAAGATTTAGATGGGTGGTTAAGTCAAATGAAACACGGGACGAGACTCGATGTTGCGGTTCGCTTCGCTGAGACGGATGCCTACGGTCATATGAACAATCGAGTCCCGTTCGTCTATTTTGAGGATGTCCGGACGTTGATGCTTGAAGAGACAGGCTACTCGTTAGCAGATGACGGAATCGTCGTCGTCGCGGATGCGCAGTGTAACTACATCCGCCAAGTTTATCCACGGACGCGGCTTGCAGTCTACGCCTATCCTGTTCAAGTCGGAAAAGCCTCGTGTGACGTCCATTACGCGGCATTCGATGACGAAGAGCAACTGATGTTTACGGGACGAACGTCGATGGTACAAATCGATCGTGCTGGGAATGCTTTTCCATGGGATAAAGCCTATAAAAATTCCTTGCAGAATCGATTCGAATCCGTTATCATTTGATAATGAGTTCACATATTCGAAAACGACTCACTAGTACGTTATTAGTGGAGGGAGATTTCTTAATCATGGAAAAAACATTCAAAGTCATCGCAGATTCAGGCATTCATGCTCGTCCTGCAACACAACTTGTCAACACAGCTTCAAAATTCCAATCAGATATCAACTTGGAGTACAACGGAAAGACTGTTAACCTTAAGTCGATCATGGGTGTACTTTCACTCGGTATCGCTAAAGATTCAGACATCAAAATCGTTGCAAACGGTGACGATGCTTCTGAAGCAATCACGACTCTTTCAGACATGCTGACAAGCGAAGGTCTTGCTCAGTAATCCTTTTATCTACATTCTCGGACGCCGGTCTTGCACCGTCGTCCTTTTTTGTTACCATAGAGGATAGGAAGGTGAGATATGACGTGAACAAACCAATTGGAGTATTAGATTCTGGGGTCGGCGGCTTGACGGTCGCGCGTGAGCTGATGCGGCAGCTTCCTCATGAACAAATCATATATGTCGGGGATACATTACGCTGTCCCTATGGACCACGACCGGAAGAAGAAATCCGGCAATTTACATGGGAGATGATTGATTATCTTGTCGCGCAGGATGTCAAACTGATTGTCATCGCCTGTAATACAGCGACGGCAGTCGTCCTGAAAGAAGCACGGGAAAAATTGACGATTCCAGTCATTGGCGTCATCGACCCAGGAGCACGGGCGGCAGTCAAGGTAACGCGATCGAAACGAATCGGTGTCATCGGGACGAAGATGACGGTCGAGAGCAATTCTTATGAAAAGGCATTACGACATGTCGAAGGGCAAGTTGTTGTCGAATCACTTGCATGTCCGCCGTTCGTCCCGCTCGTCGAGTCCTCACAGACGACAGGTGCTTACGTCGAACGTGTCGTCGCCAATACATTACGTCCATTGCTTTCGTACGACATGGACACGTTGATTTTAGGGTGTACCCATTATCCGCTGCTCGCAGATGTCATTGGACGAGTCATCGGACCAGACGTCCAATTGATTTCTTCAGGAGACGAGACGGCGCTCGAAGTCGCGGCTCTCCTCGACTACAATGGAATTGCAGCAGGAAATGATTTTATACCGGAACATGTGTATCATGCGACAGGTGACACGCGTTCCTTTGAACGGATCGCGACCGATTGGTTGAGTCAACCAATCCAAGCAAAACGATTAGTACTCGGAACGGAGGAAACGACATGAGAATCGATCAACGAGAATCTACGATGATGCGAGCGATTGCGTTTGAGACGAACGTGAATAAACATGCGGAAGGTTCCATTATGATCGCAGTCGGAGACACGCGGGTCTTGTGTACGGCAACGGTCGAAGAGAAAGTCCCACCCTTTTTACGGGGGAAACGTCATGGCTGGATCAATGCGGAATATGCGATGTTACCACGTGCGACGGCGCAACGGACAGCGCGCGAGTCGGTCCGTGGTAAACAGACAGGTCGGACGATGGAAATCCAGCGTTTGATCAGTCGGGCGTTACGTGCTGTCGTCGACTTAGAAAAACTAGGTGAACGAACGGTCTGGATTGATTGTGATGTCATTCAGGCGGATGGCGGAACGAGAACGGCTGCGATCACAGGCGGTTTTCTTGCCCTCGTCCTCGCAGTAGACGGTCTGATTCAAAGCGGGAAACTGACGGATACACCAATCAAAGAAGGAATCGCAGCCGTCTCGATTGGAAAGGTCGGTCAAGAGCTGCTCCTTGATCTCTGTTATGAAGAGGATGCTGCAGCCGATGTTGATTTGAACTTAGTCATGACCTCTTCCGGGAAAATCGTCGAGATGCAGGCGACAGGTGAAGAGGCGACATTTTCGAAACGTGAAATGCTCGATATGCTCGAACTTGGGGAAAAGGGTATTGAAGAACTCCTGCGTGCCGGTCAAGACGCATTAGGTGCTTCGTGGTGGTATGTTGGAGAAGAAGTGGGGGAACACCGATGAAAATCATCGTCGCGACCCGCAATGCTGGGAAAGTGAAAGAACTCGAAGCGATGCTCGGGAAACTAGGTTATGACGTATCTTCTTTACTGGATTACGAAGCTGCACCTGAGACGGATGAAACGGGTGTAACTTTTGAAGAAAATGCTGAACTGAAAGCGAAAGAAGCAGCTGCTTACTTCGGTCACGCGGTTCTTGCCGACGACTCGGGACTCGAAGTCGACGCGCTCGACGGGGCGCCTGGTGTCTACTCAGCGCGTTTTGCAGGTCTAGAAAAATCAGATGCAGCGAATAATGCATTGTTGCTCGAGAAATTGGGCAATCGATCAATCGAAGAGCGGACAGCGCGCTTCGTCTGTGCATTGTCACTTGCAAAACCTTCTGGGGAGACGTTGACTGTACGCGGTACGATGGAAGGTCTCATCGGATTCGAAGCGAAAGGTGAGCATGGTTTCGGTTATGATCCTTTGTTCATCGTCCCATCTCGAAATCAAACGGCCGCCGAGTTAACAAAAGATGAGAAAGCGGCGATTAGTCATCGCGGGAATGCGTTGAAAAAACTTGAATTAGCACTGACTACTTTTTTAGGAGAGTGATCAACGATGAAAGCGTTAATCGTTAGTGATAGCCATGGTCTCGAATCGGAACTTCTGACAATCGTCGAACGGCATCCGGAAGCAGAGGTTGCGTATCATTGTGGAGACTCACAGTTGACACGGATGGACGAATCATTATATCCCTATCGTGTCGTTAAAGGGAATTGTGATTATGGTAACGACTTTGCCGATGAGGTACTTGAGCCTTTTGGCACAGTCAATCTATTATGTGTCCATGGTCATCGTCAAGACGTGAAATACAGCCTCGATCAATTAGTCCATCATGCGGATCAAAAAGCAGCACAGGTCGTGTTGTATGGTCATTCGCACGTGGCGAAAGCGGAACAAAAGGATGGTAAACTCTTCATCAATCCGGGTTCGATTCGTATGCCGCGACACCGTCCTGAAAAAACGTATGCGATTTTGACGCTTGAAGAAGATGCGTATTCCGTTGATTTTTACGATCTGACAGGTGAACAGATTAATGCTTTACATTTAGAAGGCACGCTTTAAGAAAAGATTTTTTGTAATGTGATTGACACGAAAGAATTGTTTTAGTATAGTTTATTCGTGTTGACACGTCCCAATAGCTCAGCTGGATAGAGCAACGCCCTTCTAAGGCGTCGGTCGGGGGTTCGAATCCCTCTTGGGACGCTATAATTAAAATAGAGACTGCCCTTACGAGGGCGGTCTCTTTTTTTTATTATGATTTTCGATTATAATCAAGGTATCATGAACTTAAAAAGGGGATGTGGACAATGAGGAAACGAATCGGTGGAATCCTCCTTCTGACAGTTGCTCTAGCTGGTTGTAGCGAAATAACGAATACGGTCGACGACGCAAAACAACAAGTCGTCGAAGTGAAAAATAATGTTGATTATGCAGCGGAACTACAAACAATTGCGAAAGATACATCACGTGTCACGTCAGAGCTCTCGGCTAAGCTCGATCAAGCAGCGGAGAAGGCACGCGAATCGGCAAATCCAGAACAAACACTGGATCAACAAATGGAAAAGCTGAAAAATGATGAGACGGTTCAAAAGTTAGAGAAAGAGCTCGATCAAATCGACGAACGTCTGTCTAGTCTCGACAGTCCGCCGGCCGAACTAAAGAGTTTGAGTGATAAGTTAAAGCAGTATGTCGATCAATCAGAGTCGATGACACGTCTTCTTGAGACGGACGTCTCGCTTGATACGTTGAATCAGCTTGGAGTCGAACAAGGACAACGACTGCAAGACGCAATATCTAGTTGGACGGAACGACTCGATCCCTTCACAAAATAAGAATGATTGGTAGAGGAGGAGAGCGCATGAGTGAATCCCGTTGGATGGAACGACCGCTGGAACAGGAACGGATGCGACTCGCACGGATGACGAGGGCCGAGCGAGATGAACGGATGAAGCGACTCGATGACGTGGCGATGAGTGATGACGACATTTTGTATAGGGTATATACGATGCAAGATGCTTTTTCTGAAAGTAAAGAAGAACGAGAACGCTTCATCAAAATAGCGGAATCGTTTTTGACAGTCGAAGGAGTTGAGCAAGTGCTTGCGCTCTTCCTCTTTGAGCATGGACAGGCATACCCGCTTCGTGTCGCGCTTCGGACATCCTCACCATACTTACCATACGGTCTAGCAGTTAAGTTGGAGGAAGCGGCATCAATGCTTGGACGGCAAACGGAACCAGACAGGGAAGCACGTTCGGACGAATCGTTTTTAACGCGGAAATCGCTCGGGAAGTCGGAAGCGGAATGGATAAACGTTTTTCAAACAGGAACGTACGAACAACAATTCGAGCAGTTACGTGGACTGACGCTTGAAAAGGCGCCTGAATTGAGACGGTATCTTTGCACCTCTTATGCAATCGGCGAGGACGTAAGACAACAAAGTTTAATCGTCCTTCATACGTTATTATTGCAATTAATGACGGACGACTCATGTTTTCCTTTAACGCTTCGAATCGAACGTTTGCAGCTTGACGTGACATTCGATTCCGCCGAGCAGCTACGTAGACGGTTGGAACAACAGCAGGCGCAACTGCTCGGAGTGCAAGAAGTTTTATTTAGCTTGAGACGGCTCGATCCTTTTCGAGCGCTACTAATGTTGTCCTGGCATCAAATGCTCCACCTCAATCAGGAAGTCGATTTATTCGATATGAATCCGGTCGAGATGATTGAAACGCTTGATGCACTCGCTGGAATGACGTTCGAACGTGATGTGCCCGAAAAAGAACTCGGGGCACTTGCGCGTGACTTATACGATAGTGCTCACCAGATGTTAGAAGAGGGAAAAGCGTACGAGAAGACGGCGATATAGGAAATGCGAGGAATCCATTCGTTCAACAGTGGTAATGCTCGGAATGGATGTGCTATAATGTGACTTGTTGTACACACATGTACGCTAATTGACAATTTTGGAGGGACTCAGCATGACTGCAAAATGGGAAAAACAATCAGGTAGCCTCGGCGTTCTCACGTATGAAGCGCCTGCTGAAGCATTTGATAAAGCGGTAGACCAAGCGTTCAAGAAAGTCGTTAAGACTTTGAACACACCTGGTTTCCGTAAAGGAAAAATGCCACGCACAATGTTTAACAAAATGTACGGTGAAGAAGCACTTTATCAAGATGCTCTTGATATCTTGTATCAAGATACAATCGAAGGTGCTGTCGTCGAATCAGGTATCGAGCCAATCGCGCTTGAAAACATCGACGTTGAAACACTCGAAAAAGGAAAACCGGTTGAGTTTAAAATCACGTTCGTCATCGAACCTGAAGCAACTCTTGGTGAGTACAAAGGTCTTGAGTACACAGCTGTCGAAACTGACGTTACTGACGAAGATGTCGATGCTGAACTCAAAACAATGCAAGAGCGTGGAGCAGAGCTCGTCGTAAAAGAAGACGGCGTCATCGAAAATGGCGACACGGTCGTATTCGACTTCGCAGGTTTTGATGGGGACAACCAATTCGACGGCGGAACTGCTGAAAACTATTCACTCGTCATCGGTTCAGGAAACTTCATTCCAGGATTCGAAGAGCAAATGGTCGGTCTGAAAACTGGTGAGCAAAAAGATATCGACGTTACTTTCCCAGAAGAGTACCATGAAGCATCACTCGCTGGTAAACCAGTCGTATTCAAAGTAACAATCCACGAAGTGAAAGCACAAGAACTCCCTGAATTGACAGATGAGTTTGCTAAAGAAATGGACGAAGAAGTTTCTTCTCTTGATGAGTTGAAAACAAAAATTCGTACACGTCTTGAAAACACACGTAAACAAGAAGCTGATGCTTCAATGCGTGATGAGTTGGTTGAAGCAGCGACTAAAAACGCGACAGTTGATCTTCCTGCAGTTATGGTCGACAACGAAGTTGAGCGTATGGTCCAAGAATTCACACAACGCATTCAATCACAAGGTATCGAACTCGACATGTACTTCCAGTTAACTGGAACGACAGAAGAAGCGATGCGTACTGAAATGAAAGAACAAGCAGAAGAACGTGTTAAAGCACGTCTCGTTCTGAAACAAATTGTTGCAGATGAAAACATCGAAGTGAACGAAGAAGAAGCGCAAGCTGAACTTCAATCGATGTCTGAACTCTACAACATCCCTGCTGATCAACTTGAAACGATGCTCGCGCCACAAGGTGGTCTCGACACGCTTAAAGGTGATCTCCAGTTCCGTAAAGCAATCGACGTTCTCGTTGATAATGCTAAAACGAAATAAGTTTTTTAACTGAACTAAACGATTTCAAGACCTATTTCTGGTCTTGAAGTCGTTTTTTTTGTACGATAGGTCAAACAAGGACAAACATTATCAAAATCTTCAAATCAAACTGTAAAACGCTCGTCCAAGATTTGAAAGACTTTCCTTGTTCGTGCTACAATCATTAATAGTAAAACGTGAGATTGGATGCGAAACGTATCTATACAACTTCCACGTTAAAGGGGTGGACCTTTATGTTTAAATTTAACGAAGAGAAAGGTCAGCTAAAATGTTCTTTCTGCGGAAAGACACAAGAGCAAGTGCGCAAACTTGTTGCTGGACCTGGCGTTTACATTTGCGATGAATGTATCGAACTCTGCAATGAAATCGTTGAAGAGGAACTTGGTACAGAAGAAGAAGTCGAACTAAAGAACGTACCAAAACCGCATGAAATTCGTGAGACATTAAATGATTATGTCATTGGTCAAGAGAAAGCGAAAAAGTCTTTGTCTGTCGCAATGTACAATCATTACAAACGAATCAACGCCGGTGGTCGGGCAGATGATGTCGAGCTTTCTAAATCTAACATCGTCATGATTGGACCAACAGGTAGTGGTAAGACACTTCTTGCACAAACAATGGCACGTATCTTAAATGTTCCTTTCGCGATTGCGGATGCGACAAGTTTAACGGAAGCTGGATATGTTGGGGAAGATGTTGAAAACATCCTCTTGAAACTCATTCAAGCTGCTGATTACGATGTCGAGAAAGCAGAAAAAGGAATCATCTATATTGATGAGATTGATAAAATTGCCCGTAAATCTGAAAATCCTTCCATCACACGTGATGTATCAGGAGAAGGGGTGCAACAAGCACTTCTTAAAATCCTAGAAGGAACAGTTGCGAGCGTACCGCCACAAGGTGGACGTAAACATCCACATCAAGAATTCATTCAAATCGATACGACGAATATTCTTTTCATCGTCGGTGGAGCATTTGATGGAATCGATCAATCGATTAAACGTCGTCTTGGTAAAAAAGTCATCGGATTCGGAAATGATTCTGAAAACCGTAACTTTACGCAAAAAGAAATTCTTGCTGCCGCATTACCAGAGGATCTCCAAAAATTCGGACTAATCCCCGAGTTCATCGGTCGTCTGCCAGTCATGGCGACACTCGAACCACTCGATGAGGATGCACTCGTCCAAATCTTGACGAAACCTAAAAATGCGTTAGTCAAACAATATAAAAAAATGCTTCAACTTGATGATGTCGAACTCGACTTCACAGATGAAGGACTAATTGAAATCGCGAAACTCGCAATCAAACGGAAAACCGGTGCACGTGGTTTACGTTCGATCATTGAGGAAACGATGCTTGAAATCATGTTCGAAATACCATCACGTGAAGATATCGCAAAAGTCATCATTACAGCTGAAACGTTGACTGGTAAGCGTGGTCCGACGCTTGAGTTGAAAGATGGTACAATTGAACAAGGTAAAGAAAAAGAAACGGCGTAACACCGTGACAAATCGGCTCGGAGGCTACTTGTACGCCTTTCCGAGCCTTTTTTGTTTAGGAGGAATTTGATGAAGACAAAACAATATCCACTTTTACCACTTCGTGGCGTCGTCGCCTATCCATTAATCGGCTTGACGATTGATGTTGGTCGACCAGTTTCACTAAAAGCATTACTCGCTTCAAAGGAACATGAAATTGATTTGGTCGTCGTGACGCAACGCGACCCAGAAGCAGAACCATCGGTTGACGGACTGCATACAATCGGAACACTTGTCCAAATCGCGAAGATGAGTGAGCTTGGCAATGATACGGTCCGCGTTCGCGTCATCGGTAAGGAACGTGTTCGGATTGAACAAGTCAGTGAAACGGATGAAGGGTATCAAGCAGCCATCGAACCGATTGAGAAAATCGATATCAAAGGTGCAAAACAAGAGGCGCTCGTCCGCTTGATTAAAGAACAATTCGGTCAACTCGTCTCCCGTATCAAAGGCATCGGGACAGACGAACGACGTCGTTTTGAAACGTATGAACGCCTGGATTCTTTGACGGATTACATCACGTCGAAATTGCCGATTGAACTTGCAAAAAAACAAGAATTCCTAGAAGAAAATGATCCGGTCGAGCGGGGCTTGATGTTGCTCGATGTCATGAAGCATGAGTACGAAGTCGTTGAGCTAGAGCGAGAAATGCGGGAACGGACGAAAAAAACGATTGAACAATCCCAACGTGACTATTACCTTCGGGAACAGTTGAAAACGATTCAACAAGAACTCGGAGGGGAAGCAGTTTCTGCTGAAAGTGATGCTGTGAAGTATAAAGAACAGCTAGCGATGCTCGATTTATCAGACACAGCCGTTGCAAACGTTGAAAAAGAAATCAATCGGTTAGCCGTCGTACCGGCGACGAGTCCGGAACATGGTGTCATTCGAAATTACTTGGAATGGTTCTTCTCGCTTCCATGGAATGAGGCGACGGATGATTTCTTGAACGTCGAAGCGGCGTCGGAACAACTCGATGAAGATCACTACGGTCTCGAAAAAGTAAAAGAACGGATTCTCGAGTATTTAGCTGTCCGTCAATTGACGGATTCGTTACGTGGACCGATTCTATGTCTCGCAGGTCCTCCGGGGGTCGGGAAGACTTCACTTGCACGTTCCATCGCTACCGCTCTTGAACGGAAGTTCGTCCGTGTATCGCTTGGTGGTGTACGAGATGAAGCAGAGATCCGCGGCCATCGCCGGACGTATATCGGAGCGATGCCGGGACGAATCATTCGTGGACTGAAACAAGCAGGTACGAACAATCCGGTCTTCCTACTCGACGAAATCGATAAGATGTCGAATGATTTCCGTGGGGATCCATCGTCTGCGATGCTTGAAGTGCTCGATCCTGAGCAAAACAATAGCTTTTCTGATCACTATATCGAAGAGCCGTTCGATTTATCGAACGTGTTATTCATCGCAACGGCGAATGATGTCTCGAACATTCCAGGACCTTTACTTGACCGGATGGAATTGATTCAAATCGGTGGTTATACGGAGCAAGAGAAAGCACAAATTGCGGTCCGTCACTTGCTATCGAAACAAATCAAAGAACACGGCTTGAAAAAGAGTCAATTAACAGTCAAACCGGACGCGCTCGAGGAAGTCGTCCGACGGTATACACGAGAAGCCGGTGTCCGGAACTTGGAACGTGTGTTAGGGTCGCTTTGTCGTAAGGCGGCGAAACAAATCGCGATGGGTGAAAAGAAACGTGTCACGGTGACGAAACGGAACTTACCAGACTTCTTAGGGAAACCGATCTACCGGTATGGTCAAGGAGAATTAGAAGATACGATTGGCGCGGTGACCGGTTTAGCGTATACTGCATTTGGGGGCGACACACTGACGATTGAAGTCAGTCTTGCGCCAGGTAAAGGAAAATTGCAATTAACGGGTAAACTTGGTGATGTCATGCAAGAGTCGGCTCAGACAGCATACAGCTTCGTACGAGCGAACGCTGAAACAGTTGGAATTGACCCGAATTTCTATGAAACACAGGATATTCATATCCACGTACCGGAAGGCGCCGTACCGAAAGATGGCCCGTCAGCTGGGATTACGATTGCGACAGCCTTGATTTCTGCTCTGACGAAACGTCCAGTCCGGCGCGACGTCGGAATGACAGGCGAAATCACGTTACGTGGTCGTGTCTTACCAATCGGTGGTCTAAAAGAGAAATCGCTCGCGGCACATCGTGCAGGATTGACGACGATTTTAATGCCACAAGACAATACGCGCGATATCGATGAGATTCCAGAAACCGTTCGAGATGGGATTCGATTCATTCCGGTCGCTACGATGGACCAAGTACTCGAACATGCATTAAAAGGAGAGTAACATGAAAATTTATAAAGCAGATTTTATTACAAGTGGTGTCAATCCGGAGCATTATCCGGAACCACTTCTTCCGGAAGTTGCACTTGCGGGACGGTCGAACGTCGGAAAGTCGTCGTTCATCAATAAGCTCGTACAGCGGAAGGCGCTCGCGCGTACTTCATCAAAACCAGGGAAAACACAAACGTTGAACTTCTTCAATATCAATGATGAGCTCATGTTTGTCGATGTACCCGGATACGGCTACGCGAAAGTTTCGAAAACGGAACGGGAAGCCTGGGGAAAAATGATGGAGAAGTATTTCACGACACGTGAAATACTAAAAGGTGTCGTCTTACTCGTTGACATTCGTCATGAACCATCGGCAGATGATGTCATCATGTACGACTTCTTAAAGTACTATGATTTATCCGTCATCGTCGTCGCGACAAAACTTGATAAAATCAAGCGTGGTCAGCGGGATAAACAAATCGCAGCCATCAAGCGGAAACTGCAATTTGATGGTCAAGATACATTCATTCCGTTTTCTTCAGAAACGGGCGAAGGTGTCGATGCGGCATGGGAAGCGATTTATGCTCATTTGTAAGAGGTACAACTGATTGAAGGTAAAAGGCAATGTTCACAAGATGAACATTGCCTTTTAATTTATTATTTCGAAAATAATATAGATAAAAAATAGCGATGTATCTATACTTAATATTGTAAAAAGATAAAGATTATTTCCAGTTCTCTTTTGGACATAGCTTTCATCCAGCGTAAATCTTGATGAAAAAGATGAAATAATAACAAATTAATGGAATAGCAGCTTTAAAAAATATGCTATACCGGAATTGAAAACTGTAGGAGGCTTATTCGTGGACTTACTTCGAAACAAATGGTTTAAAGCATTACTTTGGATACTAACGATTTTCTTAGTCATCTGGGTCGGGACGAAAATCTCGTTTTTATTCCAACCGATTAAAGTGATGCTTGCGTTAATTTTCCCACCACTTATCATTGCAGGAATTTTTTATTACTTTACACTTGGAATCGTTGACACCTTACAAAAACGTGTCAAAAGACGTGGACTTGCCGTTCTGATTGTTTTACTCGCTTTTGTCGGGATTTTGACGCTCATCATTACGTTGATCGGTCCAATCCTCGTCAAACAGGTGACGGAGTTTGTCACGAGCATCCCGAATCTTGTCGTAGAACTACGTGATCAAACGTTGAATCTACGCGATCAATTGATGGACAATCGTTTTATTTCGAACTGGGTTCAACACAATACGGAATTGTTTGACGAGTGGACGAATGAAGCGACGTCATATATCGGAACGCTCTTCAAGTCCGTTTCGGCATCTGTCGGAACCATTTTCGGTGTCATCTCTTCGACGGTTCTAATCGTCGTGCTCGTTCCGTTCATTCTCGTCTATATGCTGCTTGACGGGTACAAGTTTCCTGACTCGGTCGTTAAACTTTTACCGAAAGGCTATGAGGCAGAAACACGTAACATCTTACATGACATGCACGTGACGGTTAAGCACTACGTCAATGGTCAAGTCATCGTCTCACTCTGCGTCGGATTGATGTCGTTAATCGGTTTCTTCATCTCAGATATTCAATACGCTTTGTTACTCGCATTATTTTGTACGGTGACGAACATCATTCCGTATCTTGGACCATATATCGGTGCTGTTCCTGCCGTCATCGTCGGATTCATCGATGATCCGATCAAGGCGCTTTATGCAATCATCACGATCGTTATCGCACAACAGATTGAATCGAATTTGATTTCTCCGTATGTTCAAGGGAAAACGTTAAAAGTGCATCCGTTGACGATCATCATCGTCTTGCTCGTCGCCGGTAAAATCGCCGGTATCATCGGCGTCATTTTGGCTGTTCCGACATATGCTGTCTCCAAAGTCGTCATCCAGAACATTGCTCGTATTTATCGTTTACGTCAGCAACAGTTCGACTTGCAGACCGAGAGCTCGACAATCATTACCGATTCTTCCAAATCCTAACGATAAGCCCTCTGCTGAAACATTCGAGCAGAGGGTTTGTGATTTATTCGAGAGAGGGATAGGATGAAAGAATACTTTTCACAACTTTGACTCATTTTAGTTTATAAATTGATTGGAATCTTTTTTATAATGGTTATAATGTAGAGTAGAGAACAAAAGATAGAGGAGAATGAAATCTTTAGACGTAAGGGGTAGAGCGCATGCATATCGTAGTTGTCGGTTTAAATAATAAGACGGCGCCTGTATCAATACGCGAACAAGTCTCATTTGGGGAACATGAGATGAAGGGAGCGGTCGTGGCGTTACGAGATGAAAAGAGTATTTTCGAGAGCGTCATCGTGTCGACTTGTAACCGGACCGAATTATATGTCGTGACGGATCAACCACACACAGGACGCTACTATACAAAACGTTTTCTTGCGAACTGGTTCGGTTTGACGATGGAAGAACTTGAACCGTATTTATTCATCCATGAAGGGTTTGATGCGATGAAGCACTTGTTCCGAGTGACGAGTGGTCTCGATTCGATGATCGTCGGGGAAACGCAAATTTTAGGTCAAGTGAAGACAAGTTTCTTTACAGCGCAAAAATTAGAAACGACGGGAACGGTCTTCAACAAACTATTTAAGGAAGCGGTAACGCTTGCGAAACGTGCCCATGCTGAAACAGGAATCGGGGAGAGTGCCGTTTCTGTCAGTGCTGCTGCCGTGACACTTGCAGAACAATTGCTCGGTTCTCTTGAAGATAAATCAATTGTCGTCATCGGTGCCGGTGAGACAGGTGAATTGACGACGTTGAACTTGTATGAGGCCGGTGCGCGAGATATCACGGTCTTTAACCGAACGCTTGCGAAAGCAGAAGAAGTTGCGAATCGTTTCGAAGGGTCTGCACATTCGATTAACGAAATGCAATGTGGTCTTCTTCGCGCTGATATCGTCATTTCTTCTACCGGTGCCAAACGGGCGATCATCAAGCGGGAAGATATCGCCGCTGCTCAACTGTTCCGCAGTGACCGTCCCTTCCTGTTGATCGACATCGCGGTACCACGTGATATCGAACCGACAGCGGGTGACTTACCTGGTGTTCATTTATATGACGTCGATGATTTAACATCAATCGTCCAACAGAACATGGCGGAACGGATGAAAGAAGCGGCTAAAATCGAGTTACGGATTGAAGCTGCCATCGCTGAGTTTGAAGGATGGATGACGACGCTTGGTGTCGTTCCAATCATTACGGAACTGCGCGATCAATCGCTTAAAATTCAGCAAGAGACGATGCAAAGCCTCGAACGGAAACTGCCGGACATGTCGGCCCGTGAAAAAGCCGTCATTGGAAAACACATGAAATCAATTATCAATCAATTATTACGTGAACCGCTCTCATACATTAAAGATGCCGCGGCAAAACCAGATGCAGAACAACGCATTGCACAGTTCATGGACACCTTTGCACTCGATGAAGAACTGTTTGATTCCTCGGTCGAAGACGTCGTGTTACAAGACGAAACTTCTGAACCACGCAAAGCTGTGAATCGGTGAACAAAGCTGTAATTGTGTTACAATAGAAAAGCATGGGGCGGACTTGTGCCGCCCCTTTATTATTGTACAGGGGGATTTTAGCATGCGAAAAATCATAGTAGGTTCACGCAGTTCGAAACTAGCGATGACACAGACGAAATGGGTCATCGAGCAATTGAAACAAGCGGGTGCTCCATATGAATTCGAAATCAAGAACATCATCACTAAAGGGGACCGAATCCTTGATGTGACATTGTCTAAAGTCGGCGGGAAAGGATTGTTCGTCAAGGAAATCGAACAACAGATGCTGGATGAAGAAATCGACTTCGCTGTCCATAGCATGAAAGATCTTCCGTCAGAACTTCCAGCAGGTCTTATCATCGGATCAACACCTGCACGTGTCGATGCACGGGATGCGCTCATCACAACAACAGGCGGCGGACTTGCGACCCTGCCTGAAGGTGCTACGGTCGGGACGAGCAGTTTACGCCGCGGCTCACAATTGCTTAAACTTCGTCCGGATTTGAAGATTGAATCGATTCGCGGAAACATTGATACACGTCTCGAAAAGTTGAAGACAGGACCATTCGACGGGATTTTACTTGCGGCAGCTGGTCTGCAACGGATGGGGTGGTCAGATGAAATCGTCTCGGAATACATTTCGACGGACGAGATGATTCCTGCTGTCGGTCAAGGTATCTTGGCAATCGAATGCCGTGAACAAGACCAGGAAATCCGTGATCTTTTAAATTTAATTCATGATCAAATGACTGAAAAAGTGGCCTTTGCCGAGCGGTCATTCTTATCCGCGATCGAAGGAAGCTGTCACGTCCCGGTTGGTGGTTTTGCGACGATCAACGAAGATTTATCGACGACACTCGTTGGTTTCATCGGTTCAGTCGATGGGACACAAATCTTGCTCGAACGCGAAACTTCGCTTGACCCGATGCAACTCGGTCAACTCGTCGCGGATCGGTTACTCGATGCCGGCGGTCGCGAAATTCTCGCATCGTTGCCGGATGACTTATAAACGGCTTGTCCTGACCGGGAGTCGGCCACCGAACTCGCAGCAAGTGCAGCGTTTAGCGGAACGGCAGATTGAAGTCATTCACGAACCAAGTATCGAGACGGTACCGGTTGCATTCGAATTGCCACCGGCACTTGATTGGTTGGTCGTGACGAGCCCGACAGGCGTCGAACGAATCGAGGCCGATTTACCACGATTACAAAAAACGAAAATTGCAGTTGTTGGGACAAAAACAGCGCAAGCCCTCGAACGAGCGGGGCGAACCGCGGACTTCATCCCATCTGCCTTTACGGGTGATGTTCTCGTCGCCGAGTTACAGCACCAACTATTGCCGAACCAACGGATTTGTTTTGCCCGTGGGAATCGGTCGCGCCAAGAACCACTCGAACACTTAAAACAATTCGTCTCAGCTGACGTCCTCGAAGTCGTGACATATGAAACGAACATCCGACGGATTCCACGAGAACGTTTGTCAGACGCAAATTTTATCGGATTACAAAGTCCATCGGCCGTCGAAGCACTCGCTTCGTTAGCACTTCAAACGTCTGCGACGTATGTCGCGATTGGACCGGTCACGGAACAAGCAGCGCGAGCAGCAGGACTGTATCCTCTGCGCATCGCGAAGACGTTTACGCTCGACGGATTGATTGACTGTATTTTAGAGGAGGAACTGTTATGAACACATTAGAATTCGCACGTCACCGCCGTTTGCGAAATACGGCTTCACTTCGCTCACTCGTACGAGAAAATCATTTGCATAAATCAGATTTGATTTATCCACTGTTTATCGCAGAAGGAGAAGACATTAAGCGGGAAGTTAGTTCGATGCCTGGTGTGTTCAACCTATCGCTTGATCATCTCGAAGCAGAAATCAACGAAATCGTAAAACTCGGTATCGAGTCGGTGATTTTATTTGGTGTCCCACATGATCATTTAAAAGATGAACAAGGCACAGGGGCATTCCATGATCACGGGATCGTTCAAGAAGCAACGCGTCTCGTCAAGAAACTCGCACCGCAATTGACGGTCATCGCGGATACATGTCTCTGTGAATATACATCGACAGGACATTGCGGCATAGTTGCGGACGGTACAGTCGATAATGACGCCTCACTCCCACTGCACGTCCAAACGGCCGTCTCACAAGCGCGTGCCGGTGCAGACATCATTGCCCCATCCTCGATGATGGACGGTTTTGTCGCTGCAATCCGTCAAGGGCTTGATGAGAATGGGTTCAGCCATATTCCAGTCATGAGTTATGGCGTTAAGTACGCTTCTGCCTATTATGGGCCATTCCGTGACGCAGCCAATTCAGCACCGGGTGAAGGTGATCGTAAAGGATATCAAATGGATCCGGCGAACCGCCGTGAAGCATTCCGGGAAGCAACGTCTGACGTAGAACAAGGGGCAGACTTCATGATTGTCAAACCAGCGCTTGCCTTCATGGACATCATTCGGGACGTGCGCGAGCGGATTGATTTACCAATCGTCGCCTATAACGTCTCAGGGGAATATGCCATGGTCAAAGCAGCGGCACTCAACGGTTGGATTGATGAAGAACGAATCGTCATGGAGACGATGCTTGGCTTTAAACGTGCTGGAGCAGATTTAATCATCACGTATTTCGCGAAAGACATCTGTCGTTACTTGGAGGAATCGAAATGAGCTTAACCAATCAGAACTCAAAATCAAAAGCTGCCTTTGAGCGGGCATTACCACTCATGCCGGGTGGCGTGAACAGTCCAGTCCGTGCCTATAAATCAGTTGGTATGACACCAATCTTTGCCGAACGGGCAAGTGGTTCAAAATTATACGATATCGATGGGAAAGAATACATCGATTACGTTTTATCATGGGGACCGATGATTTTAGGTCACGCCGATCCGATCGTCACGGCGGCGATTCAAGAACAGGCAACACGCGGTTGGAGTTACGGGACACCAACTGAAATCGAGTCAGCGATGGCAGAACTCGTCATCAGTCGTGTCCCGTCCGTCGAGGTCGTCCGGATGGTCAACTCGGGGACCGAAGCAACGATGGCGGCATTACGTCTCGCGCGTGGGTTTACAGGCAAAACGAAAATCCTGAAATTTGAAGGATGTTACCACGGACACGGCGATTCGTTGTTGATTAAAGCCGGTTCAGGCGTCGCGACGCTCGGTCTTCCCGATTCACCGGGAGTTCCGGCACAAATCGCCAGCATGACGCTGACGGTTCCGTATAACGATATGGACGCTGTCCGGACTGCCTTTGAAAAACATGGCGACGATATCGCAGGTGTCATCGTTGAACCGGCAGCAGGTAACATGGGCTTCGTCCCGCCGGCAGCCGGATTCCTCGAAGGGCTTCGTGAAATCACGGAAGCACACGGTACGTTGTTAATTTTCGACGAAGTCATGACCGGTTTCCGTGTCGGCTTCAACTGTGCCCAAGGATACTTCGGTGTCACGCCAGACATCACATGTCTCGGTAAAGTCATCGGTGGTGGTATGCCCGTCGGTGCCTACGGTGGACGCCGTGACATCATGGAGCAAATCGCGCCGCAAGGTCCAATCTATCAGGCAGGTACCCTGTCGGGGAATCCGCTTGCGATGGCAGCGGGGCTTGCGACCTTAACGCAATTAAAACCGGAGCACTACGAAGTGTTTGACCAAAAAGCAAATCGTCTAGCAGAAGGCTATTTACAGGCTGCTGCGAAATATAACATTCCGTTGACGACGAACCGGGCCGGCGCAATGTTCGGTGTCTTCTTCACTAATCAACCCGTGACGAATTTCGAACAAGCGAAAACATCGAACCTCGAGATGTTCCGTTCGTACTATCAAAAGATGGCGGCGCGCGGAATCTTCCTCCCACCGTCACAATTCGAGGGACTCTTCTTATCGACCGTCCACTCGGATGATGATATCGAACGGACGATTGAAGCCGTCGAACTGACGTTCAAAGAACTCCAGGTCGAATTTAACCGTTAAGGAGTTCTTGACGGGTGATGGACGTCTCGGATAAAATAAGGAAAGAATAATTTGGAAACAGCGTTGACGGGAAGAGTAGTCAGACAACAGACTGTAAGAGAGAACACATCCACCGGCTGAGAGATGTGACAGTGTGTCCCGACGAAGGTCACCCCACGAGCTGGTATCGTAAGCGCGAGCGAGCGATATCCGGATTCCGCACGTTACGCGGGCTAGAGGGCACTCCCGTTTTCGGGGTGAACTAAGGTGGTACCGCGGAAGAGCAACGGCTTCTTTCGTCCTTAGATGAGGACGAGAGTAGCCGTTTTTATTATGGATAAAAGGAGCGATTTAGATGCAGGAATTATCAATGCCGACGAAATATGATCCGCAGGCGACGGAAGAAAAATGGTACGATTTTTGGTTGGAAGGGGAATATTTCAAAGCCGATCAAGATCCGGAGAAAGCACCGTACACGATCGTCATCCCGCCACCGAACGTGACAGGGAAACTACACCTCGGTCATGCTTGGGATACGACGTTACAAGACATGCTGACACGGATGAAACGGATGCAAGGGTTCGACGTCCTGTACTTACCGGGAATGGACCACGCGGGAATCGCGACGCAAGCAAAAGTTGAACAAAAATTGCGGGCAGAAGGACAATCGCGCTTAGAAATGGGACGTGAGAAATTCCTCGAACAATCATGGGCATGGAAAGAAGAATATGCGTCAACGATTCGTGCGCAATGGGCGAAACTCGGACTTGGTCTGGATTACTCACGCGAGCGCTTTACGCTCGACGAGGGTTTATCTGAAGCGGTCCAGGAAGTATTCGTTAAGCTGTATGAAAAAGGTTTGATCTATCGTGGCGAATACATCGTCAACTGGGACCCGGCGACGAAAACTGCGATTTCCGATATCGAAGTCATCTATAAAGATATCGAAGGTGCGTTCTACCACCTCAGCTATCCGTTGACGGACGGAACAGGTCACGTTAAACTCGCGACGACGCGCCCGGAGACGATGCTTGGGGATACGGCAATCGCCGTCAATCCGAAAGATGAGCGTTACGCTCACCTCGTCGGTAAAACGATCATGCTCCCGATCGTCGAACGAGAAATTCCGATCGTCGCTGACGAATATGTCGATATGGAATTCGGAACAGGTGTCGTTAAAATCACGCCTGCCCATGACCCGAATGACTTTGAAGTGGGGAACCGTCATGACTTACCACGTGTCCTCGTCATGAACGAAGACGGAACGATGAACGAAAACGCCGGTAAATACGAGGGTATGGATCGCTTCGAGTGCCGCAAACAAATTGTCGAAGATTTGAAAGCCTCGGGCGTCTTGATTAAAGTCGAGCCGCACCTGCACTCGGTTGGTCACTCGGAACGGTCGGATGCAGTCGTTGAACCGTACTTGTCGCTGCAATGGTTCGTCAAGATGGAGCCACTCGCTGAAAAAGCACTTGCTGAACAACAGGGCGAGGATAAAATCAACTTCGTCCCACAACGGTTCGAAAACACCTACGTCCGCTGGATGGAGAATATCCGTGACTGGTGTGTCAGCCGTCAACTCTGGTGGGGACACCGTATTCCAGCCTGGTATCATAAAGAAACAGGTGAAGTGTTCGTTGGGAAAGAAGCACCTGCCGACATCGAAAACTGGGAGCAGGACAACGATGTCCTCGATACGTGGTTCTCGTCAGCGCTCTGGCCGTTCTCGACGATGGGTTGGCCGAATACGGATGCTGCGGACTACCAAAAATACTTCCCGACGTCGACACTCGTAACGGGGTACGACATCATCGCCTTCTGGGTATCGCGGATGATTTTCCAATCGTATGAATTCACAGGCGAACGTCCATTCAACGATGTGTTGATTCACGGTCTGATTCGTGACTCGGACGGACGGAAGATGTCGAAATCACTCGGGAACGGAATCGATCCAATGGACGTCATCGAAAAATATGGTGCCGATTCACTCCGTTGGTTCTTAACGACAGGTTCGACGCCAGGAAACGACCTACGTTTCTATTGGGAAAAAATCGAAGCGACATGGAACTTCTCGAATAAATTGTGGAACGCAAGCCGTTTCGCACTGATGAACATGGATGGTCTGACGTATGAAGAAATCGATCTGACGGGCGAAAAATCATTAGCCGATCAGTGGATTTTGACACGTCTGAACACGACGATTGCTGATGTGACACGATTATCCGATAAGTATGAGTTCGGTGAAGCCGGTCGAGTCCTCTACCACTTCATCTGGGAAGATTTCTGTAACTGGTACATCGAGATGGCGAAGTTACCGCTGAACGGTGAAGATGAGGTCGCTAAATTGACGACGCGTTCGATTCTTGCGTACACGCTCGACCAAATCATGCGTCTGATGCACCCGTTCATGCCGTTCATCACGGAAGAGATTTGGCAGCACTTGCCGCATCAAGGGGAAACGATCACGCGTGCGGCTTGGCCGACACGTAATGAGACACTCGACTTCCCGCAAGCAGTTCCTGCGTTTGAAGCTGTCCAAAACGTCATCCGGTCGGTCCGCAACATTCGTGCCGAAGTGAACGCACCGATGTCAAAACAAATCCAGTTGATGATTTCGACGAGTGACGACCAAGTACAGCATGACTTAGAGACGAACGTCTCATACTTGAAAAAGTTCACGAATGCTTCCGAATTACTTGTCGAACGCAGCATGGCAGCACCGGAAAAAGCACTCAGTGCCATCGTGACCGGCGCAGAATTGTTCATTCCGTTGGCTGATTTAATCAACATCGAAGAAGAAATCGCCCGCTTGAACAAAGAACTCGTCAAGTATACGAAGGAAGTCGAACGGGTCGAGAAAAAACTCAACAACCCAGGTTTCGTCGGAAAAGCACCGGCACATGTCATCGAAGAAGAACAAGCAAAAGCACAGGATTATAACGAAAAACGTGCGGCAGTCGAAGCACGGATCAACGAACTATCTCAATAATTTCAACAGTGGCTCAAGTTTCCTTGAGCCACTTTTTTTAAAGGAGCGGAGACAGAGTGGAGACGAGAGAAGACGTATTAGAGTGGTTGTCACGGTTACTGGCATTCGGTATCAAACCGGGATTAAGTCGGATGGAAGCGTTACTGGAAGAACTAAAGATTGATCCGGATGCTGTTCCGACGATCCATGTCGCGGGGACGAACGGGAAAGGGTCGACCGTCGCCTTCTTACGGGAGATGGGAATGGCGGAAGGGTTACACATCGGGACGTTTACATCCCCATACATCATTCAGTTCGAGGAACGGATCATGCTGAACGGAGTGCCGATTGCTGAAGCGGATCTCGTTAAGGCAGCTACTGCAGTGAAGCAAGCAATGACCGAGCTTGAGCCGACGATTGGTACAGTCACGGAATTTGAAGCGTTGACGGCACTTGCTTTCTATCATTTCAATCAAGTTCGTCCAGACTTCGTCATTTACGAGGTCGGACTCGGAGGGCTTTATGACTCGACAAACGTACTGAAGCAACCGAAAGCGGCCATCATCACCTCAATTGGTCACGATCATCAAGCGATTCTCGGAGATACGCTCCAAGAGATTGCCCTTCAAAAGTTCGGCATCATCAAACGGGGAACATCGGTCATTGCCGGGAAACTGCAAGAGGAATTGACGGTCCCGTTGATGGCCTATTGTGGCGACCGGGCGGCAACGTTGAAGTGGAGTCAGGAAGCCATCGTCTCGTACCGACTGAATGCGACCGGAACATGGGCGACGTATGAAGGAATTCCGGAAACACGACTTGGACTCGAAGGGCACCATCAAGTCGAAAATGCAGCGAACGCCGTCATCTTCGCAAAGAAGCTCGGTTGGTCAAAGACGGCGATTCGTCGGGGTCTCCGCAACGCCAAACATCCGGGACGGTTTGAGACAATCTCGCGCGAGCCGCGCATCATCTTAGACGGGGCTCATAATCCGGAAGGTGTTAAAGTGCTCGTCGACCGTCTAAAACAGGAAACAATGCCAATCGTCATCCTTTGCTCCATCCTGCGGGATAAGGATCGCCTTGCGATGATTAAACAATTTCAAGAAGTGACACCGATGATTGTGGAGACGACGTTTGATTTTCCGCGAGCCCGGTCGCTAGAAGAACTGACTGCGGATGGGGCAAACGTCATAGAACTCGATTCGTTTCTTGCTGAATACGAAGGGACTAATCAAACACTCATCGTAACAGGGTCTCTTTACTTCATCAGTGTCGTTCGTGAAAAAATACTGCGACAACGTTTTACAAAAAAGGGAAAACGCTAAAAGTCCTTGTATACTAAGATTGGGGTAATATAGTCCTATATTTTATGATCTTACGACGAGGAGACGATGGAAGATGAAACGGTGGTTACGTCTGTTTTTAGTCAGTGTACTGATCTTTACGAGTTTTAATTATATACAAGAACCACATACGAAGGCTGCTGCGGCAGATAAGTTGAAAATTCTTGAAATCCGGGATGCATGGTCGATGACGAACCGGATTGATCCAAATACGATAATCACCTCATTGCTCAACGGGCTCGATTCGACCCGCTATGAGATTGAAATGATGACGGTCAAAGAGTTGAACGCCTCTCGTTTTCCGTTAGATGGTGCGTTTGATGCTGTTGTCTTTGATCCATCCGTCTTCACAGGAACCGACCGTTATTCAATGACAATCTCGGATACGAAGAAAGCACATAATACGAGTAAGATTGAGAACGACATCACGAAGTTAAAAGGAAATGAAATCGTCAGTGCCTTCGTCAATAAAGGGCTGCCGGTTTTTCTACATCAAGATGTCTTGACACATACGTCAAGCAATTTTAATGCCATCTTTAAAGATCTTAAATCAAATGCATTGATTCGATATACGGATATTCAGACAGTCATGACGAAGTTAAAGACTCAAAAGGTCATCCGTCCGCGGCTAGAAGGTGTTTCCGTCAAACAAAACGGTGTGTCATTAACAGGAATCGATAAAGGGAAGTCAGCTGTTCCGAACGTTCCAATCGACTTCATGTACACGACGACGCTCGAGAACACGAATCAGTTAGCGCAACTGTATATCGACTTTGATAGCAATGACCAATTTGAAGAGTCGGAAAAGGTTGATGAGAAGCCGGCTACCAAAACGGGGGCATTGAGCTATAATTTCGATGCCCCGAGTTACACGGGACCTCGGAACTGGATGATCCGTGTGTCGAGTAGCGACGGACTGACCGACTACAAAACAGGTAGTTTCTTAATGAAGGACCAAGTCGCAGAAGCAAAAATCTTACAGGTGACGCGCAGTGGATCGACGGGTTCAATCAATGGCTTCATGAACACCGGTACGTTATTGAAAGAAACCGGGTACTATGATTTTAACGTCGAAGTCATTACGGCAGATACATTTAACAGTACGTACGCATCACGAAACTTAAATACGACGTACGACATGTTAATCTTTGGATTTCAAGATTCGTACGGAGCGGCGTCGCTGAATGATGCGGCCTCGAATGCAATCCTTGATTTCACGAACACCGGGCAAGGACTGATGTTGTCCCACGATACGATTTTCCGTCCAAGTCAGTCAGCGAATCCGGAACTGTTCTGGGAAAAGAAATTTGCCGGACTTGCCGGACAAAAGAACTTCACGAACATGGGGTACGGAGCACAGCGGACGTCAGGGAAGGCGGTCAAACAAAATGACGGTGTCATGACGTCGTATCCGTTTACGTTAGCGGATGAAGTCTCAATCGCAACAACCCATGACCAATACTTTGGTCTTGATTTAGAACAACCCGATTTAATTCCGTGGTACAACATTCGAGAAAACAAACTGGACGTCGATACGACGACTCAAAACGCGGGTCGTACCATCGGCGATGCCCGTAACCATTACTATATGTATACAAAAGGCAATGTCACCTACTCCGGTGCAGGTCATACCTCGACGTTCAACCAACAACAGGAAAAAGAACTGTTCTCGAACACGATGTACCGCGCCTTTATCGGGGCGAATCATAAACCGCTCATTAAAAATATCCTGCCAGCCAATCAAGCGAGTTATTTAGACAATGAACCAATCACGGTATCTTATAAGGTTAATGACTATGACTTACGCGATCGGGAATTGAAGACACGAATCTACATCGACAATGAAAAAGTGTATGAAAATAATAAACTAAAAAACAATTCGTTTGTCAGCCAAAGCTTTGATGCTAAGTTGACAGGGAAAACAACCGCGACAATCCGGATCGAAGCAGAGGATCAACGGGGGGCGAAAACGATTGAGACACGTACCGTCCAAATCGTTCAGCCATCCGCTTCATCTCCGTTCACATTATCACGGTCAATCGATCCGGCAACGATTCCGCAAGGGGAAACAGCAACGATTACGTATACGGTCAAAACAAGCCCGATGCTTCAAAAAGATGCCATCGGTAACAACGGCTACATCATGGGACAATTTTCAGTAACGATGGAAGATATTTTGTTTACAGAAAACTTCCCGAGTAATATCGAAGTCGTCTCAGCAACAGGTCTTAACGGTGCGAAAATCGTCAATCAAACATTGACGGGGAATGTACCGGACATCGAATATGATGAAGCGATTGAAGGGCTCCACAAAGGATTATGGATTGCAAAGCCGTCGGAACTGATTTTTACCGTAAAAGTACGAGCGAAGGATGCGGCAGGTGTTCATGTCTTCGATGAAAAAGAGAATACAATTGTTTCAACGAAGACCATTTACCGTGATAAGAAAAATGGCGTCGATAAATCGACTTCACTTGCGAACGATGTCCAGTCGTTCCCGAGACTAGGATATGCCTTATCGACCCGCTTTGCGACGGAAGCTAAAATTCCAGCTGTCCGGATGGATATCAACACGCCGTCTTATAAGGTATTGCCAGAAATCAATCCGGCAGGTAGTCAGTACGGCACATTGAGATGGTCGATTGAAGATACGAGCATTGCGAAGATTAACGATCAAGGCATCATCGAACCGAAGAAAATCGGAACGACGGAAATTAAATTGATTGTCCCCGTCGCGAATGGACGTGAATTAGTCGCGATTTCGAAGTTGACGATTAACGATGTCTTTGGTGGATTGATCGTCCGTGGTGTACCAAGCGAGTTATACGTCGGACAGACGAAAGCGATGACGGGCGAAGCAGCCATGTTGTCCGGGACGGATGCACCGATTAAATGGCTTGTCACGAACAACGATTTAGTCGAGGCTACCGGTCTGACAACAGATGAGTTATCGCTAACAGGAAAAAAACCAGGCACAATGACCGTTCAAGCCGTTGTTCCGGCATCGAGCGGCAGCACGACCTATTTAGCCCAGTCGCAAGTCTATACGATTGAAGTTAAATTACCGGAACTAGCCGTAACACCGAATAACCTAGAGTTATGGGTCAACACGACACAAGATGTCACGGCGACCTTTACACCGAGTATTCGATTACCGTTCACCGTTTCGACGTCTAGTCCGGCAATCGAACTCATTCAAACGGCGGCTGGTTACACAGTCAAGGGAATAACGGGGACACCGGCTGGTCCAGTCGACGCCTTACTGAAACTTCGAGATTTTACAGCGACACAAGCCATCACGAAAATCATGGTACGTGAAAATCCAAATGATTTGACGGCGAACGATTTAACACTTTCCATGCAGGATGTTCAAAAGCAGCCTGTCTTGAACTGGTTACCCGTGACGGCGACAGAGCGTTTTTATCGGTTGGAAGTGCTTCAGGGAAAAGAGTATGTGAAGATTGATTCATCGGCACAAGCCTTAAAACCGATTCGCCCAGGTGTCGCACGTGTCAAAGTGACGGCATTAAAAGCAGATCAATCGGTCCTTGAAGTCATCAAAACCGGTGCGACGGAGAAACAACCGTTGACGGCGACCTTTAAAGTGACGATTTCTTCTGAAGGTTCGAACACTTCACCAGATACGGATGTCTATTAAGTGATGGGGGAAATGACGTGAAGAAAAAGCAAATCATTAGCGTCGTTCTCCTGTTTCTAATCGGAATTGGAGCAACGACCTACTTGTTGATCGAACAGCGAAACCAGCAAGCGTTTGAAAAGAGTATCGATACGTCAGATGTTAACGCATTTGCGTCAGCAGTCGAACACGTTTCTTTATCGACGAAAGACCGGAATCAGTACATTCAGCAGTTCCAAGAAGCACTCGACTATGACAAAGCACTCGTTTTGCTGGACGACACGAGTGTTAAAAATCAAGTTAACTGGTTTTATGTCGCCCGGTTCGGACCAGCTTCTGTAGTTAAGCAATGGCTTGCTAAGGGGGCTTCCGTCGAGCAAACGAATGAGCAACAACAGACAGTCCTGCATGTTGCGACGAGCGTGAACCAATCTGCGGATGCTTATGCTTTACTGATTAAAGAAGCTACACGAAAAAATATCAATGCGCTCGATAAAGCTGGAAATTCGCCTCTCTATTATGCGACGGTCGATCAAAATGAGACTGTGATTAAGCAATTACTGACAGCAGGAGCAAATCCGAACGTCGGAACGCATCAGCCGATTTATGAAGCAGTCAAACAAGACCGACAGGATATTTATCAGTTGTTGATAAAGCAAGGTGCAGAAGTCAAAAAGACCAAAGTCAAAAAGGTGGCACGAGCGTATGGTGCGACAACATTTCAATGAAAAACCCCTCGACATCCATCAATGTCGAGGGGTTTTTTGCGTCAAGGAGTTGTTCGTTTCGGAGTCTCGACATACATTTTGACAGCCCGACTGAGTGGAAGCATCGACGTCGGATTTTTCAGGACACTCGCATCATATTTCAGGCGGAGACGAGATTGTACCGCGTCAGCAGATTTTTTCGTGTTCATCAAAGTGGTCAACGCGGTGACGTCTGCCGGGTAGTTCGCTTCCGGTAAGTCCAGCGTCCCGCGATACGCATTAACCTCAAGCTGTCCTTTTGTGAAGATACCGCCTTGTAAGTTCATCGTCGACCCGACTGAATAAATGCGATTCAAGGTAGGCGAATCACTGTAAAGAAAGGCATTCATGTCCGGTGCGGTTGTTTTAGGTGCGGAAAACTTATTGACACGATTGATCGTTAACGTTCCTTTGCTGAGTAAAATCAGAGTGTTTTGATTCGTTGAACTCGTGATGCCTTGAATGTTGGCATCATCTAACCGGCTTGAACCGGTCGAGAAGATGGTTGTCGCAAAACTGACGTTACCCCGAATCAATAAATCACCGAGGACGACGATTGGGCGTTTAATCTCAAGCGGTTGATCAATCGGATTTAAAGAAGAAATCGTCAAGTTCCCATCGATGATTAACGGTTCGAGCGATTCTTTAACGATATCATCGGTAATCGTCACTGTATTTTGCTCAGTCGGAGCTGGGATGATGATTTGTTTCTTTGTACTCAATTCATTCAAGAATGGTCCTGTCAGCACCGATTTTTCAATTGATTGACTCTTTAAGTAGGTCGGAACGGAGGCGAGTGGTGTGTTACTTGGAATCGTTAAGAAATCATTCAGGGCAAATTCAAAATCGAACGGAACGAGCGTGTCTTTCGTTGAAACAAGATCCGTTTTGGTGGTCGGATCAAAGACGGTCGCATCACATGGTAAAAAGTCTGTACATGTTAGAAGCGGTTGAGTTTGCGGCTGGAAAACACGAACTTGTCCATCGATGTATGGATGGGCCAGCTTATCTGTATAGTGGCCTATCTGACCGTTATAGATGAAGTTTGGCGTCGCAGAAACTTTGAGTGCTTCCCGCGAGAAGACGTTCCCTTCGATTCGTGGTGCTCCATTTAAGATGACTTGATTGTCGGACCCGAGCGTATAGTATAGAAAACTAGGAATCGCTGATAAATAGACCCGTTGAGTATAGGTCTTTTTGACCGTCGGTTGATCACCTTTCGTCTCTTCGACGTGAGCGGTCAAATCGAACGCTTTAACGCGGACGTTCGAGGCGGCTTCATTTAACTGAACTTCAACAAGAGGAGCCGACGTCTTCAAGGGGAGTATGATTTCATTCGGGATATCTGCAAATAGCTCTTTTGAGGAACTGGTTGGATTCTCTTGACTGGTTTTTGCGACGAGTTGTTGGAGTGCTGCGATCGCTTGATCGAGTTGATTTTGCGTCGCTGTATCGACTTCAATGTTTGTCCCGCGTATTTCCGTCAATCGTGTCGATTGCAGGCTGACACCAATCGTCGCGATTGCTAAGACCGATAGGACGGTCAATGTCACGAGTACGAACAATAGCGTATAACCTTCTTCAGATTTTTTCATGGGTCGTCCTTTCTGAACTAAAATCCAATCGTACTATTCAAGGTCTGTGTTTCTTCATTATCCGTCGACTGAATTCGGAGCGTCATCGTCAAAATGCCATGGACGACGTATCTGCCCGGGTAGTCACCGGTCGTGATGTCGACGTACTCGGGACTTGAAATCGTAAAGGTCTTTTTGATTTCTGTTTGATCATTGATGTTTTCGAGTGCACCTTCGTAGATGAGTATGTTTTCGTCAAGTCGTTGTGTTGCGAATGTATAGGTGATTGGAGTTGATGTGACTTCATTTTGTTGTTCGACATTGGCGTTGAACGGAATGAAGCCGTCCGTTCGCTCGAGTAGACCGGAATCCAGGTTAAGGCTAGGCAATGTCTTTTTATAGAAAGACAGCTCATTCGCTGTTGTGATGCGAATGGCATCGAAGCCGGTGATTTCATTTAAAATGAGTCCGACCGAACTATCGGCTTCGCTTCTGAGCTCACTGATGATTCCCGTCGCCTGAAAACTCTTTGTACCGGAGATGAAGACGGTCAGGATGACTCCGCTAAAAATAGCAGCGATGACGATGGCAACGAGCAATTCGACGAGGGAAAATCCGTCATTTTGTTGCGGGAAAACTTTGGTTGAGCGTCGCATTCGTAATCGATCCTTTCAATGATGTAATCGGGTCAGGTTGACCGTCGAGATAGACATAGACGTATAAATCGAGGAGGTTCGGATTTTCGATTCCTTCGATTTTATGCGGGGTAACACTGATTTTTACATCGAATGGCATATTATTTATTTCCGCATCATTGAAGATTGAGTCACAAATAGCCGATACACCACATGACGGCGTGTTCGGCGTCGGTATTGTATAGCTACCATTCTGATATGGGGTGCCTTTCGTCTGTTCAAGAAGTGTATCGAATACGAAGGGTCCGTTCTCCGCTTCGACGGCTTCCCGTTCGATATAAGAAGCGGCATTTTTCGCCAGGTAATTCGCAAACGTCAATTCCGTGCTATCACGAGAAGCGGATAAGGATTGGGAAAAAATGCTGATGAGTGAAACTGAAATGATTGAAAGAATCGTGATACTGACTAATACTTCGATTAATGAAAAGCCTTGTTGCTTGTTTTGCATGGATTCACCTCGTATCTGACTCAATATGAATTATCTATTCAAAAATGAAAAACGGTATGTATTCACACATGATGAAAGTTATTGTCAGGATAGGACTTATGTTTCATCATAATATTCATTATAATGGAAATACTAGACACCTGAAATGGTTATTTCATAAGGAAAGGAAACAGATGATGATAAATCCTAAACGTTTTGCAGTACATACGCTTCTTTTAGTCCTCTTGATTGCCTTGATCTATGTTCCTTCGTTTGCGCTGATTTCGTTTACGGGACAAGCAAGCGTCAGTGAAAAGTTTTCTGAAAGTGCGCGGATTGCCTCTGTTCCGGTTAGTGGTATGACACGGGAAGAAGCAAAACCGAAAGTTCAAAAAGCCATCACGACCTGGTCGAACAAAACGCCATTGACGATTGGGACGGGAGAAGAACTTGTTCCTGTTCCGACGACGCTCGTGACGTTTAAAGTGGATGAGGCCGTCGAAGCAGCTGCTTTAAAAAAGGGAGGCGACTTGGACATCACGCTTGACGAACCGGGCGTTGAAGCATTCCTCTCGACGCAACCGGTCGTATACACGCCGGAACAAACGACGGCATTTAAAGCATGGCTGACGAACATGGGACAACAACTCGAAGAGGGCAACTATGATCCGGCTGTCTCGACAACATCTCCATCAACGGAAGAAGTCGTTTCCTCGGTGTCCTTTACAACACGTTCAGTCGCCGAAGAACAGATGGTTGAGGCGATGACGCAAGTCGATTTAAAAGCCGGACAGTTGATGAATACGAAGACATACGGAATGGACGGTGTGGCGGCTTCATATATCGGCAGTAAACTATATGAACTCTTCGCAAAAACACCGTTTGAAATCGTCGAGCGGATGCCGCATGATCAATTGCCTGAGGGAATCACACTCGGCTACGATGTCCGAATTGATGAAAAAACAGATTTTGCCGTACGGAACACACAAGCAGTGAACTACCAGCTTGTCGCAACGAAAAATGGTAGTGACGTGACGCTTGAACTACGGGGAATGCCGTTCAAAGAAACGGTCACAGCAGTGCTTGAAGGTGAAAAATCAATTCCGTACCGGACGATCACCCGCTATTCAGCGACACTATCTGCTGGAACGACAAGTGATACACAGTCCGGGTCGGAAGGGACATCGATTGAACTGTACCGCATCATCAAGTCGAACAAAGGCGAAGAGAAAATGCTGGTCGCACTTGATTTTTATGCCGCGACACCGGCAATCATCACGAAGAGCAGTCAAGCGGAGCAAGCGCCGGTCGTCACACCACCTGCTGAAGATCCACAGGACGGGACGACGGATCAAACCGATGCTGAGTCCGATACGACGGATCAAACGGACCCAGAGTCAGATGTGACAAGTCCAGACGCACCGGCAACTCCCGATACACCGACGTCACCGGATACACCAGATGCTCCGACAGAAGGCGATCCAGCTTCTCCCGCCGAAAGTGATCCAGCGGAACCAGCAGTTGGCTAAAAATCAATAGAAAATGAGGGATCCTATGAACTGGACAGATTTAGCAATTGAGCTCGGAATCATTATTGGTCTGGCGACGATTATTTGTGGCTTGATGTTTGCGGTTCAAATCCCATTCATCGTGACGTCACGTGCGAAAGTTATTCTCTCGGTGATGGCACTTGTACTAGTGTTAGCACTTTACATGCTCGTCAAATTCGATTGGATGGCGAATCCGTTTGTCATTGCGGGATATATCGTCACACTCCTAATCGTTACAGCGATCACGAGTACGATTGACGAAAAACAACAACAGCGACCGACAGTACTTGATGAAGAAGAAACATGGCACGCGGAAGGGTGACGAACTAAATGGCAATGAAACGGAAACGTCTCGGCGAGATGCTGCTTGAAGAAAGTCTCGTCACGGAAACTCAGATTGAAGAAGCCTTGACGGTCAAACGGGCGACTGAAAAATTAGGGGATGCGCTCTTACGATTAGGGCATTTGACGGAGCAACAACTACTCGAAGCGCTCCATCATCAATTGAAGATACCAATCATTCAACTGTATAACTATCCGGTCGACGTGGCAGTCACGAAGCTGATTTCAAAAGATCTTGCTCAGCGCCATACGCTCGTCCCGGTCTACCGGGAAGGCAACCGTTTATTCATTGCGATGGCGGATCCGCTCGATTTGATTGCGATTGATGACCTGCGGCTTCAGACGGGGTTGATGATTGAAGTCGGCATCGCGACACGCGATGAAATCCGACGGACGATTTTAAAGTATTACGATATCGATTCATCACTCCGGGAGTTACTCGAATCCGATGAAATGATGGAGTCTGATGCGACGCGGGATGTCGTGACACGAGAAGATGCGCCAATCATTCGTCTCGTTAATCAAATTCTCGAGAATGGGATTTCGCAACGGGCATCCGACGTCCACATGGATCCGCAGGAAGCCTCCTTATCGATTCGGATTCGGATTGACGGGGAGTTGCGGACGGAGAACAACTACCCGAAACAAATTCAGAACATCTTGACGACCCGGATCAAGGTCATGAGTGAGCTTGACATTACGGAATCACGCTTGCCGCAAGACGGACGGATCAAGTACATCTATAATGGTCTCGCCTACGATTTCCGTGTCTCGACGCTTCCGACGGTCTATGGTGAGAAAGTCGTCATCCGGATTCTCGACAGCTCGAACTCGAATATCTCGATTTCGAAAATCGGATTTAGTGAACGCAATGAATCCCAGTTCCGGGAGATGCTGAAACGACCGAACGGCATCATCTTGATTACTGGACCGACAGGGTCTGGTAAGTCCTCGACATTGTATGCGGCTCTAAACGAATTGAATGATGAGAGCCGTAACATCATTACGGTCGAAGATCCGGTCGAGTACCAAGTCGACGGCATCAATCAAGTTCAAGTGAACAGTAAGATCGGCTTGACGTTCGCGAGTGGGTTACGCTCGATTCTGCGACAAGATCCGAACGTCGTCATGGTCGGAGAGATCCGCGATATTGAAACGGCGGAAATTTCGATTCGTGCCTCATTGACGGGACACCTTGTCCTGTCGACGTTGCACACGAACTCGGCCATCAGTTCGATCACCCGTCTGATTGACATGGGAGTTGAACCATTCCTTGTCGCGGCGTCGGTTACCGGATTGATTGCGCAGCGTCTCGTCCGTCGCGTCTGTCGTGATTGCGGGGAAGTCCAACCCCTTTCAAAACGCGAACAAGAGTTGTTTGCGCAAGAAGGGATCGAAGCGACGACCGTCATGCGTGGACGCGGCTGTTCGTCTTGTAACATGACGGGGTACCGGGGGCGACTCGCGATCCAGGAAGTCGTCATGATCGATGAAGTATTGCGACGGATGATTATGAACCAATCGACGGAAAGCGAAATCACGATGTACGTCAAGTCGCAAGGTCAACGGTTCCTGTTAGCGGATGGACTGACAAAAGTCGCCCAAGGAATTACGACGACGGAAGAAATCTTACGGACGGTGATATCAGAATGAGTACGATGGAACGCGCACAAATCGAAGACATTCTCAGATCGTCAAAAGAAAAAGGGGCTTCTGACGTCCATTTGACGGCAGGATCTCCCCCCGTCTTTCGCGTCAATGGAACATTGATTGCTTACGGGACGGATAAACTCAAACCGGTCATCATCGACGGGTTCGTTCAGTCGCTGATTACCGAGGAAATGTACCTTCAGCTCAAACAAGATCGTGACATCGACTTTTCCTTTGGTGTGACGGGTGTCGCCCGTTACCGCGTCAATTGTTTTTATCAACGTGGTGCACTCTCAATGGCTTTTCGAACGATTCCGACTGAAGTGCCGACACTCGAACAATTGGCGTTACCTCCTGTCCTCAAACGGTTTTTAACGAAACCGCATGGCTTGATTCTCGTCACGGGACCGACCGGGTCAGGGAAGTCGACGACGCTCGCTGCGATGATCAACGAAATCAATCAGACGATGTATAAACGCATCATTACGCTCGAGGATCCGATTGAATACTTACATAGTCATCATAAAAGTTTGATTGACCAACGTGAAATCGGCATTGATGCCCCGCGATTCGCGAGTGGCTTACGTTCTGCACTCCGTCAGGATCCGGATGTGATTTTGCTTGGTGAGATGCGCGACTTAGAGACGATTTCGACGGCAGTCACAGCTGCAGAGACGGGACATCTCGTCTTCGCGACCGTCCATACGTCGACCGCTGCCTCGACAGTCAGTCGGATCATCGATGTTTTTCCATCGGAGCAACAGGATCAAATTCGCGCCCAACTTGCAAATGTCCTGGCGGGTGTCGTCTCGCAACGCTTGATGCCCCGGTCCGATGGTACAGGCAGGGTCGCGGCGCTTGAAATCATGGTCGAGACACCAGCCGTCTCAAACTTGATTCGCACAGGTAAGGAATATCAGATTCAATCCGTTTTGCAGACCGGAAAACAGTATGGGATGCAGACGATGCAAATGGCCTTACAAGACTTAGTTAGTCGGGGACTGATCCCAGCATCAGCCGCGACACCTTACATATCGGGGTGAGCAGATGGCAGTATTCATGTATGAAGGTCGGACGATGGCCGGTAAACGGAAAAAAGGTAAGATTACAGCATTAACGAAACGGGAGGCGGCAGAACGTCTCCGGACAGAACAAATCGCCGTCACGTCACTTGAGAAACAAGAATCAAAAGGCTTAAATACCGAGATCACATTCTTAACGGCAAAACCGAAAATCGAACATTTAGTCATGTACGCACGTCAATTTGCGACGCTCGTCCGGTCCGGTGTCTCAATCGTTAAAGCGACCGAAATTTTACGGAAACAGACAGAATCGAAGCCGCTCGAGCGGGCACTCGTCGAAGTCGAAGATGATTTACGGAGCGGGATTCAATTTTCGCAAGCGATTGAGAAACATCCGCGCGTCTTTGATACATTCTTCGTCAGTATGGCGATGGCGGGTGAGGCGAGCGGGAATTTAGAAGAAGCCCTCGATAACATCGTCACCCAGCTTCAAAAACAGTACGAGATTAAACGGAAAGTCATTTCGGCATTGATTTATCCGGCCGTCGTTTCAATCGTCGCGATTGGTGTCGTCGTCTTCCTGATGTTGAACGTCGTCCCGACGTTCGCGTCGATTTTCGATCAACTCGGAAGCGAACTTCCATTAATTACGAAACTTGTTGTTGCCGTATCGGACTTTTTTGTCGCTTACTGGTGGGTCTTGTTGCTTGTCGCCTTCGGATTGCTCGGTCTGCTGTATTTTAATTTAAAAAATGAGCGGCAACGGGTCATCTTCGACAGCTTACTGTTAATGTTGCCGGTCTTCGGACCATTGATTCAAAAGTCACAGATTGCTTTGATGACGCGGGGACTCGCTGTATTACTGAATGCATCGGTCCCGATTCTTGCTTCGCTCGACATTACGGAGCGAATCGTCACGAACCGAATCATCCGTAAAGGAATCGCCGGTGCGAATGAAGCGATGTCGCGCGGGATTCCGATGCACGAACCATTAGAAAAAAACAAATATTTCCCACCTCTCGTGACACAGATGATTGCCATCGGGGAGGAGTCCGGGCGCCTGGACTCCATGCTGACAGAGGTCGCAGACTTTTATGAGACGGAAGTTGAAACAACGACGGATCGCTTGAAGTCAATCATCGAGCCGCTGTTGATTGTCGTCCTCGCCGCAATCGTTGGTGTCATCGTCATCGCCGTCGTCGTCCCGATGTTCAAAATCTATTCGGATATCCAGGGCGAATAACAACTGCGAAATCATTTACCTGTTGTCTAAAAAAGACATAATTAACTAAAATTATGGTGCTACTATAATAGTATTCATATGGATAGTATTACCTATACATCGAACTCAGAAAAAAGCACTAGGGAGGAATACTAAAATGTTAGAACGGTTCAAAGAAATTTGGTTAGATGCAAAACAAATGCGCGATGAGCGGGGCTTGACGTTGATCGAGTTACTCGTCGTTGTCGTTATCCTCGGAATTATTGCCGCAATCGCGGTAGTAGCGATTGGCGGATTGATTGAAAACTCACGTAAGGATGCAGTTGTATCCGATGCGAAACAATTAGTAGCGGCAGCGAAGTTGTATACATCTTCAAATCCAATTCAACCTGGTGAAAAGGTTAAATTAGGGATAAATGATGGTGGGAACCCTATCACAACTAAGGATGCAGTTACGACTGGTACTGGAGCTCCTAGAGAAGATTCACTTGGTAAATATATTGATGATATGAAAGATCCATTAAACTCTGACAATGATTATAAATCTTCTTATGTAGTAGTTACTGAGACAAAAGGTAAATACACTTACTCTGTTACGCTACTAAGTGAAAAATCAGCGAACGCTTACTTTACTAATAAAACACCGGGTGAATTGAAACGCTCAGCAATCGTGGTCAACTAAGTTTAGTTAATATTGATGCTACCCCCAACTCGGGGGTTTTTTTCTGAAGTTTTTTAAGAAAGGAGCCTAACATGACAATCGTTTTTACAGTCTATTTTTTCATTATTGGCATGTTGATCACGTCGTTTACAAATGTCGTCGGACTCCGGATTCCGGTGGGGGAATCGATTGTGCGACCGCGCTCGCATTGCCCGAATTGTGGTCACGTCCTCGGTGCGCTCGAACTGACACCGGTCATCGGCTATCTCGCTTTACGCGGAAAATGCCGTGTCTGCCAACTGCCGATCTCCGCGAAGTATCCGGCGCTGGAACTGCTTGGTGGCGTACTTTACGCCTATGCGTTCTATCAATTCGGATGGTCGATGCAATTCGTGTTGACACTTGTCCTGACGAGCCTGTTATTCATCCTCGTCATGTCGGATCTTGCTTACATGCTCGTCCCGAATAAAATATTACTCTTCTTTTTACCGATTAGTCTGATAGTTCGCTACCTTTCTCCATACGAGAACTGGTATAATCCAATTATTGGCGGAATCGTCGGTTTTAGTTTATTGTTTGCAATTTTTCTCGCATCACGTCAAGGGATGGGCGCAGGGGACGTCAAACTGTTTGGTTTACTCGGTATTTTTCTCGGACCACTCGACGTCGTGATTGCCTTATTCGTCTCGGCACTTGTCGGTTCCGTCATTGGGCTGACATTGCTCGGATTGAAGCGCGTCGAACGCAAGCAACCGATTCCCTTCGTCCCGTCGATTGCGATCGGGACATTACTCACTTATTATTTCGCGGACGATTGGGTGACGTTATACCTCGATCTGTTCCTATGAGAAAGGACGAACCTACATATGGCGCAAGCTAGGCGTAGAGGTACATATATTTATTTCAACTTCACGGATGTCGCCGTCTTCGGCGCCGTCGTCAAGAACGGTGTCATCAAACGACGCGCTGTTGCGTCCCTGCCTGCCGGGACACTCCAAGGTGGATGGTTGCAACCGGAAGCGTCACTTGATTTGATTTTTGACAGCCTGTTGACGAAATTGAAGGTTCCGCGAGGTTCGCAAGCTGTCCTTGCCCTCGATGGTTCACTCGTCCTTGCCCGAAAACTTGAAATTCCGGAGTCGGTCGAGACGAATCAAATCCGCGGGTACTTGTTCATGGAGCTTGGTCACAGTATCGTCCTGCCGTTTGAAGAACCGTACTTCGATTACACACTGCTCGAAGAAGACGGCAAACGAGAAATCATGCTGTATGCGGCACCGAACGAAGCGATTCAACAATACATGCAATTGTTTAAGCAAAAGCACCTGCGGCTTGTCGCAGCTGAACCGCAACCGCTCGCTACGTTTTTCGGAATCGAGTCGCTCTATGAAGTCGAAGACAGTAGCAGCGTCTTGATTTGGAACGTCAATGCGACGAATCATCAACTGATCATCATCGAAGACAAAGTGCCGCGCTTAATCCGTTCCGTCGATACGTTCAGTTCGAACGTCTGGGAAGTTGAAGTGATGGAGGATCGTCTCCATTACCGGTATCGCTTAGATGACGCACAAGTCGAGATGACGCTTGACGAAATGCTGCTCGAATTTTCACGTGTGCTCGATTTCTACCGGTTTTCGCTCGCACGCGACCAACGGGAAATCAGCCGTGTCATTCTAGCGGGAGACTTCCCGTTCCAGGAGGAGCTCGTCAAACGGTTCGAAGCGAATTTTGATCTCCGACTCGAACAGCTTCCGGAGCAGCTCGAAGTCGCGCCACAACCGATTCCGCGTGCGTATTTACCGCTGATCGGACTCGCGATTCCACAAAAAACTCGAATCAATCTGTTACCAGAGAACGACGTCATGCCGAAGTTTCCGCTCGTCGCGTCGCTCGTCCTGTTGTTATTTGGCGGAATGATTGGCGGCTACTTGTTCTGGCAAACGGACCAGTTCGCGGACCGAATCGAGACGGCAAACAATCAAGTGCAAATCGTTCGTGCCCTTCAAGCGGAATCGGCACAATCAGCAAAACAAGAAATTGCCCAATTGAAGCAGACCGTCGACGGATTAGAGGAGACGCCGCGCCCGGCAGTCCCGACGCTTGAACGGATTACCCGCTACTTACCGGAACGCGGCTACATCTTACAGTTCGCCTATGGTGCCGATCATCTCGTGACGATGAATGCACAATTCGAAACACTGGAAGAGTTGAATGGTTTTTATCGTCAACTCTTGACGGATGACGTCTTTACAGGAGTTTCATTGACAGGTATCACAACGAAGACGATGAACGAAGAGGCAGATGTCGTCACGTCGACGACGATCGACCCGGCAACAGGGGAAGAAATTCCGACGACGACGATTACACCATCGGCTGATGAAAAAACGGAAGAACCGCGTTACATCGGTCAATTCACGTTGTCAGTCTTACCGGCGGAGGTCGTCAAAGGTGAAACGAATGAAGCGAATCCGGATGTACCAAAAGAAGATGGCGAGACGGAGTCGGCAACGCCAGACGGTGAAGTGACACCGGAAGACGGAACAGGCGAAGTCGTCTCGACCGAGATTGAGGAGGTGGAGGATAATTGAAGCGTTATAGTAGTTACCTTCTCCTCGGATTGACGCTCCTGCTCGTAATTGGAGGAGTCGCCTATTTCGGTTATACGACCTATACGACGTACGAAGAATTGAATGAAACGGAAGCGACGCTTGACCGGGAACAGATGGCCCTCGAAATCGCAAAAGCGAATGAGCAAAAAGTCGATGTCGCCGAATCAAGCTTCTTACAGAAAAAAGTGCCTGTCCTCCCGGCGAATGATGACGTCATCGACGCCATCAATGCCTCGAGTCAAATCGCAGGAGTCAAAGTCCAGTCGATTACGTTCAGCCAAACGGATGTTGCACCTGCTCCGGTTGTCGAGTCGACACCGGTCGTCGACGGAGCGATGGCGACAGAGTCTGACATCGATGCGGATGGAGCAGAAGCACCCGTCGCGACGACGGCCGCGACACCGCTTCCGGCATCGTTATCCGTCGAAGCACCATCCTATCTCGAACTGATGGCATTCCTTAAACAAATCGAACGGACGGATCGGATTACGATCTTGCGTCAGATTCAATTGACGGGGCCGGATGAACCGGGTGCCGGAAGTGAGACGATTCTTCTTGACGATGAGATGATGGCGTTTACGATTGAAATCGAGACGTATTATCGACCTGATCTAACACAACTCGTTCCAGATAAGAAGACACCACTCAAGGAGACGACCCCGAAATCAGATCCCTTTGTTGATGTCACAGGAAATTAGTTTGGAAACAAGTGCTTCCCTTCACGGGAGAGGCACTTGTTTTTCGTTATACTACCCGTTGAGTGAATTAAGCTAGTTCGAAATCTATCAGAAAGAGCGTGATACTAATGGTAACGCAACCACCCTTGATTCTTGCTTCGGCGTCTCCGCGCCGGACACAGCTTTTGGACCAAATCGGGATACAGCATGAGGTTCGTCCTGCTGACGTCGTCGAAGAAGCGCCCTATCCGATGGCGCCTGCCGAATACGTCGCCTACTTATCCGACAAAAAAGCACGTGCTGTAGCTAAGGCGGATGAAATCATTCTGGCGGCAGATACCGTCGTGTCGATTGACGGTTTGATTTTGGAAAAACCGCTCAATCGCTTAGCCGCAAAGCAGATGTTGCTTCAATTATCTGGTCGGACCCACCATGTCTTGACGGGCGTGACGATTGTGATGAATGATCATGTCGAAACATTTACCGTGACGACAGAAGTCCGTTTTGCCAAATTGTCGCAGGACTGGATTATGCGCTACACGGAGACGGATGAGCCGTATGATAAAGCCGGTGGATACGGCATCCAGGCGGTCGGAGGATTATTCGTCGAAGCGATTTCAGGCGATTATTATAATGTCGTCGGATTACCGATTCATCCGATTGCGAAACGACTCGAAGCATTCGGAATCAAGCCGGAATTTGCGTAACGCCTATTAAAGAGAGGTCGGATGCAGTGATTGAATTGCCGAAGGATATGATTCAACTAAAAGGGCTGACCCGTGCGACGACAGTCGAATTGCTAGCATGTCTCGTCCGAAGTGGAACGAGAAATCAATCGCCGCTTGAAATCGCGGAAGAATTACTTGATCGTCATCCCTCGTTGATTGAGCTTGAGGCAGCGGGAGTCGGAGGACTGGAGAAGTCACCCGGCGTCGGCAAGGCGAAGGCGCTCCAAATCATGGCGGGACTCGAGCTCGGCCGCCGGCTCGTCACAGAACCGAAGTGGGTCCGACCGGTCGTTCGTTCACCGGAGGATGCAGCGGAGCTGTTGTTAGAAGAGATGCGCCTGTATCAACAGGAACATTTCATCTGTCTGTATTTGAACACGAAAAACGAAGTCATTTCCAAAAAGACGCTGTTTATCGGCGGTCTCAATACGTCGATTGTTCACCCGCGCGACATATTTCGGGAAGCCATCCGCTGTTCGGCGGCCAGCTTCATCGCTGTCCATAATCATCCGTCTGGCGATCCGACGCCAAGCCGGGAAGATATCGAGGTGTCGGAACGGATGGTCGAGGCGGGCAGATTGATTGGAATCAGTTGTATCGATCACCTCGTCATCGGTCACGGACAATTTATTAGTATGAAACAACGCGGATTTATGTAAGAATAACGTCTGAGGGGGAAGTGGACTTCCTGACCTCAGGCGTTTTTATGTTTTGAAAAATAGGTGAACTGTAAACAAGCTGTAACGTTTTAGCGCTTTTCTAAGAGTGCTTTTCCGTTATAATTAGTGGAGTTGTATTTTCAGAGAGGGGTTTTTTGAATAATGTTTGGATCATTTAGCCGTGAAATCGGCATTGACTTAGGTACGGCAAACACGCTCGTTTATGTAAAGGGGCAAGGAATCGTTGTACGCGAACCTTCTGTTGTCGCTTTCCGTACCGATACAGGTAAGATTGAAGCAGTCGGGAACGCAGCGAAAAACATGATTGGACGGACACCGGGCAACGTGACGGCACGACGGCCGATGAAAGATGGCGTAATCGCTGATTATGAAACAACTGCGACGATGATCAAGTACTTCATGGATCAAGCGTCGAAGAAAAAAGGATTGTTCTCTTCGAAGACGAACGTCATGATTTGTGTGCCAAGCGGCATCACATCAGTCGAAAAACGTGCCGTTGAAGATGCAGCAAAACTTGCCGGCGCGCGTGAAGCCTATACGATTGAAGAACCATTCGCAGCGGCAATCGGAGCTGGACTCCCGGTATCTGAACCAACAGGATCGATGGTCGTCGATATTGGTGGCGGAACGACGGAAGTCGCAGTCATCTCGCTTGGCGGCATCGTAACGAGTCAATCAATTCGTGTCGGTGGAGATGAAATGGATGAGTCAATCATTCGTTACATCAAATCGAAATATAACTTGATGATCGGTGAACGGACAGCCGAGACACTCAAGATGACGATCGGTTATGCACGAATCGACGAAGAGTCAGAAAACGAAACGATGGAAATTCGTGGTCGCGACCTCGTCACAGGTCTTCCGAAACAAATCGAAGTAACGAGTGCAGAAATTTGCGACGCGTTATCCGATACGGTCGATGCGATTTTAGCAGGTGTCAAGCACACGCTTGAGCAGACACCGCCGGAACTTTCGGCTGATGTCATGGACCGCGGAATCGTCTTGACAGGCGGCGGTGCGCTCCTTAAAAACCTTGATTCTGTCATCGAAGACGAAACACGCATCTTGACGCTTGTTGCTGAAAACGCACTCGATTGTGTCGCAATCGGTACAGGAAAATCACTTGAGATGATGAATGTCCTTCGTTCGAAATCAGGCATCTCACAAAAAAGATAAGGACGGGATGAGCGATGAAGCGATTTTTAAATAATCGAAAACTGCTCATCACACTCCTTAGTTTTCTCCTTTTGGTGATATTGATCGGTATTTCGTTGCAAGGGCGTAACCAATCCCACTGGTATCAAAGTTTTGTCCGTGATACCGTCGGGGTCGGTCAACGTCTTTTCGCGACACCGATTGGCTGGATTGATGATACGGTCACTTCGATTACAGAAGTGCGTGACGTGTATAAGGAAAATGAGTATTTAAAATCACGTTTAAATGACTATGCGGAAAATTCCGTCAAAGTTCGTGATTTAGAACGTGAGAATAAAGAGTTAAAAGATATGCTCGACCTGGGTGGCTCGATTCGCGAATATACGTTACTTCCAGCTGAAATGATTGGTCGCACACCGTCCGAGTGGCAACGTTTCGTGACCGTGAACATCGGCGAACAAAAAGGGGTCAAGTCCAATATGGCCGTCGTGACGGCAGATGGATTGATTGGACGTGTCATTCAGACGAGTGCCTACACTTCGCTCGTTCAGTTGTTATCTGACACGAGTCGTACGAACAATGTCTCAGCTGTTGCGGACGATACAAAAGGAAAAGGGGTCTTCGGAACGATTGAAGGGTTCGATGAGGAAACAAACTTGTTGAAATTCACGAAAATTCCGAATGACGCGAAGTTAAAAAAAGGGCAGATTGTCGCGACATCCGGTCTCGGAGGAAAATATCCAAGCGGTGTTGTCATCGGCAAAATCGAGGAAGTGAAGTCGGATAAATACGGTGCTTCGAAAATCGCATACGTCAAACCGGCAGCAGACTTCGAACAGTTTGGTCACGTCTTCGTGATTGAACGAGAGGCGGAGGAACCTTTCGCTGAGACCGATAAGGGAGGGGACACTAGTGAATAACGTCAAGTTGTTTTTCGCCGTGTTCCTTCTTTTTATCTTGGAAGGAACGATTTTTGCAGGTCCGCTCGGTGACGGGTCACCGTATGCGGTCCACCTGACTTTGATTGCCTTGATGTTTCTCGGACGCTACGGCAAAATCGAACAGGCACTTGGTTTCGGCTTAGTATTCGGTCTGTTATATGACTTCGTCTATTCCGATATCATCGGTATTTACTTATTTGCGTTATCTGCCATTCCGCTTTTTAGTAGCTTCGTGCTAAAATATGTAAAGGAGAACGTATTGACGATTATCGTCACCTTTACGTTCAGTGCCTTATTATTCGAATTTGATATTTATTTCTTTACGGCTTCGGTCTTAGGTGTCGATGTTCCGTTTAAAGAACTGGCGACACAAATCATTCCGAAGAGTCTCATTGCACAGCTGATCGGGATTATCATTCTGTATTATCCGATGACCCGACTCGTGCAATCCACACTTGACGAGAAAAGAGGATGAGTCATGATTGAACGTAAGCGTTATGTAACGATGAAAGGTCATCGTGGTGGCCTTGCCGTTTATGTAAACGAACGGTGCAGTGTGGATGAATTTCTTGACGACTTAGAATTGACGCTTGCCGATAAATCCGTCGAGAACGGACGCGCCGTACCGATTACGTTCTTCTTTGGGCGACGTTACGTCGACGAAGGTGTCGTGACAGCGGTCGAATCGATTGTCGGACGACATGATTCCTTTTCATTTAACGGGTATGACAGTGAGTGCCTGACGAAAGATGAAGCAAAAGCATTATACGGGGAACGGACCTTCCACTATTTTGGTGGAACTGCTAGGAGCGGTCATGTCCTTGATATTGAAGGGTCCATCGTCGTCATCGGTGACATCAACCCTGGTGCTGTCGTACATGCGACTGGAAGTATCTATTGTCTCGGAGCATTAAGAGGAACGGTTCACGCCGGTAAAGGTGGCAATGATGAAGCAGTCGTCGCTGCAAGTATGCTACAACCGAAGTGGATTTCGATTTCCGACATCGTCCATGATGAACCGGATGATGCACCGGTACCGGCCTTAGAAATGGGTTGTGCGTTTATAGGGGAAGCGGGAATTGAATTTTCTCGACTCCAAACCGTTCCGCTTGCGCGGATGGATCAGTTTGCGATCGATAGTGAAAGAGGGTGACAGACATGGAACAAGTGAAAGAACAGGTACATAGAGATGCCAAAACGAACGTCGGGCGGGCGATTGTCGTCACGTCTGGTAAAGGTGGCGTCGGGAAAACGACGACGACTGCGAACATCGGAACTGCGCTCGCATTGATGGGCCATTCTGTTTGTCTCGTCGATACGGATATTGGATTACGTAATCTCGATATCGTACTTGGTCTCGATAATCGGAGTATCTATAACATCGTCGACGTCGTGACGGGGCAATGTAAGTTGCACCAAGCACTCGTGCGTGATAAACGTTTTGAAGAGATGTATCTGTTGCCTGCTGCCCAGTCTAAGGACAAATCGTCCGTCACGCCGGAACAGGTGAAAGCGATCATTGACACGTTGAAACTTGAATATGAGTTCGTTTTAATCGATTGCCCTGCTGGAATCGAGCAAGGATTCATGAACGCGATTGCGGGAGCGGATGAAGCCGTCATCGTCACGACACCGGAAAAAGCCGCTGTTCAGGATGCAGACCGAATCATCGGCATGCTCGAACGGTCGGAGCGTGAAATCGTCCCGCGTCTCGTCATCAACCGTGTCCGTTCACACATGATGGCATCAGGGGACATGCTCGACATCGATGAAATCATGCGTATCTTGTCGATCGACCTGCTCGGCTTGATCGTCGACGACGAAGAAGTCATCGCGGCCTCGCACCGTGGCGTCCCGGTGACGATGAATCCGGATAATCGGGCCGGACTCGGTTACCGGAACATCACGCGGCGGATTCTAGGAGAGTCAGTTCCATTACTCGACTTAAACGAACAACCGCAAAAAGGGTTCTTCGTGAAATTGAAAAAAATGCTTGGTATGAAATAAGTTAGGGAAAATAGACGAGAAGAGCTATGTTGCTTCTGGTCTATTTTTTTTGGAGGAATTCGTATGAAATGGATTAGTGAACAAACCCCGTCGCTTGAGCGTGTTGCGTTAGTTGAAGGCGGACGGGTCGTCGAGTACCATGAGCGGATGCGAGATGAGATTCGTGTCGGTACGCTGCTCTACGCGAAAGTCGATCGGCTGCATCCGACGCTTGAGGCTGCCTTTTTGATTGCGACCGATGGAACACCGCTTTACTTACCGATTAACGAAACACTGGAAACGTTACGCCGTTACCCGGATGTCCCGACAATCGGTCAGGCTGTCCAAGTCGGTCAGACCGTTCTCGTTCAGGTCGTCAAGGAAGGCACGGCACCGAAACAGCATAAAGTGACGCAAAACATCACCTATGGCGGACGCTATCTCGTCTATTTCCCGTATGGTCGGCGTGTCCGCTTCAGCCGGAAACTCGATCTCGTCACGCAGCAACAATTAGCGGAGCTGATTCAAACAAGTGAGATGGAAGGCATCTTGTACCGGACGGAAGCATCGCAAGCAGAAGTCGGTGTACTTGAGAAAGAACTGTTCCAGTTACGTGCCCGTCACGAACAAATGCTAAAGCAGGATAACTTAGAACAGGATGAATCATTGATTGTCCAGGAAGCGAAACGGCTCCCGTTCATCGAAGAAGCCTGTGTATCGAATCGAATGGAAAAAGAACGATTGGAGCAACTCGGATTACGCGTCGATCGTCCTGTATTGAAAGGACGGCTCCCGGAGATGGAGCATGTCGACCGCGTCATCGAGAAAGCGCTCGAAAAAGTCGTTTGGCTCGATGGAGGCGCCTATTTATTGATTGAAGAAGTCGAGACGATGACAGTGATTGACGTCAATAGTGGAAAGATGATTTCCGTCAAAGAGCAAAAACGGACGTTTGACCAAATCAATGAAGCGGCAGCCGGTGAAATCATGCGGCAATTACGCCTGCGCAACATCAGTGGCATGATTGCCGTCGATTTCCTGCGGGGCTCAAGTAAAGGGCAGACGCGTGTGACGCAATTGCTAAAGGAACGCGCCGCCCAAGAAACGAAGCAAATCGAAGTCTACGGCTTTACGAAGATGGGCCTTTGCGAATTGACGCGGCAACGGCATGGAAAATCGTTACTCGAGCGTTCCATCGTACAAGGGAAGCCGTCACGGATTGCGATTCACCGACAACTCGAACCGAAGTTGATTGAAATTGCGACCTATGCGGAAGCAGCAGTCGTCCGCGTGCCGACTGGCGGATTAAGTCCGTTGTTGCTACAAGATGCACCGGTCGAGCTGTTGATTGTCGAAGGCGAAACCGGTATCTTATTTACGGGAACGAAGCAGGAATGTGAAGAATTTATCGGTCGTCAGCAAAAACAATAAGAACGTTATTGACAATAGTCAACTTCATTTGGTATTCTGAATAACGTTAGTTCGTTTGGAAGCACCAAATGACTACAACCGCACAGACCGGGTTTTAAAGCATCCGCTGCCCGTGATGGCGAGTCTGAGTTCCTAAGAGGAGGTGCACGTAATGTACGCAATTATTAAAACTGGTGGTAAACAAGTTAAAGTCGAAGCTGGCCAAGAGATCTACGTTGAGAAATTAAACGCAGACGTCGACAGCACAGTAGAATTCGGCGAAGTCTTGATCCTTGGTGGTGACGATGTTAAAGTCGGCGCTCCACTCGTAGAAGGTGCGAAGGTCGTAGCAACGGTCATCAAACACGCTCGCGCGAAAAAGATCACAGTCTTCAAAATGAAAGCTAAAAAGAACTACCGTCGTAAGCAAGGTCACCGTCAACCTTACACGAAGGTCCGCATCGAGAAAATCGAAGCGTAAGCCATGATACGTGTTAAGATTCGACGAGATGAAGCGGATTTGATCCGTTCCATCGAAGTGACAGGACATGCCGAGTTTGCTGAGCCTGGTCTAGATTTAGTCTGTGCCGGCACTTCAAGCGTGATTTTCGGAGCATACAATGCAATCGAGTCACTACTCGGGCAGGTCCTGCTCCTTGAAATGGCAGAACAACAAGAGGGTGGCTACTTTTATGTAGAGCCGTACGCTGACTTAGCACCGGATGTCAGTGAACGCACCCAATTGTTACTGGAAGCGACATTGGTCCAACTCGGAACCATCGCTGAAAGTTACGGTGAGTATATCCAACTTGAACAAATATAGGAGGTGGATTCCACATGTTGAAACTTAATCTTCAGTTCTTCGCATCGAAAAAAGGGGTAGGTTCGACAAAGAACGGTCGTGACTCGCAATCGAAACGCCTTGGGGCGAAACGTGCAGACGGTCAAACTGTTTCTGCTGGTTCAATCCTCTACCGCCAACGCGGTACGAAGATTCACCCAGGTATGAACGTCGGACGTGGTGGCGATGATACACTTTTCGCAACTGCAACTGGTGTCGTTCGTTTCGAACGTCTTGGACGCGACAAAAAACAAGTCAGCGTTTACCCAGCATAAGTGATCGATGAAGCAGACTCTAGCCACTTTCGGGGGTTAGGGTCTGTTTTTTTTAGGAGGGAACGACCGATGAAGGATGAGCAGGTACTTGATCTTTTAAAGACACTTCGTCACGAATGGTTGAATCGATTACAACTCGTTCGTTCGTATAGCGCGATGGGTGACGAGGCGGCGGTTGAATCGATTTGTTCAGTCTATCGCGAGCAAGCGTCACGAGAAGGACGCCTGACGTTGATTGAACTACCGAAAACAGCGCTCACACTTCAAAGAGCGGATTGGACAGGCTTGACTGTCGAATATGATGTGATCGAGAAACCGAAGCAGATTGATGACGTACGGCTAGCGAAAATCATCGAGGCTGCGATTGATATGATTGAAGTGGGAGATGGAGAAGTATCCGTGACCTTCCATGAGGGCGTGACCATCGAGGTCTATCGGGATCTACTAGATATGTCGCGCCTTAAGAATCTAGTGACGCCGATGGAAATCGAGTCACAGACAGCCAATGAGTGTGTGATCGAAATTGAAAGTCTTCCTGTAGGGGAAGAGAAGTAATAGGAGGGATCTGACATGTTCGTCGATCAGGTAAATATTTATGTAAAAGCAGGAGATGGTGGACGCGGGCAAGTTGCGTTCCGTCGCGAAAAATATGTTCCAGACGGTGGTCCAGCCGGAGGAGATGGTGGGCACGGTGCTCACGTCGTTCTTGAAGTGGATGAAGGACTTCGTACGTTAATGGACTTCCGTTACAAACGTCACTTTAAAGCCGTTCAAGGTGAAAATGGAATGTCGAAGGGGATGCACGGACGTAAGTCGGAGCACCTCGTCGTTAAAGTACCACCAGGCACGGTCGTCTACGATGATGATACGGATGCAGTCATTGCCGATCTCGTTCATCACGGGCAACAAGCCGTCGTCGCTAAAGGTGGACGTGGTGGACGCGGAAACTCGCGTTTCGCGACACCTGCGAACCCAGCTCCGGAACATGCGGAAAACGGGGAGCCGGGCGAAGAGAAGTACTTGAAACTTGAACTCAAGATGCTCGCTGATGTTGGACTTGTCGGATTCCCGAGTGTCGGGAAATCAACGATGTTATCAATCGTCTCAGCAGCACGTCCGAAAATTGGAGCATATCACTTCACGACAATCACACCGAACATCGGTGTCGTTGAAACGGAAGACAGCCGTAGCTTCATCATGGCCGACTTACCGGGACTCATCGAAGGAGCAAGTGAAGGTGTCGGACTCGGTCACCAATTCCTCCGTCACGTCGAGCGGACGAAAGTCATCGTCCACGTCATCGACATGAGTGGAATGGAAGGGCGCGACCCGGTTGAGGATTACAACATCATCAACAAAGAACTGGCAGACTACAACTTACGTCTGACGGATCGTCCGCAAGTCGTCGTCGCAAACAAGATGGATATGCCGGATGCAGAAGCGAACCTCGAAGCGTTCAAAGAAGCTTTCCCGGACCTCGAAGTCTTTGCAATTTCTGCAGCGACGCGTCAAGGATTGCGTGACCTCTTGTTCCGGATCGCCGATCTCGTCGATGCGACACCAGAATTTGGTCTTGAAGAGCTTGAAGAAAAAGCAGCGACACCACGTGTTGTCTATGGTTACGAAGCACCAGAAGCTGGCTTTACGATTTCGAAAGATGAAGATGATTGCTTCGTTATCCAAGGACCACGGATCGAGAAACTCTTCACGATGACGAACTTCATGCGGGAAGAGTCGATTAAACGATTCGCTCGGACATTACGTCAAATGGGCGTCGATGATGAGCTCCGTAAGTTAGGTGCGATTGATGGGGACGTCGTTCGGATCCGTGACTTCGAATTCGAATTCATCGAGTCTTCGTTCTAAAGATCACGTAAATCATTCATTTAGGAAATGGAGTGTGAAATCATCGTGGACCCACTTCCCGCGATTCCGTTTATCTGGCTGCTCGTGTTATTGGTCATCTCAGCGTTCTTCTCTTCTTCTGAAACTGCTTTATCTAGCGCAAACCGCTTACGGATTTTGCATCAATCAGAAGAAGGCGACCGTCGTGCCTCACAAGCACTGCGCTTGTTCCAACGCTATGAAGAAACGCTGACCGCAATTTTGATTGGCAATACGATTTCGAACCTCGGTGTTGCGATGATTGGGGGATGGCTTGCGATGACGATGTCACCGGAGCCGTTACCACGCGTCGGCATCATTTTCGGAACGTTCTTACTGATTTTGTTATTCGGTGAATTGATTCCGAAATCTTACGCACGGGAACATGCTGAAAAGTACGTCCTCTGGATTAGTCGTCCACTGCGCATGTGCCTGAGTCTCTTCAAACCGGGAGTCTTCTTATTCTTAAAGTTGCGCCACGTTGCACTCGTCCTGATTGGTGCTGATCCGAAAGGACCGCTCGTAACGGAACAAGAACTTCGTGCACTCGTAGACATTAGCGAAGAAGAAGGCGTCATGGATGAAGCAGGGGCTGAGCTTGTCCACCGTGCCGTCGATTTTAAGAACATTACTGTCGAAGAAGCGTTGACACCACGAACAGATATTCAAGCGATTGATATCGATGACAGCTTCGAAGAAATTTTACGTGAGGTACAAAAAGGCGGTTTTTCCCGTCTGCCGGTTTATAAGGACTCGATTGACCATATCATCGGTGTTCTATCCGAACGTGATTTCTTACGCGAGTTCGTCAAAAATGGAACCGTCGACATCCGTGAGTGGATTCGACCGGTATCCTTCGTCGTCCCGCAAACCCATTTGATGGATTTGTTACCTGAACTGAAAGTGAAACAGTCACATATGGCTGTCGTACTTGACGAGTTTGGTGGAACGGCCGGATTAATTACGCTTGAAGATATTTTAGAAGAATTAGTCGGTGAAATTTGGGATGAGCATGATGAATCACTTGAATATACGAAACAGATTGGTGTAAACCGTTTCGAATGTCTCGCAGAGTATGATATTGAAGATTTTTGTGACCAATTCGAGTTGACGATGCCGGAAACAGAAGCCCAGTCGCTGGGCGGCTGGATTATGGAACGTGTCGGTCAAATTCCTGAAGTTGGTACAACGATGACATATGAGCGTGTCACGTTCACGGTACTTCATGTTGAAAACCGCCGTGTCCGAAAAATATTAGCAACATTCGCGTCTGAAGTTGCTGAAACGGTCGAAGAACGATCTTGATCGACTTGGAAGAGGTCTGAACACAACACGTTGATTAAAAGCCGATGATAAAAAAAAGAAGGGATTGCCATCTATCATGGATGTGCAATCCCTTCTTTCAGCGTGTAGACAAAGTGATATCTGAAAATAAAAGTGTCTTTTTTCGTTGCTTTCCTCGGGCGAGGCGCGAACTGTTGCTTCTCGATATCACATTTTTACGTTTCATAAGAGTTTGTCTACAGTCTAAAAGTCGAAGAGGCATATGCAATCATCGCTTAAAAATCAAACGTAATGAAAGACGATTCTGCCCTGTGCGTAAGAAACGCCGATGTTCCCGCTTTTATGCGGAGCCATCGGCGTTTTCTGTACATACTTTTTTCGTTCATGACGGTCAGGTGCATGCATTTTGGTTAGACGTCCAACTCGGAAACTAGGATGCCGAGATGATCTAACTTTTCAATTGCTGCTTCAAGCGCCTCATCACTGTCAGCTTCTAACGTATGGATGTGGACACCATCTGTCAGACTCGATAATGGGGTCGCCTGTGTTTCTTCAAGGCGTTCTATTAAAACACGGACATCACGCCGACTTTTCAGCATCAACTCGCCCGTGATGAAACCGTAGACCGGATGTTCGACGATGACGTCAAGAACGGTGACGCCTTCGTCGACGATGGCGTCACATTCTTCTTTAAGTTGATCGTATCCATGACGGCAGACGATTTTTCGCCGTTTTCGTGAAGAATCGTTTTCTAGTTCGTTGAGTAAATACCCGCGAGCCGTAGCTACGACTGGATGACCTTTGGCTTTTAATAACGATAAATCCTGAACGATGACTTGTCGGCTTACACCCGCCTGTTTCGCAAGTGCCGTACCGGTGATCGGATGATCACTATCCTCGATAATCTGTAGGAGTAAGTTTCGACGTTCTTCTCCAGATTGTCTTCTTCCCATTGCCACTCCTGCCCTTCTTCAAAAAAATCATATATCAAGTGTACATAAGAAATCGATACACCGCTCGACTTCCTCTTTTGTCGTATGAAGTCCAAAACTAAGACGAATCAGGCCGTGTGCTGCCGTTTCATCATACTGGATGGCACGAAGCGTAGAATTCGGTCCATTTTCGCCTGCCCGGCAAGCGCTTCCGGCTGAAACAGCGATTCCAGCCCGGTTCAGGGCAAGTAAAACGAATTGTCCATCCATCCGTTTCGTATGAATGGCACAAATCGATGCCAGTTGATGTGGAGATTCGACGATGTGATAACTCGCATGAGGAAGTCTTTTTTGTAGCATACCACGAAATTTCTGACTTGCGGCTTGGAAGCGAGGATTTTCAGATTGATAGTGCTCACAAGCAGTCAGGAAAGCGACGATTCCCGGGATGTCGACCGTTCCGGGGCGAATTCCAAGCTCGTGGTGGGCAGCGTAGTAAGGGCTAAAGAGCGGACGGCGTAAATAGACGGCACCAAGTCCTTTTGGTCCGTAGACTTTATGACTGCTGCATGTATAGGCATCAAACGAGTCGATTGAGAGGGGGTGTTTGAGAAATCCTTGCACACCGTCACAGTGAAATAAGATGCCTCTCGCCTGACAAAATTGAGCGATTTCTTCAACTGGAAAAATGAAGCCTGTGTCCGAGTTGACGTGTTGAATCGAGACAACACCGACTTCATCCGTGCAGACGGTCTTGAAGTACGTCCAGTCAAATGAACCATTTGGAAGAAGTGGTAAGAGAATCGTATTTGAGGCGAGCCGCTCCAGTGGCAGGAGAACGGAATCGTGTTCGCAAGCAAGTGTCAAGACAGTTGTCTTTTGACTTTGACGAAGGAGGTGCTGTATCGCAATGTAACTCGCTTCCGAGCCACTACCGGTAAAAACGATATTTCCATCAGTTTGACCGAGTAGAGCTAAGAGCTGTGTACGTGCTCGTTCGAGAATTTGTGCTGCTCGATTTCCTATGTCATGAAGTGAAGAACTGTTGCCGTAAGCTTGTTCAGCCGCCAATCGATACTGTTCAATTGCACCAGGGTACATCGGTGTCGTTGCCGCGTAATCTAAATAAATCATAAATGAACCGGATCCTTTCGTCTTGTCACTCGACTAAAAATATGCCAAACTTATTGTCAAGACAATAGTAAACTAAAAAAACAGAGGTGTAAAACAAATGTCTTTACATAAACATTTCGTGACCGATGTCTTGATTGTCGGGACAGGGCTTGCAGCAATCACGGTCGCACTCCACTTACCGGACAATCTGCGCGCATTACTCGTCACGAAAGGAACTAGAAGTGAGACGAACTCGATGCGGGCACAAGGGGGGATTGCTTCTTCGGCGCTCGAGGATGATCACGAGGCACATCGCGCAGATACAGTCCGCGCTGCAAAAGGATGGGTGAACCCTGAAGCCGTGGAGTTCGTAACACGCGAAGGAAGGACAGTGATTTCTGAACTCGAAGCACTGGGTGTCATCTTCGACCGTCAAGAGAATGGTGAGTACGCGGTTGGGCGCGAGGGAGCGCACGGTCTTCCGCGGATATTCCATAGCGGGGGTGACCAGACTGGGTGCCGGATGATGGAAACACTATCTGAAAAAATCACGCATCCAGTCCTTGAGCAGACCGTCATCACACAATTGTTAACGTCTGGCGGACGTGTCGTCGGAGCAGCAGGATATCGCGGCGAAGAGCGGATTGAAATTTCAGCACGTGCCGTCGTCCTGGCGACAGGAGGAATCGGCGGCCTTTTGTCGACTTCGACGAATGATACTACGATCACCGGAGACGGATTAGCACTTGCTGCTGCCGTCGGGGCAAACTTGTCTGATTTAGGGTACGTCCAACACCATCCAACGATTTTAGTCCACCATGGAAAATCCGTTGGCTTAATCACAGAGGCGTTGAGAGGTGCGGGAGCATACTTAATGACGCGCGATGGTCACCGTGTGATGGACAATCATCCGGAAGGGGACTTAGCGGCACGGGACGAAGTGGCGGCTATGATCACGGCAGTCCGAAAACAGGAATCGGTTTACCTCAACACGACACCGGTCGTGCAATTAGCGGAACGCTTCCCGACATTCGTCCAAAAATGTGAAAAATTGAACATAAATCCAAAGCTTGTCGAGGTGACGACCGGTGTCCACTTTTTGATGGGTGGGATTAAAACGGATCTTGCAGGACAAACGTCCGTCGCTGGTTTGTACGCAGTCGGCGAGACGGCATCAATCGGATTACACGGCACGAATCGTCTCGCTTCGAACTCGTTGCTCGAATGTTTTGTGATGGGAAAAGCCGTGGCACGGCAGTTGCAGCTCGCACCTCGGAGGGCACTACCTGCATTCCGACCGGTCTTTGGATGTGAGGATGATGTTTTACAGGAGAAGTTGAGTGAAGTCTTAACGGTTGAACTTAAAGAAGACCGTCTTCAAGCCACCCTTGAGCAATTAATGAGCGAGTCGGTTCAGCAAACGGGGCGGCAGGCGGAACAAAATCGATTACACATCATGACGGGACGTCTCCTCCTCGAAGGAGCATTACGTCGATTAAAAGAGGAGCGACAAACGAATGAACAGATGGCACCTGCAGCAACAACTTGAAGGATTTTTAATCGAGGATATCGGACATCAAGACATCACGAGTGAACTTTGTCTGACTGGACACGAGCAAGGGACGGGACGATTCCTTGCGAAAGAGGATGGCATCTTTTGCGGCGTCGCCGTGTTGCGTGAGCTTGCACGATTGCTAGAGGTGACATTCATTCAACAGGTTGAAGATGGGCAAGCAATCAAGCGGGGACAAGTTCTTGCGGAATGGACGGGCGACTTGCGTTCGATTTTAAGCGGAGAACGGGTAGCGCTTAATTTGATTCAACGGACGTCAGGTATTGCGACATTGACACGCAGTGCTGTTGACCGGGCAGATGGACGAATTCGCATCGCGGATACACGCAAGACGACACCAGGTCTACGGATGCTTGAAAAACATGCTGTTCGCGTCGGTGGTGGCTTCAATCACCGGGGGCGCCTAGATGACGCCGTGATGATTAAAGATAATCACATCACGGCAGCAGGGTCGATCACGGAGGCAGTCAAACGGGCAAAACGTGCCGTCGGGCATACGACGCCGATCGAAGTCGAAGTCGAGACAGAATCGGAAGTCGACGAAGCGGTCAAAGCCGGTGTCGACATCATCATGCTCGACAACCGAACACCTGCAGAAATCAAACAGCTCCGGCAACTGATCCCATCGCATATCACGGTGGAAATTTCCGGCGGTATTACAGTTGATACGTTGCCAGACTACGCGGATAGCGGAGCAAATGTCATCTCAGTCGGGGCGTTGACACATTCAGCGCCGGCACTCGATATCAGTATGAAAATTCAAGGAGGAAAAAAAGATGAGCTTTGATTTATTGGCGAATCAAGGGATTCCCGGACAGTACTTAGAAAAAACAGAGGCAGAATTAATAGCAATCATTGAAGGGGTCAAACACCGGATGGGCAGTCGGTTGTTTTTGCCGGCGCACCATTATCAAAAGGATGAAGTCGTCCAGTTTGCTGACGCGACAGGGGACTCGCTTCAACTGGCGCAAATCGCGAAACAGATGACGGAGGCCGAGTATACCGTTTTTTGTGGTGTCCATTTCATGGCAGAAACCGCTGATATGTTAACACAGCCTGAACATACGGTCGTCTTGCCCGACATGCGTGCCGGCTGTTCGATGGCGGACATGGCGAACGGCTATCAAACGGAACGCGCCTATGCCTATCTCGTCAATCGGCTCGGTGACTCGATTTTACCTTTGACCTACGTCAACTCGACAGCAGAAATCAAAGCGTTCGTCGGACGCCATGGGGGAGCGACGGTGACTTCATCGAATGCTGTCAAGATGGTCGAATGGGCGCTTGCGGAACGAAATATCCTGTTTTTCCTGCCGGATCAACATTTAGGACGAAACACGGCGCATGCGCTCGGGATTCCGCTCGAACAGATGGCGGTCTGGGATCCGATTAACGATGAGTTGGTGTTTGACGGGGAGGATTCGGACATCCGCGTCATTTTGTGGAAAGGACATTGTTCGGTCCACGAAAAGTTCACGGTCGGTCAAATTGAACAGTTCCGGCTGACGGATCCGGCACGCCGGATTCTCGTCCATCCAGAATGCTCGTTTGAGGTCGTCGAAGCAGCAGATTTAAACGGTTCGACAGCCTATATCATCAATCAGGTGAAGCAGGCGGCAGCCGGCACGAAATGGGCGATCGGAACAGAGATGAATCTCGTCAACCGGTTGGCGAAGGATTTCCCGGAGCAAGATATCGTATCCCTCAATCCATTCATGTGTCCCTGCTTGACGATGAACCGGATTGATTTACCACACCTCGCCTGGTCACTCGAACAAGTCGAGCGTGGCACACCTGTCAACATCATCAGCGTCGATGCCGAGACGACGGAATATGCCGTCTTGGCACTGGAGCGGATGCTCGACCGATCATAAATCAGACGGCGCCTTGCCGATTAAACTCATCGGTGAGGCGTTTTTTGTCGGAAGAACATTTTGAAGCAAATCAGAGTTATATGCTACAATAGCACGAGAGTTTGTAATTGGATGGGAGCGTTCTAAATTGATAGAATTCGTACGCGGCGAGGTCGCTTATGTCTGTGCGGAATTCGTGACGATCGAAGTCGGGGGGATTGGCTACAAAATCGTAGCACCGAACCCGTTTTTTTATCGGACCGGAGACGAACAGGTTATCGTATATACGTATCATTATGTGAGAGAAGATCAAGAAGTATTGTTCGGATTCCGTTCACGACGCGAACGCGCATTGTTCACGAAATTGCTTGGTGTGACAGGAATTGGTCCAAAAGGGGCACTCGCAATCGTCGCATCAGGAAATGTTGACGCGCTTGTAGAAGCGATTGAACAGGAAAAAGAAAGTTACCTCATCAAGTTCCCGGGCGTCGGTAAAAAGACGGCGAAACAGATGACACTTGATTTAAAAGGAAAATTAGCCGAGCTCGCTCCGGATTATGTACCGAGCGAAGGGCTGTTCGCCCAAAGTAATGCCGAGTTGAACGAAGCATGTGAAGCCTTGACGGCTCTCGGGTACAGTGACCGTGAAGTCGAAAAAGTCAAGAAGGCGCTTCAAGCCGAAGTGCTCTCAACGGATCAATATGTCAAGCGGGCCCTTCAGTTGTTATTGAATGTGAGGTGAGGACAAAATGGAAGAGCGGATTTTATCAGAATCAGCCCATGCAGAAGATCAAGAAGAGTGGAGTCTACGTCCGCAAACACTTGATCAGTACATCGGTCAAGAGAAGGCAAAAGGAAACTTAAGTGTCTTCATCGAAGCGGCGAAGATTCGTCAAGAGACGCTCGATCACGTTCTGCTTTATGGCCCTCCTGGTCTCGGAAAGACGACACTTGCGACGATCATCGCCAATGAGATGGGCGTCGGTGTCAAGACGACAGCAGGACCGGCAATCGAGCGACCGGGTGACTTAGCAGCAATCCTCTCGTCACTCGAACCGGGAGATGTCTTATTCATCGATGAAATTCATCGGCTCAGTCGTTCAATCGAAGAAATTCTGTATCCGGCGATGGAAGATTATTGCCTTGATATCGTGATCGGACAAGGCGAACTGGCCCGCAGTGTCCGGATTGACTTGCCACCGTTTACGCTCGTCGGTGCGACGACGCGGGCCGGGATGCTGTCTGCCCCGCTCCGTGACCGCTTCGGTGTGACACTGAAACTTGAGTATTACACGATGCCGGAGCTCTCAGCGATTGTTACCCGGACGTCACGTCTATTCGGATTTGAAGCAGACCGGATGGCGGCGGAAGCCATCGCGCTCCGCTCGCGTGGAACGCCACGGGTCGCCAATCGCTTATTACGCCGGGTGCGTGATTTTGCCCAGGTCGCCCATCAAACAGAAATCGATGCGACACTCGCGACGAGTGCACTCGACCGGCTCCATGTCGATGCGCTCGGACTGGATGATGTCGATCACCGGTTACTCCGTTCACTCGCTGAACGGTTTGCTGGCGGACCCGTCGGACTCGAAACGATTGCCGCAACGATCGGGGAGGACGCACAGACGATTGAAGACGTCTACGAACCGTACCTGTTACAACAAGGATTTTTACAACGAACCCCACGCGGCCGGGTTTTGACACCGTTCGCGCGGCAACATTTAGGATTGAAAGAAGGAAATTGACTCATGGATGTAAACTTATTTGATTTTCATTTGCCGGAAGAACAGATTGCCCAAGTTCCCTTACTCGACCGGACGAGCTCGAAGCTGATGGTGATTGATCGTGAGACGGGAGCGTTACGTCACGAACGGTTCCATGATATCGTCTCGCATTTCAATGCGGGCGACACGCTCGTCATCAATGATACAAAAGTCTTACCAGCCCGTTTGTTTGGTGTCAAAGAAGAAACCGGTGGAAAAATCGAGCTGTTGTTATTGAAGCAGACGAGTGATGATGTCTGGGAGACGCTCGCAAAACCAGCGAAACGTGTGAAGCCGGGAACGGTGATTACGTTTGGTGACGGCTTACTTAAAGCTGAATGCGTCGAAGCGCTCGACGATGGCGGACGAATTTTGAAGTTCTCGTATGACGGTATCTTTTATGAAGTCCTCGACGAGCTCGGGACGATGCCGCTTCCACCTTATATTCACGAGCAACTCGACGATCAAGATCGTTACCAGACGGTGTATGCGCGCGAACGCGGGAGTGCTGCGGCACCGACTGCTGGACTCCACTTCACACCGGAATTGCTGAAAGCATTGACGGATAAAGGCGTTACACTAGCACCGCTCACGTTACATGTCGGTCTCGGTACGTTCCGTCCGGTTTCGGTCGATGACGTCGACAGTCATAAGATGCATAGTGAATATTATGAACTGCCGGAAAGTTCAGCAGCAATTTTACGTGAGACACGAGCGCGCGGCGGACGGATCATCGCGGTCGGAACGACGTCGACGCGGACACTTGAGACAGTTATCCGTGATCATGGTGACTTCGTCGAAGCGACGGGCTGGACGGACATCTTTATTTACCCGGGGCAGGAAGTGAAGGCGATCGATGGTTTGATTACGAATTTCCATTTGCCGAAGTCGACGTTAATCATGCTTGTCTCCGCACTGTCGACCCGCGAACACATTTTACACGCATACGAAGAAGCCGTCGCAAACGGATACCGATTCTTTAGTTTCGGTGACGCGATGTTCTTAACAAGAGAGGAATTAAACCGATGACAAAACACGCAGTAACATACGAACACATTAAGACATGTAAACAATCAGGTGCGCGGTTAGGAATCGTCCACACGCCGCACGGTAGCTTCGAAACACCTGTCTTCATGCCAGTCGGAACGCAAGCGACGGTCAAGACGATGGCACCGGAACAAATCAAGGACATGAACGCAAACATCATTCTCTCGAACACCTATCATCTCTGGGTTCGTCCGGGGCACGACGTCATCAAAGAAGCAGGCGGTCTACACAAGTTCATGAACTGGGATGGCGCGATTTTAACGGATTCTGGTGGTTTCCAGGTCTTCTCACTCGCTGACCTCCGGAACATCACGGAAGAAGGCGTCCACTTCCGGAATCACTTGAACGGGGACAAGCTGTTCCTCTCACCGGAAAAAGCGATGGAGATTCAAAACGCACTCGGTTCAGACATCATGATGGCGTTTGACGAATGTCCGCCGTTCCCGGCGTCACACGAATACATGAAAGCATCGGTCGAACGGACAAGTCGCTGGGCAGAACGTTGCTTGACGGCGCATGAACGGCCGCAAGATCAAGCCTTGTTCGGGATCATCCAAGGGGGCGAGTACGAAGACTTACGTCGTCAAAGCGCACGTGACCTTGCATCACTCGACTTCCCAGGCTATGCCGTCGGTGGTTTGTCTGTCGGAGAACCGAAAGATGTCATGTACCGGGCGCTCGAATTCACGACGCCACTCATGCCGGAAGATAAACCACGTTACTTGATGGGTGTCGGATCACCGGATGCCTTGATTGAAGGGGCGATTCGCGGTATCGATATGTTCGACTGTGTCTTACCGACGCGGATTGCGCGTAACGGAACGTTGATGACATCAAGCGGCCGGCTTGTCGTCCGTAATGCGAAATATGCACGCGATTTCCGTCCGCTCGACGAAAAGTGTGATTGCTATGCATGTAAAAATTACTCACGTGCCTACATCCACCACTTGATTCGTGCCCAGGAAACGTTCGGTTTACATCTCTGTTCGACACATAACCTTCACTTCCTCGTCAAATTGATGGAGGGCGTTCGCCAAGCGATTCGAGAGGACCGTTTACTTGATTTCAAGGATGAGTTCTTCGAAGAATACGGTTATAATTTACCAAACGCAAAGAATTTCTGAGTTATCATCTGACAAATCAATCGTTTCAAGGTATAATGAACGTGATTTGAATGAAAAGGAGCTGAGTCAGATGCAACAACTAATCACATTCCTCCCGATGATTTTGATCTTCGTGGTGTTCTATTTCTTGTTGATTCGTCCACAGAACAAACGCCAGAAGCAAGTCCGTGAAATGCAAACGCAATTATCACGCGGCGACACGGTCGTTACAATCGGTGGACTCCACGGAGTCGTACAAAAGGTTGATGAAACGACAGTTACATTAAAATCAGGGAATTCCCAATTGACGTTCAATCGTAGTGCAGTCGCGGAAGTTACAAAAAAATCAACGACTGTCATGGACGACGAAACCGTCGAATAAGGCAAGAAAAAGACGCTTTCCGAATTTCGGAGCGTCTTTTCTGTCTTTATATGAGAAAAACGATTGCTATGATTACCAATTCTTATGTAAGCTAGGATAGGATACGAAAGTTGTCTGAAAATATACTGGGGTTTTAGAGAAAGGACAATGTAGCATGGTTAAGAAAGGAAAACTAGCCACGTTCTTCATTATCGTCGCCGCATTACTCATCTTGATCGGCACGACGTCGACATGGCTCTTGAAAGACACGAAACTCGGTCTTGATTTAAAGGGCGGGTTCGAAGTGTTGTATGAAGTTCAACCCTTAAAAGAGGGGGATGTCATCGATGATACAGCGATGAGCGCGACGTTGACGGCAATCGAAAACCGTGTCAACGTTCTCGGTGTATCGGAGCCGGACATCCGAATCGAAGGGAAAGACCGGATTCGTGTACAACTCGCGGGTGTCAAAAACCAAAGCGAAGCACGTCAGATTCTATCTTCGACAGCCGAGTTATCATTCCGTGATATCGACGATAAGCTGTTGCTTGACGGATCGGATTTAAAGGCGAAGGGTGCGAAAGTCGGATATGATCCGAATACGAACGAACCACTCGTCGAATTAACATTGAAATCAAAAGAGAAGTTCTATGAAGTGACACAACAGATTTCGCAAAAACAAGCGCCGGATAATCGTCTCGTTATTTGGCTTGATTATGCGAAAGGTGACACGTACGAAAAAGAGATTCAAAAAGAAAATTCGAAAATTGTATCTGATGCGTCAGTCAATCAGCCAATCAACTCGGATAAAGCAATCATCTCGGGTGGCGATATCGACGCCGAGTACGGAAAACAATTGTCATCCATTTTAAATGCTGGGGCATTACCGGTTAAGCTTGATGAAATCTACTCGACATCAGTGTCGGCGGCATTCGGGAAAGATGCGCTTGATCAAACATTATTTGCATCAATGATCGGTGTTGCGGCAGTCTTCTTATTCATGTTGCTGTTCTACCGTGTATCTGGTTTCGTCTCAATCATCACGTTGTTGTTCTATATTTACCTCGTCATGATCTTCTTCAACGGAATCAATGCCGTCTTGACCTTACCGGGTATCGCGGCACTCGTCCTTGGAGTCGGGATGGCGGTCGATGCGAACATCATCACTGCAGAGCGGATTAAAGATGAGCTACGTAGTGGGAAATCTGTTTTGTCGGCATTCAAAGCCGGGAATCGCCGTTCATTCGGAACGATTTTAGATGCGAACTTAACGACGCTGATTTCAGCAGGTGTCCTCTATTACTTCGGAACGAGTACCGTCAAAGGGTTTGCGATCATGTTGATGGTTTCGATTGCCGTCACGTTCATCACGAACGTCTTCATCTCTCGTTACTTGATGCAACTTCTTGTCAGTAGCCGTTGGTTTGATAAGAAAAAATCATGGTTTGGCGTAAAGGAGAGTGAAATTCGTGAACTTTAATCCTACGAAATTCGATTATGTAAAACATCGCAAAGTCTACTTCACGATCACAATCGCTTTAGTTCTCCTGTCGGTTCTGTTGCTTTCATTCCGAGGCTTGAATCTCGGGATTGACTTCACGGAAGGGACACGTGTCGAAATTTCTTCGGAAAATCAAATCGAGGAAAGTGAAGTCCGGTCCGTCATTGAAGAAGCGGGAATCGACGCAAAAGAAATCGACGGGATTCAGTTCGCGCAAGGCGGTACGCTCGCGAACGTCACGTTCGTCGGTGAGTTCAGTCAAGAACAAGTCGCGGAAATGAACAAAACGATTGAAGCGAAATATGATAAAGCACCAAGTATTTCAACGGTCTCCCCACAAGTGGGTCGTGAGATCGCCCGAAATGCGATGTACGCTGTCTTGCTCGCTTCAATCGGAATTGTCATCTATGTCTCGTTCCGTTTCCAACCGACGTATGGAATCGCGACAGTGCTTGCTTTGCTCCATGATGCCTTGATGATCATCGCGTTCTTCTCACTCTTCCAAATCGAAGTCAACCTGTACTTCATCGCCGCCGTCCTGACGATTATCGGGTACTCGGTCAATGATACGATCGTGACGTTCGACAGGGTGCGTGAAAATTTAGGGCGTGCTGAAAAAGGCGGCAGAACCGTTTCGTTTGATGAATTATGCGACGTCGTCAACGAATCGATTCAGCAAACGATCATCCGTTCAATCAATACGGTCGTGACCGTCATCATGACGGCTGCCGCCCTCTATATTTTCGGAAGTGAAGCGATTCGTGGTTTCAGTCTTGCCTTGCTTGTCGGTTTGTTCATGGGGATGTATTCATCGATCTTCATCGCTGCGCAACTTTGGCTCGTCATGAAAAAACGCACATTAAAACAACCAAAACAAGCTTCATGAAGACAATCCGCGTTGGGTATCCCTGACGCGGGTTTTGTCTTATAATGGGGAAGTTGATTGGAGGGATTGGATGTATCATTCAAAAAAAACATGGCTCGACAAAGCAGTCGATCCGCTAAAAATAGACGAGCTGGTCGCGCAAGCGTCCGTCTCACCGAACGTAGCCCGTCTGCTAGTCCAGCGTGGTCTCGAGACGCCGGCTCAGGCAACGGCCTTTTTAGAAGCAGGACAAATGCCGTTCCACGATCCATTCCTGTTTCAGGATATGGAAAAAGTCGTCGCACGGATTAAAGAAGCTGCCGATCAAGGTGAAATGATTTTAATTTATGGGGATTATGATGTCGATGGTGTCAGTTCGGCTGCGATTTTGTGGCATGCGTTAACTGAAATCGGGGCAATGGCAGAATGTTATATCCCGAACCGGTTCACGGAAGGCTACGGACCGAATGAAGCGGCCTTCCGCTGGGCGGTCGAAGAAGGATTCGGATTAATCATCACGGTCGACTGCGGGATTTCAGGTATCAAGGAAGCAGCCGTCTTAAAAGAGTTAGGTGTCGACCTCATCATCACCGATCACCATGAGGCGAAAGAAGTTCTCCCGGACGCCTATGCGATGATTCACCCGGGTGTCGATCGCAACTATCCGTTCTCAAAACTCGCTGGGGCAGGTGTTGCCTTTAAAGTCGCACACGCACTGCTCGAACGTGTCCCGACGGAGTTGCTTGACCTCGCCGTGCTCGGAACGATTGCCGACTTAGTACCGCTCGTCGATGAGAACCGGTTGCTTGCGACAAAAGGAATTGAAGCGTTGAATGGAAGTGAGCGTCCCGGCATCTTGGCACTACGCCAAGTCTGTAGTTTGACGGAAGACGAACTGACGGAAGAATCGGTCGGGTTCGCATTCGGTCCCCGGATCAATGCGGCCGGTCGACTCGATTCCGCGATGCCGGCACTTGAGATGTTACTTGCTGAGACACTCGAGGAAGCCGTCGTACTTGCGAACCAGCTCGACCAACAAAATAAACAACGGCAAGACATCGTCAAACAAATCGCGGAAGAAGCGACAGCACTTGTCGAAGAAAAATATCTAGAAGACCGTGTGCTTGTTGTTGACGCGGACAACTGGAACCCGGGTGTCGTCGGCATCGTCGCCTCACGACTCGTCGAGAAATATCACCGTCCGGTCATCATGCTTTGTCATGATGCGGAGAAGGGGACGGCGAAAGGGTCTGGTCGCTCGATTGCAGCCTTCGATTTATTTGCCGAGTTGACGCTATGTGAAGACATCTTACCGCATTTCGGTGGACACCCGGCAGCTGCCGGCATGACACTCTCGTCGGATGACGTCGTCACGTTACGTGAACGCTTGAATGCACAGGCTGCCAAACTACCGGATGAAGCCTTCATCGCGACGATTGAGATCGACTTGCGGCTATGCGTCTCTGACGTTTCAATCGGATTGATTGAGGAAATTGGTCGCTTAGCTCCGTTCGGTATGGGGAATCCGGCACCACGGATCGTCATCGAAGACGCTAAAATTCGGGACATGAAACGGATCGGCCGTGATTTGACCCATTTGAAGGCGCTCTTATCGGATGGAACGTCAGAGTTAGACGGGATTGGTTTCGGTTTCGGTGACGCGGTAGACGAAATTTCACTACTCGCTGAAGTCTCCTTGATGGGGAGTCTGAACATCAATGAGTGGAATGGTTTTCGGAAGCCGCAATTGATGATTCAAGATTTGGCTGTCGCCGATTATCAATTATTTGATTACCGCGGTGGGAAAAAACCATTAACGGACATTTTTGAGTTGCCCCAAGAACAGACGACGCTCGTTGCATTTTCGGACGAGACAAAACAAAAATATGCCGAGCGTCCGCTGAATGGAGCGATTCATGAAAATGTTGTGTTCCTCGACTTACCGGAGACGGAAGAAGCATTCTTACCGTACTTGAAACAGGCGGAGCGGATTTATTGTGCGTTTAAGGATGAAGGGTACTACTTCGAGGCGATTCCGTCGCGTGAAGACTTCAAGCATTACTTTAATTACTTCGCAAAATGTCCACGCGAAGAGTTGCGAATCGGACTCGTACGTTTGTCGAAAACAAGAAAATGGTCGAAACGTTCGATTAACTTTATGCATTCAGTGTTTTCGGAACTCGATTTTCTTGTTACAATGGAGGACGGGCTACCGGGTGTGAACCCTGACGCTGAAAAACGAGATTTGACGGAGGCCGCGACGTACAAGCGTCATGAAGAACGTCAACGTCTCGAGCAACAATACATTTATTCGTCACTCGCTCAGTTGAAAGAGCGTTTTGATACTTTAGTGGAAGCGGCGAAGCAGGAGGAAATGACATGGAGTTCAAACAGCATATAAAAGAGGTCGAGAACTGGCCGAAAGAAGGAATCAGCTTTAAAGACATCACATCATTGATGGAAAATGGTCCGGCTTACAAACAATCGGTCGATGCACTCGTCGATTACGCACGCAAGCAAGGGGCAGACGTTATCGCAGGACCGGAAGCACGTGGATTCGTCGTCGGTTGCCCTGCGGCATACGCGATGGAAATCGGTTTTGTGCCCGTTCGTAAAGAAGGCAAGCTCCCTCGTGAGACAGTCCGTGTCGAGTATGGTCTTGAGTACGGCAAAGATGTCTTGACGATGCACCATGATGCAATCAAACCAGGGCAACGTGTTGTCATCCTGGATGATTTGCTTGCGACAGGCGGGACGATTGAAGCAACGATCAAAATGATTGAACAACTTGGTGGTACGGTTGCCGGAATCGGGTTCTTGATTGAATTGGATGGACTTGGTGGACGTGAAAAATTAGCAGGTTACGATATTTTGTCATTGATTCGCTACGAAGACTAATGACAGGAATACTCTCCCGACGAACTTGTCGGGGGGGTATTTCTTTTTATTTTGACATCTTATAAAGATTTCACGATAATAGAAGGTATATATTAGGGATTTAGGCGGAAGCAATCCCGGGGACTGGGTGAGGAAAAGGGATGACAAATAAACAAATCGTAAACGTAGAAGACCTTCTCGCTCGATGTGCGGAATACATGACAGAGGCAGAAGTGAACGATATTGAACGTGCCTACCAATTCGCAAAAGACGAGCATGATGGACAATTTCGTCGATCGGGTGAACCTTATATCATTCACCCGGTACAAGTTGCCGGGATTCTTGTCGACATCGGACTCGATGCCACGACGATTGTCGCAGCGCTTCTTCATGACGTCGTAGAAGATACAGACATTACGCTTGAAGAGTTGACGGAACGCTTTGGACCGGACGTCGCGATGCTCGTTGATGGTGTGACGAAACTCGGGAAAATTAAATATAAATCCAAACGTGAAGAGTTAGCAGAGAATCACCGGAAGATGTTCATTGCGATGGCAGAAGACATTCGTGTCATCTTGATTAAGCTTGCTGACCGTCTGCATAACATGCGGACCTTGCAACACATGGTCAAAGAAAAGCAAGTTCAAAAAGCGGAAGAAACACTCGAAATTTTCGCGCCGCTTGCACACCGTCTCGGGATTTCGACGATTAAATGGGAGCTTGAAGACATCAGCCTCCGATACATCAATCCACAGCAATATTACCGGATCGTCTCGATGATGAAACAAAAACGAACGGAACGTGAAGCGCTCGTTAATTCCGTCATCGGAGAGGTCAATGAAGTGTTGGATGAAGTACAGATTGCTGCTGAGGTCGACGGTCGTCCAAAACACATTTACTCGATCTATAATAAAATGCAAAACTCGAAAAAAGAGTTCAGTGAAATTTATGATTTAATGGCAGTCCGAATCATCGTGGATTCAATCAAAGATTGTTACGCGGTCCTTGGTATCATTCATACGCAATACAAACCGATGCCGGGTCGATTCAAAGATTACATCGCGATGCCGAAACCGAACATGTACCAGTCGCTGCATACGACCGTCATCGGACCGAAAGGGGAGCCGCTCGAAGTTCAAATTCGGACACGGGACATGCACTTCATCGCCGAGTACGGAATCGCCGCACACTGGGCGTACAAGGAAGGAAAAGAGCAAGAGGCGAAATCGGGCTTCGAAGACAAGATTGCTCATTTCCGTGAAATCCTGGAGTTACAAAAAGATACAGCGGACGCGGAAGAGTTCATGGAATCCGTCAAAGTCGATTTCTTTAGTGATATGTTGTACGTCTTTACACCAAAGGGCGACGTCATCGAGCTACCGAAGGGCTCTGTCCCGATCGATTATGCTTACCGTATTCATACAGAGATCGGACACCGGACGATTGGTGCGAAGGTCAACGGACGGATGGTTCCAATCGATTATAAATTGAAAACGGGCGATATCATTGAAATCGTTACGTCGAAGCATAGTTACGGTCCAAGTAAGGACTGGTTAAAAATCTGTGTCTCGAGTCAAGCGAAAAATAAAATCCGTCAATGGTTCAAACGGCAACAGCGCGAAGAAAATGTCCTTAAAGGGCGCGAATTGATTGAAGCAGAAGTTAAAAAACTTGGTTTTGAACCGAAGGAAGTCATCACGGATAAAACACTCGAAGACGTCACGCGGAAGTTCAACTTCGGTCAAGAAGAAGACATGTACGCCGCAGTCGGTTACCATGGCTTGACGGCTGCCCAAGTCGCTCACAAATTGACGGAAAAGTTACGCAAAGATAAAGAATCTAAAAATCTTGAGTTGAATGACGCCATCAGTGAGATGAAAACATTTGACCGTCCGAAAAAACAAAATCCAGAAGGTGTGCGTGTCAAAGGCATCGACAATATGCTCGTCCGGATGAGTCGCTGTTGTAGCCCGGTTCCCGGGGACGACATCGTCGGTTATATTACGCGTGGACGCGGGGTGTCGATTCACCGTTCGGATTGCCTGAATGTTTTGAATGAACAAAATCCGGAACGCTTGCTCGAAGTCGAGTGGGAGCATGAAGGAAAAACGGTCAAGAGTTATAACGTCGAAATCGAAATCTCGGGGTACGACCGTGCGGGTCTACTCAATGAAGTATTGCAGTCTGTTTCAGCAACAAACACGAACATCGTTGCCGTCAGCGGTAAAGGCGATGACAGCAAACAAGCGAAGATTTCGATGACGATCGCGATCAATAACGTCAATCACTTACAAAAGGTCGTTGACCGGATTAAACAAATCTCAGACGTGTATGCAGTCCATCGCGTCATGATGACGTAAGGAGCGGATAGGATGAGAGTCGTTTTACAACGCGTCAAAGAAGCGAGCGTGACGGTCGACGAATCAATCATCGGTCAAATCGATCGGGGATTTTTATTGCTCGTCGGTGTCACGCATGAGGACACGCTCGATCAAGTCAATTGGTTAGCAGATAAAATTGCCGGGCTACGCGTGTTCGAGGATGAGGAAGAACGGATGAATCGTTCACTCGATGATGTCGACGGGAAGATTTTATCCGTCTCCCAGTTCACGTTATACGGAGACGTCAAAAAAGGGCGGCGTCCGGCATTTACCGAAGCCGCGAAGCCGGATCTTGCAAATGAACTTTATGAAGCTTTCAATACACGACTTCGCTCGAACGGTGTAACGGTCGAAACGGGACAGTTCGGTGCGATGATGGATATTGCCCTCATCAATGACGGACCGGTCACGTTAATTTTAGAAAAGTGACCAAAGTCTTGACAGGACTTCGGGAACGATGCAATATAAATGGTAATAGAACGATTATAGAACCGATGACGAAGAGGAGTAGTCCAAGACCTCGTCTGCTTAGAGAGTCGCCCCTTGGCTGAAAGGGTGATCAGATGAATTGGGTGAAAGACCCTTCCGAGGTATTTTCCTGAACACTGCAGTAGGGAAAATCGTAAGCAGGCGTTAACTGCACCGAGTGGCTGAATTTTTTCAGCAACCAGGGTGGTACCACGGGATCTTCAAGTTCTCGTCCCTTTGCGGACGAGGACTTTTTTGTATTCATTTTTAAGGAGGAATTAGGATGAAATTACCACGCGGTACGTTTGATATCCTTCCAGGGACGGTTGAACGCTGGCAGTATATCGAAAATCAATTACGTGAGATCAGTAAACGATACAACTATAAAGAAATTCGGACACCAATCTTTGAAGAAACAGAACTCTTCAAACGGGGTGTCGGAGAAACGACCGACATCGTTCAAAAAGAAATGTTCATGCTCGAAAAACGCGGAAAAGATCAATTTACGCTTCGTCCGGAAGGGACGGCAGCGGTCGTGCGTTCATTCGTGACGAACAAACTGTACGGAGCACCGAACCAGCCGACGAAATTGTTCTACATCGGACCGATGTTCCGTTATGAACGTCCGCAAGCAGGACGTTTCCGTCAGCTCCACCAGTACGGCGTCGAAGCACTCGGCAGTGAAGAACCGGCAATCGATGCAGAAGTCATCAGTCTCGCAATGAGCATCTACCGGTCATTCGGTCTGAAACAATTAAAACTCGTCATCAACTCGCTTGGTGATAGCGAAAGTCGTGCCGCGCACCGCGAAGCACTCGTCAATCACTTCAAGCCGGTCGCACACGAGCTGTGTCAAGATTGTCAAAACCGTTTAGAAGCGAACCCGTTGCGTGTCCTTGACTGTAAAGTCGACCGGAACCACCCGAGTATGGCGACGGCACCATCGATTCTCGATTTCTTGAACACGTCATCGAAAGATTACTTCGATCAAGTCTTGTCACACCTCGATGCGTTAGGGATTGAATATGTCATCGATCCAACACTCGTCCGTGGTCTTGACTATTACAATCACACGTCGTTTGAAATCATGTCCGAGGCAGAAGGTTTCGGTGCGATTACGACGCTTTGCGGCGGTGGACGGTATAACGGTCTCGTCGAACAAATCGGTGGACCTGCGACACCGGGGATTGGGTTCGGAATCGGAATCGAGCGTCTCTTGATGGCACTTGAGAATGAACAAGTCCTGCCGGAAATCGACGAGGCAATCGATGTCTTCATCGTCGCCCAAGGCAACGAAGAAGTCGAAAAAACGGCGACACGTCTTCTCCAATTGATGCGTCTCGAAGGACTCACGGCAGATCGTGATTATCTTGGTCGTAAATTTAAGGGGCAATTCAAGGCAGCAGACCGGATGAAGGCGCGGTATACGGTCATACTCGGTGATGAAGAAGTTGAACGTGGTGCCGCAGCGTTAAAAAATATGGAGACAGGCGAACAGACAGATGTTCCCTTGTCGGCGGTCGCAGATACGATCGTCGCAAAATTAAAGGAGGCAACACAATGATCGGACGCACACATATGAATGGACACGTGACGGAAGATGTCATCGGACAATCCGTCCAGCTAAAAGGATGGGTTCAAAAACGACGTGACCTCGGGGGCTTGATTTTCCTCGATCTTCGCGACCGGACAGGAATCGTCCAAGTCGTCTTCCAACCGGAAAACGAACAGGCACACCGCTTAGCAGAATCGATTCGTTCCGAGTACGTGCTTGATATTAAAGGGAAAGTCGTCCAACGCGAAAATCCGAACCCGAACATGCCGACGGGGCTCGTTGAAGTCGTTGCGGATGAAGTCGTCATTTTGAACGCTTCAAAAATGACGCCATTCCCAATCAGTGAAGAAGCAGAGCAAACGTCAGAAGATCTTCGTTTGAAGTATCGCTACCTTGATTTACGTCGTCCGTCGCTCCAAGAGACATTCCGCCTCCGTTCGAAAGCGTCGAACATCATGCGGAACTTCCTCGACGAACAGGACTTCCTCGAAGTCGAAACACCGATTTTGACGAAGTCGACACCGGAAGGCGCGCGTGACTATCTCGTACCAAGCCGTGTCCACCCAGGTGAATTCTATGCTTTGCCACAATCACCACAGTTGTTTAAACAGTTACTGATGGTATCTGGTTTTGAGCGCTACTTCCAAATCGCACGTTGTTTCCGTGACGAAGACTTACGGGCAGACCGTCAGCCGGAGTTCACACAAGTCGATATCGAAACGAGCTTCATGGACGTGGAAGACTTGTATGCGATGATGGAGTCGATGATGACACGTGTCATGAAAGAGACACTCGGAAAAGACATCGTGACACCATTCCCACGGATGCCATACGCAGAAGCGATGAGCCGGTTCGGTTCGGACAAGCCGGATACACGCTTCGGTCTCGAACTGATCGATGTTGCGGAAGCCGTCAAAGGGGCGGGCTTTAAAGTCTTCGACATGGCACTTGAAGCCGGTGGCGAAGTCAAAGCATTGAACGTCAAAGGGGCGGCAGACAACTTCTCGCGGAAAGACATCGATAAATTACAAGAGTTCACGGCCATTTACGGCGCGAAAGGTCTCGCCTGGGTCAAAGTGACTCCGGACGGCTTAAACGGACCAATTGCCAAATTCTTTGATGAAGTAGCGGCTGCCCGTCTTATCGCTGCGACGGAAGCAGAAACAGGCGACTTACTCGTCTTCGTCGCAGCAAAAGCGTCAATCGTTGCCGACAGCCTCGGCGCACTGCGTCAAAAACTGGCGAAAGAACTTGGTTTGATTGACGAAACGGTCTTTAACTTCCTGTGGGTGACGGACTTCCCGCTCGTGACATTCGAAGAAGAAGACGGTCGTTTCTATGCGAACCACCATCCATTCACGATGCCACGCCGCGAAGATCTTGATAAACTCGAAACGGACCCGGGCAGCGTCCTTGCCGTCGCCTATGACCTTGTCTTGAACGGATATGAGTTAGGTGGCGGATCGCAACGGATTTATGAGCGCGATATCCAAGAGCGGATGTTCAAATTACTTGGTTTCACGGAAGAAGAGGCGAACGAACAGTTCGGTTTCTTGATGGAAGCATTTGAATACGGCACACCACCGCATGCTGGAATTGCACTCGGACTTGACCGCTTGATCATGTTACTCGCGGGACGGACAAACTTACGCGATACGATCGCTTTCCCGAAAACGGCGTCGGCGAGCGACTTATTGACTGCAGCACCGAGCCCGGTCTCGGACGCACAATTAAATGAGTTGTCAATCCGGACGGCTGTCAAACAATAATCATCACAACAGACTTTCTTCCTCTTTTGGAAGGGAGTCTGTTTCTTTTAGTTGAATTGGTTTTGACTAATTCAAGATTCTGATTTCCGTAAGAGTGATTGGAAGAATAGGAGGGGACAGCAATGGAACGGAGTTTTTTTGAACGATCGCCGCTTGAGGTCGGCAAAGACTTGATTGGAAGTGTGCTGACGGTTGATGACGTCACGATGCGAATCGTCGAGGTCGAAGCGTATCTCGGACCGTACGATCAAGCTGCACATTCTTACAGTGGCCGCCCGACGAAACGGACGGCACCGATGTTCGGTGAAGCGGGGCATCTCTATGTCTACTTCACCTATGGCATGCATCATTGCTTAAATTTCGTCTGTGGAGACGTCGGACAAGGGTATGCCGTTTTACTGCGTGGGGCGGAAATCATCTCAGGTCATGAGATCATCGCCTACCGTCGATTTAATAGATCGTATCACGAACTGACAAAAGCCCAACTCAAAAACTTAGTCAACGGACCGGCGAAGCTTTGTCAGGCCTTCGGGTTAACGACTGCAGAGTCGGGAGAAGATTTGTATCAAGAACGGTTCCGGCTCGTTGCGGGTCAAGCCGGACAAATCATCGAGACGACACGAGTCGGGATTCCGAATGCCGGTGAAGCGACACACTATCCGTGGCGGTTTTATGAAGAGGAAAGTCTTGGTGTCAGTAAAAAATGACAACAAAAAAGACGCGAGGGACGATGAAGTCCGTCGCGTCTTGACGTTTTATTTAGGGGTGTTCGTCGTTTTTTTAGATTGTTGTTGTTTATAAAACTTATAGACGATTGGTCCAACTGTCGTCGCGAGCGTGATTAACGTTCTTAATTTTCCTTTTTTAGCCATCTGCCTGTCACTCCTTACACCGTTTTGTATTAATTATATTCCACGAAAACAAAAAGCTGAAACCTTTTCGGCATATTGCAGAGTAGGCGAATCACGAAATCCTTGAGATGATGAAACTAGACGAGTGTGAGAGGAGACGAGATGATGAGTGGAATCGTATGGTACCGTGCTGATTTACGTGTCGATGATCACGAAGCCTTAGCACAGGCACGGCAGGCACATTCGACGGTCAAAGCTGTTTTTGTTCAACAACCGTTAAATACGAGACGATTTGAACGGGGACATGCGCAACTGAAATTTGAGCGTGAAACATTACAGACGCTTCAGAAAGAGTTAGGACGACTCGGAATCGAGTTAACGATTTTAACCGGGGACGTCAGCGAACAGTTGGGACGGTTTATGAAGCCGGGAGACGTCGTTTATTTTCATCGAATGACAGGGTATTACGAGTTAATTGATGAGCAGGCAGTGCTTGCACAATTCACGGCACGCATCTATGAAACACAGACGTTGTACCGCCGTGAACAAATCGGTAGCGATAAATTGGCGCATGTCTTTTCGGCCTTTCGAAAGAAAGTCGAGCGGTCGGGTCATTTTGAACAACCAATCGCGCTTGAATACCCTACGGCTGCTATTACGTTACCCGCTTATGACTCAGATGCTGCGTTTCCCTTTGAAGGAGGCGAGATGACGGGGAAAGCAAGATTAAAAGCGTATTTGGAAGGACCCGTTTTTACGTATAAGGAAACACGGAATGGTTTCGGTCGGGATGATTCCTCCAAATTATCGGCCTGGTTAGCGAACGGTTCCTTATCCCCACGCCGGGTCATGGCAGAACTTCAAAACGCGGAAAGACGCCATGGTGCTAATGAATCGACATACTGGTTGTATTTCGAGTTACTTTGGCGCGACTTTTTTCATTTCACGATGCGTGAGACAAAGAACCGATTATTTCTTGCACACGGATTAGGAGAAGGGAGTAAAGTCTGGTCGACGGACGAGTCAATCATTTCGATGTGGATCGAAGGACGAACCGGGCAACCGTTCGTAGATGCCTTCATGCATGAATTTCGAGAAACAGGATGGATGTCGAATCGTGGGCGGCAAATTACTGCGAGTTATTTGACTCATGAGCTTGGACAGGACTGGCGCGTCGGGGCGTCATACTTTGAAAGCCAACTGATCGATTATGACGTCGCTTCAAATTACGGTAACTGGGCTTATATCGCAGGTGTCGGAAACGCGACTCGAATTCCACGCTTCAATCCTACTTTTCAGCAGCAAATGTATGATCCGACAGGCGCCTTCACGAAGCGTTGGACATCACGCTGAGCCGTTAAAAAAATATCATTTTTTTAGAAGCAGATTGAGTTGCAATTCGGTTAGGGGAATGCTATATTAAATGCAACAGATGGGGTTCCTGAGATGTACGAGAGCCGCCTTTTATCTTTGAGCCACTCTTTTTTGATAGGGAGTTTGACGTTCCAACTAGTAGTACATGCCTCGTAACACAGCAGGAGGACGTACGAATAGGAATCGGATAAGACACCCACCTGCACAGCAGGTTCAAAAATAAGGTATCGACACGGCACTTCGGGTCCCATCGTCTTTTTATTAAAATTAAAAAACGTTTTAAAAAAGACACGTCGCATGACGTTTTTTTTTATGATATAATTCCGAGTAAAACAGTATGAGAATTGTGAGGTTAGAGAAATGTTGCATCAATTTTCACGTAATGAATTAGCAATCGGTAAGACGGGACTTGAAGCATTGGCATCAAAGTCTGTCGCTATCTTAGGAATTGGCGGCGTCGGATCGTTTTCAGCAGAAGCACTGGCACGGAGTGGTGTCGGACGATTGATTCTCGTCGATAAAGATGACATCGATATCACGAACGTCAACCGGCAAATCCATGCCTTGCTCCCGACCGTCGGACAGCCGAAAGTCGATGCGATGGCAGATCGTTTGATGTTGATTAATCCCGACATTGAGATCGTCCGTCTGAAGATGTTTTACAATGAAGAAACGTACGAATCCTTTTTTGAACAACAACCGGACTATGTCATCGATGCATCAGATACTGTCTCGTTCAAGATTCATTTAATTAAAGAGTGTAAACGACGAAACATTCCAATCATCTCGAGTATGGGGATGGCAAATAAAATGGATCCGACACGGATTAAGATCGTTGACATCAAAGACACGACATATGATCCGTTAGCGAAAGTCATCCGGACACGTTTACGCAAGGAAGGGATCCATAAAGGGGTTCCTGTCGTCTTCTCGGATGAACCACCTGTCAAAATCATCGAAGAAGTGCGTCAAGTCGTCGGAAATGACGAAGCGGTTATTCGAAAAGCGAAGATGCCCCCAAGTTCGAACGCATTCGTTCCGTCAGTCGGTGGTTTGATTGCAGCAAGTCACGTCATCAATGAGATCGTTCGCGAAGCAGGCGTTACGATTGAACGCGTCCGTTAAAAAAAGCGACCACTTCGGTCGCTTTTTCGCATCTTGAATGGTTACGGCTGTTTTTTCCAAAACTCGAGTCGGGCTTGGAGTTGTTTCTCAAAACCGCGTGGACTCGGCTCGTAAAAGACCGGTTTCGTCCGCGCTAAGTTTTCCGGCCAATAGCTTTGTTTCACGTAAGCATGAGGAAACTGGTGCGGGTATTGATAAGCGACACCATTTCCGAGTGCTTCTGCACCGGGATGATGGGCGTCACGAAGATGCGGTGGGACCGGTCCACCGTCCGAACGTCGTACGAGAGCGAGCGCCTTGTCGATTGCTGTGATGACGGTATTTGATTTAGGTGCCGTCGCCAAATACAATACGGTTTCAGCGAGCGGAATCCGTGCTTCCGGAAAACCAACGTATTCACACGCGCGAGCACAAGCGTCGACAATCAACAGGGCTTGTGGATCCGATAGCCCGATGTCTTCTGCGGCATGGACGTACAATCGTCTGACGATGAAGCGAGGACTTTCGCCCGCTTCAATCATGACGGCGAGCCAATATAATGCTGCGTCGGGATCGGATCCACGGATTGATTTAATGAAAGCCGAGATGACATCATAATGGCGGTCGCCGTCTTTATCGTATTTCAATGCTTTTTGCTGAATCGATTCTTCCGCGACGGCGAGGTCAATCGTGATTTCACCGTCGACTTCCGGAGTCGTCAAGACGGCGAGCTCGAGTGCATTTAGCAAGGCGCGATAGTCGCCGTCGGATAGTTTAACGTAATGATCAATCGCTTCTTCTGTAATCGAAATCGGATATTTTCCGAGACCGCGGTCTTTATCAGCTAACGTTCGGTTAAGCACGACACGTAAATCGTCTGCCGTCGGTGGTTCGAACCGAAAGACGGTCGCCCGAGAGAGTAAAGCGGCGTTGACCTCGAAGCTTGGATTTTCCGTCGTCGCCCCGATTAAAGTGATCGTACCTGCTTCAAGAGCGGGGAGCAACGCGTCTTGCTGCATTTTATTAAAACGATGGATTTCATCTAAAAAGAGAATTGTTTTTTGATCATCAAACTGTAAACGAGACTCCGCCGCCTTTAAGACGTCGCGTAATTGATCGAGTTTTGCGGTGACGGCATTCAACTGTTCAAAAGCCGACTTCGTGTAACTCGAGATGACGCGTGCGAGTGTCGTTTTCCCTGTTCCCGGTGGACCATAAAAAATGACCGTCCCGAGCCGATCGGCAAGGATAGCGCGACGTAAGAGGGTCGTCTCTCCAATTAAATGCCGTTGGCCAACGATTTCGTCCAGTGACTGAGGACGCATCCGGTTGGCGAGCGGTCCAGCAGGATATTTTGATTCAAATAAATTAGCCATAGGTAGCGTTCCTTCTTTCCACGTGGATTCAGCTCCTACTATACTAGAAAGGATGTTATTTCGCATGATGAAAATCTCGACGAAAGGCCGGTATGGTCTGACAATCATGATCGCACTCGCTAAAGGAGGCGAACAAAAGCCGTTATCCTTAAAGAAAATTGCGCAAATGTATAATCTGTCGGAGCATTATTTGGAACAATTGATTGCCCCGCTCCGAAATGGCGGGCTGGTCAAAAGTGTCCGTGGCGCTTACGGCGGTTATAAGTTAGGGCGTAAAGCGGAAGAAATCACGGCCGGCGATATCATTCGTTTGCTTGAGGGACCACTCGTCGTTGTCGAAGGGGACAATTCTGATGAAGTGACGAAACGAAAATTATGGGATAAAATCCAAAGTGCAGTCGATCAAGTACTGGATTCGACGACATTAAAGGATTTAGCGGAAGACGATGATACTGGATATATGTTCTATATATGAAAGGTGAGACGAAATGATGTATTTTGATCATGCGGCGACAACGCCGATGCACCCTGATGTACTCCAAACAATGACTCCATATATGCTCGAGCAATTCGGGAATCCGTCGAGCGTTCATGCGTTCGGTCGTTCCGGCCGGGCGGCGATTGACGCGGCACGTCGGACAATCGCGAGTGAACTGAATGCCAAACCGAATGAAATCATCTTCACGGCGGGGGGGACGGAGTCGGATAACTATGCGATTTTGGGTGCCGCGATGAAACATCAAGACAAGGGACAGCATGTCATCACGACACGCTTCGAACACCATGCCGTCCTGCGTGCGTTCGAAGAACTCGAAAAACGTGGGTTTGACGTGACGTATTTAGAAGTGCCGGAGTCGGGCATCGTCACGGTCGATGCACTCGCGGCAGCGCTTCGCCCGGATACGATTCTTGTTTCGGTCATGTTCGGAAACAATGAAGTCGGGACACTGCAACCAATCAAGGAAATGGGCCAGTTATTAAACAAACAAAACATTCTCTTTCATACGGATGCGGTCCAAGTCTTTGGCAAGCTGAGTCTCGACGTCGAAGCATGTCATATTGACCTATTATCGGCATCAAGTCATAAAATCAATGGACCAAAAGGTGTCGGGATGCTCTACGTCCGAACAGGCGTCCAGTTAGAAGTGCAGTCGTACGGTGGCGAACAAGAACGGAAGCGTCGCGCGGGAACAGAAAACGTCGCTGGAATCGTCGGTTTCGCAAAAGCCGTTCAATTGATCGTAGCAGAACGTGACATACTGAAAGCCCAGTCGGAAGACTTGCGTCGCCTGTTACTCAATCGTCTCGAGGCTAGTTCGATTTCCTATGAACAAAATGGGCATCCAGGACTGCCGCATATCGTCAATCTCTATTTCCCGCGTGTCGAGATTGAACCGTTTTTAATCATGCTCGATATGCGCGGAATTGCCGTCTCGAGCGGGAGTGCCTGTACGGCAGGTTCCATTGAACCATCTCACGTGTTGTCCGCGATGTACGGTGAAAATGACCGAACGCGGCAATCGGTCCGAATTAGTTTCGGCCGTGGAAATGATGCCGGGCAAGTCGAACTACTCGCACAAGGACTGATAGATGTCGTAAAATCGTTTCAGAACAAATAAGAGGTGAAAGCAATGAATACAAGAGCAAAAGCGCCAAGTGAGACGACAGTCGTCGTCGGAATGTCTGGCGGCGTCGACTCGTCCGTCACAGCACACTTGCTGAAAGAACAAGGGTACAACGTCATCGGAATCTTCATGAAAAACTGGGATGATACGGATGAAGACGGTTTTTGTACAGCGACGGAAGACTATGAAGATGTAATCGCGGTCGCCAATCAAATCGGCATTCCGTACTATGCAGTCAACTTCGAAAAAGAATACTGGGACAAAGTCTTCACGTATTTCTTGAATGAATATAAACTGGGTCGGACACCGAATCCGGATGTCATGTGTAACAAGGAGATCAAGTTCAAAGCGTTTCTTGATCACGCCATGCGTCTCGGGGCGGATTTTGTCGCGACAGGTCATTACGCGCGTGCGGTCTATGAAGACGGGGAACACAAGTTACTCCGTGGGATCGATACGAATAAAGACCAAACGTACTTCTTGAACCAACTCTCACAAGACCAAATTGCGAAAGCGATGTTCCCGATCGGTCACATGGAAAAGTCAGAAGTCCGGAAAATCGCGGAAGAAGCGAACTTGGCGACGGCGAAGAAAAAAGATTCGACCGGTATCTGTTTTATCGGGGAACGGAACTTTAAACAATTCCTCAGCCAATATCTCCCGGCACAACCAGGCGAAATGCGGACACTCGACGGAAAAGTCATGGGACGTCACGATGGTTTGATGTATTACACGATGGGACAGCGTCATGGGTTAGGGATTGGCGGAGACGGAGAGCCTTGGTTCGTTGTTGGAAAAAATCTTGCGGATAACGTCTTGTTCGTTGATCAAGGCTTCCATAATGAACTGCTCTACTCGGAAGGATTATATGCGTCGGACATCAGCTGGACGGCACCACTTAAAGTCGGCGATACATTCCGGTGTACGGCGAAGTTCCGCTACCGTCAAGAAGACTCAGGCGTGACTGTCCGCTTGCTTGAAAATGGACGTCTTGATGTTGCCTTTGACGAACGCCAACGGGCAATTACACCAGGACAAGCCGTCGTATTTTATGATGGTGATGTCTGCTTAGGTGGCGCAACGATTGACGAAGCGTACAAAGCGGGCGAACGTCTTACGTATCTTGCATAAGGGAGAGAACACGATGAATTATAACGAAGTAGGATTCAGACATTTAGAAGCGGGAAATTACGAACTGGCTGCGCAAGCCTTCAACGATGCGATTGAAGAAAACCCGAATGATCCGACGGCATATGTCAACTTGGGAACGTTGCTTCAATCGATGGATGATGCAGACCGGGCATTACGCTTTTATGAAAAGGCGCTGACAATTGACCCGACGTTCGCCAGTGCCCACTATGCAAAAGGGGCATTGTTCTTTGCGGCAGAGCAACTGGTCGAGGCAGAAGATGCCTTGCGGCTCGCCTTACTCCATGGACTTGATGACGCCGATCTACACTTCATGCTTGGTCTGACGTATCAAAAGCTCGGCGATCCTGTCCGGGGAATTCCTCGCTTGAAACAAGCGACGGAATTGAACGGGGTGGACGTCGAAATTGCTTTCCAATACGGCCTTGCGCTCGCACAAAACGAACAGATCGAAGAAGCGGCAGAAATTTTCGAGCAAGTCCTGTTGTTAGAAGAAACGCACACGGACGCACGCTATAACTATGCGATTGCCCTTGCATTTCTTGGTCAGCAAGAAGCGTGTTATACGGAGCTCGAGACGGTTCTTGAATATCAACCGAATCATACGCTTGCGCAAGATGCGAAAGCGAAAATGGATTCTTTGTTGAAATAAGGTCAATGAATGGGTCTGACTCATAAGTCAGACCAGCATCAAGCCGTGTGACGGATGTTTCCGTCCTTCAACAATCAAATGGCCGATGATCCCACTTTTCAAGGGACCATCGGCCATTTTTGTGCAATTTCTTATTGTTCAAGAGGGTTTAATCCTTGCCTGTGTCATGCGACCGCTTTAAAGCGCATTCCGTCTCTGATCGTTTTGAAGATTGCGTTAGTTTCCGACTTCACGTACGACGCGTTGCGGCGGACCAGAAAAGTCTTCGTACGCCTCGTCCATATTTTTTGTATAGAGCTCAATCACATTTTGTTCAGTATCTTTAAAATAAGCGGAGTATTCTTTATCATTCGAAGTTTCTTGTTCATCCCATTCTCGAATCTTAACGGCAATATCTGCTTCCCGTAAGACGTTCAGAGCGTCCTCGAATCGGTTTTTTTCAATGTAAAAGGCGCAGTGGACGTGAGTCCCTCCTTCATCATAAAGCGAATCCCACTTCGTGACCGGTAGATTTTTCACAGTCCGTTCCTCGAGTGTGAAATCTCGTTTGAGCCAGAGTCCAAGTCGCGTGTTTCCGCCAATATAGAGCCATGTCGCCCAAACGCCGTCTTGCGTCGCTTGTTCTTTACTTGGTTCCGCGTCATCTGGAGCCCATTGCTCGACAATCGGTATTCCGAGCGTCCCATGCCAAAAGTTGACAGCGCGTTCCATATCCTCTACTTCAAGTACTAATTCACATAAACCAGCAATTGGTAATCGTCCCACATGCTTCTCCTCCAATTCAATTTTTAGTTCAAGTTCACTTTCCCTGATTTTAAATCGATTAAACGAGTGCTATGATGATGAGAGCGTAGTAAATCGTAGTCTTTTAGAAAGTAGGTGGAGTGATGGAGCACCCTCATCAAGTCGTCGGTCGTGTTAAACGTGTGCTCTTCTCCTCCGAAGAAGAAGCGCATTCCATCGTATTGGTGGCTGTTAAGGAAAAAAACTTTGAATTGAAAGAAACTGAACTCGTCGTGACGGGAACGGGAGTCGGGATTGAACTTGGCGGTACGTATCAGGCGTTTGGCCGTTTAGTGGACCATCCACGGTTTGGTAAACAATTAAAGGCAGAATTAATTCGCCGTTCTGTCCCGATGACGAAGCATGCCGCTGTCCGCTTTTTGACGAATGGATCGTTTACCGGCATTGGTCCGAAAACAGCGAAAAATATCGTCGAGGCACTTGGCGAGGATGCGATTGATGTCATCTTAAAAGATAGCCGTGCCCTCGATCGTGTGCCTGGACTTAAACAAAAACAAGCTGACGTCATCTTCAGTCGACTGGCAACGCTCTATGGCGTTGATCAATTGATGTTGTTTTTGGCACCGTTCGACGTCACGCCGAAACTTGCAGCTAAAATTTATGCGGCGTACGAAGGGGATGCGATGGCGCGGATTCGTGAAAACCCGTATTCCTTGATGTACGAAGTGAGCGGGATCGGTTTTAAGACGGCCGATCAAATTGCCTCCCATCTCGGCTTGATTGGTCTTCACCCGGAACGCGTTGCAGCGTCCGTCATGTACATACTTGAGCAAGAGGCAGGGGAAGGACATGCTTTTGCGACAATTGATTCATTGTTGCAGCGGGCACCCCGCCTGCTAGGCGAAGACCCAGGAGAACGACTCGAACAGGCAATCGAGTTGTTGTTGACAGAAGATAAAGTAAAACTCGAAGAAGGCTGTCTGTATCTGCCGACGATTTATTATGCGGAAGTCAGGGCGGCAAAAGAGCTGGCACGCGTCATGGCGAATGGAGCAGAGCAAGAAGTCGATGTCGCGACGATCTTAACGGCAATCGGTCAGCTCGAAGAACGTTTCGGAATGGAATATGCGACGCAACAACGAGAAGCGATTGAACTGGCCGTCAAAGCACCATTGATGGTCTTGACCGGTGGACCGGGAACCGGTAAAACGACGGTCATCAAAGGAATCTTACATGCCTTACAAGAAATCCATGATTGGCCGCTCGAAAAAAGTCAAGTCAAATCAGGTGATGTGTATCCGTACGTTCTCGTCGCACCGACCGGGCGTGCTGCAAAACGATTGTCGGAAGCGACCGATGTTCCGGCGATGACAATTCATCGGCTGTTGAAATACGACGGCTCAAATTTTCAATTGAATGAAGATCAACCAATCACCGGAAAAGTGTTGATCATCGATGAATCATCGATGATTGATATCTACCTCTTGTCGAGTCTCCTTCGCGCCGTACCGAACGGGATGAAAATCTTGTTCGTTGGTGACCGGGATCAACTGCCGTCGGTCGGTCCGGGACAAGTTTTGGCTGATTTAATGGATACGGACGGGATTCCGGTCGTACGACTCAATGTCGTACACCGTCAAGCGGAGGATTCGTCGATTTTACGATTGGCTCATGATTTGAAAAATCGGGTCACATCAGCTGATTTATTGGCACCGTTATCGGACCGTCGTTTTTATTCACTTGCTCCGCAGGAATCATTACGCGGGATTGCCGCCTTCGCTGAAAAAGCGTTAGCAAAAGGTTACTCGAAGTTCGACGTCCAAGTCCTCGCCCCGACATATCGCGGACAAGTCGGGATTGATGAACTCAATCTCGCGCTGCAAAATGTCTACAATCCGGAAGCACCGAAAAAACGGGAAGTGAAGCAAGGGAATCGGCTGTACCGGAGTGGAGATAAGATTCTTCAGCTCGTCAACAATGCGGAAGAAAATGTCTACAATGGTGATATCGGCGAAATCGTCAACATCTTTTTTGCGAAAGAAAACGTCGATAAAGTCGATAAAATTATCGCGCGGTTCGACCAGACGGAAGTCGAATACAATCGCAGTGACTGGGACCAATTCACACATGCCTATGCGATCACGATCCATAAAGCCCAAGGGTCGGAGTTTCCGATCGTTCTGATGCCGGTCTTCTTTACGGGCGCCTTTAAGCATTCGAGAAACTTAATTTATACGGCCGTGACCCGTGCGAAAACAAGTTTGTTGTTGTTCGGAGATCCACGCGCCTTTCACAAGGCATCACAAGAAGAAGAACCTCGTCGACGGACGCGGTTGATTGAACGTCTGGGTGGTGCGACAAAGACTTGACGGAATACGTTGGATAGGTAATAATCACGTTAGATGAATGGACGCAAAACGTTGATAGAAGATAAGTAGAGTGATGCAATCATGACGAAGAGAGAGATGGATTTGCTGCAACCATCTCCATGATGAATCATTTGAAGCTCCTTCTTGAGTCGAGTGAAAACACTTGCGGTTAATCCCCGTTATTGGATTTTTCGAGGTAACATCCGTAACAGAGGATGTTGCGAACGAGGGTGGTACCACGAGAGCGATGCTTTCGTCCCTTTCCTAGGGGATGATGCATCGTTTTTTTTTGCGTTCAGGATGAACTTATTAATTAATTGGGGGTATTTTCGATGAAACCATTAAAACCGTTGACTGGCGCACAAATCCGTCAGATGTATCTCGACTTTTTCCAATCGAAAGGTCACGCTGTGGAACCGAGTGCTTCTCTCGTACCAGTGGAAGATCCAACATTGCTTTGGATTAACTCAGGTGTCGCGACATTAAAAAAATATTTTGATGGACGTGTCATCCCAGACAATCCACGAATCGTCAATGCACAAAAATCGATCCGGACGAACGATATCGAAAACGTCGGTAAAACGGCACGGCACCATACGTTTTTTGAAATGCTCGGTAACTTTTCAGTCGGTGATTACTTCCGTGAAGATGCGATCAAATGGGGCTGGGAACTCTTAACGAGTGACGAGTGGTACGGTCTAGATCCAGAGTACTTGTCTGTTACGATCCATCCGGAAGACGATGCGGCACGCCAAATCTGGCTTGAGCTCGGTGTTCCGGCTGAACGGATCATTCCGCTCGAAGATAACTTCTGGGAAATCGGTGAAGGTCCATCTGGTCCGAACACGGAAATTTTCTTTGATCGTGGTCCAGACTTCGGTGACGACCCGAACGATTCAGAACTCTACCCGGGTGGCGAAAATGAACGTTATCTTGAAATCTGGAACATCGTTTTCAGTCAGTATAACCATGATGGAAACGGGAACTACACAGAACTTCCACGCAAAAACATTGATACAGGAATGGGTCTCGAACGGATGGCTAGTGTCTTACAAAACGTGCCGACGAACTTCGATACGGACTTGTTCATGCCGATCATCCATAAGACGGAAGAAATGAGTGGTAAAAAATACCGTGATGACGCGAAGCTGGATGTAGCATTCAAAGTCATCGCTGATCATATCCGAACAGTTTCGTTTGCGATTGGCGACGGCGCATTGCCATCGAACGAAGGACGCGGGTATGTCCTCCGTCGTTTACTTCGCCGGGCAGTCCGCTATGCGAAGATGCTTGGAATCGAACGTCCGTTCATGTACGAGCTCGTGGATACGGTCGGTGGCGTCATGGTTGACTTTTACCCACAAGTTCCAGAGAAGGCGGACTTCATCAAACGTGTCATCAAGAATGAAGAAGAACGTTTCCATGAAACATTACAAGATGGTCTCGCGATTTTAAATACGGTCGCTCAGACGGCTAAAAATAATGGAGAGCATACGATTAGTGGGGAAGATGCATTCCGTCTTTACGACACGTACGGTTTCCCCCTCGAATTGACAGTCGAATATGCAGAAGATCATCAAATGGCAGTTGACGAAGAAGGCTTTAAACGGGCGATGGATGAGCAACGTAAGCGGGCCCGTGCGGCACGTGAAGATGGCGGATCGATGCAACAGCAATCTGAAGTTCTTGCGACATTGACGGTACCAAGCCGGTTCGTCGGTTATACGGATGTGAAGACGGATGCAACGATCGTCGCATTGCTTCATGATGGAGAACATGTCACGGAAGTCGCAGCAGGCGAACAGGCACAAGTCATTTTAGACATCACGCCGTTTTATGCTGAGAGCGGTGGTGAAGTCGCGGATACAGGAACGATTGAAGGAAAAGATTTCGTCTTAGACGTCAAAGACGTACAAAAAGCACCGAACGGTCAAAACTTGCATACGGTCATCGTTCGGACGGGGATTGCACTCGCGGACGCTTCAGTCATCGCAGAAGTCGAAGGCGCAGCACGTAAAGCCATTACGAAAAACCATACAGCAACACACTTGTTGCATAAAGCACTAAAAGATACACTCGGCACGCACGTCAATCAAGCAGGATCACTCGTGTCAGCAGATCGTCTCCGCTTTGACTTCTCTCACTTTGGTGCAGTCACGGCAGATGAACTGAAAACGATTGAACAGGATGTCAATCAGGCAATCTGGGCATCGCTGGCTGTCGATATCGAAGAAATGAACATCGCCGATGCAAAAGCAAAAGGGGCAATGGCACTGTTCGGTGAAAAATATGGTGAAACGGTCCGCGTCGTATCGGCAGGAACGTATTCAATCGAATTATGTGGCGGGATCCACGTCAAGAACACGGCGGAAATCGGTCTTTTCAAAATTGTTTCTGAATCAGGTATCGGTGCTGGTACACGTCGGATTGAAGCGGTCACAGGAGCTGGTGCATATCGTGTCATGAATGCGCATCTTGAGACGCTCGAACAAGCAGCACGTGTCCTGAAGACGAAAACGACGGAAGTTCCGAGTCGAATTGAAGCGTTACAAGTTCAATTACGTGAGACAGAACGCGCAAACGAATCACTCCAAGCAAAACTTTCGAATATCGAAGCAGCATCACTTAAAGATGACGTTGAACTGATCAATGGTGTCCAAGTCCTTTCGAAACGTGTCGATGTGTCTGATATGGATGCATTACGTGGGATGATGGATGAATTGAAAGGTTCACTCGAGTCAGCAATCATCGTCCTCGGCAGTGCGCAAGGCGACAAAGTGAACCTCGTCGCAAGTGTCTCGAAAGACTTAATCGACCAAGGTTATCATGCTGGGAAATTGATTAAAGAAGTTGCGACACGTTGCGGCGGCGGTGGCGGTGGACGCCCGGATATGGCCCAAGCAGGCGGGAAAGATGCTTCGAAATTAAATGAAGCGTTGGCGTATGCTTCACATTATGCGCAATCACTGGCATAATAGAAAAGTAGTGTAAATGAAAGAGGTGATTAACGTGAGTCAGATGGATCAAACGATGAAATTTAATTTTCCGGAAGACGATAGTAAAGCAGCGACACGGGAAGTGTTGTTGACGGTCTATCACGCTTTGGAAGAGAAAGGATATCATCCAATTAATCAGATCGTCGGATACCTTCTATCTGGGGATCCTGCTTACATTCCTCGTCATAATGATGCACGTAATCTAATCCGTAAGATTGAACGAGATGAATTGCTTGAAGAACTCGTCAAATCCTATCTGTCGGAGAGTGGAGACAAAAAATGAAGCGTGCGATCGGACTCGATGTCGGTTCGAAGACGATTGGAGTCGCGGTGAGTGATTTGATGGGCTGGACGGCGCAAGGCGTCGAGACCGTCAAATGGACAGAACCCGATTATCCTGTCGCCTTCAAGCGACTAGAGGCAATCATTAAAGAGTACGGTGTCGAAATCATCGTCATCGGACATCCGAAAAACATGAACGGTTCGATTGGTCCGCGAGCAGAAGCAAGTGAAGCGTTCGCGCGTGAAATCGAATCAGCGACAGGACTTTCAACAGTTCTCGTCGATGAGCGTCTCACGACGATGCAGGCAGAGCGTATGTTGATCGACGCAGATGTCAGTCGAAAAAAACGAAAACAAGTCATCGATAAGATGGCGGCAGTCATGATCCTACAATCGTATTTGGATCGGGCGAACCGGTAAAGGAGGAAATGAGATGTCTGAAGAAAAGCGCCAGTATCTCTTTCCGGATGAAGACGGTGGCGAACATCTTTTCGAAGAATGGTACCGTTATGTCAGCGAGCGAACAGGGAAAACGTATCTGTTCCTCGAAATGATAGGGAATCCAGAAGATGGCGCAGATGATTTAATCATCTGTGAGATTGATGAGTATGGAGAAGGCGACGATGATTTTGAATTGAGCCTGATCGATGAAAATGATGAGCAGACTTGGGATGAACTCGAGACTGCATTAAAGGAGCGGATGAATGATGCAACAGAATGAACCAACACGTTACGTAATTCCAGATGGTGAAGGTAATGATTTCGAATTTATGGAGCGGTTACGTTATGAGAGCCCACGCTCAAACAAAACGTATATCTTCCTCGAGCCAGTCGGTGCTGACTACGACAACGCGGAAGAAGTCGACATCTTCGTTTACGAACTAGACGAGTATGGCGACGGAGACAATGACTTCAATCTTGTTCCGATCGAAGAAGATGACACGGAAACGTGGGATGAAATCGAAGAAGTCTTCAATACATTAGAAGACGAGCTTGAATAACCGACTCGTGTATAAGGTGATGTCGAAGGAGCAATGCTCTTTCGAGGTCACCTTGTTTTAAGAGAAAAAGGAGGAACCGATGGAGAACGAATGGAAGCACAATGCTGAAATCGAAAACAAGCGCCGCCGGACATCACGCCGGATTACGCTCATCATCCTTTCAGTGTTATTCACGATTTTCTTAGTAGCAGGTGCGGCAATCTATATCTTTTTAAAAAATTCACTCGAACCCGTCAACGCGGACGCAACAAAATCCGTGAAAGTCGAAATTCCGTTAGGTGCTGGAACAAGTACGATTTCAAATATCCTAAAGGACAAAGAATTGATTGCAAATGAAACGATTTTTCGCTATTACGTTCGCTATAAGAATGAATCGTCATTCCAAGCGGGAACGTACACGCTGACGCAAGCGATGACACCGGACGAAATCATCAATAAGTTGAAAACCGGTAAAGTCATGAAAGCAGCAGATGTCAAGATGACGATTCCTGAAGGGATTACGATGGATCGGCAAATCGCCGTGATTGCAAAAGCAACGGGCTTTAAGCAAGAGGCTGTTCGTAAAGCACTGACGGATCAAACGTACATCAACAGTTTGATTGAAAAGTATCCGATGTTAACGGATGAAGTGAAACAAAAAGGAGTACTCTACTCCCTTGAAGGTTACTTGTTCCCGGCGACGTATGAATTTGATAAAGGGAAAAACATCAATCAAATTGCTGAAACGATGCTTGACGAGATGGAAAAAATTTATGATGCAAATGCAGATGCGATTAAAGAATCAGGAATGACATTCCATGAAGTCCTCAGTCTTGGATCGATGGTTGAACGTGAAGCGGCAACAGCGAAAGACCGCCGTGAAATCGCTGGCGTTTTCAAAAATCGTCTTGATGATGGTATGAAACTTCAGTCGGATCCAACAGTCTGGTATGGTACGGGGGAAAACACGGCATTAACGACATTGAAAGATCTAGAGAATAACTCGAAATACAATACGTATAAATATGAGGGGATTCCAATCGGTCCGATTTCAACAGTCAGTAAAGATTCCGTACTCGCCGTACTCAATCCGAATAAAACAAAGTATGTTTATTTCTTTGCTCGGCCACCGAGTGAAAAAAATCCAAAAGGACAGATTCTTTACGAAGAGACGTATGAAGAACATCAACGTAATGTCGTAAAGTATAAACCGGAATGGGTTGAATACGAAGCAAGTAAAGAGCAATGAGCATCGGGTTGGTTTGGGACGAGTATTTTCGTTCCAGGTCAACCTGTTTATGCGGAGAAGGAGTAGTTCGAATGAATGAGTTTACAGCGTATGTTGAAGCAATGATTAAGCCACGTGATTCGCTACTCGAAGAGATGGAAGCATATGCTAAGGAACATCACATCCCAATCATTGAATTGACGGGGTCAGAAGTGTTATTATCCTTGCTGACGCTACAACAACCAAAGCGGATACTCGAACTCGGGACGGCAATTGGATATAGCGCGATTCGAATGGCACGTGCATTGCCGAACGCACGCATCACGACAGTCGAACGAAATGCAAAACGGTATGAAGAGGCAAAAGCATTCATCGCCCGGTCAGATGTCGCGGACCGAATTGACATCGTTTTTGCAGATGCAGTAGAATTAGCCGAAACCCTTGACCAAGAGTTCGATGCAATCTTCATCGATGCGGCGAAAGGGCAGTATAAAAAATTCTTCAACGGTTATGGGCGGCTTGTGCCAATAGGCGGGATTTTATACACGGATAATCTGTTTTTACATGGTGATGTTTTAGAAACAGATCCAAAAACGTTTGATCGAAGAAGACGACGACTCGTCCGTCTCGTCAAGGAATTCACAGTCTGGATGATGGAACAAGAACAATACGATACGACGATTTTTCCACTCGGAGACGGTGTTTCCGTAAGTCGAAAAATCAAGTCGGAATGATGGAGGAACAAAATCAATGCAAAAACCGGTTGTAATTGGCGTTGCTGGAGGTACGGGATCAGGAAAGACGACAGTCGCACGCTCACTCGTCGCAGCTTTCCCGAGCGAATCGATCGTCATGATCGAGCAAGATGCTTACTATAAAGATCAAAGTACACTCTCGATGGAAGAAAGATATCAAACAAATTATGACCATCCGTTTGCATTCGATAATGATTTGCTGATTAACCACATCAAATCGTTACGTGAAAACATTGCGGTCGAAAAACCTGTTTATGATTACGTTGCGCATACGCGAGCGGAGGAGACGATCAAACTCGATCCACGTGATGTTATCATCGTCGAAGGAATCTTAGCGCTTGAAGATGAGCGTTTACGGGAATTGATGGATATTAAAGTGTTTGTCGATACAGATGCGGACGTACGGATTTTACGACGGATGCAACGTGATATCAACGAACGTGGTCGATCAATCGACTCGGTCGTCGAGCAGTATACGAATGTCGTCCGTCCGATGCATCTTCAGTTTTGTGAGCCGACAAAACGCTATGCAGATATCATCGTTCCGGAAGGTGGAGAGAATCATGTCGCGATTGATCTCCTCGTAACGAAGATTCGTGCCATACTCGATTATCGAACAGCACTTGATGAAAGAGGATATTGATTCCAAAAAAGATGTGAATATACTATACTAGTGGAATAAAAAGGAGCGTGACAAAAATGGCAGAAAAACAGTATTATATGACGCTTGACGGTAAAGCGAAAATTGAGAACGAGTTAAACGAACTGAAGTCAGTCCGCCGTAAAGAAGTAGTTGAAAATATTAAGATTGCACGATCTTTCGGAGACTTGTCTGAGAACGCAGAATATGATTCAGCGAAAGAAGAACAAGCGATGGTCGAAGGACGAATTGCACAACTTGAGGAAATGCTACGTAACGTAGCAATTATTTCTGAAGAAGAAAAGGATATTTCGGTCGTTAGTATCGGAACGACGGTCACATTCTTGATTCTTGAAGATGATGAAGAAGAAACGTACACGATTGTCGGAAGTGCAGAAGCGGATCCGTTCACAGGTAAAATCTCGAACGAATCACCAATCGCTAAAAGCTTACTCGGACATAGTGTAGGTGAGAAAGTATCGGTACAGGCTCCAGGTGGAGATTTCGCTGTAAAAATTACATCGATTAAATAAATAAAACGATGAAGCCGGAGCAATCCGGCTTTCTGTATGATGGAGGAATGAGTATGCCAATCGCTATCATTGGAGCAATGGAAGAAGAGGTCAACTTACTTCGGAATGAACTTTCTGAACGAAAAGACACGATGATTGCTAACTATCATTTTTATGAAGGTTTGTTGAACAGTGTGCCAGTCGTCATCTTGAAATCAGGCATCGGGAAAGTGAATGCTGCGATTGGAACGACATTGTTACTGGATCATTTTAAACCCAGTGCCGTCATCAATACGGGTTCTGCTGGTGGATTTAAGGCAGGGCTGACTGTCGGTGACGTCGTCGTCTCGACAGAAGTCCGTCATCATGATGTCGACGTGACAGCATTCGGATATGAATATGGACAAGTACCGGGTATGCCAGCTGCTTACGTGGCAGACGAAAAACTTGTCGCGACAGCTGAAGCCGTCATCGAACGGATGGAGTCGATTAATGTCGTTCACGGTCTAATCGTGACAGGAGATTCCTTCATTCATGATACAGAGCGCTCGACACTTATTAAAAAGAACTTCCCGGACGTCGCAGCAGTTGAAATGGAAGCAGCACCGATCGCACAAGTCTGTCATCAATTCGATGTTCCTTTCGTCGTAACACGTTCGATCTCGGATAGTGCAGATGAGGAAGCTTCACTCTCATTTGATGAATTTTTAGAAATTGCGTCGATTAACTCTGCGAAGATGGTCATGGAAGTTGTACGAACGCTAGCAGATTCTGAAGCGTAAGGTAGACGGAGGAGGGCCCTGATTGAAGGGACCCTTCTTTTTTCTTTGACAAAAAAGGATTAACGCTTTATATTAGTACCAGATACTAATACTAAAGGAGCGACCACATGAATATCGGGATTGTAGGACTAGGGACGTCATTACCAGAACGTCGAATTACAAATGATGATTTAGCGAAAACGCTTGATACGAGCGATGAATGGATTCGGACACGAACGGGAATCGGTGCAAGACGGATTGCAACAGACGAAGTCGATGTAACGGATTTAGCGACAGAGGCCGCTAAACAAGCATTGATCGATGCGGACCTAACAGCAGACGATATCGGATTGATTGTCGTCGGAACAGCGACGGGACGTGCCTTTCCTTCAACAGCCTGTATCGTTCAGGAACGGTTAGGGGCGCTAGGCGCGACGGCATTTGATGTTAGTGCTGCCTGCAGCGGCTTCATTTTCGCTCTTCAAACAGCATCAAGCATGATGGAGACGACGAACTCTAAATATGCGCTTGTCATTGGGGCAGAAAAAATGTCGAGCATCGTCGACTGGTCAGACCGGTCGACAGCAATTTTATTTGGAGATGGTGCGGGTGCAGTCGTCCTCGGACCAACAGAACAGCAAGGGTTGAATGCGTTTGAACTCGGAACGGATGGGCGAGGAGCGCATCTGTTGTTTAAAGAGTTGGATGGGCCAATTGAAATGAACGGACGAGAAGTGTTTAAATTTGCCGTTCGAAAATTACCAGAGATTGTCGATAAAGTCATTCAAAAAGCGAACGGATCGTTGGAATCACTTGACTTATTGATTCCGCACCAAGCAAACTTACGGATTATCGACGCGGCACGCGAACGATTAGGCATCGATGAAAAGAAAGTCATCGTCACGATTGATGAACATGCAAATACATCAGCGGCTTCGATTCCGTTGGCTTTAGAAGAAGCGCGGCGTCAAGGGCGACTACAGCCGGGAACGACACTCGTTCTCGCAGGCTTTGGTGCCGGATTGACTTGGGGAGCTTCTTACATTACTTGGACTAAAGGGGAGAACATATAAGATGACGAGAAAACGAGTAGTAGTTACTGGTATGGGTGCACTAACACCGATTGGAAATGATGTGGATACATTTTGGAATGCATTAAAAGCAGGTGAAAACGGGATTCGTCCGATGGAGCGACTTGATATCGATGAGTATCCAACAAAAGTGACGGGTGAGTTACAAGGGTTTGATATTACAGAATTCATCGAAGCAAAAGAAGCACGCAAGATGGATCGATTTGTTCACTATTCACTGGTCGCAAGCATGGAAGCTGTCAAAGATGCAGGACTTGATGTCAAGTCGAATGCTGAACGTACAGGCGTATGGATTGGTTCAGGGATTGGTGGCGTGGAGACGATTGAAAAACAAGCGAAAATCTACTTTGAGCGCGGACATCGTCGTGTCAGCCCGTTCTTCATTCCAATGATGATTCCGAATATGGCTAGTGGTCAAGTTTCGATTTATACAGGAGCGAAAGGTCCAAATAACTGTTCTGTCACTGCCTGTGCTTCAGGTACGAATGCAATCGGTGAAGCGTTACGCGTAATCGAACGTGGTGATGCGGATGTCATGATTGCCGGTGGGGCGGAAGCACCAATCACGAACTTAGCGTTCGCCGGTTTTTGTGCGAACAAAGCGATGTCGACAAATCATGACCCGAATACAGCGAGCCGTCCATTCGATGAGGGACGCGATGGATTTGTCATGGGAGAAGGGGCAGGCATTCTCGTCCTTGAAGAATACGATCACGCGATTGCTCGTGGAGCAAAAATCTACGCAGAGGTCAGTGGATACGGTCTGACTGCAGATGCGTATCATATTACTGCTCCAGATCCGGATGGTGATGGAGGCGCACGTGCGATGGCGATGGCGATTCAAGATGCGAACATCGAGCCAACTGCTGTTCAATATATCAATGCGCATGGTACGAGTACGCCAATGAATGATGTTCTGGAAACGAAAGCCATTCATACGGTCTTCGGAGAACATGCAGCGAAACTCGCTGTGAACTCGACGAAATCAATGATCGGTCATTTACTCGGTGGTGCAGGTGGCGTCGAGGCGATTGCAACAATCAAGTCGTTGCAAGAACAAACGGTTCACCCGACGATTCATCTCGAACAACCAAGCGAAGGCTGTAATTTAGATTACGTTCGTGAAGGTAGCAGAGCATGGGACGTCGAGTATGCAGTAAGCAATTCGCTCGGTTTTGGTGGGCACAATGCATCACTCGTCTTTAAGCGGTACCAGCAAGCATAATTCTTGAAGGATTGCGCTCTAAACCGCCTGCATGCCCGGTTTTCCGTCACGGTATTACCTAAAAAGTGTCATATTTCGTTGACTCCTACGGGAAAAGTGCGTGTTTAACGCATTGTCAGAGGCAGGCAAGACCTTGCTCGTTGGCCGCTAGGACCAAGGAGCAACAGCTTGCGCAACGCCCGAGGAAAGCAACGAAAAAAATGCTTTATCTCTTGATAACACTTTGTCTACAGCCTGGAGCGACCTACTGTCAATAAGACAGTAAGGTCGCTTTTTTGGTTGAATTCTGTTTGAATAATAGAGTCACTTTAAAAATAAAAGGGGAAAAATATGTCTAAGCAATTTAAACTGTTTGTTTTAATGTTTTTAGTAATCGGAGTAATCATTAGTGGATTCGTTGTGTTTCAACAAAACACAACAGAGGAAGCCTCTACAAAAAAGCAACAACAGCATATGACAATCATTGAGTCATCGATGCCACGAGTACCGGATATTGCACAGGCAACAGATAATCGTTCACAAACGTTGCTTGCACAATTATATGAAGGACTATTTGTGTTTACTGGCGGTCCATCTGTCCGAAAAGGTCTCGCCCGAACGATGACTGTTTCGGATAACGGCTTGACGTACACGATTGAACTAAAAGAAACAAAGTTCGTTGACGGTACGCCAGTCGAAGCGCAAGATTTTGTTGATAGTTTTCAACGTGTTGCTTCAAATGAGACAAATTCACCATATGGTTTTTTATTTGAAGTTTTTAAAAATGGACGACAAGTCAATGATGGCGAACTCCCACCGAATAAACTTGGTGTTAGAGCAGAAGGAAAATCAACGCTAATCATTGAATTAAATCAGCCGGTTTCGGATTTATCACAATTACTGGCCATGTCTGTCTTTTATCCACAACCTGAAGTAAGCGAATGGTCGGATTTGAATGAAAATGGTCCATTTAAAATGCGTGAGATGAAAAAGGCATCCTACATGCTTGAAAAAAATGATCATTATCATCAAGCGACTGTGGTTCAGCTCGATACCGTCAAAAGTATCACCGCTAAAAGTATGTCAGATCAGGTGACAGCATATCGAAATGATCAGGCAGACATGTTGCCATTAATTGAAGGATTTGATACAAATCTTTTGATGGGGGACGAGCCTACTTATCAAAAAAGTCGGAGCGGAGTCTTTTATCTGGCCTTTAATATGAACGACCCATTATTTAAAAGTCGAAATGCCCGTCAAGCCATCTCTTCTACACTGATGAATCAACAAACACTGAACTTGCCGCTCGGATTATCAGGGAAACCGACGAATCGTTTTGTAGTAACGGCGAGTGACTGGATTTCTCCACCTCAAGAGCAAACAACGACAAAGTGGAAACAGGCAACTAAGAAAAAAGTGAAGGTTGAATTGTTGAATTTTGATGATCAAAAAGCATTGGAGCTAGGGAAAACAATTGAAAAAATTCTTGAAAAGCAGCTGCCTGGAATCGATATTGTTACTAAAAATGTAGATATCGAAGATAAAATACGCCTTGAACAATCTGGTGATTTTTCCATGACGCTGACAGGCTGGATGCCTGACTACCCAGGTCCTCTCGCATATTTAAATCAATTCGTATCCGATAATCCTTTGAATAAAGTAAATTACAATTCAAAAGAATATGACAAATTGATTAAAGAAACAAGAAATGTAAAGACAATAAAAGAAAAAACTGTAGGTTATCGAACTGCTGAAAAAAAATTGATTGAAAAAGATGCGGTCATTATTCCACTTTATCAGACAACGGAAAATATGTTGGTAAAAGAAGGGATAAACGGCTTGACGGTGCCAATTTATGGACCTGAATATTTGCTTCGAACAGTAAAGAAATCGAATTAATCAACTAAGGAAGGACATGGGATGCACCCATGTCCTTCTTATTTTTTTGAAAAAATATTTAGAAAAATCGGATAAAAGCTTTGCAAAATTATCAGAACATTGTAAACTATTTGTAACGGAGAGTTTTGTTCGGCCAAAAAGTACTACTTTTTTTCGGACAAAAACTTTAGATTACTAGCTTTGGAAATTTTAGGGGGGTCATCGTATCATGAAAAAGAAAAGTTTTGCACTCGCTACCTCGGTAGCGCTCGTATCAAGCGCATTCCTTGCTGCTTGTTCGACGACTGATTCAAATGATTCATCGGGCGATAACGGTTCGGACAAAAAATCAAGTGAGCAGACGCTTAACCTGATCGAAAGCGCGGATATCCCGACGCTTAACCCAACAACTTCTACGGACGCTGTTTCTTTCAACGTCTTGAACAACACGATGGAAGGTCTTTACCGTTTGGATGACAAGCAACAGCCAACACCAGGTATTGCAGAAAGCCATACGGTTTCTGACGACAAATTGACGTACACGTTCAAGCTACGTGATGCTAACTGGTCTGATGGTACACCAATCACTGCAAAAGACTTCGAGTACGCTTGGAAAGAAGTGCTTAACCCAGAAAACGCATCGCAATATGCGTACGTATTCTACAACATCGAAGGTGCTGAAGAATACAACACGAAAAAAGGCGAGCGTGACGCGGTAGGCGTTAAAGCAGTTGATGATAAAACGTTCGAAGTAAAATTAAAATCACCTGCAGATTACTTCCTCGGATTGACTGGATTCGGTCCATTCATGCCGAAATCGGAAGAACTTTCGAAAGAAATCGGTAAGGGCTTCGGTACGACAGCTGACAAATCACTTTACAATGGACCATTCAAGTTAACAGAATGGACACGTGAACAAGGCTGGAAAATGGTTAAAAACGATAACTACTGGGATAAAGATAGCGTCAAATTAGACACGATCAATGTTAAGGTCGTAAAAGAAATTTCGACTGCTGTTAACCTTTACGAAAAAGGGACGATCGACCGTACAGGTCTTTCATCTGAATTCGTAGCTCAGTATCAAGATAATAAAGAATTTGAAACTAAAGGTGAATCAACAATCTTCTACCTTTACTTGAATACGAAAGTTGAAGCACTCGAAAATGAAAAAATTCGCCGTGCGATCGACATGGGATATAACAAAAAAGGAATCACGGATGTCATCCTTGCAAACGGATCACTTCCAGCAAACTATCTTGTACCAAAAGACTTCGCGAAAGATGCTGACGGAAAAGACTTCCGTGAAAAGTATCCAACATTCAACGAGTTCAATGCGGATGAAGCGAAAAAACTTTGGGAAGAGGGCTTAAAAGAAATCGGCAAAGATTCAGTCGAACTTGAGCTTCTTAACTATGATAGTGATGATGCGAAGAAAATCGGTGAGTTCTTGAAAGGCGAGCTTGAAAAGAACCTTCCAGGTATGAAAGTCACAATCAAGCAACAACCGTTCAAAAACAAACTTGATCTTGAAAACAAAGGCGACTTCGAATTCTCATTCGCAGGCTGGGGTCCTGACTATCAAGATCCAATGACGTTCCTCGATCTCTTCTTGACTGATGGACCATATAACCGTGGTGACTGGTCAGATCCAGAGTACGACAAACTCATCAAAGATGCACAAACACAAACGGATGCAGCAAAACGTTGGTCTGAGCTTCAAGAAGCAGAGAAAATCCTTCTTGATTCTGCGGGAATCTCACCTGTTTATCAACGTGGACGTGCGTTCCTCGTTAAACCATACGTAAAAGGTGTTGTCGAGCATAACTTCGGCGCAGACTTCTCTTACAAATGGGCTTCGATCGAAGGTAAATAAAATGTCAAGAGGGCGTCTCTAGTGTAGAGATGCTCTCTTTTTTGACAAAAGGTCCCGTACTCTTTACACAAAGAGCACGGGACCTTTTTTAATGAAAGAATTGATTATTTTTTGACTTTAGCACGTTTACGTTGGAGCCCCATGGCTTTTTCTACTTTAGCAAGTTTACGAGAAGCGACGAGGTCAGCTTTTTCACGGCCTTGATCTAAAATGACATCGAGTTCTTCTGAATCGATTAACTCATAATAGCGCTTTTGAATCGGCTCGAGCTCGGCAATGATTGCTTCAGCAACATCTGCTTTGAACACGCCATAATTTGAACCTTCGTATTTCGCTTCGAGCTCGGCGATGGAGATATTAGCGAGTAGTGAATAGATTTCGAGTAAGTTTGAGACACCCGGTTTGTTTTCCCGATCGAACTTAACAATTCCTTCCGAATCCGTCACGGCCGACTTAATTTTTTTACGGATACTAGCTGGTTCATCGAGCATCGTGATGTAGCCTTTTGGATTCGTATCTGTTTTAGACATTTTTTTCTCTGGTGTCGTCAAACTCATGATACGAGCACCTGTTTCTGCGATGACTGGCTCAGGCATTTTAAAGGTCTCATAGTACCGGCTATTGAATCGTTGTGCTAAGTCGCGTGTCAACTCGATGTGTTGTTTTTGATCTTCACCGACAGGGACGAGTTCCGCATCATATAAAAGGATGTCAGAGGCCATTAACGTCGGATAGACGAAGAGACCTGCGCCAATCCGCTCTTTTCCTTGTGATTTATCTTTATATTGCGTCATGCGTTCAAGTTCACCCATACCTGCTAGGCACGTTAACATCCATCCGAGCTGCGCGTGTGCTTTGACTTCTGATTGGACGAAAATCGTCGCTTTTTCTGGGTCGAGACCACTTGCAATATACAGTGCAGCGAGGGCACGTGTATTGTTCATCAACTCGACACGGTCAATCTCGACTGTGATCGAATGGAGATCGACGATACAATAATAGGCATCATGCTCATCTTGTAAGTTGACAAAATGCTTCATCGCCCCAATGTAGTTTCCTAGCGTGACTGTACCGGTTGGTTTAATACCTGAAAAAATCGTTTTCATAATCGTTTCCCTCCGAAAATAGAATAAAAAAAGATGACTCGTCCCTTGAATAATCAAGGGACGAGTCATCGCGTTGCCACCCAAGTTGCTATGATAATAGCCGCTCTAAACTGCTGTAACGGGCAATCCCGTCTGACTCTACTTCACTGTTCAAGTCAGCCACTCCGAAGTCCATTCCATCTGCATCCACTATCCATTCACACCAACCATGGACTCTCTTAAAGTGACGACTCGATGTACTACTCTTCTTCACCGTGTTATTATACATGTAACTTAACAAGATTTTACCATAGACCATTGTCTAGCGTCACGAAAAATTCGTTTAAACGAATGATAAAAGCAATGAGAAAACAATGCACAATAAGCCGCTAGACAAGTATGGCCCTGTCCGGTTTAAAGAACGTTTCCGCTTTTCTTCATACACTTCGTGCTCTTCATCCTCGTCCTCGTGATACTCACCATCGATTTCTCGTAATCTTGCCTCACGTTGTTTTTTGAACCCGGCAGTCAGTCCTCTAAAAAATCCATTTGCAGACATGTTAGAAAATAATCCGATTGCCATTAAGATGAATCCTGAGATAAATAACCCACCCGAAAAGTGATAAAAAAAAGAATGGGTTGAATCCGTGAAACTCGCCCAAATGGTGTAAATAATCGATAAAATTAAAGCGATTAAAATCGGACGAAACAAGTGAAAACGCATAGTAGTCCCCCTTAATATGGATTATGAATTCATTATACGCAATGCTCCCGAAAGTTACGAATTTATTACGGTTATATATCTTAAAACAGCAAATAGTGTGACTATTCACTTGACGTTATTGTTATTCTCACATAAAATCAACTTATCACTTCGTTTGAATTTTCGAAACCAGGTCAATGCATTTTGGGGAATGCATGTGGATTCGATCCAACGTTATTGATGTCATAACTGTTTATGGCAACTTGAAAATTGAAAAGGAGATGACTCACCGATGAAGAAAAAAACTGTCGGTCTCGCGTTATCAGTCATGCTAGCAGGGAGTGTAGTCCTTGCAGGATGTTCGACGAGCGGAGATAAAGATTCAGGTTCTTCAGACAAGAAAAACTTGCGCTTAACGAGTACGTCCGATATTACGACGGTCGACCCGGCTAAAGCAACGGATTCAGTCGCATTTGATATGATTGGGAACACGATGGAAGGACTCTACCGGTTAGACAAAGAAGGTAAGGCGATTCCTGCACTAGCCGAAAAAACAGATATCTCGAGTGATAACCTCACGTACACGTTTACACTTCGTGAATCGAAATGGTCTGATGGTTCTCCAGTCAAAGCACAAGATTTTGAATTTGCTTGGAAACGTGCAGTTGATCCAGAAACAGGTTCAGGATATGCCTATATCTTTGATACTGTCAAAAATGGTGCAGCTGTCTCACAAGGGAAAAAACCAGTTGATGAATTAGGAGTCAAAGCACTTGATGATAAAACGCTTGAAGTAACACTTGAGCGTCCATCGCCGTACTTCTTGTCACTGACGTCATTTGGAACATATACACCGATTAGTGAAGATTTTTATAAAAAGAACGAAAAAGACTTTTCACTTCAACCGGATAAATTGTTATACAACGGACCATTCGTTTGGACATCTTGGAAAACAGATTCAAAACGTGTCTTGACTAAGAATGAAAACTACTGGGATAAAGATGCCGTCAGTCTTGACGAAGTAACGATTCGTGTCGTTAAAGATTCGTCAACGGTCACTAACCTGTATGAATCGAATGACATCGATTATGCTGGCTTAACATCTGAACAAGTTGCTGTTTATGAATCGAAACCTGAATTCAATACGGCATTACGTTCTACGATCGCTTATTTGAAGTTCAATAACGAAGATGCGACGATGAAAGATGTCAATGCCCGCAAAGCGATCGCTCGCGCAATTGATCCTAAAGGCATCACGGAAACGTTACTTGCGAATGGTTCGATTCCAACAACAAGCTTCATTCCAAAAGACTTCATTAAAGATGAAGCTGGAAAAGACTATACGAGTGACATTAACTGGTTCGATCGTGATGGGAACGAAGCAGCTGATCTTTGGAAAAAAGCAAATGGCGATAAGAAAACAACGATTGAACTATTATCGTTCGACAGCGAAGACTCTAAAAAGACAAGTGAGTACATGAAAGGTCAAATTGAAAGAAACTTGCCGAACGTGACAGTTTCAATCAAACAACAGCCATTCAAGAACAAACTCGATTTAGAGTCTAAAGGTGACTACCAAATGTCGTATTCACTTTGGGGTCCTGATTACCAAGATCCAATGTCGAATTTGTCGATCTTTGAATCAACAAATAGTCAAAACGATGTTAATTACGACTCATCAGCATATGATAAGTTGTTGAATGCTGCCAATAAAGAAGCAGATGTTACGAAACGTCTCGACTTGTTCAAGCAAGCGGAAGCCCAATTGATCGAGAAAGATCAAGCAATTGCGCCATTGTATCAAGCAGGTGCAGCTTACTTGAGCCGTCCGACAGTTGAAAACTTCAAACGCCAATTGTTTGGTGCGGATTTCCAATACAAATATGTTGATATGAAGTAAAAAAACTGGAGCGTCCCGAATTAGGTTCAGGGAACGCTCCTGTTTTATACTACTTTTTCTGAATGTGTAATCATTTCTAAACGAAATGTGAACTATTTGTAAAAAAGATGTTCTAATTACTTTGTTAGCAAAGTATAATGGAATCAAACGAAAAATTCTGAAATATTGGTTAACTGTGAAAAAACAGTGATCATGGGGGGGCATCATATCAGGTTGGGACAAAAAAGAATTTAAAATTTTACAACAAAATTCTTGAATGTTCCGACAATTTTACGTCATACTGGTTTTATTGATGTTTTCGAAAAAAACAGAAAAATCTTTATAGGGGGTGCCATCTATGGGCCGTTATTTAGCTCAACGCCTTACTTACGGCGTACTGACGTTTTTACTCATCGCTTCATTCACGTTCTTCTTGATGGATCTGTTACCAGGTTCACCGTTCCAAAACCAGGAAAAGCTTTCTCCTGAGCAATTGAATATCCTTCGGGATAAGTACAACTTGAATGATCCACTTCCACAACGCTACGCAGCGTACATGGTTAACTTGTTCCAAGGTGACTTAGGAGTATCATTTAAATATGATAGCCGTCCTGTTACAGATTTAATCATGGAACGGATCGGACCGTCAGCTCAATTAGGAGCACAAGCACTTATACTCGGTGTCTTTGCAGGTCTTTTACTTGGTGTCGTTGCGGCACTACGTCATAACACAGCGATTGATTACGGTGCGATGTTTGCATCAGTACTCGGTATTTCAATACCGTCGTTCGTATTTGCTTCGCTTCTTCAATACTACGTAGGAGTGAAATGGGGCATTTTGCCGGTCGCCTTCTGGGAAAGCCCAGCACATACGATTTTGCCTACAATTTCCTTGTCCTTAGGAGTTACTGCCTCCATCGCTCGTTTTGTTCGAACGGAGATGCTCGAGGTAACAGGACAGGATTATGTCACGCTTGCTAAGGCAAAAGGACTAGATGGACAATCGATCACGTGGAAACACATGGTGCGTAATGCCTTGATTCCAGCAATTACGATTCTTGGACCGATGACTGCTGCCTTAATCACAGGAACACTCGTCATTGAAAGAATCTTTGCTGTACCGGGTCTTGGTGAGTTGTTCGTATCATCAATCACGCTAAATGACTATACAGTCATCATGGGAACAACACTGTTCTTCTCAGCGGTCTTCATCCTTATGATTTTGATCGTCGACTTACTGTACGGTGTCGTTGATCCACGGATTCGTTTGGGGGGTAATGAATAATGGCAGAGCAAAATTCAAATGCAAAAACGGAACAATTCGATTCGTCACTGTTTCAAACGGTTGAGTTCAACGAACAAGCCGGAGAGCGTATCGCCGGAAAAAGTTTAAATTTCTGGCAAGATGCCTGGACGCGTCTTATTCGAAATAAAGCAGCGATTCTTTCGCTCATCATCATTCTTATCATTGCGTTACTTTCAATCTTCGGACCGATGATTTCTGGGCGCGATGCTTACACGCAAACGATCACGCAAGCGAAGCTACCACCAAAAGTAACAGGGCTTGAGTGGGCCGGATTTGATGGTATGGCAACATTAGGTGATAAAGAAATTGATTTTTACGAGCAAAAACAAGTAACAGAAAACTACTGGTTCGGAACGGATCATCTCGGACGTGACTCTTGGTCACGTGTCTGGGAAGGTACACGCGTTTCACTCTTTATTGGTGTCATGGCTGCAATCATCGATGTCATCATCGGTGTCACATATGGTGGACTTTCTGCTTACTATGGCGGTCGTGTTGATAACATCATGCAACGTATTACAGAAATCCTGACCGGGATTCCGAACTTAATCTTAATCATTCTGTTCATCTTGATTCTTGAACCGGGGATCACGACGATTATCTTGGCGATGACCATCACCGGATGGATTGGGATGAGTCGACTCGTTCGAGGACAAATCCTGAAACTTAAGAATCAGGAATTTGTACTCGCAGCACGTACGCTTGGGGCTTCTAGCTCACGTTTAATCTTTAAGCATTTGATTCCAAATACTCTTGGAATTATTATCATCTCACTTATGTTCACGATTCCTAGTGCGATTTTCTTCGAAGCGTTCCTTAGCTTCATTGGACTTGGTCTCGCTCCACCGAAACCGTCCCTTGGTACATTGATCAACGAAGGGTACAAAGAATTGAAGACGTTCCCTTACTTGCTTGTCGTGCCATCGACGGTCATCGTACTCCTAATGATCAGCTTTAACATGTTGGCCGATGGATTACGGGATGCGTTTGACCCACGTCTACGCCGCTAACGGAAATTAGAGAGGAGTTCATCCACAATGGAAACTATTTTATCTGTACGCGACCTAACCGTCGCTTTCCATACGTATGCCGGGACGGTACAAGCCGTCCGTGGCGTATCGTTTGATTTAAAAAAAGGTGAAACACTTGCAATCGTTGGTGAATCTGGTTCAGGAAAGTCGGTTACATCAAAAGCAATCATGCGACTGATTCCGAATCCTCCTGGTGAGATCACGAATGGTGAGATTATTTTCGAAGACCGTGACTTAGTCAAGTTGTCGGACAAGGAAATGCAAAAAGTTCGTGGTCGTGACATCGCAATGATCTTCCAGGATCCGATGACATCACTCAACCCGACGATGACAATTTACAAACAGATTGCAGAAGGTTTGAAACGTCACCAAGGCTTGACAGGGGATGCCGCAAAAAAACGGACGCTCGAATTATTGACGCTCGTAGGGATTCCGAATCCGGAAGCACGTTTAAAACAATATCCACACCAATTATCAGGTGGGATGCGTCAACGGATCGTTATCGCGATTGCGTTAGCATGTAACCCGAAAGTTTTGATTGCCGATGAGCCGACGACAGCACTCGACGTTACGATTCAAGCTCAGATTTTAGAGCTCTTAAAAGACATTCAACAAAAAACAGGTACAGCAATCATCTTCATCACGCATGATCTCGGTGTCGTGGCGAACATGGCCGACCGCGTAGCTGTTATGTATGCTGGGAAATTGATTGAAAAAGGTACGGTTGATGAGATTTTCTATGAACCACGCCACCCGTACACATGGGGACTTCTCGGATCGATGCCACGCCCTTCAGATGACCGTTCGCAGGACTTACCGGCGATTCCGGGTACGCCACCGAACTTGCTTCATCCGCCTACAGGTGATGCATTCGCACCACGTAATCAATATGCGATGAAAATTGATTTCGAGAAAGAACCTCCGTTCTTCCGTATCACTGATACACACGAAGCAGCAACGTGGTTGTTACATCCACAAGCTCCTTACGTAGAACCACCAGCAGCCATCCGTGACCTCGCACTGAAATATCGTCCAGATAGTACATTTGCGAAGTCGCTTTTGAAAGGCGGTCTTAAGTAATGGAAAACCGTAATAAATTACTTGAAGTAAAAAATCTAAAGCAACATTTCAATATTGGACGAGGACGTGTCGTCAAAGCAGTAGACGGACTTTCATTTGATATTTATGAAGGAGAAGTACTTGGTCTTGTTGGAGAGTCAGGTTGCGGCAAATCGACGACGGGTCGTTCGATTATCGGACTTTACGATGCGACAGACGGGGAAGTCTTGTTCAAAGGTGAGAATGTCCATGCGAAGAAATCACGTAAAGAAAAATTGAAGTTCAACCGTGCGATGCAAATGATTTTCCAAGATCCTTACGCATCTCTAAATCCACGGATGACAGTCGGAGATATCATCGCAGAAGGAATTGATATCCACGGACTTGCGAAATCAAAAGAAGAGCGAGATAACCGTGTCTACGACTTGTTAGAAACAGTAGGTTTGACGAAAGAACACGCGAGTCGTTACCCCCACGAATTCTCTGGTGGTCAGCGTCAACGGATTGGAATCGCACGTGCACTAGCAGTAGAACCGGACTTCATCATTGCCGATGAGCCGATCTCGGCACTTGACGTTTCCATCCAAGCACAGGTCGTCAACTTGATGAAACAATTACAACGTGATCGCAGTTTGACGTATTTATTCATCGCCCACGATCTTTCGATGGTTAAATATATTTCGGACCGGATTGGTGTTATGTATCAAGGTCACCTTGTTGAGTTATGTGATGCGGATCGTTTGTACGAGAACCCAGTTCATGCGTATACGAAGTCGCTCTTATCTGCAATCCCGCTACCGGATCCAGAGCACGAACGGACACGTAAACGGATTGTCTATGATCGCCCGACAGGCGGAGCCGTTGGTAAATCGAGTGAAGATTCGAGTATCCCTGCACTTCGTGAAATCGAGCCGGGACATTACGTCTCGATGACGGATGCTGAGCTTGAAGCGTATCAAGCACAACTCGTCTAATAAAAAAAGCATTCCTGAATCGTTCAGGAATGCCTTTTTTTAGTTTTCGGAAGCGATTCGTGGAAGGTTACTAAAGCGATGGACAACTGAATCTAATGCATCAAGACGTTTGACGGCTTCATCAAAGGGGATTTTCTCATAATGATGCAAACCACCCGGTTGCTCTTCTAACGTATCGGCATCGTGGACGAGTTGTTGGAGTGGGGTCCGGTTAATTGTACCTGGTGGGAGATATGAATCCGTGTGTAAGAGGACGGCAAGCGAGATTTCTTTTGCGCGTGCCGGCTCTTCCCCTAAACGAATTAATAACTTATGGGCACGTTCTGCTCCTTTAATCGCATGAATATCATTTTGACGGTAAAGATCATAATTCCATGTTCCATCCGTATACCATTCATAATGGCCGATGTCATGAAGCAGTGCTGCTTTTGTCGCCGAATCAGCATCAAGACCACGCTGTGTCGCAAGCGTCAATGCCCGTTCCGCAACGGAAATCGCATGATTGAGCCCAGAACGCTCTAAATATTTTTGGGCAATCGGGTGTTCGATAATTGTAACTAAAGTAACTGGCATAACTGAAATGCTCCTTTCAACGAGTAAGTATTTCTATATACTCTACGTGAATTTGCAAGTAATTGCAACTCTCTGCTTAAATGAACGCAACAATCTCACACATTTAATTAACCGAAGTAGGAATAGAATTTAGGCAAACGTGGTATACTAATTAATGTAGAAGATGATAATTCAGCTTTCGTTGGTTGCTTGTTCTTTTTTCGGACCGAGTGAGGTGTCGGAGTTATGAAAGAACGTGATAAGAAGAAAAAGTTGAAAAAACGACTTTTGCGGGATATTTTCGAAAAGAAATTAAAAGAAATGAAACTCCCGAAAGCAAAAGAAACGATTTCTCAACCTTTTGATCACACGCCAGCTTGCTGAAGCCATCTCGTGGCTCCAGCGAGTTTTTTTACGAAAAAGTTCTTTCATCTTAAAAAATAGCTAGGTTTTATTTGAAATTCAATGTAAACTGTCAAGTAATAGAATCATCATTAATAATTAGGAAAAGGATACGTTCCTTTTTATAGTTCAGACATGATGTAAATCAGGGGGAGGATGTTTTTCAATGGTAACACTCTATACTTCACCAAGCTGTACTTCTTGTCGTAAAGCGCGCGCGTGGCTTGAAGAACATGAAATCCCATTTGTGGAACGAAATATTTTTTCGGAACCATTGTCGCTTGATGAAATCAAACAAATTCTTCGTATGACGGAAGATGGAACAGATGAGATTATCTCGACACGTTCAAAAGTCTTTTCTAAATTAGACGTTTCAGTCGAGAACTTGTCGCTGCAACATCTTTATGATTTAATTCAAGAATATCCTGGATTGTTACGTCGTCCGATTTTGATTGACGAAAAACGACTCCAAGTTGGATATAATGAGGATGAAATTCGCCGTTTCTTACCACGTAAAGTTCGCACTTTCCAATTGATGGAAGCGCAACGCTTGGTAAACGAATAAATTTTAACCAGCGCGCTGCTTCCGTGAGCAGTGTGCTTTTTGTTACCGTCAAAAAAGGTTAAAATAAAGATAACAAAGGAATATACCCTATATGGTTAAAAAGGGGTTCTTTTTGAATCCATGTTATGTGCTCGTTCGTATACTAGATAAGAGCGAGATGAAAGGAGTGGACATATTGAAAATCGAACGCGTCAATGACAACACGGTCAAGTTCTTCATTACGTATACGGATATCGAACGCCGCGGCTTTGCCCGAGACGAGATTTGGTATAACCGTGAGCGTGGAGAACAGTTATTCTGGCAGATGATGGATGAAGCGAATGAAAAAGAGTCCATCTCCTTCGAAGGTCCACTATGGATACAAGTTCAAGCATTTGAAAAAGGTCTTGAAGTGACGGTTACAATCGCTAAAACAACAGTTGATGGCGAACAAGTGGATGAAGAAGAGTTGGATTCATTACTCCGTTCAGCAATGTCTGAGGCAGAAGATAAAGAAACAGAACTCAGCCAAGACGTATTATTTGAAACGACGGATTTTGAGCATGTTATTGCTCTTAGCCAATATGCAGAAGCACCGGTCTTCAAAGATTTGAAAACAGCGCTCTATCAAAAAGATGGTGCCTACTTGCTCCACGTCCATTTTAAAGACGAAGTGGAAGTGGAAGAACAAGAAAACGTGATGAGTTTGATTGCCGAGTACTTGCAATTTAGCGAACAAACGATTCATCCGGTCGCAGAGTATGGTAAAACCATCATTGCCGACGATGTTTTTGCTGTCGTCCGTAAGCACTTTACGAACTAAATACAAATGTCACGTTAAAAGGACTGCTCCTATACAAAAAGGGAGCAGTCCTTTTTTTGTTAGCATCACGTCAATGTATATCCACCATCGACGATTAATGATTGGCCATTGATATAACTAGCTTTATCCGACAATAAAAAACAAACGACTTCTGCAATTTCAGCCGGCTGTGCTGCGTTCCCGCGAAGGTGATGTTTCATTGCCAAGTCAAACTTGTCTTTCCCACCGTATAAGGAATGGCTTAATGCTGTATCGACGGGGCCGGGGCAGATCGCATTAAAACGATACTTTCCATGAAACCGGGCCGCGTAAGTTTTCGTAAGGGTGATAAGAGCACTTTTTGAAGACGCATAAGGTAAGAGCATCGCCGGGAATTTGACATGTCCGACGATTGCGCTATTGTTAACGATTGAAGCCCCTTTGGAAAATCGTTTGACAGCGAGTTGAATGATTTGTTCAGGTGCATGATAATTGACTTGGAATACTTCTTGTTGGGCATCTGTTACGCGTTCAGGTGCGACAGGTTTTCCAAAAGTTCCGGCATTGTTAAAAATGCCATCGATGGTTGGAAAGTCAGTCGCGGTGTCATCGAAGAACTGCTGAATCTCTGGTGGTTTAGCAAGATCGACCTGGAAGAAATGAATGTTGCCTTGTCCATGTTGTTCGAGTACCGTTCCTTTTTCGGTATTTCTCCCTAAGGCAAGAACGGTATGTCCTTCTTTTGCAAGTTGGAGGGTGGTCGCTTCCCCGATTCCACCAGTCGCGCCCGTTACGATGTAAGTTTTCATTCGAATACTTCCCTTCTGATAATAGAGTCGAAAAACTTGATACATAGTAAAAAGAAAGAGGAGGGGATTTCATGTTACGACGTGTTCAACTGCTGATGACGTTACTGTTGACCTGTAGCTTACTGGCGTTTTTGTCTTACTACTGGAGTGTCTACATGGTCGGTTGGTTATCAATCGTCATCATCTTAATCGTTTTAAGTGTCTTCATCATCATCTTACTTGAAAATCGAAATCCCGAACGGACTTTAGTCTGGGCGCTTGTCATGATGGCGCTGCCCGTCGTAGGCGTGTTCGTCTATTTCACGTTCGGTCAGAACTATCGCCGTAAAAAAATGTTTCGCTTAAAAGCGATGCTTGATGAAGAGTCATACATTAAATATCGTACCCAATTTGATCATGGTATACACAATCGAGTGTTCAAACATGGATATTATGCAAAGGTTGTCAAACTTATCGATTCCATCAGCCGGCTTCCAATATCGTATAATACACATACGAAGATATTGACTAACGGAGAGGAGAAATTTCCGCTCTTGCTCGCTGAAATCCGTCAAGCGGAGCACCATATTCACTTAGAGTACTATATTGTCCGCGATGATGCGTTAGCCCTCGAGTTACAAGCCGCTTTGATTGAACGTGCTGAGGCTGGGGTCGAGGTTCGTTTCTTATATGACGCAGTCGGTTGTTTCTCTACTGACAAAAGTTACTTTAAAAAGATGATTCAGGCTGGCATTGAAGTGCATGCCTTTTTCCCTGTCGTCCTTCCCTTCATCTCCAGCAAATCCAATTATCGAAACCACCGTAAAATCGTTGTTATTGATGGAACGGTCGCATTTACAGGCGGAATCAATGTCGGAAATGAATACATCGGGAAAGATAAAGCATTCGGATTTTGGCGAGATACGCATCTTGTCGTTCGTGGAGAGGCTGTGTCAGAGCTCCAATTGATATTTTTACAGGATTGGTACTACATGACAGGAGAGCGTCTGTTCACACCTTTCTACATGGAGCCGCTCGAAGTGGTCACGGATGCAACAGGGGGCGTTCAAATCATCGCCAGTGGACCGGACGAACCGCAAGAGACCATGAAGTCGCTTTACTTCGCATTGATTACGGAAGCACGAAGTTCGGTCTACATTGCTTCACCGTACTTGATTCCGGACGAGGACTTGATGACAGCATTAAAAACAGCAGCGATGTCCGGAATCGATGTTCGAATTCTCTTGCCGAGTTTTCCGGATCATAAAGTTGTTTTTTATGCGAGTCGCTCGTATTTCGACGATTTACTCCAAGCAGGCGTTAAAATCTACGAATACAATAAAGGATTCATGCATTCCAAAGTCATTGTCGTCGATGATGCGATTGCAACCATCGGAACGGCGAATATGGATTTAAGAAGTTTTCATCTAAACTTTGAAGTCAATGCCTTCTTGTATGGTACAAATTCCGTTCACGAACTGACCCGGGATTTTTATGATGATTTTTCGCATTCGACTCAAGTTGATCGCCATTACTTCAGTCAGCGCAGTTTTTCGCAACGCTTGATTGAGTCAGTTTCACGTCTATTCTCACCTTTACTCTAAAGGGGTGCTGTCATGTTTGAAGCCGTTGATGAAACAGGTCGCCGAATCAATATCCATCTCGTACAAGTCGAACAATTAAAGCAAATGACGTTGTATTGTCCTTATTGCCTGAACCGATTACGGGTCAGGCAGGGACGAAAGCGAACGCATTTTGTTCATGTCTCAGCATGTACGGGAGAGTCGAGTGCACATCAAGGTTGGAAAACGACTTTAGCGGAATACTTTCGTAGCTTAGGTTATGACGTCGCTTTAGAACAAGTTCAAGGGCAACGTCGATTTGACTTGTGGATCCCTGCACTCCGGATAGCGGTAGAAATCCAACGATCGAAGATGACCGCGTTGGAGTGGAATCGACGACGAACGATTGATCAACAAAAAGCATATGCTGTGCGCTGGATTGGCTTTCATCCAACAGGCGGATGCATCATTAAGTTAGACGGGTGGATGAAACAAGCATTATTGACGGATGGTTATCTCGATTTAATCGAACAGGGAAAAATTAACCGCTATGGTTTTGCTGTCCCTTTTACGAAACACTTAGTGATTTGTCAACGACTAGAAACTTCTTTCACACAATTTATTAGACCTACCCCCCAAGCATTTCCCCGGAAATTTTCTGCGAAAAAATGGATTCAACTTGTGCGGAAATACCGACTACGTCCTTTCTTCTCGACGATGCCAAATCATCTACTCAAAAATCCACTCTATCAAGCAGGTCTGCATGTTTTATACCTTCCAGCCCACTGTTTTTTACCCATCGAAACACTTCTCGCCTTTCCACTCCATCCTTTTGAACTTCAAATGACACTTTATTTATCCTTACAAGGAAACTACTCGAAAATCCGACTTGAACATGCGTTAGTCTCCTGTCTCGACGCATGCCGGATTTCTCATGAGCCGAATCTGCTTCGACGTGTGGTAGAGGATTGGATGAATTTACTAGCTGTCGCACGCATATGTCAGCAATCTAGTATTGCTACAACTGTAAACCGTTTTAAAGAAGACGCTGTTTTAGCAGGAGCAATTCAGTTGTTTGTCGAAAAAGAAACAGGTATAAATGAAGTAAGGGAGTGATTGAAATGGCAGAACTATTGACACGAAAAGATGTCACGGTAGAAGAAACGTGGAACTTAGAATCAATTTATGAAACGAATGAAGCATGGGAAGAGGATTTTGAATCTGTCAAAGCGATGTTACCTTTGATGATTGATTACAAAGGGCGACTTGGAAAAGATGATACAACGCTTTTTGAAGGTTTACAGTTACGTGATGAAATTTCACGACGTCTGCATAAGCTTTATACATACGCGCATATGCGTTATGACGAAAATACGGCTGATAGCTTCTATCAAGCGATGAATGACCGTGCGCGGACGCTCGCTTCGCAGATTGGAGCTGCACTAGCTTTCATGACACCAGAACTGTTGACGATTCCAGTTGAAACGATTACGGGATTTTTAGATCGCAATCCGGATCTTGCGATGTATCGTCATGCGTTTGATGAACTTAATCGAGAACGCGACCATGTATTAACTGAAGCTGAAGAAGCAATTCTTGCTAAAGCAGGGGAAGTATTAGGGCAATCTGGAACGACGTTCGGTATGTTGAATAATGCTGACTTGAAATTCCCTAAAATCAAAGGGGAAGACGGGCAAGAGGCGGAATTGACACATGGTCGATTCATTACATTCATGGAGTCGAAAGACCGTTCAGTCCGCGAGGCAGCGTTCAAGGCGATGTACGAAACATACGGCAACTATACAAACACGCTCGCGTCGACACTTGCAGGATCAGTCAAAAAAGATAATTTTTATGCGGAAGTGCGACAGTTCAAGTCGGCGCGTGAGTCTGCATTACATGGAAATGCCATTCCGGAGCAAGTGTATGATGGATTAGTAGAAGCGGTCCATGAACATCTCCCATTGTTACATCGTTACGTTGAACTTCGTAAACGTGTACTCGGATTAGAAGAGCTTCATATGTATGACATGTATACACCGCTCGTTAGCGAAGTCGAAATGAAAGTCTCTTACGATGAAGCGAAACAATTGATGGTCGATGGATTGGCACCACTTGGAGATGAGTACAAGCATATCTTAGAAGAAGGTTTGACAGATCGATGGGTCGATGTTCGCGAGACACGTGGTAAGCGCAGTGGTGCCTATTCTTCTGGCGCATATGATACACAACCGTTTATCTTGATGAATTGGCAAGATAACGTCAACAACCTCTTTACATTGGCACATGAATTCGGCCATTCTGTTCATAGTTACTATACACGTCAATCACAACCATATGCTTATGGTGATTATTCGATTTTTGTAGCGGAAGTAGCTTCGACGACAAATGAGGCTTTGTTAAATGATTTCTTACTGAAACGTGTTACAGATAAAAAAGAGAAACTTTATTTGTTAAACAATCAATTAGAAACATTCCGTGGTACGTTGTTCCGCCAGACGATGTTCGCAGAATTTGAACATGAAATTCACGAGGCGGCTCGACTCGGTCAATCGTTGACACCAGAATTCCTGACGAAAACGTATTATGCGTTGAACCAAAAATATTTTGGCGACGGAATCGTATTGGATGAAGAAATCGGTCTTGAGTGGGCACGGATTCCTCACTTCTACTACAATTATTATGTCTACCAGTATGCGACAGGTATTTCAGCCGCTGCCGCATTGACGACGCAAATTTTAGAAGAAGGACAACCTGCTGTTGATCGTTACATTAATAATTTCCTTAAAGCAGGATCAAGTGATTATCCGATTGAAGTCTTAAAGGCAGCAGGTGTCGATATGACGACAAAAGCACCAGTGGAAGCAGCATTACGTCAATTTGAACGTGTGTTGGATGAATTCGAAGCATTACTCGGAGAGTGACAACTCTGTGAATTTTTGCACAAAGTTATAGAAAAAAATCCGGGGCTCTTATATACTAAGAATGTGAAGAGGGTCACATTCCCCTGATGATTCTCTTTTCCCCCATCCAATGGTCATGTGAATGACAAAAAAGGTGTTTCCGCAATTGCGGAAACACCTTTTTCTTTTAACTTAAGCATGTGCTGAGTCTTTAAGGTGACGCCATACTTTACCGTCACAATAAGAAAGTGAGACACATTTTTGTTGAAGTGCAAGTTTTTTCAACTCATGTTCAATTTGCGCTTCAGATACATCGTAAATAAAAGCGATTTCTGAAGTTGTTGCTGTTTCATACCGTTTCAAGAAATGTTCGAGCGGTGGCTTTGGTTGCTTCTCAACAGGTTGATCCAATAACTCATTTAAAATGGAGACATAAATGAGGTATTCATAAGCACCTTCAGCTTTAATGGCTTCTTCATCTCCAATGAAAGCGAGGGTAGGGAGGACGCGTACGTCCCATTCTGTCACGAGCTGCGTTTCTTTTTCGAGCATGAGCTGAATCGTATTTGATTCAACATCGCGATGAAATTCCTCCAAGTCGAGACCGAATTCAGTTAAGGCTTCGGCTAAGCGGATTAAAGAAGAACGTGTATAGGCACTTTCGCCTTCTACATTATGCAACATCCGGAGACGTCTCATGAAGCGCATTCCGAATGTCTTACCTTGTAGTTCGATTGCTTTTAAAATCAACAATGGCGACATATCACACGCAGAGCGTGATGGAGCACAAGGAATTGTCGCAATCGTTCTGAGTCGGAAGAGATGACCATACTCTAACTCTAATTTCTTGAGAACGGGTATCAACCGTAAACCATCTGTTTGCGTCACATCTAGAAAATGATAAATTTCTAGGGGTTTCGTCGGTTGTTGAATTGATGGTTCGTCCAATGAACAATAAGAACCGTTACATTGATCGTGTTCCATCCGTTCACCCCCTTCTGTTGTTATCGTTACCCTATTTTAGCAACGAAAAAAATGAAAGAGCAAAGGTTTTGCTTGTACATTTGTACACGATTAGCGTGAAACCGCTTTACGCTCCATGAAACGGACAATTTTATTTTTCGTTTCACGACGTGGAATTTGATGTTTCTCGAGCAGTTGCGTGAAAGCAAGTTGACCTTGTTCGAAGGCTTGCACTTCGAATTCTAATTCGTAGTCGGTTACGCCTAAATAGTGACTTTGATCCAGTACGAGCAATCCGTCTTTCAATTTTGTTTCAAAACGAGTTGTTTCTAAACGTCCTAAGTGTTCAAGCGATGCTGTTAAGTTGAAGCGACTCAATTGTTCATTCATCGCATCAGATTGAATCAGACCATATTTGAATAATTCCTCTGCCTCTGCTTCCGATAGAGAAACATGTGTTTCAAGTAAACCATCATCTTTCGGTTCTTTTAAGGTCAATACGAGACCCTCTTTTTTCTGACGGATGCGTAGAGCAGCGCCATGCTGACGCAATTCAAACGTAGGTGTATCAAAATAATCATTTGCTTGCCAAATCGTTTCGTCTTGTTTGCCGTAAATTTGCATCAGTTGCTTGTATTCATCTGCTGTTAACAAGTTTTTAAATTCAATTTCCATTTCTTGTCTCATTCCGGTTCACGCCTTTCTAGTTGAATGCTTGAAAATATGATAACATGAATGAAGTAGTGGAACGAATTGAACCAACAATTTAGATTAAAAGTGGTGACGAAAACGATGACAAAAGAAAATTGGGATTTATTTCTCGCGCCGTATCAAATCGCGGTTGATGAACTGAAGGTAAAGCTAAAGGCCATTCGAAAACAATTTCAACAACGTGGGGAACATTCACCGATTGAATTTGTCACGGGACGGGTAAAACCTGTGAAGAGTATTATCCAAAAAGCGGAGCGGAAATCGATTGCGATCAGTTCGTTAGAACAAGAGATGCAAGACATCGCCGGCTTACGCATTATGTGTCAATTTGTCGACGACATCATCCACGTACTAGAACTGTTACGATCACGTGGAGACTTTAAGGTGGTCGAAGAGCGAAATTATATCACACAAAAAAAAGAGAGCGGATATCGTTCCTATCATATTATTATTGCCTATCCTGTCCAAACGATTGAAGGTGAGATTCCGACGCTCGTTGAGATTCAGATTCGGACACTTGCGATGAACTTTTGGGCGACGATTGAGCACTCACTCAATTATAAATACCAAGGAAACATTCCGGAGGAAACACGCGAACGACTGCGACGTGCCGCGGAAGCCGCCTTTTTATTGGATGCGGAAATGAGTCAACTGAAAGTAGAGATTCAAGACGCACAGCTCGTCCTACATGAACGAGACGGAAAACAAACTAATAATCCAGTAAGCGAGTAGGAGGATGACCATGCGCTTTGCGATTACAGCACGAGATGATGAACGCTCGCGAATGCTACGCGATCAATTGGAACAAGAGTTGATTGCTCGGGGGAGTGTTCTTGATGCAGCGACTCCGGAAATCATCATTTCAATTGGTGGAGATGGAACGATGCTCCAGGCATTTCATTCTTATTTGAGTCAAGTCGAAGACATCACACTCGTTGGGATTCATACGGGACATCTTGGTTTTTATGCAGATTGGCGCCCGGAAGAAATGGACGAGTTGATTCGTCATATCGCAGATGAAAATTTGGCGACGGTCGAATACCCATTGCTTGAGCTGTCGATTGATTATGCGGACGGTTCACATAATAAGTTGTTGGCGCTAAACGAATGTACGATTAAAAGTTTTAATCAGACACTTGTATGTGACTTGTCGATACGTGGAGACTACTTTGAGACGTTTCGTGGTGATGGGTTATGTATCTCGACCCCATCCGGTTCGACAGCCTACAACAAGGCGTTAGGTGGTGCAATTGTCCACCCGGCCCTCGAAGCGATTCAAATTACTGAAATGGCTTCCATCAACAATCGTGTATATCGAACAATCGGTTCCCCGATGTTGTTGCCGAAGCATCATGATGTCGAAATACGACCGGTCAATCCGATTGATTTTCAATTGACTTACGATCATTATGCTTCTATTGTTCATCAAAACGTAAAATCGATTCGCTGTCGTGTCTCCGATAAGAAAGTAAAATTTGCCCGTTTTCGTTCCTTCCCGTTTTGGGAGCGGGTCAGAGAATCATTTTTAGCAGAAGAAAGAAGTTAAGTAAAAGAGGTAAGTGATGATGGTATTTGAATTGAAAGAAACAGTGACACATGAACAGGTCGGCTGGAGTGTCGGACATTTTTGTACGACGCGCCTCCGAATTTCCCGAAAAATGCTCGTGTCGATAAAGCATCATGGTGACATTTTGCGAAACGGACAACATGTTAACGTTAACGAGAGTGTCGATCTCGACGACGAAATCCATGTCTCTTTCCCTGAGGAGCACCCAGCAGAAGACATGATTGCGACACAAGGAGAGCTTGATATCTTGTTTGAAGACGAGTGGTTGTTGATTGTCAATAAACCACCGGGGATGGCTTCGATTCCCTCGCGTCTTCACCCGGAACGTTCTTTGGCGAATTTCGTGTTGGGTTACTATAAACAACGACAGATTCCGTATGCGATTCATATCGTCAATCGATTGGACCGGGATACAAGTGGGCTTGTGATTTTTGCCAAACATGCGCTAGCTCATCATCAATTGAGTAAAATGCAACAAAATGGACTGCTCGACCGGCGTTATATTGCATTGATCGAAGGAGAACTCGGTCCACAAACAATCGATTTACCGATTGGTCAGACGGACCATTCGTTCATGGAACGGATGGTCCGTAAAGATGGTCAACGGGCGGTTACCCATATCTTGAAGAGTACGGCAATTGAAGCATTCATGCGAACGATTTCGCAGTTAGAAATCAAGCTGGAAACAGGACGGACACATCAGATTCGTGTTCATCTCGCAGCACTCGGTCATCCGTTAGTCGGAGATACGATGTATCGCGGGACACCGCTCATTCCGCGCCAGGCGCTTCATAGTGCAAGCGCACGGTTTCCTCACCCGGGGACGGGAGAAATGGTCATGTTCGAAGCGCCGTTACCGAGTGACTTGTTCATAGAACAATAAAAAAGAGTTGATTCCTGCAACAGGGAATCAACTCTTTTTTTAATCTTCATCAAACATCGAGACACGTGATTGGGAAGCGATCGCCATAATAAGGCCAAGACCTACTAAGTTGACGATCATCGTCGAACCTCCATAGCTGATGAAAGGCAGTGGGAGACCGGTGATCGGTAAAACACCCATCGTCATCCCGATGTTTTGAAAGATTTGGAACGTAAACATTGCGACGTAACCTGTCACGATATAGGTTCCAAACGGATCGGCTGTTTCAAGTGCGATTTGAATCAGGCGGTAGATGAACAAAAACAGGATGACTAAGACGACGGCAGCCCCAATAAATCCGTAATGGGCAGAAATCGCAGTGAAAATGAAATCAGTATGCAATTCCGGGACGGAAACCTGGAGTTTTCCATAGCCGACACCAAACATTTGCCCGGAGCCGATCGCATTAATCGATTGGACCAATTGATAAGATAAATCGTCGGCATACTCAAATGGTTGTAACCACGCCATGATTCGGTTCATCGCGTGTCCTGGGAAGAAGGTCGCAAGTAAATCATTCTGGAAATAAAAGAGATAAAAGAAACCGACGATTGAAATTGTAAATAAAATCACCATGCTCAGGAGCCACTTCCAGTTGAGGCCGGATAAGAGCATCGCACAGGCAAGAATAACACATAAAATTAAGCCGATTCCTAAATCGGGTTGGATGATGATTAAAGCGAGTGGAAGTAATGTTACAACAACCATTTTGAGCAGAAGTAAAAAATCACGTTCGTGTTGAACGTACCGTGCATTATGTTCAGAGATGACGGCAGCTAACGTGACAATCAAAAAGAACTTCATGAACTCTGCCGGTTGGACCGTTCCGATGACCGGAAGCTGATACCAGCCATACGCCCCTTTAATGTTCGCAACAAGCGGTGTATTACGTAAGACGACAAGACCAATCAAGGAGACGATTCCTGCTCCATATAAATACCAATGAAAACGTTTGAGTTGCTCATAATCGATGAGAATGACGACAGATAGTGCGATAAATCCGATGATATACCACTGAATCTGTTTCGCCATGAAATTGATTTCACTAATCGCGCCTTGCAAAAAAGGTTGCGCCGTATAGATTGCGATGATACTGATGATCATCAGGCAACCGAGTAAAAAAAGTAACGTGTTATCATATCGTTGTGTAAATGATTTAAAACGGTTCATTTCATCCCTACTTTCTATCTCTTTCTATATTAACGTAATTTATCAAAATCGCAATATCAAGAGGGGTGGTTGACAGAAGCGTTACGTTTTTGTAACCTAGATATAGGTGTTATTACCAGGTACTAATTTTAGGGGGAGTTCAAATGAATATTTATCCTTCACTTGAGGGAAAGACGTATGTCGTAATGGGTGTCATCAATCAACGCTCGATCGCATGGGGAATTGCCCGAGCGCTTGACGCGGCAGGTGCAAGCCTCGCGTTTACGTATGTAGGCGAACGATTTAAAGCACCACTCGAAAAGTTAGGGAAAGAATTATCGCGACCAGCTACTTACTATACATGTGACGTAACGAGTGATAAAGAAATCGAGCAAGTGTTCCAAAGCATCCATGCGGATCACGGAAAGATTTCGGGGATTGCCCATTCGATCGCCTTTGCCGATAAAGAAGCATTACGCGGCGAGTTTTCAGGCGTAACGCGTGAACAGTTCGCGCAAGCGCTCGATATTTCTGCATTCAGCTTAACGGCAGTCGTCAAAGCAGCGAAAGACTTTTTCACAGAAGATGCTTCAGTCATCACGTTGACATATCTCGGTGGTGAGAAGATGGTCCCGAACTATAACGTCATGGGTGTCGCGAAAGCTGCGCTCGACGCTAGCGTTCGTTACCTTGCGGCTGAATACGGAAAACAAGGTGTTCGTGTCAATGCAATCTCAGCTGGTCCAGTGCGTACGGTCTCGGCAAAAGGTGTCGGCGACTTCAACTCGATTCTCGACAGCATTGAAGAGCGTGCACCACTGCACCGAAACGTTTCGACGGAACAAATCGGTCAAAGTGGCTTGTTCCTGTTGTCACAAATGTCGAGTGGCGTGACAGGTGAAATTCTCCACGTCGACAGTGGTTTCCACATTCTTTAAGTGCTCAACCTATTTGCTGTAGTTCTAAACCGGGGGCAACCCTGGTTTTTTTGTTTTCTAAAAAGCTATTTTGGGAATAAGAAAAGTAGATGAGGAAAATAACGGCTACAGAAATAGGAGGGAAGAGATATGTATCAAATTGATTTTACAGTCGTTCAATACGTCAATCGGCAGGTTCGTGTTGAACCGGAACGAAAAACAGAACCGATTGCCCGAGTCAATCCGATTGAGCGGATTCAGTCACATGATTATGAATTAGAAGAACAAGCGAATGCATATGGAGTTTTACCGGAATTAAAACTTCCCGGCCGTAAGTTCGACCGGGAAGTTTAATGTTAGTGTTGTTTGAAGCGGAATGTTTCATAAACGCTCCAGGCACCATTTTCTAATTCATAGAGAAGTGCCATTTTCGTGACGTCTTCTTGAAAGCGAATATCTTCCATCTTTAGTCGTTCTAGAACGTCGAACAGTTCGACATCAGAAAGATCTTGGCCAATCGTAATATGTGGCAAAAAGTCGTACTTGGGTGTATGTTCGAGTCCATTTGAATGTAGAGCACGATGCAACTGCTCCATTTCGTCCGTCGGCATGACTTTTAAGAACAAGACATTGTTTGTCGGGTGGAAAGAGCGTGCCCCTTGAAGATGTAGTGCGAGTGGTTTCGTTTGTTCAGCCACTTTGTTTAATTCAGAAACAATCGATTCTAACTCACTTTCATCAACACTCACGCGTTCACGCATCGTAATATGTGGCGTGATTAAAGCATACTTTGAATCATATCGTTTTCGATACGAATTCGCGAAATCTTGTATGCGCTTCGATGGAAACAGAACTACCCCGATGTTCATCGAAAATCCCCTACTTTCCCCTAAAATGATAACGCTTTACAAAATAATCATGACGGATTATGGGCGCTATGTCAAAGATGTTTGAGAAGAGTCAGGGAATCTGTGTATACTTGTGAAGAACTTTGTCAGAGAGGTGGATTTAGTCATGAAAGAAAAAGCACATTCAAAAGAGGTCAAACAAGCAGCGATTGAAAAGCTTCACGAACGTGGAGTAACGATTCATGCCATTTCTGAAATCGTGTATCAGATGCAGGCACCTTATACGGAGGAGTTGACACTCGAGACATGTCTCAGCTCAGTCGAACGTGTACTCGAAAAACGGGAACTCCAACATGCGATTTTAGTTGGGGCAGAACTTGATATTCTTGCGGAAAAGGGTCTGTTGTCTGAACCATTATTATCCATCATTCGAAGTGATGAAGGATTGTTTGGCGTCGATGAAACGATTGCGATTGGTGCGGTCAATACGTATGGTTCAATCGCGGTCACGACGTTCGGTTACTTAGATAAAGCCAAAATCGGTATTATCAAGGAGCTCGATACGAAAGTCGATGATGGACGTGTCAATACATTCATGGATGACATCGTCGCGGCGATTGCAGCGAACGCATCCGGACGCCTTGCACACCGTTTACGTGATAAAGAAGACTATTCAGCGGAAGAACTTGAACAACGAAAGGGAACGTACTAATGAAAACCAATCATCGGGCGTTAATCGTCTCAGGAATCGTACTCGTATTGTTTTTAACGATTGCGTTATCGATTCGCCTGACAGGTTATTTTTTGTTTGATGCCCAATTATCGAATGAAATGGCAGAACGTGTTCCAGGTAGCTATGTCTCGTGGTTCACGCGGATTGGATCAGGTGTCGGAGCTGTGACGATTACGAGCATTCTTGCAATCGTCAGTTACCTGATTTGGCGTGATAAAGTCGGTAGCATTTGGTATTTCATTGCTTGTCTCTCCGTCGGGGCGTTAAATCAAGTCGTTAAATTGATTTTCGTCAGAGAACGTCCATCATTAAATGACTTGGTAGGGGGCGTAGGATATAGCTTTCCAAGTGGACATTCATCGATGGCATTTGCCGTTTATGGAGGATTCATCGTACTTGCTTGGCGCTTTTTAAGTCGGACGGGGCGGATTGTCGTCAGCACGATTTGTACGTTGATGTTTCTCGCAATGGGATCTTCACGGATTATTTTGAACGTTCATTATTTTTCTGATGTCCTCGGAGGATTTTTATTCGCGGCCTTCGTCCTCAGCTTATCATATGCATTCGTATCACCGAGACGAAAAAAGGAGATTTACAATTAATGTTGTTACTTGATATTGACAATAGCATTTTGTTCGATGAAGCAACGATGCGGACGATGAACAAACCGACATTGCTCGTCGAGCGAATGGATGGAAACAAACAGTTCATGACGATGCGGGCGCATCTGCGCCTGAAGCGTCTAGTTGAAATCAATCAAGTGATTCCAGTGACGAGCCGAACGGTAGATCAGTTTAAACATCTTGAATTATTTCAAATCGACGCAAAACCAAAGTGGGCAATTCTTGAGAGCGGGAAAACCCTGCTAAAAGAAGGGAAATCAGATAAGCGATATGAAAATTGGCTGCGACAACATCAGCAACCTGCCACGATGTCGTCGATTTTAATCTATCTCGAAGAAGTAGAAGTGACGAACTGGCAAGCTTATCCGGCGATGACCTTATCGGAACGTCTGACTCGTCCCCATGAAGGAATCTCTTCCGTAGAGGATGAATCAGCGTTATTGGAAGAACTATTTCATCGTTATCAAACGTGAATCATTAAAGTAAAAGAAAAAGCATCCGACGTAGTGACGTCGGATGCTTTTTCTTTTACTTTTACGGGTATTCAATTTGGTCGAACCAATAGACACCGATAGTAGCGGCACCTGCATGTGACAAAATAGATGGGCCGAATTGAGTGATTTCGATGGAAACGTCAGATAGTTTAGATTGAATGAGACCACGAAGTTGTTCAGCTTCTTCTAACGCCAATGTATGTCCGACGTAGAGTCTTTGCTGGTGTAGACCAGAAGCCTGGACTTTTGCCACGACCTCCGTAGCCATTTCCTGAAAAGCTTTCTTCAAGGAGCGAACCTTCTTAAAGGGAACGAGTTTCCCAAGTTCATTGAACGTAACAATCGGCTTGATATTCAGCATGTTCGCAAGTAAAAATTGACTACTTGAAACGCGACCCCCACGCCGCATCGTTTCCATATTCCCGATGATCAAATAAAAGTGAGAACCGTGTTTGAACTTTTCGAGAACAGTCATCACGTTTTCAGGACGCATTCCAGAAGTTGCGAGCTCGATCGCAATCTTAATCATTTCTTGCTGATTGGTCGCCCCTGTATAAGAATCAATGGCATACAAGGGGAAGCCAACAGCCTCTGCAGCTGCGACTGAGCTTGCATATGTTCCGCTTAAGCCACTCGTGATATGAATGGCATACCCGTAATCATATCCTTCGCTCTTTAGACGCTCATACAACTCGACTAACTCTCCAAAGGAAGGCTGAGAAGTCGTAGGGACGGCAGAAGAATGTTGTTTCATTTTTTCATCTAGTTGTTCAATTGAAATGTCGACATACTCACGGTACGATTCACCGTTAATGATGAGTTGGGTCGGCACCACATGGACTCCGATCTGTTCTGCTTCTCCCTCTCGGAAAAAAGCCATACTATCGGTGATCCAAGCAATCTTATCCATTAAAACGACGCCTCCAGTAGAATTCCATTTTTCTCATTATACCACAGGCATGAAAGCGGAATCATCAGCCTGCTTGTTTTTGGCTGATGGAATTATGAGAAACGTGTCCAATCCATGAACTGATGATGAATGTCACGATTGCAGGTAATAACCATGCCATGTTTTGGTCGACTAACGGGAAAGCTTTATACATACTGCTGGCGAATGCAGGTAAAACTTTTAACGACATGAGTGAGCTGAGTAAAGAGAGAAGCGCCGTTACGAACAATGTCGCACCATAGACGATGGCTGGCTTCTTGATAGCTGAACGAATGAACGTCAAGACGATTAAGACGATGACAATCGGATAAAGGAACATCAATACAGGTACAGCAATCGACAGTAGTGTCTGCAATCCGAAAATCGAGATTGCGAACCCTAATACGGCTGTCGTGATACTTGCGACCGGGAAAGACAATCGTTTAAACAATGAAATCAAATATTCTGAAAATGCTGTCACAAGACCGACGGAAGTTGTTAAACAAGCAAGCAAAATCGCTGTTCCTAAAATGACTAAACCAACCGTACCGAACGTACTATCAGCATATTGTTGCAACAAATCAGGACCGCTGACTGAACCGACAGCACCGAAGCTGTTTCGTCCAATGAAACCAAGTCCTGTATAGACGACAGTCAATGAGACTGCGGCAATTAAACCGGCTTTTGTCACGTTTTTTAATTGTGATGTACGATCTTTAATTCCACGTGTGTGAAGCGTGTGTAAGACGATAACCCCGAAGACGAGTGCACCGAGTGCGTCGAGGGTCAAATAGCCTTGAAGAAATCCTTGAACAAACGAGTTCGTAAAACTGTTGTATGCAGGAGCTGGTGCCTCGACGGCAGAAAGTGGATTGACGATACTACTTATACTGAGAATCATAAGTGCCGTCAGTAATAACGGTGTGATGAAGCGACCGATGATATCAAGTAACTTACCCGGTCTTAAAACGAGAAACACGGTTGCCAAGAAAAAGAGTAATGATGAAATGATTAACGTCGTTTGGCTGGGTTCTCCTAAAAAAGGAACGATACCAAGTTCATACGTGACGACGGATGTTCTCGGGATGCCGAAGAATGGACCAATCGCGACGTAAAGTGCGAATGTCAAGAAAGCACCAACAGCTTTCGGCAATGGATTTGCCAGCGTACTAATTCCGCCGCCAACCCAAGCGACTGCGATTAAGCCCGCTAACGGGAGACCGACGCCTGTTACGATGAAGCCTAGCATGGCAGGTAAGAATTGTGTTCCGGCAAGAGCACCGAGTTCGGGTGGGAAAATTAAGTTACCGGCACCAAAAAACAAAGCGAAAATCATAAATCCTAAAGCGAATAAATCTTTACGGTTCAACATATATTATGCCTCCTGATTCCTCATAATCTTACTCACTATACCATTAGAAATTAGCTGTTATAAATAAATTTTAAAACATTCGTTATTCAAGAATCGAGGAGTCGAAGCAAACGCGTTTTAACCTCTACACTTGTAAAAGAAGATCAACCGCAATGTGGAATTAAAAAACCTATCCGTTAGATTGGATAGGCGCCATCTGTTTCACTGGACGCCTCATTCGATCCATCGAAAGGAGGGCCCAAAAACTATTTCATCGTCACATGAAATGTTTTCAGTCCCACGCGTACAGAATAATCAGTCGGTGATTCAAAGTTAAAACTAAAGTGCTCATAATATGGTGCTCCTCTCGTTGAATTTGTCTCAGATTATCACGGGATACATGATTAATCAATATTTTCTGACAATTGTTCCAAAAGAAAAAATATTGAGAACGTTATCATGCATATTATTACTAAAAAAGATGCGAAAAGAACCATATTATAACAAAAAATCCGGTCCTTCATTGAAGAAGTGACCGGATGGTTAATATAGATATAACGAGCGACATAAGTTTAACTAGAAGCCATGAAGCGCCCCTTTTTTTGTCGTCTCATTTTGTGGAGGAGCCAGGCGTGAACGACTTCACAAGATTGACGGGGCAACGTTAGCTCGACGAGCGGTTCCTGTTGCTGCCCTCGGATGGTGAATACTCCGGTCTCTTCATCAATCGGTGAGATTGCCATTGAGCTCGCATCATTCAGTGATAATTTAAGTTCGCCAATTGACGCATCCTTCAGTTTCAGGATATGTCCGTTCGTCGCGAATTTAGCGAATGATCCGATTCCGTTCACTTTTAACTGGTCCATAACTAGTTCCTCCTTTGTTAGCTAACACGAACAATCATCATACGTGTAACGAAAAAAAACAACTGCAACTTCTAACTTATCCAAAAGGTTAATCTCATTATAACGAAGTCTCTAAAAGAAGCTAGCATTATTTTATGTGAAAATTCAATTAATTCAAGAGAGGTATTGTATGATATTAGATTTCTTGAAATAATACATGAAAGTAGAAAAAAATAAGATACAAAAAAAGCATCCTATCATTTGATGATAGAGATGCTGAAGATCATCGTACCTCAAAATCCCAGGCTTTTTTGCGGTGGACGAATTCACCACGTGCGATGATGGACTCTTTTTCAGACTCAAAGTCTTCCTTTAGCACGGCCATGTCTTCGTAACGACCCGCAATATAAAGAGGAATGCTGAGTTGTCTCGTAAAAACAGAGCGTTTTATATTCGCGAAATCAATTAACACACCTTCGCTGAGCAATTGACGAATATGGATCAGGATTTCAGCCGTCAAAGGACGGGGAGATAACCCACGAAGCTCGTGACGAATCTTTCGCTGGATTAAGACTGAGAGAATTTGCTCGATTCGGGACCAATCTTTTAAATATACTGTTGCCTGAAATCCGTCGTGTTCACTGAAATAGGCGAACTCGTTCTCGACCGATGACGCGAACGGGCTCGGCATACCACGCTTCATATGCATGAGGAATAACAGCTCCGCAACTTCAGGATCAGTTAATGTATCTAAGGAATGTGAAGAGCGGATGTCGATCGCGTTCAATGGATGACGAACGACATCATTCGACGCGGAAAATTGCTCGATTTCATGTGCTTCAACGTAATTGAGCGAAGTACGAAACGATTGTTTGACGGCTTTAAAGTCTGCACCTGAGACAAGTAATGGACGTTTTAAATCTAGCGCAATCATGAAATCAGAAAATGTCACACCAGACATCGTTAAACGATGGTTTTCTGCATCTTCATAAAAATAAAGCATTGTACTTGACATAGCCATCTGCTTCCTTTCTTGACTCATCAATACTTACTATTTCAATAGTAGCAAAACTTCAATCGAGCGAAAAGAATAATTCCTTTTGAAAACGGGCATAATAAAGAATAGAAGCATAAAAAGAGGTGATCAAACGATGTGGGGGTTACGAAAACCATTTCCAGAGTTGACGACGGAACGATTTGTTCTAAGGGAACTTGAAAATAAAGATGCACGTGATTTATTTAAGATTCTTTCAGATGAGGACGTCATGTACTATTACGGATCGGATCCGTTAGCGACTGTGTATGAAGCAAAAAACGTCATTAGTTATTTCAAAGAACAGTTTACACAAGGGAAGGCGATTCGGTGGGCAATCGCTGATTTGCAAACGAACCAATTAATCGGGACAATCGGCTTCCATAATTGGTTAGCGCAGTACCACCGTGCTGAAATCGGTTTTGAGGTCAGTCAAGACTACTGGAAGCAAGGTGTCGCTTCTGAGGCGGCGCGTGCTGTTTTAACACATGGATTCGAAGACTTCGCCCTCCATCGCATCAGTGCCCTTGTTGCACCTGAAAATCTTGCTTCGAATGCACTCGTCCAAAAATTAGGTTTTCAATCGGAAGGATTGCTTGAGGATTATGCCTACAGTCATGGACGTTTTATGGATTTGACAATTTACCGGATGCTTGCATCGGAATGGAAGGGATGAGTTAGTCAATGTCGAAACAAACACTCGTATTGCTACACGGATTTGCTGGAGGAACAGATTATTTTAATCGGGTGGAAGCAAAGCTTCGCTTATCGTTTGATGTCTTGCCGCTGCGACTACCCGGTCATGAAGGAGAGGACGTAGGACCTGACACAGTGGAAGGATTTGCAGAGTGGGTCATGAAGGACTTGGAACGCCGGGAAATCGAAAATCCGATTATCATTGGTCACTCTTTCGGCGGATATATTACGGCTGCGATCGTCGAAGCTTATGCAGATAAAATTGCTGGTTTCGGTCTCGTCTATTCAACGGCGAAACCAGACGCTACTGAAGCGAAACAAAAACGGAATCAAAACATTAGTCGTGTCGAGGAAATTGGAGTTCGGGCATTCGTTGACGGCATGATTCCCGGCTTATTTGCTGAAGGGGCAGATCCGATGCTAATTTCTGAAGCAAAAGAGATTGGTTACATGATGACAGTCGAAGGTGCAATACGCGCTCTAAGTGCGATGCGCGACCGGAGAGATGTCACGAGCGCATTGAATCAAACTTCAGTTCCTGGTGTGATTGTTCATGGTGAAAAAGATGCCCTTATCTCTAAAGAGAGTGCATTTAGCCCGAATAACTCACGGATCAGCTTTGAATCGACGGACAGTGGTCACATGGGGATGCTTGAAACACCGGATGCGTTCTGTGAGATTATCGAGCGTGTATTTGCTTAAACAACATCAAAGCTCTACGGTTCGAATCGTAGAGCTTTTGCGTTGCAATTTCTTTAAAGTTTCTGAATGATGGAGGGGGAGGGATCGATATGAAAATTGTAGCAATTGAACCAACACCAAGTCCAAACAACATGAAAGTCATCGTTGATGAAACATTTTCTGAAAAGGGACAGACCTTTGAACATGCTTTTGGTGCGCCGGAGCACGTAACGAAACTTTTAGACATTCCTGGAATTAAATCAGTCTATCAAGTGAGTGACTTTCTTGCCGTCGAACGTTTTCCAAAATACGATTGGCGAACACTCGTCATCGAAATTCGCCGAGCTTTTGGTGAGAATTTAAGTGATGTCGAAAATCATGAAACAGATGCCGCATTCGAACCTGTGCATCTCTTTGTTCAATTCATCCTCGGTGTCCCGATGCAAATCAAAGGCGTCAAAGGATTAGAAGAAAAACGACAAGGGTTACCGGAAAGGTTTCGGGATGCTGCACTATTCGTCCAACCTTTTGTCCAAAATGTCATTAGTGATCGACGCTGGGTTGAACAAGCCCCACGGTATGGGGAACTGGACGATAGTCTAGAGGAAGTGGCGCAAGAGCTCGAAATCGCCTATCCTCAAGAGCGGGTTGAACGATTGAAAGTACTCGCTTCGGGTGAAGACGTTACGTTTGATGGACAAGCCCTTAGCTCGAGCGACTGGAAAGAGCGGTTTGCAGCACTGGATGAATTACCGATTGATTTAAGCTGGGTCTCGGCTTATGCGAAGATGCTTCAGGATGAAAAAATGCAAATCAGACGACAAGCAATCGTCAAGCTCGGCATGTTTGAGGAGAATCGTCAAGAATTGCTCGAATATATCACGAATGCTTTACATGACCCTTCAGGAATCGTTCGTCGGACCGCAGGGGATACAGTATCTGATTGGGCACTTCCGGAAGCGGAGCCGATGATGATTGAAGCGTTGACCGATAAAAACAAACTTGTTCGTTGGCGTGCCGCGCGCTTTCTATTCGATGTTGGAACGGAACGGGCAGTATCTCGCTTAAAAGAAGCAGCGCAAGATAAAGAATATGAAGTCGCACTCCAAGCCGAGCTCGCCTTAGCACGAATCGAGAGTGGGGAAGAAGCACTAGGGACAGTCTGGCAACAAATGAACCGTTTGATTGATGAAAGTTCATAAGAACTTGAAAAAACCATGCTTGGCACAATCATTCGACAAAATCGCGCATGTTTTGTCTAGTCATATTTTACCTATAAGACTTATGTCCTGGCAAAAAAAAGAAGAAAAGACTGTAATGATTTTGAAATGTCTTTGAAATCTGATGATAATCTGCATGTTTCAAAAGAAATGATTTGTTTTTTATATCATCCATTTTATGGGTTAGGAAACTGGCATAAAGTTTTGACATGAATTGTCGAATGACAATTCACCTGCTCTTTTGGACGTTTGGTAAAGTGAAATCAACATAACGGATTCGAGATTAACCGAGTGAGTTGGTTTAACTGAAATCTAACATAACAAAGGAGATGCGGGGACATGATACTTTTTGCAGAAACAGACTTAGCAGTGGGGTATAAAGAACGAACGGATTCTGGTGTGTACGTTACAATCGAGACAGGTGATAGTCGGACCATCACACTCGTCGCACCGGTCACAGCGACAGATGCGATCTGTGATGAGTTATTCGTAACGGGGATGGAACAATTATTCTCAGGTTCAACCGATGTAACAGAAATGCCTGTTGCTTAATCAGCAACTATGAAAGGGAGATGAGGGAAACCTTGTCTCCTTTTTTGTATGATAAAATGGATGAAAAGAGGGAGGAAACGTCATGAAATGGTCTCGAACACGGTTGCTGTTACTTGGATTAGCGCTCATGTTAGTCGGATGTAGTCAAGAAACTAAAAAAGCGGACCTTGCAACAAAAGTGTCGAATCAACCGATTGAAATTGCCGTGTCAGGACAGGCTGTTGGATCGAATACAATAGAGGCAATCGTACGGTTGCACAATCCAAATGACCAAAACGTGAAAATTGCGTATCCTTCATCACAACGCTTTGAATTAATGGTGCGTGATGGACGAAATCACGTGATTTACACGTTTTCGAAAGAACATCTTTTTACACAAGCGATTGAAGAAGAACAGTTTAAACCGTATGAGGAAAAGGAATATGAAGTGACGATTGAATTATCAGATACTAGCGATGTAAAAGAAATCGACGGAATGACTGTTCAACAATTCGAGGGAGCGCGTGACTCGACATCGAAGGTGACATCCGTTATTTCTAAAGGGAAGCTATGATGCTAAACTGAAACTATTGAACTACCTCCACTTACGCTTCGCTAAGAGGTGGAGGATTCCTGAGTTATTCAATCTAATGCTCGAAACTTTATCAGGCTAACCCCGTCGTCCCGACGGTTGAACGTTAATCTTGCCCGTTTCTTTTGAGCGGATGCCTACTGTGCTTGGTTTCGCTACTTCGGTCATCCGCAAGGTGGACGTTGAAGATTTTACGTGACAGACGAACTTTCTGTCACAACCCTATATCTTCAGTTTCCAAAGAACGTGACATTTTAATTATTCCTGATTTTAATTGTCTTCAAACGAAGCGCGTCGGACAATTGACGTGTCGGAAGACACGCCTTGTCCGAAGACGTTTCATCCCCCACTTGGACTAGGGCTTCACCCTGAACGTTTAGAAGGGGGGAGTATTCTCGTCTAAATTTCGTAAAAAATAGAGAATGAGGAGTGTGATGTGACAATGCAACAAGACATCATTCAAGCGACAGGAGTCAAGCCAGTCATCGAGGCCCATGAAGAGGTGGCGAACCGGATTCGTTTCTTAAAAGAATACTTACTACACACGGGTGCTAAAGGATTTATCCTTGGTATTTCAGGTGGTCAAGACTCGTCTCTTGCCGGACGGCTCTGTCAACTCGCTGTAGAAGAACTGAGAGCAGAAACAGGACGAGATTTTCATTTTTATGCGGTTCGCCTTCCTTATGGACAGCAACAGGATGAATCGGACGCACAACTTGCCTTATCATTCATTCGACCAGATCACTCGTTACGCGTTGATATCAAGCCGGCAGTAGAAGCGGCAATGGCTTCATTTGAAGTCGCGACAGGAGAAGTCCTATCTGATTTCAGTAAAGGTAATACGAAGGCACGTGAACGGATGAAAGTACAATATGATCTTGGAGCGCACTTTGGTTGTCTCGTCGTCGGAACGGATCATGCAGCTGAATTCGTCACAGGTTTCTACACGAAGCATGGTGACGGGGCTTGTGATTTAACACCGTTGACTGGCTTAAACAAACGACAAGGAAAACAATTGTTACGTTATTTAGATGCACCTGTCGGATTGATTGATAAAGTACCGACAGCTGATCTAGAGGATGACCGACCTGGTTTACCTGACGAACTCGCATTAGGGATGACGTATGATGAGATTGACGACTATCTAGAAGGAAAAAGCATTTCAACTGCAAGTCAAACGAAACTAGAGACACAGTATAAACGTGTAGGTCATAAACATCATATGCCGGTTTCTCCATTAGATGACTGGTGGAAATGATATGACGATGCTTGCTCTCCGAGGCAAAGTATCTTTTTAAAACGACATCCTTTAGGGGTTTCGTTTCAGACTGTAGACAAAGTGCTATCAGGAGAAAAAGCGTCTTTATTCGTTGCTTTCCTCGGGCGAGGCGCAAGCCGTTGCTCCTTGGTCCTTACGGACAACGAGCAGGGTCTTGTCTGCCTCTGAAAGTGCGTTAAAAACGCACTTTTTCCCGTAGGAGTCAACGAAACATGACGCTTTTTAGCTAATACCGTGACCAAAAAGCCAGGCGTGGAGACGGTTTAGAGCGCAATCCGTCTCGAATCGCTTTGAAGACGAGGCGAGACAGGGAAGCGCGAACGGATTGCATCTCGATACCGTATGTTTACGCTTTTTAATAGTTTGTCTACACGCTGAAACGACATCCTTTAGGGGTGTCGTTTTTTTTGTTTGGAATCGGGAAAAGAATCAAGAAAAGGGAATTGATGCTTAAAAGGAGGTGCGTCGAGTGGAAAAGATTGCAGTCGTCGGTGGTGGGTTAGCTGGTTTATCAGTGGCAGCACTTCTCGCGGATCAAGGAAAGGAAATTCATCTGTACGATGCCGGTTTACTGGGGGGGAGGGCAACTTCGCAAGTGCTTAAAGGATTTACGTTCAATTATGGAGCGCATGCTGTTTATGGGCGTGACCAATCAGCACTCCGTTCATTAATTAAACAATTGAAGCTTAATGTGACATGGCTCGATTTTTCTTCTTCTAAGGCGAAATATGAGTTTGCTGGACATTTGACTGCGGCTCCTGCGAATGCACTCGGCCTGTTGAAGACAGAACTAGTGGAAGGAACCGATAAGGTGCGTTTCACATGGGCGGTCGTTAAAACACTACTGTCACTCGAACGTGGAGAGTCGGAAGTTTCAATTGGGGACTGGTTGGTCCAAGAAAAGGTCGAAGACGATGTCTCAAGGTTAATGCTCGATTTAGCTTCGAGTAATTTTTTCACTTCCGAACCCGAAAATATTCCGTCATCTGTCTATTTTGCGTATTACCGGAAACTATTTCGTACGCGCAAACCGGTTTCATATATTGCTGGAGGTTGGCAAACCTTAATTGATGAACTCGAACGCGTTTTGACGGACTACGGGGGAGAAATCCATCGGAAAACCAAGATTACAGCGATTGAACAAAGTAGGGGAGGTTATCGATTACGCGATCGCCAAAAAAATGAATGGTCGGCTAAGCGTGTAATTCTCGCGATACCTCCTCGCGAGATGCGTAAAGTTGCATTACCATTATCGATCCAGCACTTTATTGAACCATACGCGCAGTTTGAACCAGCCGAAGCCCTAGTCTATGATGTCGGAATCAGTCCTTACATTGATACTCCTTTTTCTTATGTATTCGATCGAGACCATCAAGTCTTCGTCACGGATTTGTCACACTATGATGCAAGCATTTCTCCGAAAGAGGGACAAGTCTTACAAGTCGTCGCATATCTTGATCATAAACAGGTCAGTCAAGCGACATATATTGAAGAAAAAGTACAGCACGCCCATGACTTATTAGATCACCACTATCCAGGGTGGCGAGATCGCCTTGTGACAGAGCGGACGATGAAACGCGCAATCGTTCAAGAAATCAAATGGAAGATGGGACAAAGGCCGTTGCCTTGCTTTTTGGAAGCGGATACGTCGATTGCTTTCGTAGGTGATTGGTGTGAAGGAGAAGGTCAGTTATCGGAATTATCTTTTTCAAGTGCCTACGCGGTGTCGAGGGAGTGGCAGTGAAACGGTCAAGCATAGTATCGGCATCGGAAGGAAATGAAAAACCCGAGCATTCCTGTTATCGAAATGGAATCGCTCGGGTTTCCTGTGCGTTAATTTTTGTAGTGAGTTCTACGTGACGCATTTGTTTGAACAGATATCTGCAACTTATGCACTTTGTTTATTCGGGTAAAAGGCAAGGATCAATAAGAGGGTGAAGGCGATTAAACTCATCATTGGGATTGTCAAAAAACCGAAGTAGTTGACCCATTGAATCAGGCAACCATTCGTACAGAGTGCCTCGCCATCCGGGAGGCGTTCGAGAACAACGTGATAGGCAGCAACTGCCCAACCGATTCCAACATATAGTCGAACGAAAAGAGCATCGACGGGGCGATTCCGAAAGAGTGTAATGATTAAATAAAATGCCGTCGTATACATGAACAAGCGTTGCCACCAACAAAGTGGACAAGGGATGAAACCGCGAACTTCACTGAAGTACAGACTTCCTAAGGTCGCAATCGTTGAGACGATTAACATAAAATGATAGCGTGACATATGTACCTTCCTTCCTAACGTGTTAAACTAATGCCATCTTATATCATGAGGAGTCGAATCTTACATTGCAAGTGTCGGAAATGGAAATGTTGATAACTTTATCGGAAGAGCTGAATATGCGAAGAGCAGCCGAACGTCTTTTCGTCTCGCAGCCGGCACTCAGTCAACGATTGGTTGCGATTGAGCGCAGGTGGGCGACGAAGTTGTTCATTCGTTCTTCCCGTGGATTAAGCATTACGCCCCAAGGAGAAAAAGTCATTGGGCTCGCAAAAGAAATGAATCGAAAAGAATTAGAACTGAAAAGTGAACTGACTGCCGAAGAAGGGGCAGTCTACGGGACCCTTCGGATTGCTGTCGCCTCCATCATGGGTCAATATTGGTTGCCACGCGTGTTGAAACGTTTCGTGGAACGTTACCCGCATGTACGCGTCCAACTCGTAACAGGGTGGTCGAGTGAAATGATGCGGCATATGCTCGAAGAACATTTTCATATCGGCATCATTCGAGGTAATCCGGACTGGAAGGGCGTCAAGGAACGGTTGTTCTCAGACCCGCTCTATCTTGTTGATAGTGAGTTGACGACGCTTGAACAGTTGCGTAAGACGGACCGACCATTCATTCAGTTCAAAAGTGATTCGACGTACTATCAAGAAATACTCGAGTGGTGGCAGGATCGTTTTTCAAGTCCGCCTGCGCGGACGCTCGTCGTCGACCAAATCGAAACTTGTAAACAAATGGCGTTACACGGCATTGGATTCGCGATTTTACCAGAGTCAACGATTCAAGAATCGAGCGAAGTGATGCAGATTCCGTTGAAGACGTCTTCGGGTAAAGTACTGAAACGCGATACATGGATTTTATCGACGGAATCCATGCTTGAGTTAAAACAAGTCCAAGCCTTTTGGGACATCGTAAAAGAAGAAGGGGGAAGTCAGTCAGATGGAATACGCGATTGAAATGCGAAGAGAACTTCATAAAATACCTGAATTAGGATTCAAGGAGTTCAAGACGCAAGCCTTTATTTTAAATCAGATTCGCTCTTATCCTGAAGACCGCGTCAGCTACGATACGTTTGAAACAGGTGTTTTCGTTCGTGTTAAAGGGTTGACCGGAAATCGAACAATCGGTTACCGCGCAGATATCGATGGTTTGCCGATCGAAGAAGCGACGGGTCTTCCTTTTGGTTCGGAGCATCCGGGAATGATGCACGCCTGTGGGCATGACGTCCATGCGTCAATTGCGTTAGGTCTGCTTCGTCGTCTTGTCGAGTTACCGATCATGGATGACGTCGTCTTCTTATTCCAACCGGCAGAAGAAGGTCCGGGTGGAGCGGAACCGATGATTAAAAGTCCATTATTCGAAAAATATCGTCCGAGTGAAATGTATGGTCTCCATGTGGCACCTGAATATCCGGTCGGGACAATTGCGAGTCGTCCTGGCGTATTATTTGCCAGTGCGCGGGAAGTTCACATCACGATTTATGGTCAAAGTGGTCATGCTGCATTTCCACACTTGACGGTCGATACGGTCGTTGCTCAGGCTGCACTCATCATGCAGTTGCAAACAATCGTCAGTCGATCAATCAATCCGATGAATTGTAGTGTCATCACGATTGGCAAGGTCGATGCGGGGATTCGTGAAAATGTTATTGCCGGTCGAGCTGTGCTAGATGGAACGATGCGTGCGTTGAACGGTACTGATATGGAAAAATTAGAAGAACGGGTACGTGACATCGTTCGTGGAATTGAAGCGTCATTTGGCGTGAAAATTGATTTGCAATTTGGAAACCGCTATTACGAAGTCGTGAATGATCAAAACGTCGTCGATAAATTTTCTTCATTCGTTAAGATGAATGCAAATTATGTTGAATGCGACGCTGCGATGACGGGTGAAGACTTTGGATTCATGTTAAAAGAAGTCCCAGGCATGATGTTTTGGCTTGGAATCGATAATCCAACGTCCGGTTTACATCAGCCGACGTTGAATCCGGATGAAGAGGCGATCCCATTTGTGATTAATTTACTGGATCATTACTTCCGTGAATATGTGTAAACTGAATGAATCGTAAAAAGACTGTAGAAATGCCCTTTACTTCGCCTCAAATCGAAGTAAAGGGTTTTCATTTAGCGAGATCATCTAGTTTTCGAACGTTTTGTGAAGAAAATCACGAATAGATGTGAACAATTTGTTACATCAAACATTTAGAACAGACACAAATGATTATGTTCTCTATGATACGGATATAAACATATATAGAAGTACGTTTAGGAAGAGGGGGGCACACACATGTTCAATGATCCAGTTATGCTCAGTCGATTATTGACAGGGCTCACATTAGCATTTCACATCATTTTTGCAACGATTGGTGTAGGAGTTCCGTTGATGGTACTCGCAGCCGAGTACATTGGAATTAAACGAAAAGATCCAGATTATATTCTTTTAGCACGACGTTGGACGCGCGGTTATATCGTAACGGTAGCGGTCGGAGTCGTTACGGGGACGGCAATCGGATTACAATTATCGCTCTTATGGCCTTCATTAATGCAAGTAGCCGGACAGACGATTGCTTTGCCGCTCTTCATGGAAACGTTCGCCTTCTTCTTTGAAGCGATCTTCCTTGGGATTTACTTGTACACATGGGATCGCTTTAAAAATCCATGGTTACACTGGTTAATCGGGATTCCGGTCGTCATCGGGGCAACGGCGTCAGCCTTCTTCATCACGACAGTTAACTCGTTCATGAATTCTCCGGAAGGTTTTAAAATTGTCAACGGAACGTTAACACAAATCGAACCGTTAAAAGCGATGTTCAATACGGCAACGCCAACAAAAGCGACACACGTTATTGTATCTGCTTACTTGACGGTTGCGTTCATCTTAGCAGCAATTGCTGCGTTCCATCTATTGCGCAAGAAAACACTGTCCGCAGCCGAGACGGCGTATCACAAAAAGGCACTTCGTCTGACAGTCATGGCTGGATTGATTTTCGCCTTCTCGACAGCGCTCGTCGGTGATTTTTCAGGAAAGTATCTTGCGAAATATCAACCTGAAAAATTAGCAGCAGCGGAGTGGCATTTTGAAACGACAAATGAAGCAGAATTGATTTTCGGTGGGATTTTGGATGAACAAGAAGATGGTAGTTATGACATCAAAGGTGCGGTTAAGATTCCATACGCCTTGTCAATTCTTGCAGGTGGAGCACCAGATACAGAAGTCATCGGTCTAAATGAATTTGCGAAAGAAGACCAAGCGCCGTTATTCGTCCACTATTTCTTCGATATCATGGTATCGATCGGGATGTATTTAGCAGCGATTTCCGCCTTGTTCATACTCGCATTCCGACTGAAGAAGTTGAACCCGTATAATAAATGGTTACTGCGCGGTATTTTCATTGGTGGACCACTTGCCATCGTTTCGATTGAAGCAGGTTGGATGTACGCGGAAATCGGGCGTCAACCATGGACGCTATATGGTATTATGAGAACGGCTGACGCAGCGACGACATCTACTGCAGTCGGACCGATGCTGATTCTATTCAGCATGTTGTACCTCTTACTTGGTACGATTTGTACAGTCGTATTGCTCCGTATGTTTAAGAATAATCCTGTCGGTAAAGAACTCGCAGACGATCACCATACTCGCGGTGAAGCGATGTTTGCGGACGATAAAGAATAAGGAGGGAACGAGTTGGACATTCAAACACTAGGAATAACCGTACTTTGGACGTTCCTCTATGGATATCTCATCGTTGCCTCAATTGACTTCGGTGCTGGATTTTACGCATTTTACTCGAAATATACAAAACGAGATCATTTGACGAATCGATTGATTTTACGTTACCTTTCGCCCGTTTGGGAAGTGACGAACGTTTTCTTCGTTTTCTTCTTTGTTGGTCTCGTCGGGTTTTTCCCGGACACAGCTTATTACTATGGAACGGCACTTCTCGTGCCTGCATCAATCGTACTCGTTCTGATTGCGATTCGCGGTAGCTTTTATGCCTTTGCGAACTACGGTTCGAACGATAGTATGTTCTATACGTTTCTCTATGGTGCGACGGGGCTCTTGATTCCGGCTGCGATGTCGACGACGTTGACGATTAGTCAAGGTGGCTTTATTCGTAAAACGAATGAAACGGTTGAGTTTTTAGGGACGAAATTGTTTACGAACTTTTATTCCTGGTCAGTCGTAGCACTTGCGATTGTCTCTGTCCTTTATATTAGTGCGATGTTCCTGTTGTTCTACGCAGATAAGGCGCGAGACGTAGGGGCGAGTGACTTGATTCGGAAATGGGCGCTCTTTTGGAGCATTCCAACGATCATCGTCTGTGGACTTGTTTTCTTTGGTTTAAAGAATCAAGCTGCATGGCATTATGAAAACATTTTGAATGGTAACTGGTGGTGGTTCGCAGCAAGTTTTGTGTTTTTCTGTGTTGCAGTCGCACTCGTCTACCTGAAGCGGAATTATGGAATTGCCTTTATCGCTGTCATGGCTCAATACGGAGTTGCATGGTTCGGATACGGCTATACTCATTTACCGTATATCTTATATCCGTACATCGATATCAATAAAGCGGTCGTTAACGAAACAATGGCGACGTCGCTTGTCGTAGTCTTTATCTTCGGACTATTATTATTGATTCCGGCACTCTATCTGATTTTACGATTGTTCCTGTTTGATAACGATTATGTCAGAGGCGAAAAAGTAAAAAAATAGCGAGATCTTAAACGCCTTCACGCACTGTGAAGGCGTTTATAGTATTTTAAGAAGGAATCGGGTACACTACTACTGACGAAGCGAAATCTGAAGGAGAGTTGAACATGAATGGAGAGTTTGCAGTAATTGGTTTGGGGCGTTTTGGTGGTTCGATCGTCCGTGAATTATCGAAGAATGGGTATGACGTTCTAGCGATTGATTCCGATGAAGAACGTGTCAATGAATACATGGGCATTGCGACACATTCCGTCATCGCCGATACGACGGATGAGAACGTATTGAAAAGTCTTGGAATTCGAAACTTTGATCACGTCATCGTTGCGATTGGGGAAAACATTCAAGCTTCGATTTTGACAACGTTGATTTTAAAGGAACTCGGTGTTAAATCAATCACTGTCAAAGCGACGAACGATTACCATGAAAAAGTATTGCGGAAAATCGGTGCTGACTTCATTGTCCACCCGGAACGTGACATGGGGGTTAGGATTGCGAACGGCCTGATGAGTTCGAATATTTTGGATTATCTTGACCTGTCTCAAGAATTCTCAATCGTTGAAATCAAGGTCAGCGATCGCATGGCAAACAAAACATTGATTGATCTTGATTTACGAAGTAAGTACGGCGCGAACGTCGTCGCCATCAAACGGGGAGAAAATGTCATGATTTCGTTACAAGCTGATGAAGTCATTGAAAAGGGCGACTACCTTGTCGTTATTGGAGAAAACGAAGATTTGGATCGTCTCGAACGAGCCATCCATAAAGTAAAAAGCTGAGGGATCTCCTCAGCTTTTTTTGTATCCCTTTTAAATTAATTGGAATTTTTTTAAACCGTGCGCGATGCCGTCTTCAAGAATGTGTTTCGTGACGAAGTCGGCGGCGGCTTTTGTTTCGTCTAATCCATTGCCCATCGCGATGCCTGTTCCGACGTAGCGGAGCATCTCGAGATCGTTCAGCGCGTCACCGAAAGCAAACGTATCTTCACGTTTGATATCCGTTAAACGGAGGAATTGTTTAATTCCATCGGCTTTCGACGATCCGGCATTGATGACGTCCATCGCTTGTGGGTGCCAGCGAATGAAATCGAATGCTTGATGGTTTTGCGTATAAATCGATTCTTCTTTTGCCTGGCAATAGACGAGGGTTTGGAAGATATCGTGCGTCTCGTAAGCTTCTTCATTATAAGCAGGGAGGGGAATATCGAGCGCGCCGAGTGACGTCGCGACGGTCTCGTCTGTTTGACGCGTCGTGAAGCCTTGTTTCTCGCCGAGATAAACAAGTGTGTGCCCATTCTCTTTTGCACGTGATGTTAAATGTTTCAAATCATCGACGGGTTGCGGACGTTTATAGATGACTTCATTTTGATGAACGACGATTTGACCGTTGTAGCCAATGACCGTATCGATGCCGAGTTGCTCACGGACGCCTGACAGCATTGCAGGACCACGCCCGGTCGCGATGGCGACGTAAACGCCGTTTTCCTGTAGTTGTTTGATTGCCTGTTTTGTCGATTCCGGTATGAAATGACCATCGTGAAGCAAGGTTCCATCGATATCGAAAAAGACGACTTTTTGATTTGCCATGGTTTCACCTTCTCTATTTAATTGGCTGAATAGCCGTTTACAAATGAAAGTATAGCATAGCGCCTAGGTTCAAGCAGATATCAGTTGTTGAATAAGGATGAAAAAATGAACCGTTTTCGTGTATACTAATCTAAGGACAAAAAACAATGGACTGATAAGGAGTTGCTAAGTATGATTTTTAAAGTATTTTATCAACCGCTTCGTTCGGAAGCACCAGTAAGAGAACGGACAGAGGTTATGTATGTTGAAGGAGAGAGCATTCGTGACGTGCGAACATCGATTGATCATCTCATCAAAGACATTAATGTTGAATTCATCCGCGAAGTAAGTGGAGAATTCCTTGAGTACGAAAAACAAAGTGTTGACTACAAGGTAGCGACGTTCGCATGAAGTTCGTCAAAAACCACCAAGCAGCCGTATTCGCACTCGGCGGTTTAGGAGAAATCGGGAAGAACACATATGTGGTTCAATTCCAAGATGAAATCATCGTCATTGATGCAGGGGTCATGTTCCCAGAAGATGAATTGCTCGGAATCGATTATGTTATTCCAGATTACACGTATTTAATCAAAAATAAAGATAAAGTCAAAGGTGTGTTCATTACACACGGACACGAAGATCATATCGGCGGACTTCCTTTCTTATTAAAACAAGTGAACTTACCGATTTATGCGGGGAAAATTGCCCTTGGTTTAATCAAGGTCAAATTAGAAGAGCATGGTTTATTACGGACGGCGGAACTTCATGAAATTGATGAGGACTCGATCATCAAGTTCCGGAAGACAAGTATTTCATTCTTCCGGACGACACACTCGATTCCAAATTCGTTCGGTGTCGTCGTAAAAACGCCACAAGGCAATATCGTCCATACGGGGGACTTTAAGTTCGACTTCACACCAGTTGGGGAGCCTGCTGACTTAGCGAAGATGGCAGAACTCGGGAAAGAAGGCGTACTTTGTCTCTTATCTGACTCGACGAATGCTGAAGTTGAAGGATTTACAATGAGTGAACGGGTTGTCGGTGAAACGATTTCGGATGTTTTCCGGAAAGCGGATGGACGAATCATCTTTGCGACGTTCGCCTCGAACATTTATCGTCTCCAACAAGTCGTCAATGCCTCAGTCGAAGCAGGACGGAAAATCGTCGTCTTCGGTCGAAGCATGGACAAGGTCATGATGATTGGACAAGAGCTTGATTTCATCAAGGCACCTAAAGGAACAATCATCGAACCGAATGAAATGAAACGGTATAAATCGAATGAAATTACGATTCTTTGTACAGGTTCGCAAGGAGAGCCGATGGCAGCGTTAAGCCGAATCGCGAATGGGACACACCGTCAGATTTCAATCATTCCCGATGATTTGGTCATCTTCTCATCTTCACCGATCCCAGGAAACGTTGTTTCGGTCGGAAAAACAATCAACCAGCTGTATAAAGCAGGGGCAGACGTGATGTATGGTAAGCTCAACGATATCCATACGTCAGGTCACGGTAGTCAGCAAGAGCAACTCTTGATGCTGCGCCTACTTAAGCCGAAGTACTTCATGCCGATTCATGGTGAATACCGCATGTTGAAAAAACACATGTCGCTTGCGATGGATGCGGGTGTTCCGGAAGAGAACTGTTTCGTCATGGATAACGGTGAAGTCTTAGCACTCGATGCCAATGCAGCAGCGATCACTGGTAAAATCCAGGCGAATGCGGTATACGTCGATGGAAAAGGGATTGGAGATATTGGAAACATCGTGTTACGCGATCGTCGTATTCTTTCGGAAGAAGGACTTGTCGTCGTCGTCGTCACACTCGACTCGAAAACAAACCGTCTTGTTTCTGGACCGGACATCATTTCTCGTGGATTCGTCTACATGCGTGAATCAGGCAACTTAATTAAAGATGCCGAGCGCTTGTTGAAACGTTCGTTAGAACAATCATTAACGAACCGAAACACGAAGTGGACAGATATCAAACAAGTCATCAACGATACATTAACACCTTATTTGACTGAAAAAACACAACGTCATCCGATGGTCATGCCGATCATTATGGAAGTTTAACGAAAAAAGCCATTTCCTGAATCAGGAAATGGCTTTTTTGTTTCAAGGCGTGGAAGAGCTCATGTGGCAGGTCCATATTCCTTGAATGGTTCTTTTTTATCGATTCGATCGTAAAACATGATGCCGTCTAAATGGTCATATTCATGCTGGCAAACGATGGCTTTCATACCTTTTAATCTTAATTTTACAGGAATTCCGTTATGATCGATGCCAGTAAGGGTAATACGCATATAGCGTGGCACGTGACCTTCGACTTCACGGTCGACGGATAGGCAGCCTTCACCACCAGTTAAAAACGTCTGTTCGACAGAGTGGCTGATGATTTTCGGATTATAGATTCCGAACTCTAAAAGATCGTCGCCGTCTGGAAGTCGAATCGCGAACATCCGCTTATTGACACCGATTTGAGGAGCAGCAAGACCTATCCCGCTACGCAAATCGTACTTTTCAGCTATTTCATCATCTTGACTGTTAGCAAGAAACTCGCGCATCAAGCGCATCGTTTCTTTATCTTCCTCACTGAGTGGGAAAGTAACTTCCACCGATCGTTCGTGAAGCGTCGGAACTTCTTCGCGTACGATTTCATTCATGGTGATCATGAACAACACCCCTTTCATCTATAAAAATTATAGCACAAGCGAAAGGGGAAATTCATAACTAACACAGTTACAAATAGTTGAATAGTACAGAAGGAGAAACAGAAGGTTTTTGTGAAAGGTGTCACAAATGACGGTCGTAAAAAAAAATAAAACATTTCCTTTGATTTTATAGGCGTTACAGTTTTATACTTGTAACGTAATGAACAAGACATCAAATCGTGTCGAGTCATGTTAATACAGTTTACTCAACTGAATAGGTACACAGATATATGTTCAAGAAAGGTCACACGGGACTTCGATTTTTGAACACTATTGGTATGTGGGCAAATCAGTCAGAGGAATATTTCGCTGAGCACAGTGAAAGGATGAGGTGAAAAGATGAACTTAAACATGTTTAAAAACGTGGAAGAAAACTTTGAAACGTTCCGCATTCTTGACGAGAAAGGTGAAGTCGTCAACAAAGACGCTATGCCGGATCTCTCAGATGAAGAATTAACGGAATTAATGCGTCGTCTCGTATACACACGTATCTGGGACCAACGTGCAATCTCACTCAACCGTCAAGGACGTCTTGGTTTCTATGCTCCAGTAGCAGGACAAGAAGCGTCAATGATCGGAACACAATTCGCACTCGATAAGGATGACTGGATTCTTCCTGGATACCGTGATATTCCACAGATGGTCTTCCATGGCTTCCCACTCTACAAAGCATTCTTGTTCTCACGTGGACACATCACAGGCGGTAAGATTCCTGAAGGTGTGAACGTCTTAATGCCACAAATCATCATCGGCGCACAAATCGTTCAAGCTGCCGGTGTTGCACTCGGTCTTAAGAAAAGTGGTAAAGAGCAAGTAGCAATCACATATACAGGTGATGGCGGTTCTTCACAAGGTGATTTCTACGAAGGAATGAACTTTGCTGGAGCATTCAAAGCCCCTGCAATCTTCGTCGTTCAAAACAACCGTTTCGCAATTTCGACGCCGGTTGAAAAACAATCAATGGCAAAAACAATTGCACAAAAAGCGGTCGCTGCCGGCATCAACGGTATTCAAGTTGACGGTATGGACGTTCTCGCAGTTTACGCTGCAACGAAACAAGCACGTGTCGAAGCACTCAACGGTGTACCGACATTGATCGAAACACTCACGTACCGTTACGGACCACACACACTCGCTGGTGATGATCCGACACGTTACCGTACAAAAGATATGGATGATGAGTATCAAGCTCAAGATCCACTCGTTCGTTTCCGTGCGTTCATGGAAACAAAAGGTCTTTGGAACGAAGACAAAGAAAACGAAGTCATCGAGCAAGCAAAAGCTGATGTGAAAGAAGCACTTGCACAAGCTGACAAAGAACCAAAACAAAAAGTTACTGACTTCATCAACGTGATGGCTGAAAAGTTACCACAAAACCTGCAAGAGCAGCTTGATGAGTATACAGCAAAGGAGTCGAAATAACCCATGGCACAAATGACGATGATCCAAGCGATCACTGACGCAATGCGCGTCGAGATGAAACGCGACGAGCAAGTTCTCTTGTTCGGTGAAGACGTCGGTAAAAACGGTGGGGTATTCCGTGCGACAGAAGGTCTTCAAGATGAATTAGGCGAAGACCGCGTCTTCGATACACCACTCGCCGAGTCAGGTATTGGTGGTCTTGCAGTCGGGTTCAGCTTGACTGGTTTCCGCCCAATCATGGAAATCCAATTCTTCGGTTTCGTTTTCGAAGTGTTCGATTCAGTAGCAGCTCAGCTCGCGCGTCTACGTTACCGTTCAGGTGGTACGTACAGTGCACCAGTTACAATCCGTTCACCATTCGGTGGTGGCGTTAAGACACCAGAACTTCACGCGGATAACTTAGAAGGATTGATGGCTCAGTCACCAGGACTTAAAGTCGTCATCCCGTCAACTCCGTACGATGCAAAAGGTCTTTTGATCGCGTCAATCCGCGATAACGACCCAGTCGTTTTCCTTGAGCACATGAAACTCTACCGTTCATTCCGTGGCGAGGTTCCTGAAGGGGACTACACGGTCGAACTCGGTAAAGCAGACATCAAACGTGAAGGTACAGACGTTACAATCGTCACGTACGGCGCGATGGTCCACGCTTCACTTAAAGCAGCTGAGGAACTTGAAAAAGAAAACATCAGCGTCGAAATCATCGACTTGATGACAATCAGCCCAATCGATATCGATACAATCGTTGCGTCAGTTAAGAAAACGAACCGTGTCGTTGTCGTTCAAGAAGCTCAAAAACAAGCAGGTGTGGCTGCAATGGTCGCAACTGAAATTCAAGAGCGTGCAATTCTTGATCTTGAAGCACCGATTCTTCGTGTAACGGCTCCAGATACAATCTTCCCATTCGCACAAGGGGAAGACGTCTGGATTCCAGACCACAAAGATATCGTTGAAAAAGTAAAAACAGTTTACAATTTCTAAGCGTGATTCGGAAAAAGGAGAGGGGAAATTCTCTCCTTGCTTCCGTTTTAAAGATAACAATTGACTAGAAGAGTGAAATAAAAGGAGGCATATTCAAATGGGTTTATTTGAATTCAAATTGCCGGATATCGGTGAGGGTATTCACGAAGGCGAAATCGTAAAGTGGTTCGTAAAAGCGGGCGACACAGTAAAAGAGGACGACGTTCTTCTTGAAGTTCAAAACGATAAAGCGGTCGTTGAAATCCCGTCACCAGTTGATGGTACAGTCAAAGAAGTAAAAGTAGACGAAGGTGTCGTTGCTGTTGTTGGTGACGTATTAATCTCATTCGACGTCGAAGGTGAAGGTTCAGCTCCTTCTGAAGAAGCAGCTCCTGAACAACCTAAAGCAGAAGAAAACGCAAAAGATGTCCAAGACACGGATCAAAAAGTCGAAGACAAGCCGACTGAAGTTCAAATCCACAAATCAGAACGTGTCATCGCGATGCCTTCTGTCCGTAAATATGCACGTGAAAAAGGCGTCGACATCCGTGAAGTTCAAGGTTCTGGAGACAACGGTCGCGTCGTTAAAGAAGACATCGATGCATTTGCAAACGGTGGTCAATCTTCTACTGCACCAGCTTCAGAAGAAAAAGCATCTGCACAAGCATCTGCTCCTAAAGCTGAAGTGAAACCGTATGTTGCTGCTCAACCTGAGCTTGAAACACGCGAAAAAATCAAAGGTATCCGTAAAGCGATTTCGAAAGCAATGGTCAACTCGAAACATACGGCACCACACGTAACACTTATGGACGAAGTCGATGTAACGAACCTCGTGGCACTCCGCAAAAACTTCAAAGAAGTTGCTGCAGCACAAGGTACGAAATTGACTTACCTTCCGTTCGTCGTTAAAGCATTGACTGCGGCTGCTAAAAAGTACCCGACTATCAACGCTTCAATCGATGATGCTAACGAAGAAATCGTCTACAAAAACTACTTCAACATCGGTATCGCAGCGGATACAGATAACGGACTTGTCGTACCTGTCGTCAAAGACGCAGATCGCAAATCAATCTTCTCGCTCGCTGATGATATCAATGATTTAGCTGGTAAAGCACGTGATGGTAAACTTTCTGGTGAAGAGATGAAAGGCGGATCGATCACAATCACAAACATCGGTTCTGCTGGCGGACAATGGTTCACACCTGTCATCAACCACCCGGAAGTTGCAATCCTCGGTATCGGCCGTATTGCTGAAAAAGCAGTCGTTAAAAACGGTGAAATCGTTGCAGCACCAGTACTTGCACTTTCATTCAGCTTTGACCACCGTCTCATTGATGGTGCAACAGCACAAAACGCGCTTAACCTAGTTAAACGCTTGTTGAACGACCCACAACTTCTCATTATGGAGGGATAAGCAATGGTAGTAGGTGAATTCGCACAAGAAACAGATTTACTCGTAATCGGGGCCGGCCCTGGTGGTTATGTCGCTGCAATCCGTGGCGCACAACTCGGACTTAAAGTAACAGTCGTCGAACGTGAAAACGTCGGTGGTGTTTGCTTGAACGTTGGATGTATCCCGTCAAAAGCGTTAATTACAGCTGGACACAACTTCCAACATGCAAAAGGTTCGGACTCAATGGGGATCACGTCTGAGAACGTTGCAGTCGATTTCTCGAAAGTTCAATCTTGGAAACAATCAGTCGTTAACAAATTAACGGGTGGTGTTGGCGGCCTTCTTAAAGGTAACAACATCGAAACAGTCGTAGGGGAAGCATACTTCCAATCTGAAGATACAGTTCGCATCATCAACGAAGATTCTTCAACACCTTACAAATTCAAAAAATGTATCATTGCAACAGGTTCGACTCCAATCGAACTTCCAGCGTTCAAATGGTCTAAACGTGTCCTTTCTTCTACAGGCGCATTGAACCTTCCTGAACTTCCGAAAAAACTCATCGTCATCGGTGGCGGATACATCGGAATGGAGCTTGGTACAGCGTATGCTAACTTCGATACTGAAGTTGTCATCTTAGAAGGAACAAAAGACATCCTTTCTGGTTTTGAGCCGGCAATGACACAAGTCGTCAAGAAAAAGCTCAAACAAAAAGGGAACATCACAATCCACAACGAAGCACTTGCACAAAGTGTGGAAGAGACAGAAGACGGCGTTAAAGTAACGTTCGAAGTGAAAGGTGAAACACAAACAGTTGAAGCGGACTACGTCCTCGTCACTGTCGGTCGTCGCCCGAACACTTCTGATCTCGGTCTTGAGATGGCTGAAGTTAAACTTAGCGAGCGCGGACTTGTCGAAATCGACGATCAGTGCCGTACGTCTAACGAAAACATCTACGCAATCGGGGACATCGTTCCTGGACCACCACTTGCGCACAAAGCATCTTTTGAAGCGAAAATCGCTGCTGAAGCTGCTGCTGGACACCCGGCATACCTCGACTATAGCGCGATTCCTGCGGTTGTCTTCACAGACCCAGAACTCGCAACAGTCGGTTATACAGAAGCACAAGCGAAAGAAGAAGGTCTTGATTACCTCGCTTCTAAATTCCCTTATGCTGCAAACGGTCGTGCCCTTGCACTCAACGAGCCAGACGGCTTCTTGAAAATGATCACACGCAAATCAGACGGTCTCTTGATTGGTGCTCAAATCGCTGGTACAGGCGCATCTGACATGATCGCAGAGATGGGACTCGCAATCGAGTCTGGAATGACTGCTGAAGATATCGCACTCACAATCCACGCACACCCTTCACTTGGTGAAATCGCGATGGAAACTGCTGAAGTTGCAATCGGTAGCCCAATCCACATCATGAAATAAGCTTTAAGCCCTTAAGCGGGGAGCCGACCGCTTAAGGGCTTTTTTTCATTATCATATGCAAGAGGCTAAGGTGTGGTCTTGGTAAAATAAAAAGTACGGGCGGAGGATTTGATATCCTGCGCCCGTACTTTTTTGAGAAGCTGTAACGTCTGCTTTCGTTTGAATCATCGAATGGCATTCGATTGTTGAATGACTTTAATTGTTTCGAGTGAATGATCCTCAAGCCCTTGGACAGGAAGACCCGCTTCGATATTTTCTTTAATATACGCTAAGTTATCCGTCGTAATCATCTCACCAGGAATGAAGATCGGGATGCCCGGCGGATAGACCATCATGAATTCTGCAGAAATCCGTCCTACGGCTTGCGCGAGCGGAATCGTTTCCGTTTCTTCGTAGAAGGCATCACGTGGACTTAATGCGAGTGCAGGTATGTCAGGCAACATGATAGAATGTGAAGTTGTTTTCGCACCTGTATCACGGTACCGCTCAACAAGCTCAGTCATTCCAGTCAGTAAGGCGTCAATCGTTTCCTCAGAGTCGCCTGAAGTGATAATTAAGAGGATGTTATTCAAATCTGATAGTTCGACTTCAATCCGGTGCTCTTCGCGTAAGAACTCTTCGACGAGGTGACCCGAAATACCGAGTCCTTTGACCGAAATCAATACTTTAGTCGGGTCGAACGCGAATGTCGCACTTGAATGTAAGTCCGATTCACCGAAGACGGCGAGGTAAGGCAACTTAGCGAGACCCATCCGCATCCGTGTCGATAGTTCAAGTGCGCGTCGGTTCATTGCCTCACCATTGATCGCGAGGTGGCGCCGTGCGCAATCGAGTGAAGCGAGTAACAGATACGATGTTGAAGTCGTCGTCAACATCGAGAGGACAGTCTGGACTTTATCGGGCGAGACCAGACCTCGGCGGACGTTCAAGACAGAACTTCCTGTGAGTGATCCACCCAGTTTGTGCACACTCGTAGCGGCTAAGTCAGCCCCTGCTTGCATTGCTGATAGCGGCATATCATCGTGGAAGCCGATATGGACGCCGTGTGCTTCGTCAACGAGGACAGGGATCCCTTTCCCATGAGCAAGCTTGACGATGCTCTCAAGGTCGCCTGCGACACCGAAGTACGTCGGGTTGATGACGAGGATCGCCTTCGTATCAGGATGAAGACTGAGGGCACGTTCGACGGCACTTGGTGTGATACCGTGAGCAATTCCAAACATTTCATCAAATTCAGGGTGAATGAAAATCGGGTGCGCTCCAGAAAGAACGATAGCCGACATGATCGATTTATGGACATTTCGCGGAACGAGGATTTTATCGTCCGGACCGACGACGCTCATGATCATTGCCATGATTGCCGTTGACGTTCCTTGGACAGAGAAAAACGTTTCATCTGCATGGAATGCTTGTGCCGCCAATTGATGGGCATCTTTGATAATCGTTTTCGGATGATGTAAATCATCGAGTGGAGCGATGTTGATTAAATCGATATCGAGTGCATTTTGACCGATGAACGATCGAAATGCAGGATCCATTCCTTGCCCATTCTTATGACCAGGAATATGAAATTGAATTGGTTGACGTTTCGCATGCGCGAGTAGCGCATCGAATAAAGGTGTATCGAGCTGTGTTAAGCTTTTTGTTTGCACCAGATTTCCCCCCTTAAAACCGAATAAAAAAACAATCAAACAAGCTAACTATAACAAGTTTTCATAACGTTGCAACTGTTTTATCTTCGATTTCATTGTAAAATAAGAATCGTGAAGAAAGGATGTGTCAGGATGGCTCTTAATTATCCCATCAACCCAGACTGGTCGACGAAGGAAATCGTCACCGTCATTGATTTTTTTAACATCGTCGAAGAAGCTTACGAAAAAGGTGTGTCACGTGAAGAATTTATGCGGACATATAAAGCCTTCAAGAAAATCGTGAATGCGAAGTCGGAAGAAAAACAACTCGATCAATTCTATTTCGAAGAAACAGGTTGCTCCAGTTACCGTGCGGTCCAACAAGCAATCAAACAAGACGAACCGATTTTACGAATGAAAAAATGAAGAATGATTAAGAGAGAAAGGCGAGGATTTCATTCGGAATTCCTTGTCTTTTTTTAGTGTGCATCCTACATATATCCTGAAAGGGAAACCGATTAGTTGTTTAGAATAAAGAAAAATGGGTTATATATTACATACAAGACGATATCGTTAAACTGTAATTTTTAAAAATAGATGCTTTACATCTAAGTTGAATCGTACTATTATAGATTCAATCCACTAATTAGTCGCAATTGTCTGATAATTAAAACGTTCATTTATCTCGCGAAGGAGTGTGGTTACTGTGAAACAAGTAATAGAAGCATACAAGAGAAAAGATGCAGAAAAACGCATTCCGGTATTGCGTCTCGAAATTGATTATGAGCTCGCAACATTGCACGATGCAATCGTAGAAAGTGATGCAGAAGCGGTTGGTGCCAGTAAAGAGCGTCTCGAAAAATACCGCCAAGAAATGGTGTTATTAGAGGCATGATTCAGTAAACGATAAACTAAAAATCAAATAAATTAAATCAATCAACCAGCGAAAATTTTCGCTGGTTTTCTTTTTTTGTTACTATGGAAAAGACAGGAATCATATAAAAGGAGTGAGGCGCATGCAAGGCATAGAGTTACATGCTATCGATTTAATGAAACGAGCGGGTAAATATATCCGTCAGATGATAGACCATGCGTATCATATCGAAGAAAAAACGAATAAAAGTGACTTAGTGACGGAGATTGACAAAAATGTCGAAGATTTATTAATTGAAGGTATCCTGAATCAGTATCCAGATCATCATATATATGGAGAAGAAGGGCGTGCGGCGCGACCTGAAACATTGGGTGGCACGATTTGGTTCGTCGATCCGATTGACGGCACGATGAATTTCATTCGCCAAAAACGCTTATTTGCGATTTCGATTGCCATCATGGTAGAGGGCGAACTTCAGTATGGATTTGTGTATGACGTCATGGCGGATGAGATGTTTCATTGCATTAAAGGACAGGGCGCATTCGAAAATGGAATTCGATTAGCGCCAATTGAAGAGAAGCCGGTTAGTGATGCGATCATCTGTATGAATGCAACGTGGGTGACTGCCAATCGAAGAATTGATGCAGCATTGCTAGCACCACTCGTAAAAGACGCTGTTGGGGTTCGGGCAGTCGGTGCCGCCTCGCTTGAACTCGCCTGGGTCGCCGCGGGGCGTGTTGACGGCTACATTACGATGCGAAACATGCCATGGGATTACGCAGCTGGACAACTGTTGATTGAGGAGCTTGGAGGGCGCGTCGGGACGATTGAAGGCGACGCGATGACTTTCCAAGAACAAACGAGTGTTCTTGCAGGGAGTCGGACATTTGTCGCAGACGTATTGACGTATGTAAACAAATAAAACGCCCTTGAACTACCTCCACCTACGCTTCGCTTAGAGGTGGAGGATTCCTGAGTGATCCGACCTGACGGTCGAAACCTGATCAGGCTAACCCCGTCGTCCCGACGGTTGAAGAAGCTAAGAGGCGTTCAGCTTCTTGTTTGAGGTTCAGTCCTGCGTTCACATCACGGTCGTGGTGGATGCCGCAACTCGGGCATGTCCATTCACGCAAGCCAAGATGTTTCACGTCTTTGTGTTGATGTCCGCAACTGGAACACAGTTGACTAGAGGCGAAGGTCTTGCCGACTTTCACGACGGTCTTTCCGTACCATGCCGCCTTGTATCCGAGCATGCGGAAGAACTCCGACCAACTGACCTCAGAGATGGACTTGCTCAACTTGCGATTCTTCTGCATGTTCTTCACTTGCAAGGTCTCGATGCCGATGACGTCGTGGTTTTTGACGATCTCGGTCGACACCTTGTGCAGGAAATCGGTTCGCTTGTTGGCGATCTTCTCGTGGATGCGGGCGACCTTTCGCTTCTGCTTCTGGTAGTTCTTCGCCTCGGAAAGTGTTACTTTCTTGTCCAAGGCCAACCGTTGACGACGAGAAAGCTTGCGTTGCTCGCGCGCCAGCTTTTGCTCAAGCGAACGGAAGTAACGGTCGTTCTTGTATACCTTGTATACCGTGCCGTCCGACAGGACGGCGAAGTGCTTCAATCCGACATCGACGCCGACGGATGAGCCCGTCTTCGGCATTTCGTTGCTCTCCTGCTCGACGAGCAGGGAGACGAAGTATTTTCCTGAAGCGTTACGCCGGATGGTCGCGTTCAAGATGCGTCCGACGACCTGCCTCGAGTTAGCGAAACGCACCCATTTCAACTTCGGGAGTTTTAACTTGTTGCCGACGATCGAGACATCAGGAAGTTGAGACTTACCTTGAATGTTCGTCTTGTACGATTGAACGGGATTGCTCTTCGACTTGAAGCGAGGCCATTCGTTCTGTTTCTTGAAGAAGCGGTCAAAGGCATCAGCAAGATGTTTGACGCTCGTCTGCATAGACGTGCTATCGACTTCCTTCAGCCAGTCGAACGCCTGCTTCAACGACGGGAGTTCTTTCGAACAAGACCCGAAGGACAGTCCTTTCCCTGTCGCTTTATACGTCTCATCCCACTTCGCTAAGAAGTGGTTGAAGACGAAGCGCGAACAACCGATCGTCTTCGCGATCAGGATTTCCTGCTCTTTTGTCGGATAGATTCTGAATTTGTAGGCCTTGTGAGTCAACATGATGTTCACCTCCTTACAACGGATATACCTGAAAGAGAGGGTGGCGATTCATCTCCCACTTTCACTAGGGCTTCACCCTGATCGTTTAGAAGTGGGCATATTCTCGCCTGATTTTGATAAAGGACGTTTTAGACTGTAGACAAAGTGCTATCGGGAGATACAGCGTCTTTTTTCGTTGCTTTCCTCGGGCGAGGCGCAAGCCGTTACTCCTTGATCTTCACGGACTACAAACAGGGTCTTGCCTGCCTCTGAAAGTGCGTTAAACACGAACTTTTTCCCGTATGAGTCACCAAACGCGACGCTTTTTTAGGTAATGCCGTGAAGGAAATCCAGACCTGCAGACGGTTTAGAGCGCAATCCGTCTTGAATCGCTTTTAAAGCGAAAAGCAATCGGTCGTGACCCTGCAGCTTTGCTGTAGCGGCGCGGAAGATTGCCGCTTTGAAGACGAGACGAGACAGGGAAGCGCGAACGGATTGCTTCTCGATATCGCATGCTCATGCTTCATAAGTTTGTCTACACGCTGAAACGCCCATAAAGGACGTTTAAGACTGTCTCCGAAGGCGGGCTTTCAAAACAAAACCGACGCCCATCGAAACAAATACTAGAAGTAGCGAGATGAAGACCATCAGCATGTTTTGTTCAGCGATGAAAATCCCGATCGCTGCCATCGAACCTACTGCTAATACTGCCAACAATAAAAAGACGAACCGCATATCATTTCCCCCTCGTTTTACGTGAGTACGTATTTAGTTTAGCGTGAAACGGGGTCAATGAAAAGGCTTTCGCTATAAGCTTGAATCATAGTCATTGCCAACTGCCACTCAACCTGTGCTATACTCTTAAAGTTGACCGAAAGTAATGTTGGATTATTTAAATGAATAGAAAGAGGTACACACTTATGACAACTTTAGTAAGAACTGATTTACGCAACGTCGCGATCATCGCCCACGTTGACCATGGTAAAACGACACTCGTCGATGAGCTTTTAAAACAATCTGGGACATTCCGTGCGAATGAACTAGTTGAAGAACGCGCAATGGACTCAAATGATATCGAGCGTGAACGCGGAATCACAATCCTCGCGAAAAACACAGCAATCGATTATAAAAATACCCGCATCAACATCGTTGATACACCAGGTCACGCCGATTTCGGTGGAGAAGTTGAACGTATCATGCGTATGGTAGATGGCGTTATCCTCGTCGTCGATGCACGTGAAGGCTGTATGCCACAAACACGTTTCGTATTGAAAAAAGCACTCGAGCAAGGATTACAACCAATCGTCGTCGTCAACAAAATCGATAAGCCGATGGTTCGTCCACTCGAAGTCGTCGATGAAGTCGTCGATCTTTTAATCGATCTTGGCGCAGACGAAGATCAACTCGAATTCCCAGTCGTTTATGCATCGGCAGTCAACGGCTCAAGTTCATTTGAACCTGAACTTGATAAACAAGAAGATACAATTACGAACGTTCTTGATTTGATTCTTGAGCACACACCAGCACCTGTCGATAACAGCATGGATCCACTTCAGTTCCAAGTTACGATGCTTGATTATGACAACTACCTTGGTCGTATCGGAGTTGGTCGTGTTTTCCGTGGAGAAATCAAAGTCGGCGATAGCGTTTCGCTTTCTAAACTTGATGGATCAATCAAAAACTTCCGTGTAACGAAATTATTCGGATACTTCGGCCTTAAACGCGTTGAGATCGAAGCGGCGAAAGCTGGAGACTTGATCGCAATCGCAGGTATGGAAGATATCAACGTCGGTGAAACAGTGTGTCCAACGTCACACGTCGATCCACTTCCATTGCTTCGGATTGATGAGCCAACACTTCAAATGACGTTCATCGTCAACAACTCGCCATTCGCTGGTCGTGAAGGGGATCTCGTTACTTCACGTAAAATCGAAGAGCGTCTTGAAAAAGAACTTGAAACAGATGTTTCGCTTCGTATCGAAAACACAGATTCTCCTGACCGCTGGATTGTTTCAGGTCGTGGTGAGCTTCACCTTGGTATCTTGATCGAAAACATGCGTCGTGAAGGTTACGAAATTCAAGTTTCGAAACCACAGGTAATCATCAAAGTTGAAGATGGCGTTAAAGTCGAGCCTTTTGAGCGCGTCGTCATCGATACTCCTGAAGAGTATACTGGTGGAGTCATGGAATCGATCGGTCTCCGTAAAGGTGAATTGACGAACATGCAAACAATGGATAACGGTCAAACGAAAATGGAATTCATCGTTCCTTCACGCGGTTTGATTGGTTACCGTAACGAATTCTTATCTGCAACACGCGGATACGGCATCATGAACCACACATTCGAAGAGTACCGTCCGTTCATCAACGCAGACATCGGTGGTCGTCGTAGTGGTGTTATGGTTTCGATTGAAACAGGAAAAGCGACTGCTTACGCAATCTCTGCTCTTGAAGACCGTGGAACGATCTTCATCGAGCCAGGCCTTGAAGTATATGAAGGAATGATTATCGGGGAATGTAACCGTGACGTCGATCTCGCTGTTAACGTTGTTAAAGCGAAACAATTGACGAACATGCGTGCATCTGCGAAAGATACGACAAACGTTCTTAAACGTCCACGTGTCTTCTCACTTGAAGAATCATTAACATTCTTGAATGAAGATGAGTACTGTGAAATTACACCGGAATCAGTTCGTCTTCGTAAACAAGTGTTGAACAAGAACGAACGTGAAAAACAAGACAAACGTCGTCGTCTTGGAAAAGACTGAGTTCTTAACAATGTAAGGGGGACTGGCAATGTCTGCACAACCTGCCGTTGCTTCTGATTTCTCGAAATTCGATATTCCTGCCGTCGCCAGGTTTCTTGGCGTCGGGAGTGATCCGAATAACTTAAGTGCGGGTTTCAATGCATTGATGATTACGGTCGTCATTTTGACGCTCGTCGTGTTTAAGCTAGGTTTTGCAAAGGAATTAGCTTGGTGGAAATCGCTGATCGTCTATCTTTTATTAGCTGTCTTTTCAGCGGCTTTAACACTCGTCTTTTGGACGTGGCCGATTCCTGAAGTATTGCTTGCGATGGTCGCCATCCTCGGGATTTATCGTTTCCGGATGTGGCGTGTCAAACGCGATCGAGAACAGACTGCATCTTAAATTCATTTGATTCGTTTAAAAGTCCGTCTTCCTTGTGAAGGCGGACTTTTTGTTTTATCGTTCAATCGGTAAATAAAGGAATAGAAACGAGAAAGTCAGGGGAAAAACCTTTAAGGAGTGATGAAAATGAATAAATGGAGCTGGCTCGCCCCGCTGAGTCTTACGATGTTATTAGTCGGTTGCGCGACTGATTCAAAGACGGAGGAGTCGAGTCAAACAGATGCTAAACAAGAGACTGAAGAGGGAGCCGACATCATTTTCGAGTCCCTGCAGGCACCTTGGAATGTCGAGATGTCAGGGGATACATTTTATATTACAGAACGAGATGGAAAAATCGTCGAAGGAACGCAAGGGGATTATTCGCGAACAGCCCCACGTCTGACGGAAGAAGTCGTGGCGGAAGGGGAAGGTGGACTACTTGGAATGGCCCTTGATCCCGACTTTGAAGAGAATCAGCTCGCTTATGTATACCATACGTATGAACAAGCAGGTGAGCTACGGAATCGTGTCATTTCAATCGAACGGAAGGATGGGGACTGGACGGAGAAAAGCATTTTACTGGATGGCATTCCTGGGTCCTCGATTCATAATGGCGGTCGAATCGAGATTGGGCCGGATGGTTACCTGTACGTCACAGCAGGAGATGCTGCAGTTCCCGAGAATGCACAGAAGCTATCCTCTTTGGCCGGAAAAATTTTACGGATGGACTTAACGGGAGAGCCGGTTGAAGGGAATCTGGAGGGTTACGTCTATAGTTATGGTCATCGTAATCCACAAGGTCTTGTTTTTGTCGGAAATCAGCTTTTTGCGACCGAACATGGTCAAAGCGGACATGATGAAATCAATAAAATTGAACAGAAAAATTATGGATGGCCGTTGATTGAAGGGATGGAAAAACAACAAGGATTAGTCACACCGTGGTATGAAGTAGGAAATCGCTCCGTTGCACCAAGCGGGGTGACGGAACTTGATGGGAAGTTGTATTTCGGTACGTTGGTCGGGCAGAGCCTTCGCTCGATTGAAGAGAGCACGAAGCAAGTCGAACAAGTCGTAACGGATCGTGGACGCATTCGTGACGTCATGACAGATGGAACTGCACTATATTTCCTTACGAACAATACGGACGGCCGTGGAAATCCTGAGAAGAATGATGATGTTTTTGTCCGCTTCGACCCGTAAAGATATGAAAAGCTCCTTCGACATCATCCGGATGTCACAGGAGCTCAAAGTTACTTCAGCATAGAAAGTAAGCCGTCACCATCTTTTTTTAGTAGACGCCCACGTCGGATATAAGTTAAAGTTCCCAGTTGCTTCGCGCGCAATCGTCCGTTGCTCGATACGCTCATTGCATTCATCGCACAAATAGATGCGAACCGGTTTGTTACGTAAGCGTTTTGCTGCGAAGGACCAGTCGTCGATCGTTTCGCGTTTATCGCAGATAGTACATTTTACACGCATTTCGAGGTCCTCCTCTTTTTTTACTAGTATACCATATTAAAAGATTATTCAGATGTAAAAAAGGGAATTGAATGACATGACTCGAAACTAAGTCAGTAAGATAAATAGGGGGGTGACACCATGGCAAATAAAATGGAACATCGTCTGAATCTAAAGCAACTCGAAGCGTTATCCGATTTACCACTCGTTTTTTTAATCACGCACGATCAATCGAAAAGTTGGCCCATCACCCATGCAATCAGTTGGGTTTATGCAAAAGATGAACAAACGGTCCGATTTGCGATTGAAGCCGATTCGCATATCGTCAAGACGTTGGCAGAGCATCCTGTTTTCACATTGATTTTCTTTGCCGATCAATCTGCCTATAGCTTGACGTGTACGGAGGTGAAGCGCTGGGATCCGGCAGCCGAAGTGCCATTAAAGCTTGCATTTTACGAAGGAATGGTAGAAGAAGTACGCGATATTTTATTTTACGGAGCCGCTGTATCCAATCGTCCTCGTATCGAGAAAACGTATGACGAAACGGCAGCGTTACGTCTAGATCAACAAATGCATGCGATTCTAAAAGCGTAACATTCATCAAAACTCGACTCTAAAGGGGCGAACGATGGAATGAAAAAAATATACGTGCTCGATACTAATGTCATGCTCCACGATCCATTATCTTTATTTCAATTCCAAGAACATGATGTCGTCATACCGGCAATCGTCTTAGAAGAGCTGGACGGAAAAAAACGAAACATGGATGAAGTCGGGCGAAATGCTCGAGAGACCGCGCGGATTTTGGATCAATTAAGGGAAGCGGGTCATCTTCATGCAGGAGTACCGCTCGGAAATGGCGGCATCCTCCGTGTCGACATCGGTGACACGATCAGTGACGTCTCACCGTTCACACATGAATCGAATGACAATAAGATTCTCGAGTTGGCGTGGTCGATTCATCGGGAACAGCAGGAACTACAGAGTGGACGTGACGTCATTCTCGTCTCAAAAGATATTCTCGTTCGTGTAAAGGCAGATGCGTACGGACTTGTCGCAGAAGATTACTTGACGGATCATATTGCGGATTTGACAGGGTTATATACGGGTTTCATTGAAGCAGTCGTCGACCAGGAATACATCGATGCCTTTTACGAAGACAAACGACTCTCAGTGGATATCTTGAATGAAAAAGTTTATCCGAATCAATTCGTCATTTTAAAAAGCAATGTATCGAAAGCTTCAGCTTTCGCTGTCGTCGATCAGGAATTGCCTATCATCCGGGCACTTTCGCTTGATATCAATCAAGTATGGGGTGTCGTCCCCCGTAACGTTCAACAGCGCATGGCGTTCGAATTGTTACTTCGGGATGATGTTCCGCTCGTTACACTCGTCGGCAAGGCAGGAACGGGGAAAACATTGCTCGCACTTGCGGCCGGGTTGTTGCAAGTCGAAGATGAACATCGTTATAAAAAACTAGTCGTCGCGCGTCCTGTCGTTCCGATGGGAAATGACATCGGCTATTTACCGGGTGAGATGGAAGAGAAGCTTCGACCATGGATGCAACCGATTTATGATAATTTGGAGCATTTGTTCAATACGGGTTCGGGTGATGAACTTGGAAATATCCTAGCGGGCATGAAATCGATTCAGCTTGAGGCATTAACTTATATCCGCGGGCGGAGTATGCCGGGACAGTTCATCATCATCGATGAAGCACAAAACTTAACGAAACATGAAGTGAAAACGATTTTGACTCGTGTCGGGGAAAACTCGAAAATTGTTCTCGTCGGGGATCCGCAACAAATTGACCATCCGTATCTCGATGAATATTCAAATGGTCTATCCTATGCAGTTGAACGGTTAAAAGGTGAACAAATGACAGGGCACGTCAAACTCGTCAAAGGGGAACGGTCGAACCTCGCGCGTCTTGCGGCCGACTTGCTTTAAAAAATAAAACTGCCCTCTTTTCCTTCAGTCGTTAACGTTAGAAGGAAAAGAGGGCAGTTTGCTATTAGATGACAGTGATCCGATTGACCGAACGGACGACTTGATCTTGATAAAGTAAATGAACGGGACCATCGGTTAAGACTTTCCCGTCTTTTGAAAATTGTAAGTAGAGTTGAGGCAGTACCTCGAGTGGGAGTTCGACGGTATCGATTCCTTCAAAACGTAATTGTGAGGCATCGTTTAGTACTTCGGCATTTGTGATGAATGGAAGGAGTGGCATCGCGAACGTCCCGCGGAGTGCGTCATCTTTTTCTTCGCGCGTCATCGGTTTATTGTGATCGGTCCGACTCCCTTCCGTAATCCCCTTGTCCCAAGCAGCCCCCATTTTCGCATAGTATGCTTCAGCGGCATTATGCTCTGTCTCTTGTCCGATTTGTTCGACCGCAATCTTACGATCGTCAAAGATCCAGACGGTTGGATCAATCGTTAATGTGTACCGTACCTTACCTGTGATTGGAAAAATCATCTCTATTCCCCCTAAATGTGTGAATGCTACAAATCCATTATACCGAAACGTTGAATTGTTAGCGAAAGTAAGGTAAAGTTTATCTATAACAGGAACGCGTCATTTGATGAGGAGGGATTGGATTGTCAACTGAAATCGGGACAGTTCATCGCCAGCGCGCTCTTGAGCTACTAGAAGCGGATGCCCATAAAATCCGCCGGTTGATCGAGGTCCAGCTTGCGAATTTAACGATGCCACAATGTCCTCTTTATGAGGAAGTATTGGATACACAAATGTTCGGATTGTCACGCCAAATTGATTTTGCCGTTCGTCTTGAACTGATTGATGCGAGTGAAGGGAAACAATTACTCGAATCACTTGAACAGCAACTATCTGACTTACATGATGCGGAGACGTGCTGATTTTCTACTCAAACGTGAAATGCGGCGTTTGGGTATTTTTTTTTTAGAACTAGAAAAGGGACGTGTACATATGCAATCGAAGTTTAAAGAAAGACGAGCATTTTTTGACTTTCGCTTGTTCTTTACGATGTTGATTCTGATGGCAATCAGTACGGTGATGGTTTATAGCGCTAGTGTTTGGAACGGTGGTGATTATGCGAACACTTCGTTTTTCGAGAAACAACTGATGTTTGACGGCTTGGCAATCGTGGCATTTTTATTTGTTGCGCATCTCAATCATGAAGTGCTTCGAGGTCCGATTTTTCGTTTAGTCTTGTATCTCATCACATGGGTGATGTTGATGGCGACGTTGTTTTCTGAACCGTTGAACGGGGCACGAGCGTGGTTGAACTTTGGTGTTTTTTTGATTCAACCGATCGAGCTCTGTAAATTCGTCTTAGTCGTCGGGTTAGCGAATTACTTTGATCAAAAACAAAAAGGGACGTTGAATGGCGTAATCGGAATCGTTCATCACTTCATCCACCGTCAAATCTCTCCCTCTTCCGCGGGCAAGCGGATGTTACTTAGTTTGTCTGATTGGATTTTAATTCCGATGCTCGTCTTGCTGGCACCTTATGCAATCATCATCCGGATGCAACCCGATGATGGGGGATTGTTCATCTTGTTGTTGATTACGGCAATGATTTGGTTTGCTGTCGGATTACCGAGTGGTTACATCACATTAGGGTTCATCGCAGTACCGTTAGTTGGTTTCTATGCGTATAATAATTTTTCAGAGAATCAGCTGAAACGAATTCATGTCATCTTTAACCCGTTCCTCGATGCGGAGGGAAAAGGCTATCAATTGATCAATTCGGTCATTTCAATTGCCCATGGAGGCGTGTTCGGCGTCGGGTTAGGGAACAGTTTTCAGAAATATGGGTATCTACCTGAACCAGAGACCGATTACATCATGTCAATCATTTCGGAAGAACTTGGATTTGTCGGCGTACTTGTCGTCCTTGGATTACTGTTTTTCTTAATGTTTCAAGGTGCGAGAATCGCCCAAAAATGTGTTTCGCTGTATTCAAGCATGATGGCGATTGGTATTTCTTCCATCATATTCATCCAGACAACGATCAATATCGGTGCCATGTCAGGCTTGTTCCCGGGAACCGGGGTCACGTTACCATTCATCAGTTACGGGGGGTCTTCGTTACTCGTCATGAGTACGATGCTCGGTGTGCTGGCGAATATTTCCATGCAAAATAAACATCGAATAGCGTATCATAAAGAAGTGCAAGATGCACGGACGATGAGCGCAACGAGTTCATTAACAAAAGGGGGAGCATCAGTTGACAAAAATTAAAAAGATTCTTGTAGCAAACCGTGGTGAAATCGCAATCCGAGTATTTCGGGCAGCAACCGAATTAGGCATTCGGACAGTTGCGATTTATTCGAGAGAAGACATGGGATCGCTTCACCGTTATAAAGCAGACGAAGCATATCGGATTGGTGAGGGGAAGAAACCAATCGAAGCGTACCTAGACATTGAAGGTATCATCGCAACTGCTAAAAAAGCAGAGTGTGACGCGATTCACCCAGGGTATGGTTTTCTGTCTGAAAACATTGAACTCGCAAAACGTTGCCGTGAAGAAGGCATCATCTTCATCGGTCCACAAGAAGAACATCTTTATAAATTCGGTGACAAGGTACGAGCGCGTACGACAGCAATCGAAGCCGGCTTACCAGTCATTCCGGGAACGGACGGTCCGATTTCAACGATGGAAGAAGCCTATGCTTTTGCTGAAAAAACAGGTTATCCATTGATGGTTAAAGCTTCTCTTGGTGGAGGGGGACGCGGTATGCGCGTTGTCCGGACAGAGGAAGAGCTGCCGGAAATGATTGAGCGTGCGAAATCAGAAGCATTAAAGGCTTTCGGATCAGACGAAATATACATTGAGAAATTAATTGAACGACCGAAACATATCGAAGTCCAAATCATTGGCGATGCCCATGGTAATATCATTCACTTGTTCGAACGTGATTGCTCTGTTCAGCGTCGACATCAAAAGGTTGTCGAAGTGGCACCATGTGTCACGCTTTCCGATGCAGGACGGAAGAAAATTTGTGACGCGGCAGTAACGCTAATGAAACACGTCGGGTACGAGAATGCAGGAACAGTCGAGTTCCTAGTGACGCAAGATGAATCGTTCTACTTTATCGAAGTTAACCCGCGTGTCCAGGTCGAGCACACAATCACGGAGATGATTACAGGCGTCGACATCGTACAAACGCAAATCCGGGTGGCAGAAGGTGAGTCGCTTCATAGTGAGCTCGTTGGAATTCCGGTGCAAGAAGAGATTCAGATGCTTGGTTTCGCGATTCAAAGCCGGATTACATCGGAAGATCCAGAAAACGGCTTTTTACCCGATACGGGAAAAATTAAAGCTTACCGCTCACCCGGCGGTTTCGGAGTCCGTCTTGACGGAGGGAATGCATACGTCGGTGCAGAAATCTCACCATACTATGATTCACTGCTCGTTAAAATCTCAACGCACGGCCTGACGTACGATCAAGCTGTCGCGAAGATGAGCCGAAACTTAAGTGAGTTCCGGATCCGTGGAATCAAAACAAACATTCCGTTCCTAAGCAACGTCTTGAAACACCATGCATTCATCAGTGGTGACTACAACACGTCCTTCATCGATGATACGCAAGAATTATTCATCTTCCCGAAACGGCAAGACCGTGGAACAAAGTTATTAACGTATATCGGCGAAGTTTCTGTCAATGGATTCCCTGGTATCGGAAAAATCGACAAACCGTTAGCACGTGACGTTCGGATTCCGAAAGATTTACCAACGACGTATCAAGCGGGCACGAAAGCGTTACTTGATGCAGAAGGGCCGGTTGGTGTTGCGAATTGGTTGAAAGCACAAGAACAGGTCTTATTGACAGACACGACGTTCCGGGATGCACACCAGTCGTTACTTGCGACGCGGATGCGGACGAAAGATTTAGTAGCGATTGCAGAAGCAGAAGCAAAACTCTTGCCGGAATTGTTCTCGGTCGAGGCGTGGGGTGGCGCGACGTTCGATGTAGCATATCGTTTCTTGTCAGAAGATCCTTGGACTCGTTTAATGAAATTACGTGAACAAATGCCAAACGTCTTGATTCAAATGCTATTACGTGGTGCGAATGCAGTCGGTTATAAAAACTATCCGGACAACGTCATTCATGCTTTCGTCAAGGAAGCGGCCCAAGCAGGCGTTGATGTCTTCCGAATCTTTGATAGCTTGAACAATCCGGAATCAATCCAATTAGCAATTGACGCGGTCTTACCGACAGGGAAGATTGCAGAAGCAGCCGTCTGTTATACAGGCGATCTGTTCGATGCGAATCGTCCGAAGTATCACTTACCGTATTACGTCAAGTTAGCGAAACAATTGGAAGCAAGTGGCGCGCACATCATCGCAATCAAAGATATGGCGGGGCTGTTAAAGCCGGAAGCAGCGTATGCGTTAGTCTCTGCTTTAAAAGATGCTGTCGATTTACCGATCCACCTCCATACACATGATGCGAGTGGGAACGGAATCTACACGTATGCCCGTGCAGTCGATGCCGGTGTTGACGTCGTCGATGTCGCTGCTTCGAGTATGGCCGGCTTAACGAGTCAACCAGCAGGAGGAAGTTTAATCCATGCGCTGAGTGGACACCCACGTCAGCCACTTGTTTCAGCACAGAAATTCGAACAAATTTCAGATTATTGGCAAGATGTTCGTCACTTGTATAAAGCGTTCGAACTCGATATGTTAGCACCGAATCCAACCGTTTACGACCATGAAATGCCGGGCGGTCAATATTCGAATCTTCAACAACAGGCAAAAGCAGTAGGACTCGGAGATCGTTGGTCGGAAGTCAAGAGTATGTACGCCCGCGTCAACATGTTGTTTGGTGACATCGTCAAAGTAACACCGTCGTCTAAAGTAGTAGGAGATATGGCCTTGTTCATGGTCCAACATCACTTGACAGAAGAAGACGTCTTACATCGTGCGAGTGGGCTCGATTTCCCGGATTCAGTCGTCGAACTGATGAAAGGTGAGCTTGGCACACCTCCGGATGGGTTCCCGAAACAAGTGCAAGATGCGATCCTCAAAGGTGTCGCACCATTAACAGAACGTCCAGGGAAAATGATGGAGCCGCTTAACTTTGATGCCATCAAACATGAATTGTTTGAAAAGCTCGAACGACCGATTACTGAATTTGATGCGCTTGCGTACGCGCTTTATCCGAAAGTATTCATGGATTATAGTTCATATGTCGCACGTTATGGAGACGTCTCGGTCCTTGATACGAGTACATTCTTCCACGGCATGCGACTCGGTGAAACGATCGAAGTCGAAATCGAACGTGGTAAAACGTTGTACCTCAAGTTGATTCAAGTCGGACAGCCGAATGATCACGGTGTGCGAATCGTTTACTACGAAATGAATGGTGTTCCGCGTGAAGTCGAAGTCAAGGACATTAGCGTCAAGGAAAGTTCGTCCAGTCGTCCAAAGGCGGACCGATCGAACCCGAAACAGATTGGTGCATCGATGCCGGGAAGTGTCCTGAAAGTTCTTGTCGAACCAGGAGCACGTGTCCGTAAAGGGGAGCAATTGCTCGTCACGGAGGCGATGAAAATGGAAACGACGATTCAAGCACCGGAAGACGGAGAAATTAAAGCTGTCCATGTCAACGAAGGCGAAGCAATCGCAAGCCAAGATTTATTAATTGAATTCATCTGATTCGTGGCGTGGTGATTCGATAACTTTAAAATAGAATCGATGAAAAACAGGCAGACGCATGGCGGCTAGCCTGTTTTTCTTTTTAAGCAGCATTATCGGAGGAGGAGCTAGGAATGAATATCATCTGTTGGATTAGAAGTGACTTTCGACTTCAGGATAATCAAATGTTGGCGAAAGCGGTAGAATACCTCGAGCAGGACGATCAAGCGACCGTGGAATTTGTTTTTTGGCTTAACCCGGACTATATCGGTTCTTACGAAGCGAGACAACAGTATTTCTTTCAAGCGCTGGAGCACTTTTCGGATAACTGTAAAACAAAGGGCTTGCCGATTCGTTTTATTAAAGGGGACGAAGCGAAGTTCTTAGAGGAAACAGCTATGGCAGACCATTTAATTTTTAACGCCGAATACGTCGAACCGTTTAAAACGCGCGATGATGCGATTATTAAAAAGCGTCAGCGTCAACAGACGGATCGTGTACTCGATCGTCACTTGTTGCATCCGCATGCAGTCAAGAAAAATGATGGTGGCTATTATAAAGTGTTCACACCATATAAAAATGCGTTCTTAAAAAAAGATCTTCCAGAACCAGTCCAAGTGAATCTCGATCGTCTGCAAGCCCAGTATAAAAAACACCAAAATGACAACTCGTTCATCGAAGAGTACTTTAAACAGGCTCAATCCGAGGTTGATTTTCAAGTGGGTGAAGAAAATGCGCAGAACCGTTTACATCAGTTCATCTCGAGCGGACTCGAACAGTACGAAGAAAATCGGGATATCCCGTCAATCGACGGAACGAGTCTGATGTCACGTTACCTGCGGACGGGAGAAATCAGCATTCGGACCATTTATACGCAGGTTGAGCAAGCAGCTGCTTCAAAAGGAAAACAAACCTATTTGACGGAATTAATTTGGCGTGAATTTTACTATACAATTTTGATGCACCATCCAGAGTCAAAACGTCTACCGGTAAACGAGCAGTATAATGACATTCAATGGGAAGACGACGAGACGGGGTTTGACGCGTGGAAAAAAGGTGAGACAGGTTATCCCATCGTCGATGCGGCGATGCGTCAGCTGAACACAACGGGCTGGATGCATAACCGGCTCCGGATGATTGTTGCCTCCTTTTTAACAAAAGATTTGTTAGTCGATTGGCAAAAGGGTGAACAATATTTTCAGAAGAAGTTAGTCGACTATGAAGCGGCTTCGAACATCGGGGGATGGCAGTGGGCAGCATCTGTCGGAACAGACGCCGTACCATACTTCCGTGTCTTCAATCCGACGACCCAATCGAAAAAATTTGATGCGTCTGGTGACTTCATTCGTCGATATGTACCAGAGATTAAGGACTTGCCGAATAAATTCATTCATGAACCAACAGACCAGCAACGTGAAGACTATGATTACCCAAAACCAATCGTTGAGCATGATATGGCACGTAAACGGGCGATTGCTCGCTTTAAAAAGTAATAAACTACGAACGCGGTACCGACATAAAAAAGATGGAGCATCACAGTGAAATGATGCTCCATCTTTTTTTGACTTGTCTAATATGCTTAACGATCTTGCCTTGTCCGGAACGCGTGATACGTCATGTAAGACAGTACACCAAAGTAACATGTAATCAAGAACGCGTGTAAAAGTGGAACGTAAGTCGCGTGTCCGCCTAAAACGATCCAGGCACCTGTCGCAACTTGGCAACTGATGAAGAACGTAGCAAACGCCATCCCTTTTTGTGTCGTCCGATGCTTTAAGCGAATCGCGACGAAGTGCACATATAACGTATAGAAGAATAATAAGCCAGCCATAATGCGATGAATCATCTGGACCCATGACTCGTATGTCATCGTTGGTTGCGAACAGACGGGCCAACCGACACAGGCATACGTTGCGCCGACGTGACGGACATATGCGCCCGTATAGACGACGATCAGCGTGTAAATCAGCAGGCCGTACAGGAGTTTACGTAAGAATGCTGGGACCGTTTCCCTGAATTCTCGTCCTGGACGTTCCATGATTAATAGCGTCAAAATGAGCAAAGAAGCGAAGGAGATAAGCGAAATCCCGAAATGGAGCGCCATGACGAGGTCAGACTGTTGCCAAACAACAGCGCCTGCTCCAACGATGGATTGAATCAACATGAAGATAAAAGCAAGAAAGGCAAAAATCTTCGTATCGAGACGCTCTTTGAAAGCGACGAGTGTCCATAAACATAATGCGATGATTAATAGTCCGACGACACCGGTTACGGCGCGGTGGCTGTATTCAATCATCGTTTCTACACTAGGGTTAGTCGGAATGAGCTCTCCGTGACAGAGTGGCCAGTCTGTTCCACAGCCGTTCCCTGAATCAGTCTTTGTGACTGTGCCCCCCATCAACAATACGATCATCATCGTGAATGTGACGAATGCCGAAAAAATCGAAAGCTTTCGATTCAAGACACGGACACCACCTTTCTAAAATATACAATATACAGTCATGCGCATAGCAATAGTATCGCATAAAAAATATCGAAACGCTTGCAATCTTTTAGAAGAACGCTATTCTAATATTAGGTAAATATGGTGAACTGTGAGGTTAATCACATAGATTTCACATTTTGTTCATTATGTCGAAAGTATTTTCATGCGTCACGACCCTGAATATGTGGTATCTTTTATAGAGAAAAGGACGTTTCGTGGCGTGTCTGTGTTATTTCTGTGAAGAAAATACGTGTCTCATGCGTGCAGAGAGGATACAGGCGGTTAGAAGGAGGAAACAACATGGCGAAAGTAAATGGGGAGACGCTTGACATCATGATCGAGCAAACGGATCAACCGACGTTCAAGGACTATGTCACCCTAGCAAAGATGGGAATCGTTCGCGCGAATCTCATCACCGTCTTCGCAGGATATGTCGTGGCAGCATCGTATTTAACCGATGATGTCTTGTTATACCTGTGGCAGACGAAGTTGACATTATTGTGGACACTTCTTGGAAGTGGCCTGGTCATTGCCGGAAGTTGTTACCTCAACAACTACATTGACCGAGACATCGATTACAAGATGGAACGGACGATGGGGAGACCGAGTGTGACCGGCAAGATGGATGGACAGCGCATATTGGCATTAGGACTTGGAATACTTGCGACGGGAACGGTGCTTCTCTTGATCGTTAACCATGTCGCGGCAGTGTTCGGATTGATTGGATCATTCGTCTACGTCGTCATCTATACGATGTGGCTCAAACGGACGCATACGATCAATACGGTCGTAGGGGGTATTTCAGGAGCAGTGCCACCGATCATTGGATTTGCGGCAGTCACTCCAGCACTTCATATCGATGCCTGGATTTTATTCCTCATCATGTTCGTCTGGCAGCCGCCTCACTTCCTTGCACTCGCAATGAGACGGACGGAAGAATACCGTGCTGCAGGTATTCCGATGTTACCGGTCGTTAATGGTTTTGCCATCACGAAACGACAAATTGTGTGGTGGATTGCAGTCTTAGTCCCATCATCACTACTCTTGGCACACTATGGTATCGTCTACACGATTGTCATGGCGGCGTTAAGCGGTTACTGGCTTTACATGGGACTGAAAGGTCTCAAAATCAAAGAAAAACAAGCTGAAATTAAATGGGCATCGAAAATGTTCTTCTTCTCGCTCTTTTACTTCACAGCTTGGATCGTGACGGTCGTACTCGTTTCTCTCTAAAACGATTTGACATATTCACGTACACCATTACAAGAAAAAAATTGGGGAAAAGAAAGTGGGGATGGTTGTGAAAAAATCAGGAAAAATGCTCTTCCGGCTTCTTCCGATCGGTTTGATGGCATTATTGTTATCAGGTTGTGGAATTCCGGAATTGTCCGCGCTTCAGCCTCGCGGGGAAGGCGCAGAAATGCAACTTGAGATCATCAAGCTCAGCTTATGGGTGATGTTGTTCGTCCTTGCGATTGTAGCGGTCATCTATGTTTACGTACTTATGAAATTCCGTCGTAAATCGGGAGATAACACAGTTCCGAAACAAGTCGAAGGAAATCATACGCTTGAAATCATTTGGACAGTTATTCCAATCCTTCTCTTGGTTGTTCTCGCTGTACCGACAATCAAAACGACGGTTGAATTAGCCGATGCGAAAGAAGCGAAGAAAAACGAACAAATCAACGTTACGGCAAACTTGTACTGGTGGGAGTTCGAATATCCAGACAAAGGTGTTTCGACAGGACAAGAACTTGTCATCCCGGTCGGAAAACGTGTTGCTGTCAACTTGACTTCTAAAGACGTCATTCACTCATTCTGGGTGCCGGCACTTTCTGGTAAAACAGATACAAACCCAGGGCTCGATAACGAGATGTGGTTACAAGCACAAGAAGCGGGCACATACTACGGTAAGTGTGCGGAGCTTTGCGGACCTTCTCACGCATTGATGGACTTTAAAGTCATCGCACTCGAGCAAGATGATTATGATGCATGGTTAAAAGACATGAAAACTGCAAAAGAAGCAGAAACAAAACAACTCGATGCTAAAAATGAAAAAAATTGGACGACGGGCGAACAAGTTTACGCTCAAAACTGCCTCAGCTGTCACGGTGGCGGGAAAGTCGCGCCAAGCTTAACGAACTTTGGTGACCGTCAACGTATCGCAGGATACCTCGATCACGACAAAGAAAACCTCGAGAACTGGATTCGCGATCCGCAAAAAGAAAAACAAGGGACAAAAATGCCTGGTTTCTCTGAAGATCAGATTAGCGATGAAGAATTGAGTGAACTTGCAGACTACCTATTGGACAAAAAGCTCCAATAAAATTAAGGGGGAATCATAGTGGGGACACATACTATGGGTATGCCGAAGAAAAAAAGCGGCATCATGGACTGGCTAACGACAGTCGACCATAAAAAAATTGGGATTCTCTACATCATGTCCGGATTGTTCTTCCTTCTGGTCGGTGGCGTAGAAGCCTTAATGATTCGTTTTCAATTGATTAAACCGATGAACGATTTCGTCAGCGGTGAGTTATTTAACCAGTTGATCACGATGCACGGTACGACGATGATCTTCCTGGCAGCGATGCCGATGTTGATCGGTTATATGAACGCTGCTGTGCCGCTTCAAATCGGAGCACGTGACGTTGCGTTCCCGTTTTTGAACGCACTTGGTTTTTGGTTGTTCTTCTTCGGTGGCGTGCTCTTGAACTTATCATGGTTCTTCGGCGCAGCACCGAACGCAGGATGGACAGCTTACGCACCACTATCGACAGTCCCGGAATCACTTGGTGTTGATTTTTATGCACTCGGGTTACAGATTTCTGGTTTCGGTACACTTATGGGGGGGATTAACTTCCTCGTTACGATCTTGAACATGCGCGCACCAGGTATGAAACTGATGCGGATGCCTTTGTTCACATGGACGGCGTTCGTTGCATCAGCTTTGATCGTCTTCGCATTCCCTCCGCTCACGGTCGGTTTGTTCCTCTTGACGTTTGAACGTCTTTTCGGAGCTCACTTCTTCGACCCGGCAGCCGGCGGTAACATCGTTATTTGGGAACACCTCTTCTGGATCTTCGGTCACCCGGAAGTATATATCTTGATTTTACCGGCATTCGGTATTTTCTCTGAAATCATTCCTACATTTGCACGTAAACGTCTCTTCGGTTACACGACGATGGTCTTTGCGACAATGTTGATCGGTTTCCTCGGCTTCATGGTTTGGGTTCACCACATGTTTACAGTGGGTCTCGGGCCAGTCGCAAACGCAATCTTCGCTGTTGCGACGATGGCGATTGCCGTTCCGACCGGTGTTAAGATCTTCAACTGGCTGTTCACACTTTGGGGCGGTAAATTGACGTTCCCGGTTGCGATGCTGTATTCGGTCGCATTCATCCCATCATTCCTTGTTGGTGGTATGACAGGGGTCATGCTTTCAGTTGCTCCTGCCGATTATCAGTATCACGACAGCTACTTCGTTGTTGCCCACTTCCACTACGTTATCGTTGGTGGGGTCGTCTTCGGTCTCTTTGCGGGTCTTTACTATTGGTTCCCATTGATGTTCGGAAAACAGCTCAACGAATTCTGGGGCAAGATTCAATTCTGGTTGTTCTTCATCGGCTTCCACTTGACGTTTTTCCCGCAACACATCCTTGGTCTTACAGGTATGCCACGTCGTGTCTTCACGTACTTACCAAACCAAGGCTGGGAAACAATGAACTTACTATCATCGATTGGTGCAGGCTTCATGGGTGTATCAACAATCGTTCTTGTTGTTTCAATTGCAGCGGCACTGATGTCGAAAGAATATGTGAAACGCGATGTTTGGGGTGACGGTCGTACCCTTGAGTGGACGCTTCCTGTTCCGACTCCAGAGTACAACTTTGCACAAACACCACTCGTCAAAGGACTCGACACGTACTGGCTCGAAAAAATGGCTGGAAATAAAACAGTTTCCGTATCGGAAGAAGTCGGCGATATCCACATGCCGAATAACACGATTTTGCCATTCGTCATGTCAGTCGGCTTGTTCCTTGCAGGTCTTGGATTCATTCTTCGTCTTGACTACGGAACTGTCGGTCTTGTCATCGCCTTGATTGGTCTTGCAACGACACTCTTCGCGATGTTCCTACGTTCTTGGATTGACGATGAAGGATACTACATCCCGAAATCGGTCATCGAAGAAGATCTACGCCTTGAAGCTGAAAAGGAGGCGAAGTAAGATGGGTCATCATTCAGTACCAAATAACCCAGTGACTGGTATTCCAGATCATGTTGAAAAAGCAACACTTGAGGGTAAGAATAAATATGTAGCTTTCTGGTTCTTCCTTGGAGGAGAGACGACATTGTTCGCCTCTCTCTTCGGAACATACATCGGATTGCACAACTCAGGCGCAAAAGAAGGATTACGGAGTTACGACATCTTTGAGATGGAACTCGTCTTCATCATGACGATGCTTCTTCTGACGAGTTCATTGACAAGTGTTCTTGGGATGATGGCGATGAAACGGAATGACGTTGCGAAAATGAAGATGTGGCTCATTATTACGCTCGCTCTCGGTCTAGCATTCCTCGCTGGTGAGATTTATGAGTTTAATCACTATTACCACATCGGTCATACGTTTACGTCAAGCGCATTCGGTTCGGCGTTCTACACACTCGTCGGGTTCCATGGAGCGCACGTCTTGTTCGGTCTTCTCTGGATTTCGACATTGCTCATCCGTAACTGGAAACGCGGCATCACAGTCGTCAATGCACCGAAGTACTATGTTTCAAGTCTTTACTGGCACTTCATTGATGTCGTCTGGGTCTTTATCTTCTCAGTCGTCTACCTCATGGGGATGGTGAAATAAGATGGAAAAACACGAACCACAAGTTACACGTAACCAGTTAGAATTAGAAATGAAAGCTGATCGTAGCCGCGAAATGCAGCTACAATTGATCAGTTTTGGACTGATGATTTTCTTGACGTTGATCGCTTTCGGCGCAGTGATGGCAGAGCTTATGCCACACTGGGCTGCAGGTGGATTCCTCGTCATCATGGCAATCGTCCAAGTCTACCTTCAGTTATATATGTTCATGCATATGAATAACAAAGGGAACACATGGATTAAAGTCATGATGGGACTCGGTATCTTCGTTGCCTTAACAATCGTCGCGACACTTCGCCTTTTAATTTGGTAAAAAATTGTGACCATTCTGCTAACGTTTAGCAGGATGGTCTTTTATTTTGGAATCGTTTTATGAGAAACCTTTACAATGAAATAGGGGAACGGTAATCTTAGTTTGTAGGAAACAGGAACGGGGTGAGAAATATGTTAGGCAATTTAAGGGGTGCTTTATCGCAATTCGATTGGACTGTCTTGTGGAGCCCGTATTACGCGTTACTCTTGATCGGTCTTTACGTATTGTATGCATTCATTACTGAAAAAATCAGACGACCAGACGAGGCAGAAACGACGTTAGCTCAAAAGTTCATGATGCTAGCGGCTTTATTCGTCTACTATATTGGCTTTGGTAGTCCGCTTGATGTGTTAGCGCATATTACGTTCTCTGCGCACATGCTCCAGATGGTTTTCGTCTATATGGTGGCGCCGCCACTGTTGATGCTAGCAATTCCGGGTTGGGCATTTAAGCGATTGTTCGGCGTCCCGTATTTAGGGAAGGCATTACGCTTCTTCACATTGCCATTGATTGCGCTCGTCGTGTTCAATTCCTTGTTTACGTTTTACCATATGCCGTTCATCTTTGATTACGTCTTGACGAACTATACGGTCCACCGTTTGTTCCACGGGACATTAATCTTCCTCAGCATGACGATGTGGTATCCAATCATCGCACCTGTCAATGAGGAGGATAGTCTATCCGATTTGAAAAAGATGGTCTATATCGTTGCGAACGGCGTGCTGTTGACACCAGCTTGTGCGTTCATGATCTTCAGTCAGAGCTTCCAATACGATGCGTATCAAGACCCAGCGACATTCGCGAAAGTCTTGGCTTACTGTCTGCCGAATAATGATGTGAGCGGCTTGAACATGGAACGCCTATTTGGGACAACAAAAGATTTACTCGAAGATCAACGGTTCGGAGGCGTCTTGATGAAACTTGGACAAGAACTCGTCTACGGGATCTTCTTCGGTTTGACCTTCTTCACGTGGGTGAGACGATCAAAAAGTACTGCTGTCGATGAAGGCATGTCCTTCACGCCAAAAGCGGATTAAGTAAATGGAGGAAGTCTGAAAATGAGTTATTTGCCGTTGATTTGTGTTTCTTTGATTGTTCTCAGTGCAATATTTGTAGCAATCGGTTGGTTTTTGATCGCGCAGACACGCCGGAATATGGGGGCGCATAAAGTCGTGATGAACATTGCGGCAGCGCTCGCGTTACTGTTCTTCATCATGTACGCGCTTCGGACGATCTTACTCGGGAATACTGCTTTCGGGGGACCGGATGCGGTTAAACCGTACTACACAGGATTTTTAATCTTTCATATTTTACTCGCCACATCGGGTGGTATCTTAGGCTTAATCGCTTTGTTCTACGCTTATAAACAAAACTTTGCCCGTCACCGTAAAATTGGTCCAAAAGCATCGGTCATTTGGTTTTTGACGGCAATCACGGGAGTCCTTGTCTATTGCCTGTTATACGTTGTGTATGAGCCGGGCGAAACAACAAATGTATTTCGTGCGATTTGGAATCATTAAGGGGGGTTCGCTTTGAAAAAAAATAGTTATTTGACGGTAGCCGCCGTCGTTTTGATTTTAGTCGCCGCTGCAGGGGGGTATTATTATTTCTTTATGAAAGAAAAGCTACCTGTGATTGCTGAACCGACACCATTTGAATTAACGAATGCCGTCAACGGGAAAACATTTGATTCAGAAGATGGTAAAGTAAAAGTATTGACGTTTTTCTACTCGAATTGTCCAGACATTTGTCCTTTGACGTTAAATGACTACCGGAAACTCGAGAAAAAATTACGGGCGGAAAATCTATATGGATCCGATGTCGAACTTGTCGCCGTGACGGTCGACCCTAAAGTTGATACGCCGAAGGTCTTGAAGAAGTATGCGTCTAATTTCGAGGCGAATCCTGAAGGCTGGAAGGTTTTAACGGGGGATGAGGTCGTCATTGATCGTCTGACACGCCAGTTGAACTTCTATTATTCAAAAGCAGAAAGTGGTCTTGTCACACACGGGACACAAATGTTCATTCTCGATCGCGACAATAAGGTGCGTGCGATATCTTCAATGGCGAAGACACCTGACGAGCCGGTCGATCTCGAGGAAGTCATGACATCCGTCAAACAACTTGCGAAGGAGTGATCATTTTGGTTGAAGAATATCAGAATAAAGGTGAAGTGACGGTATCAGTACAAGCAATTGAAGAGTTATTGTTGTGTGCCGTCATCGAATTTGGTGTCGTTTGTACACGGATTAAACGTTTGCCGACGGAAGGGATTTCGTTTAGCTTGAAGGTTACCGCAACGGTGCAACAGTTACCTGCCCTCTATATGGGTTTGCGAGAACAAGTCCGCTTACAACTCGGAGACGGGGTAGTCGACTACCTCCAACTGGTCACAAAATGAGACATATAAAGGCCCCTTCCACGTCTGGCGGAAGGGGCCTTTACTTTTAGGCCTGGACAAGGAGTAGGGGGACCAGCACACAACACACGATTTTTTTGGTAACAGACTTTTTAGCGACTGTTCCGTGAAGAATGCCTTGAAGTCTCTCGTGACACGTCGACTTGAAAAAGCAATCAGACACGGACTCGGCAGCGCAAAGAATCGCCTGAAGAAAATTTTTAGATGAAAAAAACCGCTCCTTTTAACAGGAACGGTCGGATAGAACTTATTTTTCGAGTGTTTCGAGTAACCCTGTCAAGCGACGCTCACAATCTTTAACGATTTCAGGTGGGAACTCTTCATCATACTCAACACCATGTGGATAGTAGTGTTTTCCGAGAAGTGGTGTCATCATGCGAACGATCGCGTGGCGATCTTCAATTTCACCTTGAATTGCATAAACTGGAATCCGGAGATAGAAGACCTCTCCTGTTGATTGTTTTTCGTACTTCATGTCATACATCGCACGTTCGTAATCCCATTGTCCTTCACGGACGAAACGGTGGTGGTCCATGATTGTCTCAAGTAAACCAAACTTAATTTCTTTGCCTTCGATGCCGTATTTCTCAAACTTCATGTTTGAATCCCCCTATACCCCAGTTTGCTAGTAGATACTAGTCTTTCCAAACTATCATACCATAATGAATGATTCGATAAAGTAAAAGTTGTGAAGTCAATTTGAAGAATTCATGAATTCTTATATTTTCGTTCGACATATTCTAAAATCGTATCCGGTGCATGAATTCCTAGATGGTTCAGGCCTTCTCCACCAAAGAAGACGTTGAACTCGAGTATATAAATTTTTCCGTCGCGGAAAATCAAATCAAAACCGGCATGATCGATATCGAGTCGTTTCGCGAGTGCGAGAACAAAATCGAGTGCTTCTTGTGGGATGTTCTCGAAATCAAGGACCCCACCCTGGGCGACATTGTTTAAAAATTGCGCACCGCCGACACGCCAGTAGGCAGCGAGAACTTGATCACCGATGACGACGACACGAAGGTCTTTTTCGTTCGGGATATATTCTTGGACGTAAAACGTCTCATGGTGATCGGTATACTTCTTCCAGTCGATTTCATCCTTAATCAGGTGAACCCCTTGGCCCATCGAACTGCGGACAGTCTTCGCGACGAATGGGAACGAAAATTCATCTAAAACACGCTTCACGGTGAATTCATTTTTTCCGTAAATACCGGTCCGAGGAATATTGTCCGGAATCACGGTTTTAAAAATACGCGTCATCTCGATTTTATCGTGCCCGAGATGGAATGTCGCGGCGGACGGGAAAATCGGTTTTTTCATTCCGTAGATGATGGAGTGGATCTGCCAATATTCAGGGAACAAGACGACGTCCGCTTTGGCGATTTTATCGAGCGAATCAAAATGGTAGTCTGACTTCGCGTGATCGGTTTTAATCCCGATCGTCCGAAACATATTAAATGATAAAAATTGCATACAATTCATTCCTTCCTTCTGAACAAAGTATACACAATTCAGCGTGCTAGGAGCGAGATAAATGTTATGATATGATGGTGAAGTCAAGGAGGAGATTCGTTGTGATTTATTCTGATAAAACGATAGACCTCATCAACGCTGCGGAAGAACTGACATCCGCTCTTTTGCATAGCGAAACAGGTCAAGCATATATAAGTGCCAAACAAGCACGCGCAAATTCAGCACAAGCACAAGACGTCATTCGGGATTTTAATCGAATCAAGGAAGAGTACGAGCTTGTTCAACGTTTTGGTCGATATCATCCAGATTACCAAACGATCACGAAAAAAGTACATGAAGTCAAGCGGGCGCTCGATCTGCAAGAAGAGGTCGCGACGTTTAAAAAAGCAGAAAAACAATTAGAGGCGTTACTCGGACAAATTAGTCTGAAACTTGCCGGGGAAGTGTCACCTCAAATTAAGGTTCCGACGGGTAATCCATTCTTCGATCAAGGATGTGCAGGTGGATGTTCGACCGGAGGTAGTTGTAGCTGTAGCGGCTAATGCCGAACAAGGGAGGAACGGTGTTGTGATTAAGGATCGAATTGGACTGATCGTCTATGTCAACGCGATGAAAGCATCGCGTCAATTGCGCCGATTTGGAAACGTCTATTTTACATCGAAGCGAGAAAAATATGTTTTTTTATATGTTGATTTGGAACAGTATGAACGCTCGGTCGAAACGATTGCTGCATTGCCTTTCGTCGATTCCGTTCTTCGTTCGGAGCGACCATTCATTACCGAAACATACGCAAATAAAAAAGGTAAACTGCAAGAAGAAGTATAAACGTTGGAGCGATGAGGACATCCTCGTCGCTCTTTTTTGAAGGGAAGGAAAAATCATGCGAGTCATTTCTGGGGAACGAAAAGGTACTAAAATTAAAGCGGTGCCGGGGGATAATACACGACCGACGACCGATAAGGTCAAAGAATCATTATTTAATGTCATCGGACCTTATTTTAACGGGGGACGTGCACTTGATCTCTTCGCGGGGAGCGGTGGCCTTGGAATCGAGGCATTGTCACGTGGATGTGAAGAAGCGGTATTCGTCGATCAGCACTTTAAAGCGGTTCAGACAATTAAAGAGAACTTGATGACGACTCGATTGGCTGAGAGAAGTCGTGTCCTAAAAAAAGATGTCTCCGTTGCTTTGACGGAACTCGCATCAGAAACGCCATTTAAACTAATCTTTCTCGATCCACCCTATGCCAAGGAACGACTCGTCGAACACGTCACGTACATAGAGCAACACGACATGTTGACGGACAATGGCGTCATCGTCTGTGAGCATGGGTCAGAGATTGACTTACCTGATCGGATTGGTCGCCTTGAAGTTGTGAAAAGGATGCGGTACTCAACGGTCATCTCAATCACATTATATGAAATTATCGAACTGGAGGAAGAAGTATGAAACGTATCGCCATCTGTCCGGGGAGCTTTGACCCGATCACGAACGGTCATCTTGATATCATCGAGCGTGCTGCACCCATCTTCGACGAAATCATCGTCGCGGTATTAAATAACTCGTCGAAGCAACCTTTATTTTCGGTTAAAGAACGTATGGAATTGATTTCTGAGGTGACGGAGCACTTACCGCATATCAAAGTGGATTCTTTTAACGGTCTGCTTGTCGACTATGCAGCAGAAGTAGGGGCGACGGCAATCGTACGCGGGCTACGTGCTGTATCCGACTTTGAATATGAGATGCAGGTGGCCTCAATCAATAAGAAGATGAATGACCAGATTGAAACCTTGTTCATGATGACGAGTAACCAATATTCGTTCCTCAGTTCCTCAATCGTCAAAGAAGCTGCAAAGTATGGTGCTTCCGTTGCCGGGCTTGTACCACCGCCCGTCGAAGAAGCGTTACGTCAAAAGTATGCGAAAGGAGAATTGAAATGAAAGCATGGAAACCTGCGCTCGCTGCCATCGTCGCGGCGATGATCGTCTTCTTTGTTCCATTGCCCTATTTCATCTCGTATCCTGGAGACGCAACATCGACAGAACAAATCATTGACGTATCGGGTGCGGAAAAAGAACCGGGCGATCTAATGATGTTGACCGTTGCGCAACGGCGGGCGACACCGTATTTTCTAGTCGAGAGTTTATTTTTACCTTTTTCTGAAACATCGGATGTAAGTGACTATTTATATGACGGTGAATCTGACGCACAATACGAGAACAGACAACAACTTTACATGGAAGAAGCGCAACATAATGCAATGATTGAAGGATATGAACTGGCTGATAAAGAAGTCGAGGTCGACTTTGAAGGCGTTTATGTCTCTGGCATTATTTCTGGCGGTCCTGCTGACGGGAAGTTACGTGCCGGGGACCAGATTGTTGCCGTTGATGGAGCACCGTTAAAATCAATGAGCAGCTTTATGCAGACAATTAGTTCGAAAAAAGCAGGGACAGATGTGAAAGTGACATTCGAACGGGACAAAAAAACGAAAACAACGACGATCAAGGTCGGGAAACTAGCGAAGAACTCAGAGCAGGTCGGGCTCGGTATCTATGAACCGCTTCCGATGTCAGACGTGCAGACGGATCCGAAAGTCGAGTTTAACTTAGAAAATGTTGGTGGACCATCGGCCGGGATGATGTTCACGCTTGAGATTTATGATCAATTGACAGATGGTGATTTAGCGAAGGGATATACGATTGCTGGTACTGGAACGATTGAAGAGGGTGGAAAAGTAGGACCGATTGGTGGAGCTTGGCAAAAAGTCGTCGCAGCAGACGAAGCGGAAGCGGAAATCATGTTCGTCCCAGCCGGTTCGAATTATGAAGAAGCAAAACCATCCATCAAAAAACTCGGGACGAAAATGAAACTCGTCCCGATCAAAACAGTTGAGGATGCACTCGATTATTTAGAAGAGTTACCAGAAAAATGAGCAAACCGACGATGTTCCTCTAGTTGGTCATACCGAGCCAAGGGAACGGCATACGCTGCCGTAACTTGGCTCTCTTTTATGAGCCAAGGGTGCGCCTCGAATGTGCTGATGACTCGAATGTGTTGCTTGATTTGCCGTAGCGCTTGTCGTCCTTTGTCATTAAAGGCAAGTGGTCGCACGTAATCGATTTGGTCAAATGCAACCGAATCGATTTCTTCCGTCATCGTCGAGGTCAGTAAATAAATGAGTGTGCGCTGTAAACTTGTCCGCGTATAGCGGCGTGTTTTGATGAAATTCATGAAGTCGTCGAAAGTAGAGCTGTAGCGGGCGCCTTCGACGAGACGAGGTGCCAGTGACGTATCAATGCCGTTAAATTGCATGAGAACGCCTAGAGGCGTCGATAGAAGCCGGTTCCGGATAAAGGGATAGTAGAGATCAAACGAAGCAAAAGTCGCCCCTTGGAGTACGCTAGCGCTTTCTTTTGGAAGTCCTGTCAATTGGTGCGTTTCATCGTAGTGGGCACGGATTGCTGTCGCGCTCATGATATCGCCGACTGACAGGTCGTGGTAGCCACTTCCGATACGCTTTGTCGTATGTAAGAAGATGTTTGATGCAGCACGGGCATAATAATAACCGAGTGTGTTATTCGGCGTCGTCAAGTCGAGCGTCGTCGTCAATGCGCGGAATGCCTGGCTCGCTGCCATCGCGGAAGATAATCCGTTTGATAAGCCTTCTTTGACGAGTCGCTGGTACGCAGGAGTCTCTTCATTTTTTTCAGATGCTGCTAAAAGGAAAGGGGTGATGTCTCCACATTCACTCCCGAATGACAAAGACGTAGCGCCGATCATTTCGGCGATCGTGACGCCTCCTTGCGCAAAACGGTCGGCGCGTTGGACGGAAAAATAAAACGGAAGTTCTAAGACAAGGTCGATTTCGCCGCTTGCGACGGCCGCTCGTGCACGTGTCCACTTGTCACTAAAAGCAGGTTCCCCGCGCTGCATGAACGTTCCGCTCATGATGGCGACGATCAAATCGGCATCGGTTTCCTCGCGTGCGATTTTGGCTTGATAGAGGTGTCCGTTATGAAACGGATTGTACTCTGAAATAATTGCTGTCATCTTCATGAAACTTTCTCCTTTGCAAACGGAATTAAGTGCGGTAATATGGATGAAGACGTCCGAAAGTGTTCGTTCTCTAGCGATTTCAGTGTAAAGAAAAAACATTGACAAAACAAGATGTCCTCTCTATAATTCATATTGTTGCAATTGAGGTGATTCGGATGAAATGGTCCCTGATGCAATTGAATAAATTGCGCAATCTGGGTCAACTTCAGGTTAACGAGACGATCGAGCTTCCTGAGCTCATCGCCCTCCATCCGGATATCCGGGCGGTGCAACCTGTGCACATTCGTGCAAATGCATCGTTTACATCGAATCAATTAATATTCAATCTCCGGATTACTGGCGAAATGACGCTTCCGGATGCCCGGACGCTAAATGACGTCGCGTACCCGTTCGAGATTGAATCCATCGAGTCGTTCCTGCTCGAAGTTGATGCTGCTCCGGTTGATTCGGACGATATCAATTTACCGAACGGGAATACGGTCGATCTTCGACCACTCGTGCAAGAATTGATTTTACTTCATGTGCCAGTGCAAGTGCATGGGGATGATGAAGAAAATCAGTTGGTTCAAGGGGAAGGTTGGACGGTTCTTTCAGAAGAATCTCCAGAAGAAGCTGAACCAAAAATTGATCCGCGACTTGCGGGTCTCGCTCAGTTCTTTAAAAAAGATCAGGATTCCTAATTTTTTGATAAAGACGAGTGTATTTTTTCAAGGAGGTGGACAACGATGGCAGTACCATTCCGCAGAACGTCGAAAACACGCAAACGTCTTCGCCGTACTCATTTCAAACTCCGTGTACCAGGTATGGTCGAGTGCCCAAACTGTGGTGAAATGAAACTTTCACACCGTGTTTGTAAAGCATGTGGCTCGTACAAAGGTAAAGAAATCGTCAGCAAGTAAGCTGAATGATCGGTATAAAGACGACCTGTAAAATCGAGAAAATCGGTTTTACAGGTCGTTTTTTTGATATATAAAGGAGTGATTCGACGATGAGCAGAATAGGAATCATCGGAGCCGGTGCTGTTGGGTTATTACTTGCTTCCTACTTAGCAGAGCACCATCAAATTACGTTATATACGAGACAGTTAGATGACGGGACAAAGCGAATCCTACGAGACAATCAATGGAGTCCGACCGTAAAGGTTCGACCGATTGCGCATTTCGAGTCACAAGACTTGGTGTTCGTTACGACAAAGTCGTATGATATAAAAAGTGTGATTCCTTATCTAGAACACGAGAAAAATCCAGTCGTTTTTTTACAAAATGGAATGGGACATCTTGATGCAGCACGTGCTCTGCCGCAAGCAATTTTCGGGGTCGTTGAGCATGGCGCGATGAAAACAGGTCCTTACGAAATTTGTCATACGGGAAAAGGGCGCATTCGATATGGGAATCATGTCCTGTCGATGCTGAAGCGAGATGCGTTGCAGTTTGAGCACGTAACGAATATTGAAGCAGTCATGGTGACGAAATTATTCATGAATGCTGTCATCAATCCATTGACAGCTTATTATGGGGTTGAAAATGGGCGATTACTCGATGAACCGTATGCATCGAAAGCACGTGCCGTCTTTGCAGAAGTGCGTAGTGTCTTCCCGAACCACCCGATTACGTATGATGAAATCGAACAGATTTTAAAGCGTACGCGTCTCAATCGCTCGTCGATGTTACGGGATGTGGAGCAAGGACGAATGACGGAAATCGATCCAATCGTTGGGTATGTGCTAAAGCAGGCGACGCAACCGACACCGTTGTTAGCTTATTACTTTCAGGAAATTAAGCATCGAGAACAAGAGGGGGATTCGTTGTGACGGTTTTTATCATCTTTCCACTGTTCAGTTTAATTGTCCTTTACTTATTATTCCTGTTGTTGTTTCGGACGCATGCCAAGGCCGTCCGGGTCGCGCTTGATCTCGGGACGTTCATCGTATTGTATGCGATTCATGTTTCGTTAATCGCATTGACGGGGCATAACTACATGGGTTGGTTGTTGATTGCGGTATTGTCAGTGTTTGCATTAAATGCGTTATGGCAACGGATTCGACAAGTCGACATCGATTATGTCCAAATGATTCGACATAGTTGGCGAATCATCGTCTTGATTGCCCTTCCTGTACATCTCATACTGTTTGGAATTGGAATTCGTCAACTAATGATTGGTTGATCAAGTTAGAAAGAAGGGATTTTGTTTGAAGGTACAATCATTTCACGCCTTATATGAAGACAACTCGTTGATGCATAGAGCGACGGGTGAAGACTTTTCTAAATATGTAGACCACATCGGAGAAGAAGGGATGCAAGCGCGGAGCCAACGTCTTCGAGAGCGTCAGTATCCTCATCTCAGTCCACTCGTCGATGAGTTGATTCGTCAAAATCCGCAGATGACTGGAATGATTCGACAGCGTCTCGAACGTTTACGGACGGGTGAGGCACAAGTCGTCATTACTGGGCAGCAAACCGGTATCTTCGGGGGGCCTTTATATGCAATTTACAAACTGTTAACCTGTCTAAAGGTCGCGAAGCAAGCGGAAAATCAATTGGGGTTACCGGTTGTTCCGATTTTTTGGCTCGCGACCGAAGATCATGATTTTGATGAAATCAATCATATCTATGCACCGACGGCAGAATATCAACCGCGAAAATTGACGGTTTCACCGCAAGATACGATTCAGCGTTCCGTTAGTCGGATGACGCTCGATCAAAAAGCGGTCAAACAAGTCTTACGCCAAGCCTTGAGCGTCGACCAAGAAACACAAAATACAAAGGAACTTGTTTTGCTGGTGGAGCGGTTGATTGATCAAGAAACGACATATGGCGGTTTTTTCTCAGCGCTACTCGGAGAATTAGTGAATCATGATGTCATCTTTTTTGATGCCGATGCAAAAGCAGTACGCGAACTCGAAATTCCATTCTTTGAGCAGTTGATTCAAGACAACAAAGAAATTCGTCAAGCGTTGTCGATCGGGATTCAGCAAACGACGGACTTACCGGATACCTTCTTGAATGAAGAAGCAGCGCATCTGTTCGTCGAGGACATCGGACGGGATTTATTGTACCCGGGAGAAGACTTTGTAACGAAGCAGGGGAAGACTTACACGGAACTTGAGTTACTGGCGTTGCTGTATGCAAGTCCTGAGCGTTTTTCGAATAGTGTCGTCACACGACCGTTGATGCAGGATTATCTGTTCCCGACCCTCGCCTATATCGGAGGACCTGGTGAGATTGCCTACTGGACACGTCTTCGGCCATTGTTCCATCACTTTGATTGGACGATGCCGCTGCTCATTCCACGAATGGGCGCCGTCATGTTACGGGCGCGGGACGAAAAGCTGCTTCGCCGGTATGACTTGTCGCTAGAACAAGTATTATCGCATGGTGTAGCGATTGAACCGTTCGATGCGACGAAGATAAATAGTCAGCTGCATTCGTCGCATATTTTAGGTACTGCACTCATTCAAGAAATTGAACAGGTCGAGCGGGCAACTTCTAAAAATTTATCAGCGACGAAAAAGCTGAATAAACAAATTCAACTCGCAATCGATACGCTCGTTACGCAAGAGCGGCGGAATTACGATCGCCTCATGCGAACAAAACGCTCACTCCAGTATCAACTTCTTCCGAATGGAGCGCCTCAAGAGCGCATGCACTCCATCTTGCCATGGCTCAATCGCTACGGTTTAGATTTAATTCAAAACCTGCGTGTACAATATGAGCAGACAGATGCTGAACAATTGGAAATTTTGCTTTAAACCTGCTGAAATGAGCAGGTTTTTTTGTTTTTTTAGCGAAAGATACCTAAAAGTGAAATAAATCAAGAAAACTGTCTCATTTTCGTAACGTTTTAAATAAGGAATGTGATACATTGAAAAAGAGTAACGTCCATCTTGGACACTGAAAGGTGAGGCAGGGCATGTTTGAACATGAAACGGTATTAAAATGGGAGTCCATTAAAGGGCTAGATATTAAACCTGATGGAGTATATGTAGATTGTACATTAGGTGGAGCAGGACACAGTGAAGAAATCGTGAAGCAATTGACGACAGGTCATCTCTATGCATTTGATCAAGATGACGTCGCGCTTGCCCATGCGGAAGAACGTCTCGCAGCGTATGCCGGTCGCTTTACGCTGATTAAGAGTAACTTCGTTCACTTGCAAGAAAAGCTAAATGAGTTAGGTGTAACTAAAGTAGATGGTATTTTGTTTGATCTCGGTGTATCCTCCCCCCAGCTGGATGAAGGGGAACGTGGTTTTAGTTATAACTTTGATGCGCGTCTCGATATGCGAATGGATCAAACGTCATCGTTATCGGCATATGAAGTCGTCAACGACTGGCCATATAATGATCTCGTTCGGATTTTCTTTACATACGGAGAAGAAAAATTTTCGAAGCAGATTGCACGGAAAATTGAAAAGGCACGTGAAGAAGGTCCAATCACGACGACGTTCGAACTGGTCGAACTCATCAAGGACGCGATTCCAGCGCCTGCCCGTCGAAAGGGTGGGCATCCGGCAAAGCGGACGTTCCAAGCGATTCGGATTGCTGTCAATGATGAATTGAATGTCTTCGATCGAGCGGTGTATCAGGCGATTGATTTGCTGGCTGTTGGTGGTCGTCTTTGTGTCATCACGTTCCATTCACTTGAAGACCGCATGTGTAAACTAGCATTTAAAGAAAAATCATCGTTACCTGAGCTTCCACAAGGATTGCCGATGATTCCAAAAGAGTTTGAACCAGAACTTCGCCTCGTCACACGTAAGCCGATTACAGCAGGAAATGATGAGCTTGATGATAACCGTCGTTCACGTTCTGCTAAGTTACGGATTGTTGAAAAAATGAAGGAAAGTTGAGAGGAGCATTCAGATGGCAGAACCACTTCGTAAACCAGTCCAATCGCTAGAACCTGTTCGTCAGCGCCCAGTTCAAGAACCGACGAAAACGGAAGACATTAATCGTCGCGTCGCCGTCCGTCCGAAGTATCGCCTGTATCCCTTTGAAAAATTCTTATACAGTGCAATGATTGGTGGTCTCGTCTTATTCGGTAGCGCGACGATTGGGGCACACAATGATGCTTATAACGTCAGTCGAGATCTTGCGAAGGAAAATCAAGTGACGCAAGAGATGAAGAAGGAAAATGAACGTCTTCAACTTGAAGTTACGAATTTAAGCTCTCCAGAACGGATCTACAAGATTGCGAAAGAACAAGGTCTTGATATGCGAAAAGGGAACATCAAGGTGATTCCTAAATGAATCCACTTAAAAAGTCCCGTGTGAGAGTAGCCATCATCATGATGATATTTGCTGCTCTCTTTTTTGTGTTTATTGGCCGGTTTCTTTATTTGTCGACAACTAAAAAGTTTCACGGAGAAGATATGATTGCCTACGCGGAAAAGAAACGCTGGGAAGCCGAGTCGACGCTCTCGGCAGAGCGAGGGGAAATTTTTGACCGTCTTGGTTCACCGATTGCGATCAATGTACCCTCTTACCACCTTGTCGCAGTCTACCGGTTAGGCGGCGTTCAAGATCCGGATGCGACAGTCGTTGACTATAAGAAGACGGCGACAGGGCTCGCGCCGATTCTTGGTATGACGGTCAAAGAGCTTGAGACGTATTTGATTGAAAATAAAGACCGCTCGCAAATCGAGTTCGGAAAAAAAGGGAGTGATTTGACGCTTGATCAAAAAGAAAAAATTGATAAGCTCGACCTTCCCGGAATCCGACTGATTGAAGAACCAAAACGATATTATCCAAACGGTGTTTTTCTATCCGATACGCTCGGATTCGTTCAAAAGATGACGGAGGATAACGGACGCGTCGTCTTAAAAGGACAGATGGGGATCGAAAAACAATATGATGATGCGTTACGGGAGTCAATTGGGTCCCGTGTCTTTGAAAAAGATCGAAGTGGCGGTGAATTGATTCAAGGTGGATCGCGTATTTCAAATGAGCCGAAAGATGGCTCGAACTTATACTTGACGATTGATCACCGGATTCAACAAGCGCTCGAAAAACAAATGCAGAAAATGTATGACGAATACAAACCTAAAAATGCGACAGGTGTCGTCATGGATGCAAAAACGGGTGAAATACTCGCGATGACGGATCGACCATCATTCAATCCGAACTTGCGGGATATGACAGATTTCACGAACTTTGCCGTTTCCTCCCGGTTCGAACCGGGTTCGACGATGAAGATCTTTACGCTGGCGGCTGCGATTGATGCCGGTGTCTTTCGGCCGAATGAACCGTATAAGTCAGGTAACTACAACTATAAAGGCACAGTCATCAAGGATTACAATGATGTTGGTTGGGGGACGATTCCAATGATTGAAGGAGTCTATCACTCGTCGAATGTCATGTTCTCGATTTTGACAGCTGAAAAGCTAGGCATCGAGCGGTATAAAGAATACTTTAAGAAGTTTCATTTTGATCAAAAGACGGGTATAGACATCTCGGGAGAAGTAAACAGTCAGTCCGATTTATCAAAACCGTTAAATACGGTCATCACGTCGTGGGGACAATCGACCGCCGTGACTCCGATGCAATTGTTGCAGGGAGCGACGGCAATCGCTGGAAATGGTGAAATGGTCAAACCACACATCATCCAAAAGGCAGATCACGTCGATCAGGCTCCTTACAAAGCAAAAACGGAAGTGGTCGGCAAACCGATTTCGGCTGAAGCGGCGAAGGCGACGCGGGAAGCACTCGATGGCGTCGTCAACAGTAAGCTTGGAACGGGACAAATGTATAAGTTGGATGATTACCGCGTCATCGGTAAAACAGGGACAGCGCAAATTTCAGAGAACGGGAAGTATATCCAAGGAAAGTTCATCCATTCCTTCATCGGAATGGCCCCGAAGGATGATCCTGAACTCATCATGTACATTGCAGTCGATCGTCCATCGAAAAATGAATCATCGGTCTCGGGTCCAAGTATCATGAGTCCAGTTTTCAAAAGCGTCATGAATACAGCACTCCAGTATCGGAGCATCCAGCCCGAAACACAAAAAGAGTCAGTCGATGTCAAAGCAAAAATAACACCGAGCTATATTACAAAAACCGCTGCCGAAGCGAAGGCTTTAGCGAAGGAACAAGGTGCCGTTCCGATTATTTTAGGTGACGGGGCACAAGTCGTCTCGCAAATCCCGTCGCGTGGTCAGGAATTCGTCAGTGGTGAACGTGTCCTTCTTAAAACGGATGATACGTTCAAGATGCCTGATTTGACTGGCTGGTCGCAACGAGATGTCAAAAAGCTCGTCAGTTTGTATGATTTGAAGTTAGATGTGATTGGTAAAGGTTTTGTAACCAAACAATCAGCCCGAACTGGTACACTAGTGAAAGAAAATGGAAAGTTGACGGTTGAACTCGCTGAACCAAACGATTAAGGTAAAAGCGGTCCCTAATTTTCTGCAGGAGAACGAGGACGAACAGGAGTCATTCGTTGACTTTTGAATTCGTCCTCTTTTTCTGTAAATGAGTGGAGGAAATGAAATGGTGACGATAACAGAAATCGCAAGTTGGCTCGGATTAGATGTGACAGACAAAAGATCGCTTCGCCACTTTGCGACGGATTCGAGAAGTGAACTGACAGAAGGATTGTACGTTCCGATACAAGGCGCGCGCGTCGACGGACATTCGTTCATCGATGGAGCAATCGACCAAGGAGCCATCGCGACGTTATGGAAAAAAGGAATCCCGCTTCCGGACGCAGACATCGTCGTACTCGAAGTCGAAGACCCGTTAGCCGCGTTGCAACATATTGCAACACGTTACTTGAAACTCGTCTCACCAAAGGTAGTGGCGATTACGGGGTCCAATGGTAAGACATCGACAAAAGATATGGTCGAAAGTGTATTGAAAACGACGTATCGGACGCATAAGACATCAGGTAATTTTAATTCAGACATCGGCATGCCGTTGACGATTTTGATGATGCCTCGTGACACGGAGGTAGCGGTGCTCGAGATGGGAATGAGCGGCTTCGGTGACATCGAGTTCTTATCACAATTAGCAGAACCGGATATCGCACTTGTAACGAATATCGGTGAGTCTCATGCGGAACATGTCGGGGGGCGTGCAGGAATTGCAAAAGCCAAATTAGAAATCACAGCAGGTCTAAAGCCGGATGGTCATCTATTCCTTGACGGAGACGAAGCGTTACTTGCTGGTGTTACAGGTGAGCGGATTGGTTACCACCACGCAAACACATTTGTCATCGAGCAAGCAGAGGCGACCTTCCTCGGAACGACGTTTCAATTTGCCGGAGCAACATTCCGTATTCCGGTTCTTGGAAAACATCAAGTGCGCAACGCGGCTTATGCGATTGCGACAGCACGTGCACTCGGGGTTGCGGACGAGGTGATTCAGGCAGGGCTGGATGAAGTGAAATTGACACCGATGCGGATGGAACGTCTTGTCTATCACAAGACAGCCATTATCAATGATGCTTATAATGCAAGCCCGACATCGATGAATGCGGCAATCGAGACGGTTGCAGAGCTTGACGGTTATCCGACCCGCGTTGTTGTCTTAGGAGACATGTACGAGCTTGGGGACCAAGAGCGTGAATTGCACGCATCGGTCGGTAAGCGGATTACACTTCCAGTCTCACATGCTATTCTTGTAGGAGAGAAGGGACGGTATATCGCGGAAGGCATTACTGATCCGTCGGTAGTGGTCGAATTCGCAGAGACGGTCGATCAGGCGGCTACGTTGCTTCGTCCGTTGTTGGGTGAACAAACGATTGTGTTGCTTAAAGCTTCTCGTGGAGTAGCGCTTGAGCAGATTTTAACGGATTTAAACAAAATTTAATTCTTAAAAGTAGGTGTTTGCAATGATTACATTATTCATCAGTTTAATTGTCGCTTTACTCGTGGTTCTTCTTGTCATGCCAAGAGCGATTCCTTTTTTACACCAGTTGAAATTTGGACAAGAAATTCGAGAAGAAGGACCGCAGTGGCACCAGGTCAAGTCCGGAACGCCAACGATGGGTGGAATCGTCATTTTACTCGCAATGATTGGAAGTTTGATTGCGGCGATGATTACGGGAGACTTAGAAGCGAATCACTTGTCACTCTTGTTCTTGACGCTTGCTTATGGTGCGATCGGATTCATCGATGATTACATCAAAGTCGTCAAAAAACGTAACCTTGGATTGAACTCGAAACAAAAATTAATTGGACAAATCGTTGTTGGATTATTATTTGTATGGTTGAGTGGTGGGTTTACGAGCGAAGCGACTTACTTAGCGATCCCGTTTACGTCAATGACGTTTGATTTCGGCTTGCTTTATCCACTTGTCGCGTTGTTCTGGTTAGTCGGATTCTCGAATGCCGTCAATTTGACGGACGGATTAGATGGTCTCGTATCCTTTACAGCAATCCCGACATTCCTGTTCTTTAGTTTGTATGCGTGGTTCGTTGCAGATGAAGTAGGGGTCGCGTTATTCGCGATGTCAGCAGTCGGTGCATTGATTGGATTCTTATTGTTCAATGCCCACCCTGCGAAAATCTTCATGGGGGATACAGGTTCGCTCGCACTCGGAGCAGCACTCGCCGGGTTATCCATCCTCTTAAAACTTGAATTGCTACTTGTCTTAATTGGAATCGTGTTCGTTGTTGAGACATTATCTGTGATTTTACAGGTGATTTCATTTAAAACGACGGGAAAACGTATCTTTAAGATGAGCCCAATTCATCATCATTTCGAGATGGTCGGTTGGAGTGAATGGCGGATTGTCGGTACGTTTGCTTCGATTAGTTGTATCGTAGCGTTCATTGCCTACTTGCTTGTTTAATTGAAATTTCCGGATGAAGAAAGTGAGCGATTTTAAGATGAAGAAGTCTGATTGGGTCAACAAAAAGGTCTTAGTGCTCGGAACGGCTAAAAGTGGTATCGCAGCGGCTAAGTATTTGGTCGAAGCAGGGGCAGATGTGACGGTGAACGACGGTGGAACACCCTCGGGAACAGATCAAGATACTTTGCTGAAACTCGGTGTCAAAACGACTTTCGGCGAGCATCCGCTCACGTTACTTGAAGGAGTAGAGCTCATCGTCAAAAATCCAGGGATTCCGTATCAGATTCCGCTCTTGCAAGAAGCACTGGTGCGACAGATTCCAATCTGGACGGAAGTCGAGCTCGGCTATCATGCGACGAATGCGCAATGGGTAGCGATTACAGGGTCAAACGGGAAGACGACGACGACGACGCTTGTCCACGAATTATTGAAACAGCAGACGCGTCCGGTACACTTGGCGGGAAACATCGGCTTCCCGGCGATTGAGATTGCGAAAGAAGCGGAAGATGATGCAATCATCGTGATTGAACTTTCGAGTTTCCAACTGATGGGAATGCACGCCTTTAAACCAATGAGTGCGGCTTTCTTAAACTTATCAGCGGCTCATCTTGACTATCATGGTGATCTTGAATCCTACGCGGAAGCGAAAGCACGAATTTTCCGTAACATGGATGCGAATGACCGCCTTGTCGTCAACGCAGACGATGATGTCGTCATGCGCTTAAGTGATCAGGCAAAAGCAGAGCGGTTGCGTTTTTCACGTAAGAGTCCAGCTTATGCTCGTGTCGAGCAGGACATGATTATGGTTGGTGAAACGCCGATCTTACCGGCCGCTGAACTGGCTTTAGGTGGGGGACACAATCTAGAGAACGTCTTAGCAGCATTGACGTTAGTAGAACCATTCAATATTCCGTTACAAGCGGTGCAGGACGTCTTACGGACATTCGGTGGCGTCGCGCATCGTACAGAGTACATTGGCGAATTCAAGGGACGTAAAGTCTACAATGATTCGAAAGCGACGAACAACGTAGCGACGGAAGCAGCACTATCCGGTTTTAAAGCTCCAATCATTTGGTTATGTGGCGGACTAGAACGCGGTGCTGATTTAACACCACTCGTAGAGTCGATGACACAAGTCAAGCATGTCGTCGGTTTGGGCGAGACGGGACCACGTTTTGTGGAACTGGCACGTCAAGAAAAGATTGATGCAACGGTCGTCAGCGATATGGCGCAAGCAGTACAGGCAGCATTTGATGTCTCACAAGCCGGGGATATCATCTTATTATCGCCTGCGTCAGCGAGCTGGGATCAATATAAGACGTATGAAGAACGTGGCGAACATTTTGTTCGCGCCGTCGAATCGATTGGAGGAGATGCTAAATGAGAATCGTCGTATCAGGTGGTGGAACCGGAGGGCATATTTATCCGGCGCTCGCGATGATCCGCGAAATCGAGCGACGGATGCCGTGTGAAGTGCTATACATCGGAACGGAAAATGGGCTAGAAGCAGATATCGTCCGACGCGCAGGAATTCCCTTTGAATCGATTGAGATTTCAGGTATTCGCCGTTCGTTATCATTTGAAAACGTTAAGACGGGAATCCGTTTCTTAAAGAGCGTGACCCGTGTCCGGAAAATGTTGCGAAAGTTCAACCCCGACATCGTGGTCGGGACAGGTGGTTTCGTTTGTGGACCGGTCCTTTATACAGCAGCGAAGATGGGGTATAAAACACTCGTCCATGAGCAAAACAGTTTACCTGGTATTACGAATAAGTTCCTTGCTCGGTACGTCGATCGTGTCGCGTTATCGTTTAAAGGATCAGGTCACCATTTCGGTAAAAACGAAGCGAAAACCGTTTTAATCGGTAATCCCCGGGCTTCCGAAGTAGCTGATTTGCAAGTCGACCCGGTCATTGAACGGCAACGTTATGGTTTTGAAGAAGGGCGCCCGTTAGTCGTCGTTTACGGTGGAAGTCGTGGAGCGCCAGCAATCAACCAAGCAATCATCGAGATGATGCCGAAGTTCATTCAGATGGATTGGTCGATGTTGTTCGTGACAGGTCAAGTTCATTTTGAAGAGATTACTCGCCAAATCGGAACGGTCCCGGAGCGTATTCAGTTACGTCCGTTTGTCTATGATTTACCGAATATCTTAAAGGCGAGTCAACTCGTCATTTCACGTTCGGGTGCGAGCACGTTAGCAGAATTGACGACGCTCGGATTACCGAGCATTCTCATTCCGAGTCCATACGTCACAGAAAACCATCAAGAAGTAAATGCCTCGTCCCTCGTCGAAACAGGAGCAAGCTTGCTCGTCCGAGAAGCTGAACTGACAGGAGAAACGTTATTCGATGCTTGTAAAACGGCGATTGCGAATCAAGAAGCGATGTCGCAGGCCGCATTCGCTTTAGGGATGCCGAATGCATCGAGTGATTTAGTAGACGAGTTGAATCGCTTGATTCAACAAAAAAACTAAACAGTTGCAGGAATAGACCGATAAGGAACTGAAATTAATCAAGTAGAGGAGGAATGAACGTGAAGGAGCGACAACCGGTAAAAGATACGGATGCCACTGTCAGTAGTCTAGAAGATAAGATTCCTTATATCCGTGAACAACGCCGGAAGAAAGCAAATCGACGTTTAATCTATGTCCTCATCCTGATCGGTCTATTGATTGCTGTCGTATTTTATCTTCAGTCCAGTTATTCGCGGGTAGCGACACTTGAGATTGACGGTGTCGTCAATGTCAAAGAAGAAGACATCATTCAGGCGTCACGGATGAAGGTGAAGGAGACACATGCTTTCAATGTGTCAGAAGAAGCTGTGCTAGAGCGAATCGAAGATGTACCAGGTATACGGGAAGCAACGATGACACAGAGTTTTCTCCATAACTATCAAGTTAATGTCGTGGAGGAAAAAGAAATTGCTTACGCGAAAGATCAACCCGGAGACCGAATCGTCTTAGCAGATGGAACAATCATCCCTGGAAAGTCGAAGGAAGAATTGTTCGATGCACCGATTTTAACAGGCTTTACAGATCAGTCCCTTGAACGGTTGACGAAGGAACTCGTCAAAATCGAACCAAAAGTTCGGAGTCGGATTTCGGAAATCGTTGCAAACGATAAAACCGATAAAGGGGGATTGAAGTTATTCATGACGGATGGCAATACCGTCTTATTGAGTACTTCAGCTTTTTCTAACTCGTTGAATGAATATGTCAAAGTGATTTCAGCCTTACCAAAAGGAAAAACAGGGACGATCACGATTGACGGGGGAATCTATTTCAAACCATATAAAGTAAAAAAATAGAAAATTCCTAGTCATGAGTCAGCAGATTGACAAACGTTTGTTTTCATTAGTAAATAAGTAGGCGTATCGTCATCAAATCGTAATCTATTAGATGGGTAAGTTAGACAATAACTTCTTTTCGTAGGGTTTTATATAGTGTAGACTTAAACGAGAAGAAGTTTATCTTGTTTCCTGAATATATATAGGGACAATCAGTATGAGTATTATGAAAGTGGAGGTGTCACTCCCATGGAAACGAAAGGTACGATTGCCGCACTAGACATTGGAACATCGGAAGTGAAACTCATCGTCGGTGAACTACTCGGTGGGACACTGAACGTGTTAGCGGAGGGTTCTGCACCATCTGCCGGTGTCAAACGTGGCGTCATCGTCGATATCGACCAAACAGTCAATGCCATTAAACAAGCGGTCGCTGAAGTGGAACGGACACTCGGTGAACCGATTGGTGAAGTATATGTAGCAATTTCTGGAGAACACATTCAAGTCAAGGATTGTCAAGGGATGACTTCAATTAAAGGCGAAGACAATGAAATTACGGATGACGACGTCAAAGACGTCTTACACTCCGCAATGGTCATGCGCATTCCGAACGAATTAAGTGTTGTCGATGTACTACCGAAAACGTTTACGGTCGACCAACAAACAGAAATCACGGATCCACGTGGTATGATCGGTTATCGTCTAGAAGTGACAGGGAAGTTGATCATTGGAGCGAAGACGATCCTACATAGCATTAAACGTTCAATCGAACGGGCTGGTCTAGAGCTTGCAGGATACGTACTTGAAAGCTTAGCTGTTTCAAGAATCGCGGCATCAATCGATGAACTGGAGCTTGGCGTCGGCATCATCGATATTGGACATGAGACGACAACATTGTCGATTTATGAAAAAAACGATCTCGTTTACTCGACGACGTTACCTTATGGTGGCGATCATCTGACACGTGACTTAACGTATAAGATGAATTGTAAGTACCAAGATGCAAAACTTGCGAAGGAAGAATACGGAGTGGCGCTTGAATCGTTAGGGGATCCTGAAGAAAAGGTATCCTATGTAACGATTAATGGGGAGCATCGTTTTGAGCCGCAACCTGAGATCGGTTTCGTTTTAGAGGCACGCCTCGAAGAAATCTTCGAGATGATTCAAAAACGGATGACGCAGGCTGGCCATCCACAAATGAATAGTGGCATCATTCTCTGCGGTGGAAGTTCTTCGCTTCCTGGAATCGATCAGCTAGGGAAACGGATTTTCAATCAGAACGTCAACGTCTACCAACCGGCCAGCTTAGGCATTCGTAATCCGAAGTACGCTGTGGCAGCCGGCATGTTACGCTATGTACTCTCAAGAAGTACGGTTTCGAAATCAGGATTTGATCGTGCGGACGAGAAGGAAGTCGTGGCGCAAAATCGTGAACAAGAACAATTGCTTACGAACCCGACACCGTCTCCAGTACGTGAAGAACGAACGCAACAGGAACAACCTCCAAAAGAGCGTAAATCATTCAGTAGTTTCTTTGAAAAGTTTTTTGGTTAATGACTAAAATACAATGAGTATAAAAAATTAGGGGGCCCCTTTTATGTTGCATTTTGATGAAATGATGGACCAAGTAGCTAAAATTAAGGTCATCGGCGTAGGTGGCGGTGGTTCAAACGCCGTCAACCGAATGATTGAACATGGTGTACAAGGCGTAGAATTCATCGCCGTCAATACAGATGCACAAGCACTCAACATGTCGCAGGCAGATGTGAAGCTCCAACTCGGTGCAAAGCTGACACGCGGTTTAGGTGCAGGTGCGAATCCAGAAATCGGTAAAAAAGCGGCAGAAGAAAGCCGTGAACAATTGACAGAGATTTTGTCAGGTGCTGATATGGTCTTCGTCACTGCAGGTATGGGTGGCGGGACAGGAACTGGTGCTGCGCCAGTCATCGCTGAAATTTCAAAAGAAATCGGCGCATTGACTGTCGGTGTCGTAACGAAACCGTTCATGTTTGAAGGACGCAAACGGATGCAACACGCTGTATCGGGTGTGCAAAACTTTAAAGAAAAAGTCGATACGTTAATCGTCATTCCGAATGATAAATTACTTGAAATCGTTGATCGTAACACGCCGATGCTCGAAGCATTCAAAGAAGCGGATAATGTGCTTCGTCAAGGGGTTCAAGGGATCACAGACTTAATCGCTGTCCCTGGTTTAATCAACTTAGACTTTGCAGACGTTAAGACAATCATGACTGAAAAAGGATCTGCCTTGATGGGCGTTGGTGTTGCGACAGGCGAACACCGTGCAACGGAAGCTGCGAAGAAAGCCATTTCAAGTCCATTGCTTGAAACATCGATTGAAGGTGCAAAAGGTGTCTTAATGAACATCACAGGTAGTGCGAACCTCAGTCTATATGAAGTAACGGAAGCTGCTCAAATCGTTCAAAGTGCAGCAGATGAAGAAGTAAACTTGATTTTCGGTTCTGTTATCAACGATAACTTAGAAGATGAAATCATCGTTACCGTCATCGCAACAGAATTCGAAAACGAGCCACTCGATTTCGAGATTCCATCTGCTCAAGAAATGATGAAAAACTTACTCAAGAAAAAGCAGGCGACTCCAACTCCTGCTGCGACTGAGGAGCCGAAACCACAAGTCGAAGAGACACCTGTCAGCTCGAATCCAGAACCAGCAAAAGGGTCAGATGTTGAAGAAACGATGGACATTCCATCATTCCTTCGTCGGAACAATCGTTAATCGATTTTTTCCAAGACACGACTGCTAGACAAAGAGGTGTCGCGTAAGCGGCACCTCTTTTTTGAAAGGGATGTGAAATGATGTTTGGTCAATGGATAAAGTGGGATACACCGACCGGTACAGTGCGTGCGGCATTCACTACAAAATTTTCAGCGCCGCATGGTATTGGCAATCTTGGATTGCATGTCAATGACGATCGCGATGGTGTCATTCAAAACCGGCAAGTCATCGCCCGTCAACTTGATTTATCGCTCGAAAATTCAGTTTGGGCAGAACAGGTTCACGGGAACCATGTCGAACAAGTGACGACGCTAGATTCTGGACGAGGCGCACTGGATTATGGAACAACGATCGAGGGTACAGATGGATTGGTGACGACGGATGCAAATGTATTACTCGCCATGTTATTCGCGGATTGTGTACCGCTCGTGTTTTGTGATCCGACGACAGGAATTATTGCGAATACGCATGCCGGATGGCGTGGAACAGTCGCGAATATCGTTGAAGCGACTGTCGCCCGAATGGAAGCGGCGGGGGCAGACCGTTCCTCGATTCAAATGGTCATCGGACCCTCGATTCGTGAATGTTGTTATGAGGTCGACCAACCCGTCCTTGAAGCGATTGACGGGCTTGGTCTTGAAGATACGCCCTACACAATAAAAGAAAACGGAAAAGCGATGCTTTCGCTTCAGCAGACGAATGCTGCATTAGCAGAGCGAAGTGGATTAGGTGACATCATTGATGCAGGAATTTGTACGCACTGCCAAGCAGATGACTATTTCTCTTACCGTCATGGGGACCACCAAGGTCGTTTCGCGAGCTTGATCGTAAAGGAGTCATTACATGTCGATTAATGAAAATGTTCAACTTGTCCAACAAAAGATGCAACAAGCGAGTGAAAAGAGTTTTCAAAAAAAGCAGGTACAACTGATTGGCGTGACGAAATCAGTTTCAAGTCAAGTTGCCTCTGAGCTGTTAGAAGCAGGTATAACGGCGCTAGGTGAAAATCGTCCGGAGGGTTTGTCAGAAAAACAAGCAGCACTTGGGCGTGAAGCCTGTGAGTGGCACTTCATCGGGACACTGCAGTCGCGAAAAGTACGTCAAATCATCGATCAAATCGATGTGCTTCACTCACTCGATCGTTTGCATTTAGCGGAAGAAATCAATAAACGTGCAAAACGTCCTATCGATTGTTTTGTTCAAGTCAATGTCTCGGGTGAAGCTTCGAAACAAGGTATTTCCGCAGAAGACATCCATTCCTTTCTACATGAAATCGGTCAATATCCAAAAGTTCGTGTGATTGGACTCATGACGATGGCACCATTGACAGAAAATCAAGAGGAAGTGCGGTCCGTTTTCCGCGCTTTACGCGTCTTACGAGACGAAGTAGCAGCACGAAACCTGTCTTACGCTCCCTGTACGGAATTATCGATGGGGATGTCGTCTGATTATGAAATTGCGATTGAAGAAGGGGCGACACACGTCAGAATCGGAACGGTCCTCGTCCAATCATAAAACGTAGAAGAAGTTGAAAGGAGAATCGAAATGGGATTCAAATCGAAAATGCAACATCTGTTTCTTGGGAACACAGACGATTTAGACGAACTTGAATATGAAAATGATGCTACAATAAATAAAGGTAGAGGTACTGCAGAGCAAGAGTATGAAGAGTACTACGAGGAATCTACCCCGAGTGTTACTCAAAAGGAGGACCCTGTGCGTCAATCGAATATCGTTCCGATTCATACGAAAAAAGCAAAATCACAAGTCATTTTAAGTGAGCCGCGTGTCTTCAATGAAGCACAAGAAATTGGGGAGCATCTCCGTCAAAATCGTGCGGTCATCGTTAATATGCAACGCATGTCAAAAGATCAATCACGGCAAATGATTAATTTTCTTTCAGGCGTCGTCTTTGCACTCGATGGTACGATTACGACAATCAGTCAAAACACGCTCCTCTGTGTGCCGAACAACGTCGAGCTCGCGGGTAGTATTTCAAATCTACTTGGAGAAGATGATATCAATCATAAGGGGTGGTAAACATGGATTCACAAGTTATGTACGCGATTGGGCGTACATTGAGCACGTTACTTCAATATTATAGCTATGTCATGATTGCTTATATTTTACTTTCATGGTTCCCAAACGCACGAGAGTCAAGATTCGGACAAGTATTAGCGATGTTAGTCGAACCGTTCCTCGCGCCTTTCCGACGGATCATCCCGCCCATCGGAGGTATGCTTGACATCTCACCAATCGTTGCCTTTTTAGTGTTGAACTTAGCACAGTCAGGCATTCGAGCAATCTTCTTCTAATGAGCGTCTATGATCACTATCGCGGACATGAGCGGGAGTTCGTCGATCTTGTCTTAAACTGGATCGATCATGTCGAAGCGACCTATACGTTTAAACTGACAGATTTTCTTGACCCACGCGAACAGCAAATCACACGCGAACTCGTCGGAACGAAATGTGCCCTCTTTTTTGAGGGCGGTTTCGAAGGGGCAGAGCGACAGCGGGCACTAATTGCGCCTGATTACTACGAACTTGATGCGAGCGACTTTGATATTGCCATCTATCGTATTCATTATCCTACAAAATTCGTTGAACTATCGCATCGACAAGTAACAGGTACGCTCTTAAACGTCGGTCTGAAACGCGGCAAGTTCGGTGACGTCGTCATTCAAGATCAAGTCGTTCAGTTCGCAGTCGCAGAAGACGTTGCTTCTTATATCGAAGTCAACGTCGAGCGGGCAGGGAAAACGAAAATTCGTTTATCTCGCGTCGAACTAGAAGACCAATTGAAGATCAAAGAACAGGAATGGCAAGAAGAACTTGGATTCGTCAGTTCGCTCCGCTTTGATACTGTCGTCAGCGAAGTGCTTGGTTTTTCGAGACAAAAAGCACAGAGTTTGATTAAACAAGGGGAAAGTAAAGTGAATTATAAAATCGTCGAAGATCCAAGCTTCATGCTTGAAGAAGGCGATTTGCTTTCGCTCCGTGGAACAGGCCGCGTCAAATTGACGGCTATTTTAGGGTCGACGAAACGCGACCGGATTAAATTACAGTACGGATTATTAAAAGGTTAAAAAATGCTGAGGAGGATTTCATCATGCCATTGACGCCACTTGATATTCATAATAAGGAATTTACACGTAAGTTTCGCGGCTATGACGAGGATGAGGTCAACGAATTTCTTGATCAAGTCATCAAGGATTTTGAAATGTTGTTGCGGGAAAACCGTCAACAGCAAGAAGTGATTCAAAACATGCAATCGCGTGTCGATTACTTCAGTTCGATGGAAGAGACGTTAAACAAGTCAATCATCGTTGCCCAAGAAGCAGGAGAAGAAGTCAAGGCCAATGCGACGAAAGAAGCAAGCTTGATTTTAAAACAAGCCGAGCGTGAAGCGGAACAACTGCAAGATTCCGCACAGCGTCGAGCGCAACGGACAGACTTTGAAGTCGAACAGATGCGTAAGAAAATCGAATTGTACCGTAATCGTTTTAAAGTCTTGATCGATGCGCAGATGGAGTTATTGGCAAGCCATGATTGGGACGCGTTTGATAGTTCGACCCGTGGTGCGCTTGACGAGATTCCGGCAGTTGCGTATAATGACGACGATGTCATATAACTTAAATCAATGACAAGGACACGTCTTAATCAGACTGCTGCAAGCGAATCGGGGACTGGTGTGAGCCCGAACAGTAAGTGAGAATGGATATCCCCTTCGAGTGTGAGACTGAACCATTAAGTAAGTCGCACCGATTCGCCCCCGTTATCGGGCTCTTAAGTGGTAGTTCGTACGGTTGAACTACTAGTAGGGTGGTACCGCGAGTTCAAGCCAAGCTCGTCCCTATACCAGGGATGTGTTTGGCTTTTTTTGTATGTTAAATTAAAAGAAGTGAGGGAATGCCAGATGGAGTACAAAGATACATTACTGATGATGAAAACTGAATTTCTAATGCGAGGTAACTTGCCGAAACGTGAGCCGGACATGCAGGCACGTTGGAACGAGATGAACTTATATCAAGCAGTTCAAGAAAAAAATGCTGGGAAACCAACCTTCATCCTTCATGATGGACCACCATACGCAAACGGTGATATTCACATGGGGCACGGATTAAACAAAGTCTTAAAAGATATCGTCGTCCGTTACAAATCGATGAATGGTTTCCGTTCACCGTACGTACCGGGTTGGGATACACACGGTTTACCGATTGAAACAGCGCTCCAAAAATCAGGTGTCGATCGGAAGACGATGTCGGTCGCTGAGTTCCGTGAGTTGTGTGCGAAATATGCGCTCGAACAAGTCGATCATCAGCGTGAACAGTTTAAGCGTTTAGGTGTTCTCGGTGATTATGATAATCCATACATCACGCTCCAACCGGAATTTGAAGCGGCGCAAATTCGCCTCTTCGGTGACATGGCGAACAAAGGCTATATCTATAAAGGAAAAAAACCAGTCTACTGGTCACCTTCTTCTGAGTCAGCACTGGCAGAAGCCGAAATCGAATACCATGATAAACGTTCTGCTGCCATCTATGTTGCGTTCCCTGTCTTAGAAGGAAATAACATCTTAGAGCCAACCGATCACTTCGTCATCTGGACGACGACGCCGTGGACGATTCCTGCAAACCTCGGAATCTCTGTCAGTGCGGAACTCACGTATGCCCGGATCGAGTACGAAGGAAAAGGTTATATCGTCGCAGAGGCGCTTGTTCCTGAAGTCATCGAGGCACTCGGATGGGAAGACGCGACAGTCGGTCGTGTCTTCAATGGAGCAGATTTCGAATACATGAAAGCCAAACACCCGCTCTATGACCGTGAATCACTCGTCATGCTCGGTGATCATGTTACGGCGGAAGCGACCGGCGTCGTGCATACGGCACCTGGACACGGGGAAGATGACTATCGCATCGGACAAGCATACGGACTCGATGTCCTCTGCCCGGTCGATGATAAAGGGGTCATGACGGCGGAAGCACCAGGATTCGAAGGCATGTTCTATGAAGATGCGAATAAAGAAGTCGGTCTTGCGTTAGAAAAAGCGGGCGCATTGTTGAAACTATCGTTCATCAAACACTCGTATCCGCACGACTGGCGGACGAAAAAACCGGTCATCTTCCGGGCAACACCACAATGGTTCGCGTCGATTAAAGACTTCCGTGCGGAAATCCTTGACGAAATCAAAGATGTGCAGTGGGTACCGGCATGGGGAGAAACACGTCTTCACAACATGTTTAAAGATCGTGGCGACTGGGTCATCTCGCGTCAACGTGCATGGGGCGTGCCCCTTCCAATCTTCTATGCAGAAGACGGAACAGAAATTGTTACACCGGAAACAATCGACCATATCGCGAACTTGTTCGCAGAGCACGGTTCGAACGTCTGGTATGAACGCGAAGCAATCGACTTATTGCCGGAAGGCTTTACGCACCCGGCAAGTCCGAATGGTCAGTTCAAAAAAGAAACAGACATCATGGATGTCTGGTTCGATTCCGGCTCGTCACATGCCGGTGTGCTGGCGACGCGTCCAGAACTAGAGCGTCCGGCTGATCTTTACCTCGAAGGTTCAGACCAATACCGTGGCTGGTTCAACTCGTCGCTTTCGACAGCTGTTGCGACAACGGGAAAAGCACCGTATAAAGCAGTCGTCAGTCATGGTTTCGTATTAGACGGTCAAGGACGGAAGATGTCGAAGTCAATCGGGAATACGATTGCCCCAATCCAAATCATGCAACAATTCGGTGCTGAGATTCTTCGTCTGTGGGTTGCGTCAGTCGATTATCAGTCAGATGTCCGGGCATCGATGGACAACTTTAAACAAGTTTCAGAATCATACCGTAAAATCCGGAACACGGTCCGTTTCCTGCTCGGGAACTTGGATCAATTCGATCACACGGCACATCGTGTTGCGTTTGAAGATTTACCGGAAGCAGACCGTTTCATGCGGACGAAGCTCGATCAATTAGTCGGTAAAGTCAAAAAAGCCTATGATGCGTATGATTTCATGGCAGTTTACCAACTGTTGCATAACTTCTGTGTCCTTGACCTGTCTTCGTTCTACCTCGACTACACGAAAGACATCTTGTATATCGAACAAGCAGATGCACCGGCGCGTCGTGCCGTTCAAACGGTCATGTATGATACCGTCGTGACATTGTTACAATTGATGGCACCTGTCTTACCGCATACGGCAGACGAAGCATGGGAATTCGTTCCTGGTGTCGAGACGGCAAGTATCTTCTTGACGGATTTACCGGAAGCAGTCGACGTATCGGAAGAAGGACTTGCACTGATCGCGAAATGGAACGCGTTCCTCGTCTTCCGCGATGATGTCTTGAAGGCGCTTGAAGAAGCACGGGCAGAGAAGCTCGTCGGGAAAACGCTCGAAGCCAAACTCGAGCTCGCACCGAACGAAGCGACGAAGAACTTGCTTGCGACAATCGACCATCTTGAACAACTGCTTCAAGTCTCACACATCGATTTTGTCGACTCGGCAGAACGTAACTATGAGACGACAGCAATCACTGTTTTGAAAGCGGACGGCGAGAAATGTGAACGTTGCTGGACATATTCGACTGAACTTGGTCAAGATCCGGCTCATCCGACACTTTGTCCTCGTTGTACTGCGGTCGTCAATTCTTTATAATGAATAAGGGGAGGGGCGGCTACTGCGACTTCGTAGCTACCCCTCATTATTTTTGATGTGGGGGAAAACAGGATGTGGCTTTACTTAGTGATTGCTGCTTTACTCGTAGGAGTGGATCAATTGACGAAATGGATCGTCGTTCAGCAGATGACGATTGGTCAAGCGATTGAAGTCATTCCAAATTTCTTTTATCTCAATTCATACCGCAACCGTGGAGCGGCATGGGGAATGCTTGAAGGAAAATTCGGCTTCTTCTTCATCGTGACGGTTCTCGTCGTTGTTGGTCTGATTTATTTTCTGTACAAAGAAGGAACAAAAAACAAAGTATTTGCTTGGAGTGTCGCTTTACTACTGAGTGGAGCGATCGGAAATTTTATTGACCGGATGGCGCGTGGGGAAGTCGTTGATTTCTTACACTTTTATCCGTTCGGCTATAATTTTCCGATCTTTAATGTCGCAGACGTCTGCTTGACATTTGGAGTGATTTTGATGCTGATTAGCGTCATGTTCGAAGAGCGTTTGACGAAGAAGGGAACGATTGATTAATGAATGAACAACAAGTATGGACGGTCGAAGCAAAAGGCGCGACAGGGCGAATCGATAAATGGTTGGCTGAACAACAAGAGTGGTCGCGTTCGCAAGTGCAAGACTGGTTAAAGGCGGGGCACGTCGAAGTAGACGGACGCATCGTGAAACCGAACTATAAGATGACGGGAACGGAAAGCATCACCGTGCATATCCCGGAAGCCGTCGAACTCGAAATCTTACCGGAAGACATTCCGCTAGATGTCGTTTACGAAGACAGCGATGTCATCGTCATCAATAAACCAAAAGGCATGGTCGTCCACCCGGCAGCAGGACACGTGTCAGGAACACTCGTTAATGCGTTGCTTCATCACTGCCAAGACCTCTCAGGCATCAATGGGGTCAAACGACCAGGGATCGTTCACCGGATCGATAAAGATACATCAGGTCTCTTGATGGTCGCTAAAAATGATTTAGCCCATGAATCGCTTGCGCAACAATTAAAAGATAAGACGACGGAACGTCTTTATATCGCGCTTGTCCATGGCGAGATTCCCCATGAACTCGGAACGATTGAAGCACCGGTCGGCCGTGATAAAAATGACCGTCAACGGATGACGGTCACGGACAAAAACTCAAAAGCAGCGGTCACGCATTTCCGTGTCCTCGATCGGTATGAAGGCTTTACGGTCGTTGAGTGTAAACTCGAAACAGGACGGACTCACCAAATTCGTGTCCACATGCGCTATATCGGATTCCCGCTCGCAGGTGACCCGAAATATGGACCGCGGAAGACGATGAAGATGAATGGTCAAGCACTCCACGCAGCGGTTCTCGGATTTGAACATCCACGGACCGGCGAATGGTTGACGTTCGAAGCACCACTCCCGGAAGAGATGACGTTTGAGATCAGTCAGTTGAAAAAACTTGAATTAGAGTCTTGACGTTTTTCTAATAAAACGGTAGAGTAACACCTAGAGAGCGATGCGAGACATCAGCCTCACCAAATCGGTCGTCCGCGTGACGATCCTACAAAATTAGAACACCTTTAATCGAGTCCGGAGAGGCTACGAAAGGGAGACACCGTAACGCGTGTAAACACATGGCTTTGCTATGTACACATCTGTCTTCAACAACCTCCTGCCGATTAAGCAGGAGGTTTTTTTATGAAAGGAGAAGCCATGAAACCAGCCATCATTTTAGATGAAGCGGCAATCAGTCGTGCCTTAACACGAATCGCCCATGAAATCATCGAGCGCAACAAAGGGATTGAAGAATTGATGATCGTCGGTATCAAGACGCGGGGCGAAACACTTGCGAGACGCCTTGCCCGGCGGATTGAAGAGATTGAAGGAAAAGCCGTGTTACTTGGTGTCGTCGACATCTCGATGTACCGCGATGATCTCTCGAAAAAAAGCCTCGAGCCGGAAATCAAAGGGTCCGAGATGCCGGAAGACGTCACAGGAAAAATCGTTGTGCTCGTCGATGATGTCCTGTACACGGGACGGACGGTCCGCGCGGCAATGGACGCACTCGTCGATCATGGTCGACCAAGCATGATTCAGTTAGCTGTCCTTGTTGACCGAGGTCACCGGGAACTCCCGATTCGACCAGATTTCATCGGCAAGAACGTTCCGACGTCACGCGAAGAACAAGTCGTCGTCGCCTTATCAGAAGTCGACGATGCTGATCAAGTATTCATTAAACGTTAAATCAAAAATACCTTTAACGTGGTCCAGAGAGACCAGAAAGGGAGATGCTCTCATGTCAAAACATAAAGCAATTCTTGAAGTCCGTGAATTACCGAAACATCCTCTTCAATGGCTGATGCTCAGCCTCCAACATGTCTTCGCGATGTTTGGTGCGACCGTGCTCGTTCCGTTACTTACGGGATTAAACACATCTGTCGCACTCGTCGCGAGCGGAGTCGGCACGTTGATTTTCCTCGCCGTCACCCGTTTCAAAGTCCCCACATACCTTGGTTCTAGTTTTGCCTACATCGTCCCAATCATCGCCGTCAGCGAACGCTGGGGTGTCGAAGATGCACTTGTCGGCGGGATGGTCGCTGGACTTGTCTACGGACTTGTCTCCTTAATCATCATGTACACAGGTGTCTCCTGGTTGATGAAACTGCTTCCGCCGGTCGTCATCGGTCCAGTCATCATGGTCATCGGTCTATCGCTTGCCCCAACGGCTGTCAGCATGGCAATGAACGGAGCGGATGGCACATATAACGGCTTGTTCTTCTTCGTCGCCTTGACGACGCTCGCTGTTACGCTCCTCGCGATGACGTACTTTAAAGGCATGTGGAGTACGGTGCCGATTTTGTTCGGTATTCTCGCCGGATACCTCGTCGCAGCAATTAGCGGGATCGTTGATTTTGCACCACTGCGCGAAGCAACATTCTTCCATCTACCTGACTTTACGATTCCGTTCCTCGACTATTCACCGACCTTGAACTGGGCAGCACTCGCCTTGATCGTCCCGGTCACACTCGTCACGTTGACGGAACATATCGGTGAACAAAAGGTCACTTCCCGCATCATTGGGCGCGAGACGCTCCTTGATCCGGGAATGCACCGGACAGTGCTTGGAGACGGGATTGCCAAGGCAGTCGCTTCGATGCTCGGTGGACCACCTGTCACGACATACGGCGAAAATAACGGTGTCATGGCGATTACGCGTGTCTACAGCGTGTTTGTCCTTGGTGGCGCAGCATTACTTGCAATCAGCTTCGGATTCCTTGGATACGTCGAAGGCTTCATTAAAACGATTCCGACACCCGTCATGGGCGGCATCAGCATCCTCTTGTTCGGGGTCATCGCCTCGAACGGTCTCCGGACGATCGTCGAAAGTAAGGTCGATTTAGCAGATAAACGAAACTTGACGATCACGGCGGTCATCTTGGTCATCGGCATCGGCGGTGCAGCTTTGAAAGTGGGGAACTTCTCGTTAGAAGGAATGGCGCTCGCCACCATCCTCGGAGTTGTCTTGAACTTGATTTTACCGAAGGCGGCACAGGAAGAAGTCGACATCGAAGAAACACCTTTACAACCGAAACGAGCAGCTAACGACTTTTAAGACGTTCCCGAGAGGACGATAAAGTGGAGGCCCTTGTAGATCGCAGATGTTCATCTGCTTTCTTCAGCGCACCTTCACATCAGAAGGTGCGCTTTTTTGCGGCCGAAAAAGGAGTGAACGAGATGAAAACCCAACCAGTGAGTCCCGATTTCGTCAGTCTCGACCAGCTCTCGATTCTAGAAATCGAGCAGTTGATTGAGCGGGCGCTTGAATTGAAACATGGACAACCGTCAAATACCTTTGCGAATAAAACGATCGCCAACCTGTTCTTTGAAAATTCGACACGGACACGCTGTTCATTCGAGATGGCGGAACATCGCTTAGGAATGCATGTCCTGCCGTTTGAGACGACGACATCATCCGTCCAAAAAGGAGAAACGTTACTTGATACATGTAAAACACTTGAAGCACTCGGGGTCGAAGCACTTGTCATCCGCCATCACGAGACAGGTTATTACCACGCGCTGATTGAACAGTTGACGATTCCGGTCATCAACGCGGGCGATGGGAGTGGTCAACATCCGTCCCAGTCTTTACTCGATTTAATGACGATGTTTGCCGAATTCGGTCATATTCACGGCAAAACGGTTGTCATCTGTGGGGACCTGCGACACAGCCGGGTCGCCCGGTCGAACGCGGACGTGTTGCAGCGGCTCGGGGCGACCGTCATCGGTTCCGGTCCACCGGAATGGTTTGACGAGACGATGGGGATTGCCTATGTCCCGATTGACGAGGCACTCGAGCAAAGTGACATCATCATGTTACTCCGGGTTCAACAGGAACGGCACAATCAGGCGATGGAGCTCGAAGAAACGTATCACGAACAATATGGTTTGACACTCGACCGGATGCGGCGGATTCGACCGGAAGCAATCATCTTACACCCGGCACCCGTCAATCGCGGGATCGAGATTGCGGACGAACTGGTCGAACATACCCAGTCACGAATCTTCGAGCAGATGAAAAATGGTGTGTTCGCCCGAATGGCGATTTTAGAACGTGCGTTTCATCCTAACTCAACTGAAGGAGAGATTTAATATGACACTACGTATCGATCACGCAACATGGTATCAAAACGGACAATTGCAACAATCAAGCATTCGCATCGAGGATGGCTTGATTACGGATCTCGATGCTGCGCCGCGGGCGGACGAGCAAGTCATCGATGCAAGTAACCGCTTGTTAGCACCAGGCTTCGTCGATATTCATGTCCATCTCCGCGAACCGGGTGGCGAACATAAAGAAACGATTGCAACAGGTACGGCCGCAGCCGCAGCCGGCGGATTCACGACAATCTGTCCGATGCCGAATACGCGTCCTGTTCCGGATGACCGCGAGACGTTAGACGCCTTGTTCAAGAAAATCGAAGAAACGGCGTCTGTCCGGGTTTTGCCTTATGCGGCGATTTCAAAAAATCAGCTAGGACAGGAACTCGTCGCGTTTGAAGAATTAACGGATGTCTTTGCGTTTACAGATGACGGCGTTGGCGTTCAAAGTGCCGCCGTCATGCGGGAAGCGATGCGACGCGCAGCGAAACTCGGGAAGGCGGTCGTCGCCCATTGTGAGGACGATACGTTGAAAGCCGGCTGTGTCCATGAAGGTGCGTATAGTGAACGGGAAGGACTGCAGGGGATTCCGTCACTAGCGGAAAGTATCCACATCGCGCGCGACGTCTTAATCGCAGAAGCGACCGGCTGCCATTATCATGTCTGTCATGTCTCGACAAAAGAATCAGTCCGGGTCATTCGTGACGCCAAACGGGCAGGAATCCGTGTCACGGCAGAAGTGACACCGCACCATCTCGTCCTGACGGAAGATGACATCGAGGGGCAGGATCCGAACTTTAAAATGAATCCGCCCCTTCGGAGTAAGGCAGACCGGGCGGCACTGCTCGAAGGGTTACGCGACGGCACGATTGATTGTATCGCAACGGATCATGCGCCGCACGCAGCCGATGAAAAAGCGCTCGGCATCGAGCGGGCACCATTTGGAATTACGGGCTTCGAGACAGCCTTTCCACTACTTTATACGAAACTTGTTCAAACGAACCAGATGACGCTAAGCGACTTAGTCGATGCCTTGACACGCAAGCCGGCCGCCTTGTTCGACTTACCGTATGGTCGCTTGGAAGTCGGGGCACCGGCAGATCTCGTGTTGCTTGATTTAGAGACCGTCCGACCGGTTGAACCAGAACGCTTTTATTCAAAAGGAAAAAATACACCGTTCGCGGGACGGTTACTGACAGGATACCCGGTCATGACACTCGTCGGTGGAAAAATCGTATTCAAGGGGGAAACGGCACATGTCTAAACGGACACTCATTTTAGAAGATGGTATGACGTTCGAAGGGACAGCATTTGGCGCAACACGCGTCACGATGGGGGAGGTCGTCTTCCAGACAGGGATGACGGGATACCAGGAAATGTTATCTGATCCATCCTATTGTGACCAGATGATCGTCTTGACGAATCCCTTGATCGGGAACTATGGCATCAACCGGGAAGATTACGAAACGACGCGACCACTTGCGAAAGCACTCATCGTCCGTGAAGTCTGCCATACTCCGTCGAACTTCCGCTCCCAATCGTCGTTAGCAGAGGCCTTAGAAGAATTCGATATTCCGGGCTTAACCGGCGTCGATACACGTCAACTGACGCGCCACTTACGATCAAAAGGCGTCATGCGCGGATTGCTCGTCGATGGTGAATTTAATCTCGCCGACCAATTAGACCGTTTGCACAACATGCCGCTCGCAACGGATCAGGTGAAACGTGCTTCGACGGAACGGGCGTACATCATCCCGGGTGCCGGTCCGCGGATTGTCCTCGTCGACTTTGGTGCAAAGCTCGGCATCGTCCGTGAACTCGTCCGCCGCGGTTGCGAAGTAGTCGTCGTACCGTACAATGTTACGGCGAAGGAAGTCTTACGTTATAAACCGGACGGCATGATGTTATCGAACGGTCCCGGGAATCCGAAAGACGTTCCAACAGCGATTCCATTGATTCAAGAGCTGACAGGGAAAATCGTCATCTTCGGCATTTGTCTCGGTCATCAATTGATTGCGCTTGCGCACGGCGCCGATACGTTCAAGTTACCGTTCGGTCATCGCGGTGCCAATCACCCGGTTCAAGATCTTCAAACCGGTCACGTCAGCATCACCTCACAAAATCATGGCTACGCCGTCGACGAACAGTCATTGAAGGGATTCGAGTTAATCGTCACACACGTCGCCATCAATGATGGGACGGTCGAAGGTGTCAGACACCGGACGGAACCTGTCTTCTCTGTTCAATATCATCCGGAAGCATCACCCGGTCCAATGGACGCCAATGATTTATTCGATCAGTTTTTAACAGAAATCACGAACCAACAGGAGGTCACTCATGCCTAAACGTCAAGATATCCAGAAGATTCTCGTTATCGGATCAGGTCCAATCGTCATCGGACAAGCAGCAGAGTTTGATTATGCCGGAACCCAAGCGTGCCAAGCACTCAAGGAAGAAGGTTACGAAGTCATCCTCGTGAACTCGAACCCCGCAACGATCATGACAGACCCGACTGTCGCGGACCGGGTTTACATCGAACCGCTCCAAGCGGAGTTCGTGTCCCGGATCATCCGCAAGGAACGTCCGGATGCCTTGCTTGCGACACTCGGTGGGCAGACTGGATTGAATCTAGCGGTCGAACTCGACCGACTCGGCGTTTTGGCTGAATATGGTGTCGAACTGCTCGGAACGAAACTGTCCGCGATTGAAGAGGCAGAAGATCGTGATTTGTTCAGAAAATTGATGTTCAGACTGGGACACGGTGTCCCGGAGAGTGAAATCGTTCATACAGTAGAAGAAGCGGAACAATTTTGCGCGAAAATCGGTCTGCCGATCATCATTCGACCGGCTTACACACTCGGTGGTACAGGCGGCGGGATTGCTGAGACGATGGACGAGTTCGTCCGAATCGTCGAGGGCGGTATCAAAGCGAGTCCGGCGAACCAAGTATTGCTCGAGAAATCAATTGCCGGGATGAAAGAAGTTGAGTTCGAAGTCATGCGTGACGCGACGAACCAAGCGATCATCGTCTGTGCGATGGAAAACTTTGACCCGGTCGGCGTCCATACGGGCGACTCGATTGTCTTTGCACCAACCCAGACACTGTCCGACCGCGATTATCAAATGATGCGAAATGTTTCACTCGACATCATCCGTGCCCTTGGCATCGAAGGCGGATGTAACATCCAGTTTGCACTTGATCCGCATAGTTTCGACTACTATGTCATCGAAGTGAACCCGCGCGTTTCGCGCTCGTCGGCCTTGGCGTCGAAGGCGACAGGCTACCCGATTGCAAAACTTGCGGCAAAAATTGCTGTCGGTTATGCCTTATCGGAACTGAAGAACCCGATCACGGAAACGAGTTTTGCCTCGTTTGAACCGGCACTCGACTATGTCGTCGCGAAGATTCCGCGCTGGCCGTTTGATAAGTTCGAATCGGCAGACCGGACGCTCGGGACGCAAATGAAGGCGACAGGTGAAGTCATGGCGATGGGACGGACGATGGAAGAAGCCTTGCTGAAGGCAGTCCGCTCGCTCGAAATCGGGATGTCGGATCTCCGGATGGACCGTTTTCTCGACATGGATGAAGTGACACTCAACCAGTACATCGTCAAAGCAACGGATGAACGGCTATTCGCCCTTTACGCGGGAATGGAGCGGGGTTATTCGGTCGAACAAATTCACGAATGGACCAGCATCGACCGGCTGTTTTTAGAGAAGTTACACCATATCTTCCGGATTGAACAGGAGTTGGCACGCGAAGAGCTGACACGCGAGCGTTTATTACACGCAAAACGTTACGGCTTCAGCGATGCGATGATTGGCCGGATCACGAAGAAAAGTGAGACCGTGATTCGTCATACGCGAAATCAAGAACAGATTCATCCCGTCTACAAGATGGTCGATACGTGTGCAGCAGAGTTCGCTTCCGATACACCGTATTACTACGGGACGTATGAAGTCGAAAATGAAGCGGCACCGACGACACGCCCGTCGATTCTCGTACTCGGTTCCGGGCCGATCCGGATTGGACAAGGGGTCGAATTCGATTATGCGACGGTCCACTCGATTCAAGCGATTCGCGAAGCGGGTTATGAAGCGATCATCGTCAACAATAACCCGGAAACGGTCTCGACGGACTTCTCGATTTCGGACCGGCTCTACTTTGAACCACTGACGACGGAAGATGTTCTCGAAGTCATCCGAAATGAACAACCGATCGGCGTCATCGTCCAGTTCGGCGGGCAAACCGCCATCAACTTAGCTGAGTCGCTCGCTGACGAAGGGGTCAAGATTCTCGGAACGGCGTTAGAAGATCTTGATATGGCAGAAGACCGGAAACAATTCGAAGCCGCTTTGACAAAACTTGAGATTCCACAACCGCCCGGAAAAACAGCGGTCACGGTCGAAGAAGCGACGGCAGCGGCAGCGGGTCTCGGCTATCCTGTCCTCGTCCGTCCGTCTTATGTCCTCGGTGGACGTGCAATGGAAATCGTCTACGGGCAACAAGAGCTCGAACATTACATGAAACATGCCGTCATCGCCTCGCCGGAACGACCGGTCCTCGTCGACCGTTACTTGACGGGAATGGAGCTTGAAGTGGATGCGATTTGCGACGGTGAAGATGTCGTCATCCCGGGTATCATGGAGCACATCGAACGCGCGGGAGTACACTCCGGGGACTCGATCGGGGTGTATCCCCCGCAACGTGTCGCGCAAGCAATCAAAGATCAAATCGTTGATTACACGACGCGTATCGCAAAAGCATTCCGCATCAAAGGATTGCTCAACATCCAGTTCGTCTTCGCTGACGGGGAACTCTATGTGCTTGAAGTCAACCCGCGGGCGAGTCGGACTGTACCGTTCATCTCAAAAGTAACGGGATTACCGGTCGCACGTCTCGCGACGAACGTCATCTTAGGTGAGACACTCGCGTCTTACGGACTGACAAGCGGTCTCCTGCCGGAAGAGAAGCTCGTGTCCGTCAAAGTACCGGTCTTCTCATTCGCGAAACTGAAGGAAGTGGATCCGTCACTCGGACCGGAAATGAAGTCGACCGGTGAAGTCATCGGAACGGACCGGACGCTCGAGAAAGCACTGTATAAAGGGTTACTCGCTTCCGGAATGGCGATTCCTGAACATGGTCGTATCTTGATGACGGTCGCTGATCAAGATAAACAAGAAATGCTGGGTCTCGCCAAGCGGTTTGCAGCACTCGGATTCACATTGCTCGCAACAGCCGGAACAGCAAGCTTCTTGACAGGACATGAGTTAGCCGTCCAGGTTGTCGGAAAAATTGGTTCCGATCAAGGGTCAATGCTCGATTTAATCGAAAAAGCAGAAGTCGAGTATGTCATCAACACGATGAGTCGCGACTCCCAAGTGACGAAAGATGGTTTCATCATTCGCCGGGCAGCCGCAGAAAACAATGTCGTCTGTCTGACATCTCTCGATACGGCAGAAGCGTTACTCCGAGTCATTGAGAGTCTCTCATTCGAAGCGAGTTCGATTCAAGCATTCACGCACATGAAAAAGGCGGTGACGCGATGATTGAACTACTAACGGTCGTCTCAACGAAAAAGGTCGCAGTTAATGCGACAGAATTGATTTGTCGGATGCCGGAGGTAAAAAAGATTGAGCCGGGTCGCTTCATGCACCTGCGTGTCGGCCCGTTATTACGGCGTCCGATTTCAATCGCAAACGTCGAAGGCGATCTAATCACTTTTTTATTCAAAGAGATTGGTCAAGGAACAAAAGAACTCGCTTCCTTACGGCCTGGGGATTTCGTCGATGCCCTCGGACCACTCGGGAACGGTTTCCCGGTGAACTTGATTGAGCCGACGAGTTGCGTTGTCCTCGTTGGTGGGGGAATCGGTGTTCCGCCACTGTATTATACGATGCGTAAACTCGTTGAACGTGGGGTGGCGTGTGAAGCGATTCTAGGGTTTGATACGGCAGACAGTGTGTTTTACGAAGAGGCGTTTAAAAAGCTGGGGCCGACGACGATTACGACGGTCGACGGGACGGCGGGTGTTCAAGGGTTTGTGACGGCGGCACTGACACCAGAGCGGTTCGATACGTTACTCGCGTGTGGTCCGGAACCGATGTTACGCTCCTTGCAGATGGTCCCGATTCAAGATCGTTTCCTGTCGATCGAAAACCGGATGGGTTGCGGGATTGGTGCTTGTTTCGCCTGTGTCTGTAAGACACCGGACGGAAACTACGTGAAGACATGTTCCGATGGTCCAGTCTTTCGGGCGGAAGCGGTGATTTTATGAATCGATTAGCGGTCACGTTACCGGGATTGAATTTGAAGAATCCAATTATGCCAGCATCCGGTTGCTTCGGCTTCGGGGAAGAGTTTGCCAAGTTCTACGATTTATCTGTTCTTGGTGGAATCATGATTAAGGCGGCGACAGGCGAGGAACGGTACGGAAACCCAACCCCACGCGTCGCGGAGAGCGGAATGGGGATGTTGAACGCAATCGGGTTGCAAAATCCAGGCGTCGAGGGCATCATCGAAACGAAGTTACCGTTCTTAAGTCAGTTCGATACGGAAATCATCGCGAATGTCGCCGGATCGACACCGGAAGAATACGAAACGGTCACCCGGTTAATCAGTCAAAATCCGGTCGTCAAAGCAATCGAGTTGAATATTTCTTGTCCGAACGTCAAATCCGGCGGACTGCAGTTCGGAACAGACCCACGGATGGCAGCAGAATTGACGCGACGTGTCAAAGCAGTGTCGGATAAACCCGTCTACGTCAAACTGTCACCGAACGTCACGTCAATCGTCGAGATGGCACAGGCCGTCGAACAGGCAGGAGCGGACGGGTTGACGATGATCAACACGCTAGTCGGGATGCGAATTGATGTCCGGACCGGTCAACCGATTCTTGCAAATCGGATTGGCGGTCTATCTGGCCCCGCCATCAAACCCGTTGCAATCCGGATGATTCATGATGTCGCACAAGTCGTCGAGATTCCGATCATCGGGATGGGCGGCGTCATGGAGGTCGATGATGTGCTGGAAATGATTTATGCCGGTGCGTCGGCTGTGGCGGTCGGGACGGCGAACTTCGTCAATCCGTTCATTTGCCAAGAGTTGATTGCGGCACTCCCGAAACGGATGGACGAATTCGGGATCGAACATATTTTAGACATTAGGGGGAACGCATATGGGGCAGCTTTACATCGCGCTTGATTTTCCGTCAGGATTACACGTTACTCGATTTTTAGAAAAATTCGGCCCAGTCCGACCTGCCGTCAAAGTCGGCATGGAGCTCTATTATGCCGAAGGTCCAACATTCGTCCGACAATTGGTCGAACGGGGACATGCCGTCTTTTTGGACTTGAAGGTCCATGATATCCCGGAAACGGCGCGACGAACACTTCGCGTCATCGGTCAGCTCGGCGTTGAGTTGACGAACGTTCATGCTGCGGGAGGACTCGAAATGATGCGCGCGGCACGGGAAGGATTAGACGAAACAGCTGCGGGCACCCGGTTGATTGCCGTGACACAATTGACGTCGACGGATCAGGCGATGGTCGAACAATTACTGATTCATGAGGAATTGGATACCGTCGTCGTCGCATATGCACAACTAGCCGAACAAGCTGGTTTAGACGGAGTTGTCTGTTCAGCACTCGATGTTGAAAAAATCAAGCCGGGTTGCCGCGATGGATTTCAACTCGTCACACCGGGGATTCGACCGGCAGGGACAGCGGCGCATGATCAAAAACGAATCGCAACGGTTGAATTTGCCCGCGATGCGGGAGCGACGGATCTTGTAATCGGACGCGCCATCACACAGGCGGACGACCCGGCAGCGATGTACGAAGACTTACTGGCACAATGGAAGGGGATCCGACAATGAATCAATTAGCGACTGCATTACTCGAAATCGAAGCCGTCACACTTTCACCGAGTCAACCGTACACATGGGCGAGCGGACTCCGTTCACCGATCTACTGTGATAATCGTCTGACATTGTCGAGTCCGGATGTCCGTTCGATGATTGCCGATTTATTGGCGCAGCAGGTCAAATCGTTACAAGTCGACGTCATCGCAGGGACGGCGACAGCGGGTATTCCACACGCCGCGCTAGTCGCGGACCGACTCAACTTACCGATGGTCTATGTCCGCGGTAGTGCCAAACAACATGGAAAAGGGAATCAAATCGAAGGGCGCATTAAACCGGGCCAACGTGTCGTTGTCATCGAAGATTTGTTATCGACAGGTAAATCATCGATTGAAGCGGCTGAAGCTTTGCAACAGGCAGGGGCGGAAGTCGTGCAGATTCAAGCCATCTTCTCCTATGGCATGAGTCGTTTGCAAGCTAATTTAACGGCAGCGAATCTGAAGGCGAAATCGCTACTGAATTTTTCGGAGTTACTCGAAACGGCAGTTGCGACAAGTGCGATCTCGAGAGACGAACAGACACAACTGCTCGCGTGGTCAATTGATCCAGTTGCTTGGAGTGACCGTTTCACAGCGACGATTTGATTGAGTGAATCAAATACCAGAGTGTAAATAGAGGCTCCTTATCCGGACGGGTAAGGAGCCTTGACGATTTTAGATGAATGTTTTTTGACTTGTCGTATGGGGTGGAAACTTTTTTTGTTACACTAGTTGTAGAACAAAGGAGGTCGCTTCAGATGGTAACGCATTATCGGGATTATGAGAGTTTTAAACGCGTGGCTGTTCCTTTCCTTGAACAGCGCAGTGAGGTCCACCAATTGCCGCTCGGTATCTTGGAACGGGGGGATACGCCACTTTTGATGGCGATCGCTGAAGAAGACGACCGAAAAATCATCATCCTACAAACGATTGAAGAACAGGCGATTTTGGCAGGTGAAGCATTTTCGGATCCAAGCATGCGAAAACTTGCCCGGATTTTTGACTGTAAGGGATATGTCGGAGAACATGCGCTCGTCAAGCCGCTTCTTGCTCCGCATACGAAATACCGTGTGAAGATGGATCAAGGAATGTATGCCTTACATCACGTGACGCGACCACCGCAACTTGAATACGCTTTTCGTATCGTTGACGAACAGGCTGTCGACCAAGCCGTCTCGTTCGGATGGGACTTCATTTGCGAGACCGGTGCATTAGCCGTGACGGAGCGGAATCGTCTTCAAAATGAACAGACGATTCGTCGTCATAGTTCAAAGCAGACGTTATTTGGTCTGTTCGACGGGGACCGTCTCATATCCATGACGTCAGCTAGTCGACCGACGACGTCAGGCGTGACCGTCTCTTACGTCTATACGCCGCCGGAACTTAGAGGGCGAGGTCTTGCTTCTGATCTCGTGGCCCGTGTCTGTACCTATTTGCTGGAGCAAGGGTACCCGATGATCACACTCTATACGGATTGGTCGAACCCGACGTCCAATAAAATCTATCAAGCAATCGGCTTTCAACTCGTCGGTCGCTCGTTACAAATCACAAAAACCGATAAATACCGGTAGTCAAGAGTCGGTCTGTTTGTCTTTGACAACGGAACATAAGCTTTTTTCCTGTTTGGTGCGGGCGAAGCGAATGATTTTTTCAACACGGGATGAAAACTGTTGTTGCGGTGTTACAGCTATGCATCAAATCATGATAAATATAAAAACGCCGATGCTGCCGTCTGAAAATGGAAGCATCGGCGTTTCAATTTTGGATGTTGCCTACTTAAAACGTCGCGATGATTTTACCGCGGACGTGTCGTTCTGCCAACCGCTTTAGCCCTTCGACCAGTTGATCGGCTGGGATGATATCTGTGACGAGTGGATCGAGTTCATTCTGTTGAACGAGCAGAAGCAACGCCGATGCCATTTGACCAAGGTTACGGATGGCGCGGTCATTTTGACTCGCGTAAGCAGCGGCAAGCGCGACTTCATGGATTGACGGTGACAACGTAAACGGTTTGACGATCGACAAATCCGGACCGCCGGCGATATAAGCGAGTTGACCGGAAAAGGCGAGCCGTCCTAAATCGTCCGTCGCTTCAGCTCGGCCGACCGTATTCAAGATTAAATCGACACCACGTCCATCCGTCCAGTCGCGAATCACATCGGTGATGTTCTCCAGTTTATAATCAATCGCTAAGTCAGCCCCTAACCGCTTGACCCAGTCATGATTTTCAGTCGACGCTGTTGTCGCGACACGTAAGCCGAGACGTTTCGCGAGCTGGATGCCGAACCCGCCAACACCACCGGCACCGGCGTGGATGAGAATCGTCTCTTTATCCGTCGTGTTCATCTTTTGATGGATCGCTTCATAAGCCGTCATCCCGGCGCAGAGAATCGCTGCGGCATCGGTAAAGCTGACGTCTTCCGGAATGAGGGCAAGTGCCCGTGCATCGACTGCAGCGTATTCCGCGAACGCTCCATTTTTTTGAAGGTTCGTATGAATCGCGACACGGTCTCCGACCGACAAATCACCTGCGTCTGAACCGACCTGTTCGACGACTCCGGCTAAATCGACACCGGGAATATGCGGGAACGTCCAAGCGGGATTGTTCGTCGCTTTGTAATCGACAGGATTCAGGGCGACGGCTTTAACACGAATCAACGCTTCATGTGCTTTAAGTTGCGGCATCTCGACGTCACGGTACTGCCAATTTTCAATAGATGTTCCCTCTTGATTGAGCCACGCCTTCATGATTAATAGGCGCCTTCGGAGTACGTCAATTCATATGAGTGTGAATAGAGTTCGACGAGGTTACCGAACGGATCTTCACAATATACCATGCGGTACGGTTTTTCACCCGGGTAGTATTCACGAATCGGCATCCGTTGTTTGCCGCCGTGAGCCACAATTTTTTCGACCATGCCTTCAATATCCGGGTCTTGAATCGCGTAATGGAAAATACCTGTTTTCCAGAATTCGAAGTTATTTTCCGGTTGTTCATTGTTCGGGAATTCAAAGAGTTCGATCCCGATCCGGTCGCCTGTCGCCATATGCGCGATGCGGAATTTGCCCCATCCTGCTCCAAATACGTCCGTACACATGACGCCGATTGGGGAATCGTCTTCAATGACATCAGATGGTTCCATGATGACATACCATCCCATAACCTCCGAATAAAATGTAATAGCAGCTTCTAAATCTGGGACCGAAAGTCCGATGTGTGAAAAATTACGTGGGTAAGTCATGTTTGTTGTCTCCTTTGCTTTTTGGTTTACGCTAACGGTAACTTACGATACACTCGATTGCATAGTACGCACTTTGAAGTAACTACTTGAAGGAGAGACGAAAAGTAATGACGACAGAACAATTTCCAGTTAATCGAGCGCTCGAAATCATTGGTGGAAAATGGCGCCCACGGTTATATTGCACATTAGAGAACGGTCCTAAACGTTTTCTAGAATTGCATCGGTCGATTCCGGGCATATCAAGGAAGGTGTTGACAGATCAATTAAAGGAACTTGAACGACTTGGCATGGTCGAACGGATTGAATTTGATGAAGCGGTCCTGCATGTCGAATACCGACTGACAGATGCTGCGTTTACGCTTCAACCGGCGATGAAAGGTTTATGTGCTTGGGGAGAGGGGAAAAAATAACTCGTTCCGATTATTTGTTAGGGGAGGTCTTTTAAATGAAAGTGACATATCACGGACAGTCAACGGTAACGATTGAAACGAATGGGCAACACATCGTGATTGACCCGTTTTTTAGTGGGAATGACAAAGCGATGACAAAACCGGAAGACGTCAAAGTAGATTTTATTCTATTGACCCACGCCCATGCCGATCATATGGCGGATGCGGAAACGATTGCGAAGTCGACGGGCGCGACGATTGTCGCAACACATGAACTAGCGACGTATTTAAGTTTTAAAGGGTTGAATGTTCATCCGATGAATATCGGCGGTCAATTTGAATTTCCATTCGGAAAAGTAAAAATGACGCAAGCCTTCCATTCTTCAAGCATCATTGATGAAGAGAAGCAGACCATCATGTACATGGGAATGCCGGCTGGCTTCTTACTGACGATTGAAGATAAGGTACTGTACCATGCAGGAGATACGGCGTTGTTCGGCGATTTAGCATTGTATGGGGCACATCATGACATTGATCTTGCATTTTTACCAATCGGCGACAATTTCACGATGGGACCGGAAGACGCCTTAATCGCTGCCGATATGTTGCAGGCGAACGCGGTTGTACCGATTCATTACGATACATTCGACTTAATCAAACAAGATGCCAAATCTTTTTGTGATGAGCTTGAAGCGCAAGGGCAGACAGGTCATCCTTTAGCGATTGATGAATCGCTTGAACTGTAAAGCAGATTTTGAAAAATTAGAGCTAACTTAAAAGGAAGAAGGAGAATCATTTCAGCTGATTCTTCTTCTTCCTTTTTTTTACCGCCGTTCATTCTTCCGCCCGATGCCAAGACATTTACGATTTTCGTATGATGGAGAGAGGATGTTGACAGGACAATCATAAATTCGGAATAATGGAAGTGAACTGGATGGAGGTAAACGGATGGACGATACAACGAGTAGATCAGAACGAAAACGAAAACAGTCGACGTTTACACGTTTAAAAGCAAAACGACGAAAACAAAATGATTCTTTTGAAAGAATTGGTCAGCGCAAGCCTGTTCGCCGTCCGTGGATACTATATGCTTCGGTCGGATCAGCCCTTATTCTTCTATACGCGGTGACACTCTTACTTACGACAGATTCTTTATCTCGTGGTGAGACATTCAAGACGACGAACCGCTATAAAACATTACAAATCGAAGCACCGAACGCGAGCATCAACTTCGTTAGAAGCACGGATGGGAATGTTCAATTGAAACTGGTCGATAGTGCTTCAAGTAAAAAACGCTTAAAAGTCGGGACGTCAGGAAATACGATTACCGTGACAGGACGTGACGGCTGGCTGGCCCGATTCGGAAATCGCCCGAGCTTGAAAACGGGGGATTATGAGATTGAAGTTGGTTTACCCAGCTATATGAATCGGATTGATGTCGATGCGGCCTCGTTAACAGGGATGGGCGTTTTTGCCAAAGTGATTCAGCTTGACGCGGAGACGATTCGTCTGAACAAAATTAACGCAGATGACGTGACATTGATTGGGAGCGGATCTGTTGACATCGAGGATTTGAATGCTGTTCATGCTGATGTCACAGGAAAGAGTGTCAAACTCGACGAATATGGTGTGAAACTTGATTTAAGCGTCAAGACGATTGATGGAGCGATTCGATTAAATCCTGCAAAAACCGCTGGGACAATTACGGTTGAAACGGATGGAGATGTGAAAGCTGCAAAACGTTACACGAAATTAAAAGACGACAGTGCAGTTATTTATGAGCTGTCGAAACAAGAAAAGCCGGAAGTGACGGTTGAAAGTGAAGTCGGGCAGGTGACGCTCGAGTGAACATCCAATTTCGAATCGGTCTCCGTACCATTAAGACAGGGATCGCCGTCGCGATTGCGCTCAGCTTCTCTTGGTACGTCTTTGACATCTATTCTGGAATGGGAGCCGTCGCAGCAATCGTTGCGATGCAGCCGACGATTCACCGCTCCTTTAAAATGTTCTTTAATCGAGTGTTCGGAACGATTTTAGGCCTTGTCTGTGGTCTCGTAGTCGTTGCGACGTTAGGGGCAAACCCCTTGACGATTGGGTTAGCCGTTATCGTGTCGCTCGTCTTCAACTCGATGATTGGTCGGACGGACATGTCGACGTTTGCTGCCTTTGCCATCGTTTTGATGTTTGAAAGTCCGACTGCCGATTATGTCCATTATGCCTTGACGCGGTCTCTGTTGACGGTCGTTGGTGTTTTATCGGCGGTCGCCGTCAACTATATCGTCTTCCCACCGCACTATGAAAACCGTTTGATGTTGCTCGTCAAAAAAACGACGCAACAATTAATGGAGGACTGGCGGAGTCTCGTTAAGGACGACGTAAAACTGCTGGCAGTCCGTAAGCAAGTGCTGAAACATGAAGAGATGATGTTAATGCTTCAAGAAGATCAAAAATATCCGCTCGTGACGAGTGGACAAAGTGAACCGTTTATTGAACTGAAGCAGCTCGTCGATTTAGAAGATAAATTACTGTTACTGCTTGAGAGTATCGCCAGTCACCGAGATATCCCGATGACGGATGAACAAGAAAAAATGCTCGGTCAAGAGATCGACTTTTTGTTGAGTCATCATTATGATGTGATTTTTTCGCATGAACGGAAACAATCAATGTTCTCGTTTGATGAAGAAGTGAATGAAGCGAAGGATATCATCAATGGGCATCTACTTGATTACCGTGAACAGCTCGAAAAAATCAAGTAGATGTTCTCTCCGAGCGGGCGTCTCATAATATTTTCGTAAAAGAAGACGAACACGACAAAAAAGATGGAACGTCACTTCAAAGTGATGTTCCATCTTTTTTGGCGTGTAAATATCATTTTAGGCGAAGCGCTTGTACGAGACTCGCATCCGGAGTGACGTACAACGTCGTTTGATCCGTATAGATGACGAAACCGGGTTTGGCACCACTTGGCTTCTTGACATGACGGAGTTCCGTAAAATCGACAGGGACTTGACTCGATTCACGTGCTTTTGAATAATAAGCAGCAACCATCGCGGCTTCTTTTAATGTCGTTTCATCCGGTTCATCACTCCGAATGATGACGTGCGAGCCGGGTATGTCTTTCGTATGCAACCAGGTTTCGGAGCGTCGTCCGAATTTGAACGTCGCATAGTCATTTTGTTTGTTATTCTTACCGACGAAGAAGTCGATGCCCGTTGAAGATTGATAAGCTTCAAGTTTTGGGACGAGCGGTTTCTTTTTCTTTTTACTGCGCTCGCGTAAGTAGCCTTCTTCGACGAGTTCTTCGCGCATTTCCCGGATATCATCGGGTGATGCAACCTCGAGTTGGGCGAGTAACGACTCGAAGTAATCGATTTCGAGTTGGTTCTTCGTCAATTGTTTTGCGACTTCAACTTTGGCTGTCTTTAGTTTGTTGTAGCGTTTATAGTAACGCTGTGCATTTTCGTTCGGTGAGAAACGGGGATCGAGTGCAATTGTGATTTCTTTCCCGTCCTCATCATAATAATCGACGACGGTCGCTTCTTTCATCCCGCGTTGTAATTGATACAAGTAGGTCGTCAAGAGCTCACCTTTATGCTTCAGTTCATCCATCTTCTCAGTCGCCGCAAGGTCACGTTCGAGTTTCGTCCGTTTTAAGAGGTTCTTCTCGTATTCACTCTTAATGAAGCGTTCTAAATCCGCGGCCTGTTGTTTGACACGGTCGCGGTTCGATTTTTGATGGAAAAAGGCATCGAGGACGTCACCACTCGTCGTGAACGTTTTTTCATCGACAATCTCGCCATGCTGTAAGGCAACGGGCGAAAACCGTTCTTTCCCACTCGCGAGCCGTTGGAAATAGTACGGTCCTTCCAGTTCGTTCAAGACGGACCGGAGTGCTTCCGCGAGCGAAGTTCGATTGGCAAGTCCTGCACGCAAGACGACTTCTTCAGCGATTTGTGGGGATAGTCCACTGAACAGCCCGAGTAATTGACGGTCAATCTTACCGGCGTTCCAATCGATACGATGTAAGGCTGTTTCAATATCCCCGGTCAATGGATCGACTTTATCCTGTTGCGGGGGGAGTTGATATTGTAGTCCCGGCATGATCGTCCGGAACGTATTTTGACTGAGTGGAAGATGCTTAATCGCATCAAGGATTTTGTCCTGACCATCCGTCAATAGAATGTTCGAGTGACGTCCCATCAATTCGATGTACAATTTTTTAGCTTCTTCGTCACCGAGTTCATTGCGGGAACGAATACGCATCAAAATGACACGGTCCCGTCCTAATTGTTCAATTGATTCGATGAAGCCACCTTCTAGATGCTTCCGGAGCATCATGCAAAACATCGGGGGTTCGCTAGGATTGCTCGTCGATTCGCTCGTCATATGCAAACGTGCATACATTGCGTTCGCAGATGCGAGTAGGGTGACGTTCTTACGATCGGCCCGGATGCTAAAAATTAAATCGAGTGCGTACGGTTGATGAATCTTGTTGATCCGCCCACCGACGAGCATCTGTAGTTCGTTGACGACACGTGTCGTCATCAATCCATCAAAAGCCATGATATTACCTTCTTTCCTGATTTCGTTTCCACTTTCTAAAGGTAACAGAAACGGCTTCGTTATGGTATGATAAAGCAGTCGAGCTAGAAAAAGATTACTTGCGAACTTCCTGTCTATACTGCTAATATGAAACAATGTGAAGTTTGTTAGATGGAGGGGTTCTGAAGTGATTTTCAAAGAGCGTGGCTTATTACTCGTATTATCTGGTCCAAGTGGTGTTGGTAAAGGGACGGTTTGTCGTGCCTTACGTGAAGACGAGGACAATAATTTGCATTATTCGGTGTCATGTACGACACGGAAACCGCGTGAAGGAGAAATTGATGGTGTTCATTATTTCTTCAAAACACGTGATGAGTTCGAGCATATGATTGAAAACAATCAATTACTTGAGCATGCAGAATTTGTTGGGAATTATTACGGTACACCAGTTGACTGGGTGAACAAAATCTTAGATGAAGGCAAAGATGTCATCTTAGAAATCGAAGTACAAGGTGCGATGCAAGTGAAGGAGCACTTCCCAGAAGCGGTCTTCTTGTTCTTGGCGCCTCCGAGTCTTCAAGAATTACGCAATCGTCTCATCGGGCGAGGGACTGAATCAGAAGAAGTCATCAAACAACGTCTCCTCGTTGCAAAAGAAGAGATTGAAATGATGGATGCTTATGATTATGTCGTGACGAATGATGAAATTCACAAAGCGTGTGATCGGATTCAAGCAATCGTCACTGCGGAACATTGTAGTCGGGAACGCGTTGCGTCCCTTTATAAAAAAGCCATGGAGGTTAAATAACATGTTATATCCATCAGTAGATAAGCTACAAAAGAAAGTCCCTTCTAAATACACAATCGTGACGGTCGCTGCTAAACGAGCGCGTCAAATTCAAGACGGAAAACGTGTGAAAGTCGCGAATCCGAAATCACATAAGCCAGTCGGAAAAGCCCTTGAAGAGCTCTACTTCGGAGAGGTATTGGTCACGAACCAACCGCAAGACTAATTTTGAAGCAGCCACTCCTCATTGTGGCTGTTTTTTTCAATAAGGAGGAGTTCAATATGCTAACGAATCGTAATATCTTACTCTGCGTCGGAGGTGGAATTGCCTCCTATAAAGCGGCAGCACTCGCCTCGAAACTTGTCCAGGCGGGGGCGAACGTCCAAGTCGCAATGACGAAAAATGCGCAACAATTCGTCGGGAAGACGACGTTTGAGGCATTGACACGGAAGCCGGTCTATGATGATGTCTTCATCGAACATGATGCTTCGAAAATCGCGCATATCGATTTAGCGGACGAGGCGGATTTGATTGTCGTCGCTCCAGCGACAGCGAATTTGATTGCCAAACTCGCGACAGGCATCGCCGACGATTTCATCACGACGACGATTCTCGCTGCGAAGTGTCCTGTCGTCGTCGCACCGGCGATGAACGTCAATATGCTCGAACATCCGGCGACAGTCCGAAATCTCGATCAATTGATGGCAGACGGCGTCCAGGTGATTGCACCAGGAGTCGGTAATCTTGCTTGTGGATGGGTCGGGAAAGGACGTCTTCCGGAGCCTGAGGATTTAGTCGAGACCATCAAAGGGCTCTTCGAGACGAAACCACTTGCCGGGCGTCATGTATTAGTCAGTGCCGGTCCGACAATCGAACGGATTGATCCGGTCCGTTATCTAACAAATGATTCGTCCGGAAAAATGGGTGTTGCGCTAGCAGAAGCAGCACGTGATTTTGGCGCTACGGTGACACTCGTCCATGGACCGATTAAAGGCGAATTGCCGAGCGGGATGACGACAGTGGCGATTGAATCAGGAGACGAGATGCTCCATGAGATGCTTACGCGTTATGCGGCACAAGATTTAGTCATCATGGCGGCAGCAGTGGCCGATTATCGTCCAACGGTTCAATATACGAAAAAACAGAAAAAAATCGATGGGCCGTTACGGATTGAACTCGAAGAGACGACGGACATTTTACGGACGTTGGGTGAGCAGAAGACGCATCAAGTGCTTGTCGGGTTCGCGGCTGAGACGGAACAAGTCGAAGTTCACGCTCTGAAAAAACTAGAGCGAAAGCATGCTGATTTTATTGTCGCAAATGATGTCTCCCGTCCGGACATCGGATTTTCAAGTGACGAAAACCAAGTGACGGTTTTCGGGAAAAATGGTCCCGCTAGACACTACGGTCAACAACTGAAAACGGATTTAGCGAAAGTTTTACTGGAACAATTCGCTGAGGTCTTACGATGATTGCTGAAGTCATCGTCGATGTAGCAGCAGCGACCGTCGACCGACCGTTCGATTATGAAGTACCGGAATTGTGGCAGAATCTTGTCGTTCCCGGCATGCGAGTCGAAGTACCCTTTGGGCCACGGGCGTTACTTGGCATCGTCGTCGCGACAAAGGAAGAAAGCGATTTGACACGGATTAAACCGATTGTCCGTGTTCTTGATGAAGTTCCGACCTATACGGAGGAACTGTTAGAACTTTCCTCGTATCTGTCGGAGACGACACTTTGTTATCAAGCGACGGCGTTACTCGCGATGTTACCCGCGGCGTTAAAGGTCAGTTATGATAAACTGATTTTGACGGAAACTGCTCGATTTTCGAACTGGAACCGCAAAAAAATCAGTCAGTTCCCGAGTGAAGTCCAACAGGAAATCTTACTTGCCGCACGCCAAGGCGAGATTGAGCTCCAACCGGTCGTCAAAGAAAAAAAGACGACGAAAACGGACAAACGGATTCGCCTGCTCGATCCGTCGATTCCGTTGTCGAGTCAAGCAACGAAACAAGTATTGTTGCGGGACTATTTAATCGAACAGAAAGAGACGATGTGGAGTCACGTCATGCATGAGCTCGATTTGACATTAAGCATCGTCCATACGCTAGAACGTAAAGGTGTCCTCAGTGTCGAAACGGTGGACATCCATCGCAATCCCTACGAACACTTGACGCAGGATATTTTTACGCCCGCGATGCTGACAGCTGATCAACAGGCGGCGGTCGACGCGATTACGGCACCGGACGAAACGGCGACCTTTTTACTGCATGGTGTGACCGGCAGTGGAAAAACGGAAGTTTACCTCGAGTCGATTCACGCGATGCTTGAACGGGGACGACAGGCGATTTTGCTTGTGCCCGAAATTAGTCTGACACCGATGATGGTCAAACGATTCAAGCGTCGGTTCGGGGAACGGGTCGCCGTCTTGCATAGCGGGTTGTCGCTCGGTGAGAAGTACGATGAATGGCGCAAGATTGCGCAAGGGGAAGTCGATGTCGTCGTCGGGGCACGCTCTGCCGTGTTTGCACCACTGACGAATGTCGGCATCATCATCTTAGATGAAGAACATGAAACAACGTATAAGCAAGAAGAAAATCCAAGGTACCATACGCGAGATGTCGCCACGTGGCGGGCTGCGTTCCATCATTGTCCGGTCGTCCTCGGAAGTGCGACACCGATTCTTGAGACATACGCCCGGTCGCAAAAAGGGGTCTATCAGTATTTACCGCTCAAGGAACGATTCGGTGGCGAGTTGCCTCCGGTCGATATCATCGACATGCGTAAAGAACTCGAGCGCGGGAACCGGACACCGTTTAGCTTGCCGTTGATCGAAGGAATCAAACAACGGATTGAGCGGGGCGAACAGACAGTCCTGCTACTCAATCGACGTGGTTATACGACGTTTGTCCTGTGTCGTGATTGTGGAGAGACGTTGCAGTGTCCGCACTGTGCCGTCAACTTGACGTATCATCAACAAGCCGATCGTCTCAAATGCCATTACTGTGGTTTCGAGGCAGCGATGCCAAAAGAATGTCCATCCTGTTCGTCGAAAAAAATTCGACAGTTCGGGACGGGGACGCAAAAGATTGAAGAAGAACTGGCACATTTGATTCCGGAAGCGAAAATCATTCGAATGGATCAAGATACGACGTCGCGTAAAGGCGCACACGAAAAGTTACTCAATGCGTTTGAACGACGCGAGGGAAACATTTTACTCGGGACGCAGATGATTGCGAAAGGGCTAGATTTTCCGAATGTCACACTCGTCGGTGTCATCGCAGCAGATGCGACACTTGGAATTCCTGATTTTCGGGCGAGTGAACGGACGTTCCAGTTGATTACGCAAGTCTCCGGACGCGCCGGTCGCGGTGAACTGGCTGGGCAATCCATCATCCAAACGTACAATCCCGAGCATTACGTCATCCAAACCGCAAAGCAACATGATTATGAAACGTTTTATAAACGTGAGATGCAATTACGTAAACTAGGTGGGCATCCCCCATTTTGGTTTTTAGGACTCATAACGATTTCAGCGGCGCATCCGCTTGAAGCGCAGGCGGAAGCGGAAGCAATTGCGGCACAACTACGACATCTTGAGTCAGACGACCTCGTCGTCAATGGTCCGCTCGATGCACCGCTCGCCCGACTGAAAAACATGTATCGGCAGCAAGTCATTATAAAACACAAAGGTCAAGAAGAGGTGCGGGAGGCACTCCGCGCGATGCTCGCATTACGCATCAAACAAAAGATCCAAGTAACAGTGGATTTAAATCCATTCGTATTTATGTGAGGTGGCAGTATGTATAAAGTAGTAGAAGTTCCAAATGACGTATTGCGTCAGACGTGTCAACGCGTCACGAAGTTTGATAAAAAGTTAGGCAAGATGATCGATCGAATGTTCGACACGATGTACGAGTATGACGGCGTCGGACTCGCAGCACCACAAGTTAATCAGCCGATCCGTGTCGCCGTTGTCCATACCGATGACGAGACAGGTCCGATTGAGTTGATCAACCCGGAAATCCTCGAATCAAGTGGATCGCAAATCGATGACGAAGGGTGTTTGAGTATGCCTGGTGTCTTCGGTCCTGTCGAACGATTCGACCACATCGTCGTCAAAACACAAGACCGCCTTGGACGCAGCGTTAAAATCAAAGCAAGTGGTTTTTTCGCGCGTGCAATCCAGCATGAGATGGATCATCTCGACGGCGTGTTGTTCACGGATAAACTCGTTGAACAGGATGCGGCACCACGTGTCGTTTTCATGGGGACGCCTGAATTTGCAGCGAGTACGCTCCGTGAAGTGATTGATGCTGGGTACAATGTCGTCGGTGTCGTCTCGCAACCGGATAAACCGGTCGGACGAAAGCGCGAAATTAAACCGACACCGGTCAAAGAAGTCGCACTTGCCCACGCGATTCCTGTCTTGCAACCAACGAAGATTCGCGAGGATTACCAAGACCTGCTCGACCTGAACCCGGACATCATCATCACGGCAGCTTACGGACAAATCGTTCCGTCGGCCGTACTTGAGGCTCCGAAATATGGCGCAATCAATGTCCACGCGTCCTTGTTACCGAAGTACCGCGGTGGGGCGCCGATTCACCAAGCCATCATCGATGGTGAGACGGAGACGGGCGTGACAATCATGTATATGGTCGATCGCTTGGACGCGGGAGACATGTTATCAAAAATCATCGTCCCGATCGAAGAACGGGATACGGTCGGTACGATGTTCGAAAAATTGAGTGACGCTGGAGCACGTTTATTGATTGAAACACTCCCGCAGTTATTTGCCGGGACATTAACACCGGAAGCACAACGGGAAGAGGATGTAACATTTTCTCCGAATATCAGTCGGGAACGGGAACGGCTTGACTTCTCTCGCCCGGGGGAAGAACTTTATAACCAAATCAGAGGAATGAACCCATTCCCGAGTGCCTATACGCTACTTGGCAAAGATCGACTTAAAGTCTACTTCGCTGAGAAGTGTGAAGGGACCGGAACACCAGGAGAAATCATTGCGCTCGAAAGTGATGGTCCGGTCATTGCGACGGGCTCGGATATCGCCTTGAAACTCGTCGATCTCCAACCTGCCGGAAAGAAACGGATGGATGGTGCGACCTTCATGCGTGGGATTGGTCAGACGCTCGAAATCGGACAGAAAGTAGGCGAAGACGCATGAATGTACGCGATGCTGCAGTCACGACGTTATTGAAAATTGGACAAGGTGGTGCATTTTCGACGATCTCCGTCCACCAAATGCTTGAAAAACGGGCGATTTCAAAAGCCGATGTCGGATTATATACAGAACTCGTTTATGGAACGCTTAGCCGCGAACTGACACTCGACTATATCCTCAATCCGTTGCTCGCGTCACAAAAAAAACTCGATCCCTTCATGCGACCGTTGCTCCGGATGAGTGTCTATCAGTTATTTTATCTAGACCGGATTCCGGATCACGCCGTCATCAACGAAGCGGTCGAAATCGCGAAAACGCGTGGAAAACCGCATATCGCAAAAGTTGTCAACGGTGTCTTACGTAACGTTTTACGTCAAGGGAAACCAGACTTCTCGACGATTCCTTCAACGAGCAAACGAATCAGCATTGAGACGAGTCACCCGGAGTGGCTTGTCGAGCGCTGGATTGAATTGTTCGGGGAAGACGAGACGTTGAAGATTTGTCAAATCAACAACGAAGCGGCACCCGTCACGGTCCGCGTCAATCGGAATAAAGCGACCGTCGAAGAAGCCGTCGAATTACTCGAAGCCCAAGGTGTCTTTGCTAAAGCAGCCGCCGTCGCCCCGGACGGACTTGAAATCATCAGTGGCAGTGTCCAACAAACGGATTTACTCGACCGTGGGTATCTCTCGCTTCAAGATGAGAGTTCGATGCTCGTTGCGCGGGCCGTCGGAGCAGAACCGTCTGACCATGTACTCGACAGTTGTGCAGCACCGGGTGGGAAAGCGATGCATATTGCTGAAGGATTGACGACAGGTTCGTTGACGGCACTTGATTTACACACACATAAAATTAAATTACTAAAAAAACAGGCAGAACGGCTTGAACTCGATACGGTAGAAGCAGAAGCCCTCGACGCACGAAAAGTCGGCGACCGGTTCGATGCAGAATCGTTTGACCGGATTCTCGTTGATGCACCGTGCTCTGGACTCGGTGTCATCCGCCGGAAACCCGACATTAAATGGACAAAGCAACCAGAAAATTTAACACAGTTACCTGTCATTCAGCGACAAATCATCGAGGCAGTTCTTCCGCTCGTCAAGCGCGGAGGGACATTCGTCTATTCGACGTGTACGATTGATCCAGTCGAAAATGAACAACAAACGGAATTTATCTTAAGCCAAGGGTTTGTTTTTGATGAGTCGTTCAAAGGGCGAATGCCAGAAAACGTGCAGGCGTTGATTTCAGAACGGGCAGAGCTCAAGTTGCTTCCGACGACGCTTGGGACCGACGGATTTTACATCGCAGCCTTTAAAAAGCAAGGATGACACGCACGCTGAATTTTCTTAAATGCATCAACAGTAGGTGAGATAGAAGAGGAGGACGGTCATGGAGTTAGCTTATCTGACGACGACTGGAAAAGTGCGATTGCAAAACGAGGATACGGTGTTACTCGTTGGTGATGAAAAACAAGGGCTTGCCGTCGTCGCTGACGGAATGGGTGGTCACGCGGCAGGTGAGAAGGCAAGCGCGATTGTGCATCAAGTATTTGCTGATGCCTATGCGGACATGCCAAGCCGACCAGCTGAATTATCTTCTTGGATTGAACAGCAAGTGCAGGAAGCCAATTCTAAAATCTTACAGTACTCCAAGACAGAAAACTTGGCCGTCGTCGGAACGACGATGGCGTGTGTCTGTTGGTCGGACGAACTCCTCGTTATCGGTCATGTCGGGGATAGTCGAGTCTATGCGATTGAAGAAGGTCAACTGAAGCAACTGACAGATGATCATTCTTATGTCAATATGCTTAAGCAATTAGGTGAACTGTCGGAAGAAGAAGTCGAAAATCATCCACGTCGAAACGTCATCACGCGCTCGATTGGCTCGAACGAACTCGTCGACGTCGACGTCCAAGTCCGGGATGCACCAGATTATGAAATTGTCCTCGTCTGTAGTGACGGATTAACGGATGAAGTCCCTTATGAAGTAATACAACAGCTGCTACAAGAAGATGCGCCACTCGAGCAAATCGTTGAACGATTAGTTTTTGAGGCGAATGAGCGGGGTGGAGCAGACAACATCACCGTTGCTGCCATCCGTTTCAAAGAAAGAAAGAGGGGCTGAATATGCGATACGGAGATCGATTAAATGACCGCTACCGCATAGAACGGCTAGTTGGAAATGGCGGGATGGCGAATGTCTATCAAGCTTATGATGAAATCTTAAAACGGAATGTCGCAATCAAAATTTTACGGACTGAATTTTCGCATGATGAACAATTCATTCGGCGCTTTGAGCGCGAAGCTCATGCTGCGACAAGTTTGAACCATCCGAATATCGTTGCCGTCTATGATGTCGGTGAAGAGGATTCGATTTACTATATCGTGATGGAGTTCATCGATGGGATGACGTTGAAAACCTACTGTGAAGGACGACCGCTCGCAATCAATAAAGCGGTTGAAATCATCAGTCAGATTTGTGACGCGATTGATCATGCCCATGCCCATCGCATCATCCACAGAGATATAAAACCACAAAATATGCTCGTCCGAGAGGATGGTACGGTCAAGGTGACGGACTTCGGTATTGCCGTCGCGATGTCGAACGCGACATTGACACATACGATGTCCGTTCTTGGTTCAGTGCATTACTTCTCACCTGAGCAGGCAAAAGGAAAATTTGCCGATGAAAAATCGGATATTTATTCGCTCGGTGCTGTCCTTTATGAACTCGTGACAGGACACGTCCCGTTCGAAGGAGATTCACCCGTTGCCGTGGCATTAAAACACTTGCAAGATACAGCGCGGCGGCCATCCGTCTTGAATCCTGCCGTGCCGCAAGCGCTAGAAAACTGTATCATGCAGGCACTAGCGAAGGCCCCGCACGATCGGCAACAATCCGTTGCTGAATTTCGGGAAGATATGGTGACGGCATTATCTGTTGAACGAGCAGATGAAGGGGTTCGCGGGGAAGATCCGATGGAGCAAACGATGGTGTTAAGTCCAGTCTCGACTCCGTCCGGAACTCCGGTCAAGGAAGAAGAAGCTACGGTCGCGACAGTTGTACCGAAACAAAAGAAAAAAAAGCGATGGTGGATTGTGCTCGTATTCCTCCTCTTACTCGGAGGTGCCGCGACGACGTTCGCGATGTGGCCGGATCCGACGGTCGTTGTGCCGGATGTCGCAAAAGAAGATGCGGACGAGGCCGAAAAACAACTTGAGAAACTCGGTTTTATCGTCGAATCGACTAAGCGATCGAGTGATACGATTGATGAAGGACTTGTCATCAGTCAAGCACCGCGGGCAAAAGTGACCGTCAAAAAAGGTTCGACGGTCAATCTTGTTGTCTCGACGGGCAGTGATCCGGTCGAAGTGCCGGATGTAACGGACGAAACAGAGAAAAAAGCGACCTCGATCTTGAAGGATGCTGGGTTCTCAAAAGTAGATGTCGAAAAAGAAGAGTCGGAAGACATTAAACAAGGCAATGTCATCCGGCAATCGATTTCAGCCGGAACAGAAGTGATTGCAAAGGAACAGACGATTACAATCACGGTATCCGAAGGTTCGTCAGCGTTTGAATTGAAGGATTTGACGAACATGTCGAGTGCTGAAGCAAAAGCGTACTTGGACGCGACAGGTCTCGACGGTACATTCGAACAAGAATTTTCGAGTGAAGTCGAACTGGACCAAGTCATTCGTCAATTTCCGCAAGCGGGTGTCAAAGTCGAGCCGAACGATTCCGTGACGGTCTTTATTTCAAAAGGGGAGGAAGAACAAACCGTGACGGCGACCTTCCCGGAAAAAGTAGCCTACGATGCTGTAGGTGAAGGGGATGAAGATCCGCCGCGGCAAGTCATTCGAATCGAGACGGATGATGCTAAAGGGAAACGTACGGTGATTGAAGAGTCGATTGACAGTGATGAAACATTTGATGTTCCGGTGACGATTGATCCGGGCGAAGAAGGAAAAATCACAATTTATAAAGATGATGTAGTGTATCGCTCGAAAACGATTACCTATAAACAAGCGAAAGCAGAACAATGAGTGTGCTACGAACCGCAAATTGAAGGAGGGCATGGGATGGCAGAAAATCGTATCGAAGAAAATCGGGACGGGACGATCATTCGTCTACAAGGTGGGTTTTATGATGTCATGACGACGCAGGGCGAGGTGCGATCGCGCGCTCGGGGAAACTTCCGAAAACGTGGTATCAGTCCTGTTGTAGGAGATGAGGTCGTATTGCATATCGAAAGCGAAACTGGATACATTTTAGAAGTGAAGGAACGGCAAAATTTCCTGGTTCGTCCACCGGTCGCAAACATCGATCAAGCGTTGCTTGTCGTCTCAGCAGCAGAACCGGACTTTTCAGCCCATTTGCTCGATCGATTTTTAGTCTTAATCGAAGCAAAAGAGATTCAACCTATCATTATCTTGACGAAGATGGATTTGTTGCAAGGAACAGCGGAAGCAGAAGTCCGGACGGCGATTGCCGGTTACCGACAAATCGGTTATCAGGTGATTGAGACGTCGAGTGAGACGCTAGAAGGGGTAGAGGAAGTCCGCCCGCTACTCAAGGAAAAAACAAGTGTGCTCGCGGGACAGTCGGGAGTCGGAAAAAGTTCATTGTTGAATGCGCTCGATGCGACGCTCGATCTCGAGACGAGCCACATCTCGAAATCGCTCGGACGCGGACGACATACGACGCGTCATGTGACGTTAATTCCGCTTGCAGAGGGCTTGATTGCTGATACGCCAGGGTTTTCGAACCTCGATTTTCCACACGAGATGGAAATCGAAGAATTACGTTGGTGTTTTCCAGAATTCGTCGCACGGCAAGATACGTGCAAATACCGTGGTTGCCTGCATTTAAACGAACCAGGCTGTGCTGTCAAAAAATCAGTTGAGGGAGAAGAAATCATGTCCTCACGCTATACGAATTATGGTATGTTTGTAGAGGAAATCAAGAATCGAGCGCGGAGGTATTGAAATGATTAAAATCGCACCATCTATTTTATCAGCAGATTTCGCCAACCTAGAACGAGACGTTAAAGCTGTCGAGGCGGCAGGAGCAGATTACATCCATTTCGACGTCATGGACGGCCAGTTCGTCCCGAACATTTCATTTGGTCTACCCGTCCTCAGTAGTCTTCGTCAAAAGACGGACATGGTCCTTGACGTTCATTTAATGATCGATCGACCAGAAAACTTCGTCGAAGCGTTTGTAGCGGCAGGAGCGGATATCGTCACCTTCCATGTCGAAGCGACGAATCATGTCCATCGTGTCTTGCAACAAATTAAAGGGGCTGGAGCAAAGGCCGGCGTCGTGCTGAATCCACACACGTCACTGTCGACGATTGAACATGTCCTAGAAGAAGTCGACATGGTCTTGTTGATGACGGTCAATCCAGGATTTGGCGGACAAGCTTTCTTGCCGAGCGTCATGACGAAGCTGAAGCAATTGGCGATGATCAAAGCAGAGCGCGGTTTGACGTTCGAAATTGAAATCGATGGTGGTGTCAACGCGGAAACGGCAAAACTGTGTATCGACAATGGGGCAAACGTCCTTGTCGCAGGTTCTGCAATCTACAATGCACCAGACTATGCGGAAGCCATCACTAGTATTCGAAACGCGGCTCACGTATAATAGAGCCAAGACAATTAAATTTTGACCGCAAGGGGTGTCGCGTCAAGCGGCTGAGAGAAGTGAGTAGACTTTAACCCTTCGAACCTGTTCCGTTCAGACGGACGTAGGGATGTGGCGCACGCAGGCAGTACGGCGTCCGTCGTACTGCCTTTTTGTTGTCATCATTATTTTATTTTTAGGAGGAACACAGTATGAAACGATTACAAATGTTAATGGAGATTGCGATTTTCGCGAGTCTCGGTGTTGTATTTGATTTATTGATTCCGTTCAAAATGCCACAAGGCGGATCCATCAGCTTAGCGATGTTACCGATTTTCGTCATGGCCTTTCGTCACGGCGTCGTTGGTGGTGTCATCACGGGTGCGCTCGTCGGAACGATTCAATTGATGTTCGCTCCGCAAGTCTTGACGGTCGTCCAACCGCTGCTTGACTATACGCTTGCATATGGTGTCGTCGGTTTGAGTGGAGTGTTTGCAGGCCAAGTCAAAAAAGCAGCAACAGAAGGTCAAAAAAAGCGTCTCATGACGATTGTTTTGTTTGCGACCTTGTTAGGTGCCGGTCTACGTTACATCTGTCATGTCATCAGTGGAATCGTCTTTTTTGCAGAGTATGCCAAAGGACCGGTCGTTCCTTACTCGTTCATTTATAACGCGACGTATATGGCTCCGTCGTACGTTTTATGTGGGGTCGTTGCAGGTATTTTGCTTACGACAGCACCACGTCTTTTACGTTACTCCGCTCGCGGTATTTAAAGATGAGAGTTTTAATCGTTGCGGCAGGACCGGCAGAAGACGTCCCGACGCTCGCACCATTCGTGAAAGACAAGACGATGATTATCGGTGTTGACGGCGGGATTGCGACATTAGTGGAGCAAGGACTTGATTTTGATGTGGCAATCGGTGACTTTGATTCGCTCGGATACGTTCCGGATGGTGGATTGCTTCATCCGGCAGAAAAAGATGAAACGGACTTAGAACTAGCGTTACGTTACGCTACCGAACAGGCTGCAGGTGCTGAACTACTCATCTTTGGTGCGACGGGTGGTCGGCTCGACATGACGCTACAGAACGTCTATTTGTTAAAACAATTTCCGATGGCACGACTCGTGACGAAACGTGAGGATGTCCGGTACTGGAAAACCGGTCAGTACGAACTCGCGTCTGAAGGGTATCATTACCTGTCATTCATTCCCCTTGTCCCGTCGAACTTGACGTTACGCGGCGTCAAATACCCCTTGACGGAGCATCCTGTTCCGGTCGGTGGTTCGCTGACGGTCAGCAATGAGTGGGTTGGTGTTGCGCAAGTGACGGTCGTCGAAGGGGAAGTCCTCGTCCTGCGCACGCATGAAAATTGAACTACCTCCACCTACGCTACGCTAAGAGGTGGAGGATTCCTGAGTTATCCGACCTATCGATCGAAACGTTATCAGGCTAACCCCGTCGTCCCGACGGTTGAACGTTAATCTTGTCCGTTTCTTTTGTGCGGATGCCTACTCTGCTTGGTTTTCGCTACTTCGGTCATCCGCAAGGTGAACGTTGAAGATTTTACGTGACAGACGAACTTCCTGTCACAACCCTATATCTTCAGTTTTCAAAGAACGTGACATTTTAATTATCCCTGCTTTTGCTTGTTGTTAAACCAAAAAAATGTAGGGCAATTGACGTGTCGTAAGACACGCCTTGCCCGAAGGCGATTCATCTCCCACCTACGCTGGGCTTCGCCCCAAGACGCTTAGAGGTGGGAGTATTCTCGCCTGATTTTTGATAAAAACGCGATAGACGCGATTCCATCATATCTCGCTGATGCGACCGGGACATGCGTTCTTCAAGTACACGTCATGACGTCATGAACAAAAAGATAGGTATGGCAAACGCCGATGACTCCGTATGTAAAACGGAAGCATCGGCGTTTTGATTTATTAGTCAGTCGACTGTTTAAGTTCAACGGATTCCGGCACCCGGTGTATCCAGGGCCAGATAACAAGTCATCGTTGTTCGTTTTGAAGTGTCGAACTGGCTGCTTGTTGTTCGCTTTTTGCAGCGATATGTTTTCCTTTGACGAAAAGATGGTAACTTGCCCATGTCAGTAGGAAGAAAGGGACGCCGAGATATAAGGCGACGCGTTGATCGGCTTGAAAACCTAAACTGATTAAGACGAGCAGATTGAGTGAGAATGAGAGGATGGGTAAGACTGGGAAGAACGGTGTTTTGAACTTCAGTTCGTCAAGCGTGTGTCCTGCCTTGATGAATTGGCGTCGGAAAGCGATTTGCGAAGCGGAAATCGAGATCCAACCGACTTGTGCTCCGAGACCGGCGATGGATAATAGCCAGATGAAGACGGTATCTTCTGCGAAGAATGCCGTCAATAAGGATAACATCGCGAACAGCATCGTGAACGTTAAGGCGCGCATCGGCACACCCCGCTGATTGACGATGGCGAGTTTCTTTGAAATCATGCCTTCTTGCGACATCGACCAGAGCATGCGTGTCGCAGCATACAGTCCAGAGTTTCCGACGGATAAGAGTGCCGTCAAAACGACGATGTTCATCAAATCTGCAGCATATGGGATACCGATTGCGTCAAATACCATGATGAAGGGACTGCTGATGCCGCTCGCCGATTCATACGGAATTAAAGCCCCGATAATTGTAATCGAGAGGACGAAGAAAATAAACGTCCGCCAAACCGTATTACGAATCGCTTTCGGAATCGATTTTTCTGGATCACTCGATTCCCCGGCAGCGACACCAATCAATTCTGTTCCTTGGAAAGCGAAGTTGACGGCAATCATCGTCGTCAAGACGCCGAGAGCCCCGTTCGGAAACCAGCCGTTCGCCGTGAAGTTCGCGAACAACGTAGCTGGTCGTTCAGCCGCCATATCAATCCATCCGAACCATGCGGCTCCCCCGAGTCCGATGAAGAACAGGATGGCGAGTACTTTAAGACTTGAAAACCAAAATTCTGCTTCTCCGAATGCTTTCGCAGAGATCGCGTTCAATCCGAATAAGATGACGGTAAATAAGGCGCACCAGATGACGACGGGAACCTGTGGAAACCAGCGATCCATCAGACTACCGGCAGCTGTGATTTCAAGAGCGACGGTCACGGCCCAGCCGAGCCAATAAATCCAACCGACGGCAAAACCGATGCCTGGACCGATAAAACGTGTCGTATACGTTTGGAATGAACCGGACACAGGCATGTGGACAGCCATCTCTCCTAGACAGAGCATCGTTAAGTACATGATTGTTCCGCCGACGATGTAACTGAGGACCGCCCCGAGTGGTCCTGCTTGCGAAATCGTCAACCCTGAACCGAGAAATAACCCCGTCCCGATAATACCACCAAGCGAAATCATGAATAGATGTCGGCTTGTCATGGCTCTTTTTAACTGCATGATGAATTCCCCCTTGAGCAATAAAGTAACTGCCAACTTATTGTAAGCGTTTTCAAATGCTGCGACAATTACTTTAGGAGAAAAATAAAAAAGACGACAAAAAAACCGGAAGGGAAGATTCCCGTCCGGTTTTTGCGCCTTATACGCGTTCGACTTTACCTGATTTAAGAGCTCGAGCTGAAACCCAAACCTTTTTAGGTTTACCGTCAACGAGGATACGTACTTTTTGTACGTTGACTCCCCAAGTGCGTTTCGTTTTGTTCAATGCGTGTGAACGGTTGTTTCCCGACTTCGGCGATTTTCCAGTAACGTAGCATTTACGTGCCATGCGTTCCGCCTCCTTTTATGTTGTTTTGCGTTCGTCCTAATAGACACTTTGCTATCTTAGCATGGTGTCAGGACGGTTGCAACATAAAAAAAGTAGCTGACAAGAAAAAAACTTGACAGAGAACCTCAAAATTTAAAATAATGGATGAGGATGATGGTAAAAGTTCATTTGACCGCTACTATTTTTCACTTATTCATTGTATAGTCAGTACGGCGACTTTTCAATAGTAGGTCCTTATAGTAGAATTACGAGAAGAACACAATTAGTTAAAGGGGGCTACTCAGGTGGCGATCGAGATGAAAACGACCTATGGAAAGATTGATGTAGATAATGATGTCGTCGCGCAACTGGCGGGCGGAGCAGCAATGGAATGTTTTGGTGTCGTTGGTATGGCATCACAATCACAAATCAAAGATGGGCTAGCTGAATTATTGAAACGTGAGAATTTTGCACGTGGCGTCATCGTTCGACAATCTTCAGAACAAGTTCACATCGATATGCATATCATTGTGAGTTACGGTACGAAAATTTCTGAAGTCGCGAACAATGTTCAAAGCCGTGTTAAATATACGTTGAACCAAGCGTTAGGGTTAGAAGTGACATCTGTAAATATTTTTGTCCAAGGAGTCCGTTTGACGAATGTCTAAGACGGAAATAGAGGAGGAAACTTTAGTGAGTGTAGATCGTTTAACAGGAGCCCAATTAGTCAAGATGATTCAAAATGGCGCGGCAAATCTCTATCAAAATGCAGATTTCGTCGATTCACTGAACGTGTTCCCTGTGCCGGATGGCGATACAGGAACGAACATGAACTTGACGATGACATCTGGATCGAAAGAAGCAACAAACGCAACATCTGATTCTGTCGCAGACGTCGCATCAATATTCGCACGAGGTCTTTTAATGGGGGCACGTGGGAACTCTGGTGTTATCTTAAGTCAATTATTCCGTGGTTTCTCGAAATCGATTGAAGGAAAACAAACAATCGATACGAAGGAATTCGCAGATGCCTTGCAAAAAGGTGTTGATACAGCATACAAGGCCGTCATGAAGCCAGTCGAAGGGACGATTTTAACAGTTGCTCGTGAAACAGCAGTCGCTGCGATCGCACAATCGGAAACAACGACGGACTTACTTGAATTGATGCGCGGGATTGTCGAAGCATCAAAAGTTTCACTCGAAGGAACACCCGATCTTTTACCGGTCTTAAAAGAAGTCGGTGTCGTCGATTCTGGTGGACAGGGACTTGTTTGTATTTATGAAGGCTTCCTTGCGACACTCGAAGGAAAAGAACTTGAAAAACCGCATGCTCCTGTCATGGAAGCACTCGTCGAAGCAGAGCATCATAAATCGGCTCAAAGCTTCATGTCGACAGAGGAAATCCATTACGGTTACTGTACAGAAATCATGGTTCGTTTCCAAGATGATAAGTTAGCGAATGCACCGTTCAGTGAAGAAGCATTCCGTAACGAATTATCTGAGTTCGGAGATTCACTGCTCGTCGTCGCAGATGAAGAGTTGCTCAAAGTTCATGTCCATGTCGAGACACCAGGTGATGTCATCAACAAAGGACAAAAATTTGGTGAGCTCGTCGCGGTTAAAATCGAAAACATGCGCCAACAACACTCAACGATTTTAGAAGAAGAAGGCGTCAATCACGTAACAGCTCCAGTTGCAACGAAAGCGAAAGCGAAATCTGCACTCGTCACGGTCGCAATGGGCGAAGGGATCAGTGAGCTCTTTAAATCACTCGGTGTCAGCATCGTCATCGAAGGTGGACAGACGATGAATCCATCGACGGAAGATATCGTCAAAGCGATTGAAGACGCGCATGCGGAGCACGTCTATGTGTATCCGAACAACTCGAACATCATCATGGCGGCTGAACAAGCAGCATCTGTTGCATCATGCGGCGTGACGGTCGTGAAATCAAAAACGGTCCCACAAGGACTGGCTGCGACAATCGTCTACAACCCGGAAGCGACAGTCGATGAGAACGAGCGTCACATGATGGATGCGATTGGTGCTGTCAAGTCAGGACAAATCACATATGCTGTCCGTGATACGAGTATCGATGGTGTCGAGATTAAAAAAGATGATCACATGGCGATTGCGGAAAAACAAATCGTCGCAACGGATCACTCGAGTCTCGGTGCAGCGAAGAAACTCATCGATACGCTCGTCACGGAAGATGACGAAATCGTAACGATTTTATTTGGAGAAGGCGTAGCCCAAGATGAAGTCGACGAGTTAGTCGCTTACATCGAATCTGTCAATCCGGACGCTGAAGTCGAAGTTCACGACGGAAAGCAACCGCTCTATTCATATATTCTTAGTGTTGAATAAAGAATAAAGGTGAAGTTACCTTTTCACGAATCCCACCATCTGCGATAATAGAGGTGGGATTTTGTTTTGTTTAAAAGAGAGGGGGAAATGAAATGAAGTATCGTAGTGTATTTGATATCATCGGTCCTGTCATGGTAGGACCATCGAGTTCCCATACGGCAGGAGCAGCACGAATCGGTTTGATGGCGGGTAAGTTGTTCGGGGAAACGCCAACAGACATTTATATCACGTTTTATGGATCATTTGCCGATACGTACCGGGGGCACGGAACCGACGTAGCGATCATTGGTGGGGTGCTTGGTTATGATACGTTTGATGATCGGATTCCTGAGTCGATTAAAATCGCCGAAGGGAAAGGGATTCGGATTCATTTTGAAACGAGTGAAGCACTGACGGACCATCCGAACACGGCGCGAGTCCATTTGACTGACGGAGAAAATCAATTTGAACTCGTCGGCATTTCAATTGGCGGAGGAACGATTGAAATTACAGAATTGAATGGTGTACCGTTGCGCCTCTCAGGTGGCGGGCCGGCACTTGTCGTCCTGCACCACGACCGTTTCGGGGCGATTGCGGCAGTCACAAGTATTCTCGCAGACTATGAAATTAACATTGGTCACATGGAAGTGTCGCGCCACGAAAAAGGACGTCAAGCCTTGATGGCGATTGAAATCGATGATCGGATGCCTAAAGAAGTGCTTGAAGAAATTAACCGGTTACCACAAGTCGAACGATCCGTCATGATGGGAGAGTGAAGAAATGTTTAAATCAGTAAAAGAACTCGTAGCACTCGCTACGGAAAAGAATGTACCGATTTCAGAAATCATGATTGAACAAGAAATGACGGTCCGCCACTTAGAGCGTGATGAAGTATACGCAATGATGGAACGGAATTTACAAGTCATGGAAGAAGCTGTCGAACGGTCATTGACAGGCGACGGTGTCGAATCGGTCACCGGTTTGACAGGCGGGGATGCAGTCTTACTGCAACGATATCGGGCGTCAGGGAACGGGTTATCGGGAGATCTTTTGTTAGATGCCGTCAGCAAAGCCATCGGAACGAATGAAGTCAACGCGGCAATGGGGAAAATCTGTGCGACACCAACAGCAGGGAGCGCGGGCGTCGTCCCAGGGACGTTGTTCGCCGTCAAAGAACGGCTTCAGCCTTCACGCGAGGAGATGCTCCGATACCTTTTCACATCGGGTGCGTTCGGGTTCGTTGTTGCCAATAATGCCTCCATCTCAGGTGCGGCAGGCGGATGCCAAGCGGAAGTAGGTTCGGCGACAGCAATGGCTGCAGCTGCCATCGTCGAAATGGCAGGAGGCACACCGGATCAATCGGCGCATGCGTTTGCAATTGCTTTAAAAAATATGCTTGGTCTCGTCTGTGACCCAGTCGCTGGACTTGTCGAAGTCCCGTGCGTCAAACGAAATGCGATGGGAGGAGCGAATGCGCTCGTCGCAGCAGATATGGCACTGGCTGGAATCACGTCACGTATTCCGTGTGACGAAGTCATCTCGGCAATGTATGAAATCGGTCAAATGATGCCTTCTGCCTTACGTGAAACGGCGAAAGGCGGTCTTGCGAATACACCGACTGGACGCTGGCTCGAGTCGAAGATTTTTGGAGATTTATCGAATGAATCCATCAAGTGAGGTCACGGCACTTAAGGGAGTCGGGCGTGATTTGGCAACTAAGCTTGCAGAAATGGATATCGTAACGATCTCGGACGTGCTGGAGCACGTCCCATTTCGTTACGATGATTTCGTTACGGGGAGTTTGACGGAAGCCATCCATGAAGATAAGGTCAAGTTCACAGGTCAAGTTCAATCAGAACCGCTCGTTCGTTATTACGGAAAAGGTAAGAATCGGCTAACGTTCCGGTTACTTGTCGAAGAACGGTACAGCGTCACGGTGACGATGTTTAACCGTGCCTTCTACAAAGCCCAGTTGAAGTTAGGGGAAGAAGTGACGGTCAGCGGCAAGTGGGATTTGCACCGGATGACGATTTCAGCGACGGAACTTCAATTCGGGGCGATCGAAGGTGAACTGACACCCGTCTATTCCTTAAAAGGTGACATGCGGATGAAGACGTTCCGCCGTGTCGTCGAACTCGCTTTCGCAGCAGTAGAATCAGTCGGGGAGCGGGTGCCCGATTCGATTCGGACGGCGTATCGTCTTCTCGACCGGATGACGATGCTGAAGGCGCTACACTTCCCGACGCATCGAAAAGAATTGACGGCGGCGAGAAGAAGTTATGTGTATGAAGAGTGCCTCTATTTTCAGTTAAAGCTTCAGACATTACGACTTGGAAAGCGGCAGGGACAAGGCATTGCTTTACCGTTACATCAAGCAGCCGTCGACGAGTTCATTGCAGGACTGCCATTTCCGTTGACAGGCGCTCAAAAAAGAGTGACAGAAGAAATTTTGAGTGATATGCATCGAGCAGAGCGAATGAATCGGTTGCTGCAAGGAGATGTCGGAAGTGGGAAGACCGTCATCGCGGCGATTGCCCTGTTCGCGACGATTCGTGCGAACAAGCAAGGTGCCTTGATGGTTCCGACTGAAATACTAGCGGAGCAGCATGCTTCGTCACTTGCCCCGTTACTCGAACCATTCGGGATTAAAGTCGGTCTCTTAACGAGTTCTGTCAAAGGAAAGGCTCGTGTGTTATTGCTAGAAGCCTTACGGCAAGGAGAAATCGACATCCTCGTCGGCACCCATGCCTTGATTCAGGATACAGTCGTCTTCAAGGACTTACATTTAGTGATTACGGACGAACAACATCGGTTTGGTGTCGAACAACGGAAGCGCCTCCGAGCAAAAGCAGCGCAAGCAGATGTCCTCTATATGACGGCGACACCGATTCCGCGAACACTTGCGATTTCTGTGTTTGGCGATATGGATGTTTCGATCATCGACGAGATGCCAGCAGGGCGTAAAGAAATTGAAACGTACTGGGCAAAACCAGAACAGATTGAACGTGTCTTTGGTTTTGTTGAGAAGGAATTACTTCTCGGGCGGCAAGCCTATGTCATCACGCCATTGATCGAGGAATCTGAATCGCTTGATGTTCAAAATGCAATGGAATTGCATGCCGTTCTCGTCGAACGTTTCCGCGATCATCAAGTTGGTTTGATGCACGGACGTCTCGGCTCGTCTGAAAAAGACGAGGTCATGCAAGCTTTCAAGGACAATCAGGTCCAAGTCCTCGTCTCGACGACTGTCGTCGAAGTTGGGGTGAACGTCCCGAATGCCTCAATCATCGTCATTTACGATGCAGAACGATTCGGTCTCGCGCAACTGCATCAATTGCGTGGACGTGTCGGACGAGGGGATTCGCAGTCATATTGTATCTTGATTGCTGATCCGTCGTCTGACACCGGGAAAGAGCGAATTAAGACGATGACAGAGACGAACGACGGCTTCAAATTAGCGGAAAAAGACTTAGAACTACGCGGATCGGGTAATTTCTTTGGGACAGAACAAAGTGGATTGCCACGTTTCGTCCTGACAGATCCTGCTCTCGATATTCAAATCATGGAAACAGCCCGGAACGACGCCGTCCGTTTGTTACGTTCGGATGCCTTTTGGCAAACATCGGACTACGACGTGTTACGCCATTATATCGAAGAGCAAGGACTGCTTGACGGAGAAAGAATTGAATAATACTTGAAAGTGAACAACGGGGGATATATACTACTATTAGTACCAGGTGATAATAGTGATTATCCTTCTTGTAGGAGGAACGTACATGCGGGTACCTAAAAAAGAACGGCAAGTAGAACTACAGCATACGATTGAACAAAACCCATTCATCACGGATGAAGCACTTGCGCTTCATTTTAACGTCAGCATTCAGACGATTCGGCTCGATCGAATGGAATTGAAAATCCCTGAATTACGGGAACGGATTAAACACGTCGCGACAGAACGACTCGATGACGTGCGTACTTTGACCGAAAGCGAAGTCATTGGTGATATGATTGACCTGAAACTTGATACATCTGCGATTTCGATTTTAGAAATTTTGCCGGAACACGCTTTTAGCCGGAACGCGATTGCACGCGGGCATATTCTGTTCGCTCAAGCCAATTCGCTCGCCATCGCGTTAATTGATGACGAGTTAGCATTGACGACACGAGCAAACGTGCAATTTACACGATCTGTCCATGTTGGAGAACGCGTCGTCGCGAAAGCGTTCGTCAGTTCCCATCGACAAGATGGACGATCAGACATCAACGTCGAAAGTTATGTCGGTGATGAGTGTGTCTTTATCGGTGAGTTTACGGTGTATCGTAGTAGTAAGGAGGAATCATGATGATTTTAGCAGTAGATGCAATGGGTGGTGACAACGCCCCCCGTGCGATTGTCGAAGGTGTGATCCAGTATTTAGGGGAGCGCCCGAAGGCGGACATTGAAATTCGATTGGTTGGAGATGAATTGAAGTTACGTTCTTACGACATCAAGGATTCCCGTGTGACGATCGTTCACGCGGCGACTGTCATTACTGGAGAAGACGAACCGGTCCGTGCGATTCGACGGAAAAAAGATAGCTCACTCGTTGTGGCTGCAAACCTGGTGAAAACAAAAGAGGCGGATGCCTTGATTTCAGCAGGCAACACGGGAGCACTGATGACTGCCGGATTGTTTGTGATTGGTCGAATCGAAGGGGTTGACCGTCCTGCGCTGGCCCCGACTTTCCCGACAAGAAACGGAAAAGGTGTCGTCATCTTAGATGTCGGTGCTAATCCGGATGCAAAAGCAGAACATTTGCTTGATTATGCCATCATGGGATCAGTCTACGCAGAACAAGTTCGTGGTATCAAACAACCGAAAGTTGGTCTGCTCAATATCGGCTCAGAAGCTGGTAAAGGCAATGCACTGACGAAGGAAACATATCCCTTACTTGAGACTGCCCCTATTCATTTTATTGGGAATGTCGAGGCGAGAGAAGCGATGAGTGGTGATGTGGACGTGATCGTCACAGAAGGATTTGCAGGGAATACGTTGTTGAAAAGTACGGAAGGTGCTGCAAGCATGATTATGGGTGTCATGAAGGAACAGTTCATGAGTTCATTCAGTTCGAAAATCGCGGCGTTAATTTTAAAGCCGAAACTTAAAAAAATGAAGCAATTGCTCGCGTACGAAGAATATGGTGGGGCCGGGTTGTTCGGAATTGCGGCACCTGTCATCAAAGCACACGGCTCGAGCAATGCTTATGCCTTCAGTCGTGCGCTGGCACAGGCTGAAATGATGGTCGAGCAACACGTCGTTGCGAAAATCATTGAAGCGAAGACAAAATAGAGCTAAAGGAGTGAGCGAGATGGGGAAAACGGTATGGATGTTTCCGGGGCAAGGGTCACAAATGCCCGGTATGGGACAGACACTTGTCAGTGAGGAAGAAACTAAACAAACGTTAGTCGATCTCGGAACACGAATCGGCCTAGATTTAACAACGCTGTTAACGACGGGTACAAAAGAAGAACTAAAGGCGACGGAGCTTGCTCAACCCGCAATCGTCGCACATAGTACACTTCTCGCCACTCGTTATGCGGCACTCGGTAACAAACCGGACTATGTCCTTGGGCATAGCGTCGGGGAGTACAGCGCGCTTGTCGCAGCATCGGTCCTTACGCCGAGTGAAGCCGTTTATCTTGTCCATGAACGTGGTAAGTTGATGAACCAGGTTTCAGGTGGAACGATGGCTGCCGTCATCGGATTAAACGATGTCGAAGCGGCACACCATGCCGTCGAATCGATTGCGGCGACAGGTGAAATCGTGCAAATCGCGAACTACAACTGTCCCGGCCAATTTGTCATCTCAGGGCACGTCGCAGCCGTCGAATCGGCGACAACGAAATTAAAAGAGCTCGGTGCAAAGCGTGTCTTACCACTCGATGTCTCCGGTGCGTTCCACTCCTCTTTAATGACACCGTTCGCACCACGGTTCGAAGATTTCCTTGCTTCTTCACCATTCGAAGCGGCGCAAGCGAAGTTTATCTCAAACGTGGACGGATCGTTTCACGATCAACCGGACGACTTGAAACGTCTGCTCGTTCAACAATTGTATTCACCTGTTCGCTTTGAGGCGTGTGTTGAGCAATTGATTGAAGAGGGTGTTGATACCTTCATCGAATTCGGACCGTCTTCACCACTTAGTGGGCTTGTCAAACGTATCAAAAAAGACGTTAAAATCATTAGTATCACGACACTTGAACAACTAGAAGCGGAGGGAATTCGTGGATGAGTAAGGTAGCACTCGTAACAGGCGCCTCACGAGGAATCGGTGCGGCGATCGCAACACGTCTCGCGGCAGATGGTTTTAAAGTTGTCGTCAACTATGCCGGTAGCACTGAAAAAGCAGAGGCCATCGTCGCGGATATCATCGCGACTGGTGGTGAGGCAATCGCCATCCAAGCCGACGTTGCGAACGCTGATCAAGTCAAGGCGTTGGTTAAACAGACTGTCGATGCATTCGGTCAACTGGATTGTGTCGTCAACAACGCCGGTATCACACGCGACGGTTTGTTGATGCGTATGAAAGAAGCCGATTTTGATGCTGTCGTTGATACGAACCTAAAAGGGGCGTTCCTCGTCACACAAGCGGCGTCACGCCCGTTGATGAAGACGGGTGGTCGCATCATCAATATCGCTTCGGTCGTCGGCATCACGGGTAATCCGGGGCAAGCGAACTATGTGGCCGCGAAAGCCGGTTTGATTGGGTTGACGAAATCGGTCGCCCGTGAACTCGCAAGTAAAGGGGTCACAGCGAATGCGATTTGCCCAGGATTCATCGAAACAGATATGACCGATGAATTGACGGACGATCAACGGAATCTGTCACTTGGACAAATTCCATTGAAACGGTTTGGGCAAACGCAAGACATCGCAACACTCGTCAGCTTCATCGCTTCGGATGAAGCCCGTTACATCACAGGGCAAACGCTCGCAGTTGATGGCGGCATGACAATGTAACTGAACACCGGTAGTACTTTGCCAAATCGGCAATCATCTTATATACTCAACTCATGGAGGGATTTCAAATGACAAAAGAACAAATTTTAGTAGACGTACAAGAGGCAATCGCAGAAAAATTAGGTAAAGAGCAAAGTGAAATCACACTCGATAAATCGTTCAAAGACGATCTCGGTGCAGATTCACTTGAAGTAATGGAACTCGTTATGGATCTCGAAGATAAATTCGAAATCACAATCGAAGACGATCAAGCAGAAAACTTGAAGACTGTCGGCGATGTCGTCAGCTACATCGAAACACAAGTCTAATCATTGACGCTGACCCACCGCTCTTTTGCGGTGGGATTTAGCTGTTTAGGAGGAATTATGACGAATCAAAAAGGACGTCGTGTCCGAAAAGGACCTTACGTAAAACGTCGAAAAGATGCGCGGACGTTTGCTCAAATCGAGCAAAAATTCGAAGAGTTACAAACGCGCCTTTCGATTCATTTTTCAAATGTCGAATTGTTGAAGCAAGCGTTTACCCATTCTTCGTTCGTCAATGAACAACGTGAATCGGATGGCGATAACGAACGACTTGAATTTTTAGGGGATGCGGTCTTAGAATTGACGGTCTCAAGATATTTATTTGAACACTACCCGGAACGTTCCGAGGGGGAATTAACAAAACTGCGAGCAGCTATCGTGTGTGAACCATCGCTCGTCCAGTTTGCCAATCATTATGAATTCTCTGACATGATTTTGCTAGGTAAAGGGGAAGAACTGACAGGCGGACGAAATCGGCCAGCATTACTTGCTGACGTATTTGAAGCGTTTATCGGTGCACTTTATCTTGACCAAGGCATTGAAGCAGCAGAGCGATTCCTCGCCGAAGCGGTTTTTCCGAAAGTGGCATCTGGTTTCTTCGAAGAGCAGACAGACTTCAAGAGCCAATTACAAGAAGCGATTCAACGGGTCGGACTCGGACAAATTGAATACGAGATCATCGAAGAACGTGGTCCCGCACATAGCCGGGAATTCATCTCGCGTGTTCAAGTCCCGGATAAGCTTGAAGGAATCGGGACCGGTCGTTCGAAAAAAGAAGCAGAACAGCAAGCAGCGAAACAAGCCTTGCTTGAGCTGAAAAAACAATTTTAAGTAAAAAAACCATATAAAAAAAGGCGCCCGATTGGGAACGCCTTTTTTTATATGGTTTCTTACACCGTCTTCAGTGATTTTAGTTCATCGACGATTGCATCGACCTCAGCGAGTGATAACGATTCACGCATCATGACGAACTCATAAATTTCTTTTAAGTCGTCATTTTTCGTGCCGTCGAACTGCTCGGCTTTGATGACGCCTTTATTAATAATATTTAATTTATCCAAGATTGCTTCAATCATTTGTTCAATTGTCATATCGTTGAATTCTCCTCTTCACGTCTTTACCGTTAACATTACCATAAAACCTACCATTTTGTAGACCTTTCGGCTATGGTAAACTAAAAGAAAATTAAAAGAAATTTAAACATACGGGTGGTAAAGATGTACTTAAAACGAATTGAAATCAACGGCTTCAAATCTTTTGCGAGCCGGACAGAACTTGACTTCCTACCGGGAGTGACGGCAGTCGTCGGACCGAACGGTAGTGGGAAGTCGAATATATCGGATGCAGTGCGCTGGGTGCTCGGTGAGCAATCGGCTAAATCATTACGCGGCGCGAAGATGGAAGATGTCATCTTCGCCGGCAGTATGTCAGAACATCGAAAGCAGTTCGCAGAAGTAACGCTTGTCCTCGATAATGAGTCGGGAACGGTTGCGTTACCTTACCAAGAGTTGAGCGTGACGCGACGCGTCAGTCGAAATGGAGACAGTGATTATTTTCTTAATAAAAAACCATGTCGCTTGAAGGACGTCCTTGATCTCTTCATGGATACGGGACTGTCCCGTGATGCCTTCGCAATCATTGGTCAAGGACGTGTCGAACAAGTCATCTCCGGGAAACCGGAAGAGCGGCGGTCCGTCATCGAAGAGGCGGCGGGTGTCTTAAAATACCGGCACCGGAAAAAACAAGCGGAGCGGAAGTTGAGTGACACGGAAACGAATCTCTCACGTGTCGATGATATTTTATTTGAACTCGGTGGACGAATCGAACCGTTACGAGAACAAGCAGCGCTTGCAAAAGAGTATCTGATTGCCCGCGACCGGTTCGACTTTTTAGAACGTGGCATCATTGCAGAAGAAATTCAAAACTATATGGAACAAATTGCCCGATTGACGACGGAAATCGAAACGTTTGAGCGTGAGTTGTCAAATGAACAGGCACGTCTTGAGAAAACGCAAACCTCGAGAGAAGAACAAGAAACAATGCTTGAAAACATTCGCCGGACAGAGACAGAGATGCAGGAACGGTTACGAACCGTCTCGACGACGCTCGTTGAAATTCAAGGTTCGCTGAACTTGGCAAAAGAACGTGAGAAACATGGGACGCAAATGAAAGAGCGTTTAGAACAAGAAGTGGCGACACTTGAAGCGCGTGTTTCCCTAATTGAGGATGAGGCGAAAAAAGCAGTTCGCTTACGAGACGAAACGAAGCAAACATACGAGGGAACTGTCAAACGTCGTGAACAAGCAGATGCCGCATTAACGTATTCGGAACGTGATTTTGAAAAAGAAGCAGAGCAACTACGGTCTGAAGCGTTTGAAGTAGCGAGTCGGCTGGCGGCGACGAATAACGCCTATAACCGAGCAAAACAAGATTTACAGAGTGCGGAAGAGTTACGCCGGACGTTCGCGGAAGGGACAGGGTCGAAACAATCGGCGCAAACAGCTTATGCGGCCGAGGTCGACCGACTAGAAGCGAGCTCTTTCAACGTGCGGCAACAGCTCGATGCTTTAGTAGCGGAAGAGACGCAAGTTGAAACGAAACAACACGAACAGCGAACGATGATGACGCAAGTCGAACGATCCATCGTCGATCTCCATCGCCGGCGTGATAAAACAGAGGACCGGATTGAATTTTTGGAGTCCGTCAAGGCAGATTACAGTGGTTATTTCGGTGCCGTCAAAACGATTTTGAAACAGCGTGATCACATTTCAGGCATATATGGAGCGGTTGCCGAATTGATTTCCGTACCGGCCCGATATGAAGCGGCGATCGAAACGGCACTTGGTGGAGCGATGCAAAACGTCGTCGTCGATACAGACGCGACGGGGCGGACGTTGATTCAGGAATTACGCCGTCTAAATGCGGGACGGGCGACGTTCATGCCGCTCAGTTCGATTCAACGGCGCGATTTGAATCAATCGGTTCGCAATCAACTATCTGCGATGCAAGGATACATCGGCGTTGCGAGTGAACTCGTGACGACGACCGATGAGCTGACGAAATTAAAACAGAACTTGCTCGGGACGACGCTTGTCGTCGAATCGCTTGAACAAGCGAACGCGATTGCCCGTGCAACGGGACATCGGTATCGGCTCGTGACGCTCGACGGAGATGTCGTCAACGTCGGTGGTTCGATGACAGGGGGGAGCCGAAAAAAAGGGACGCCACTCTTTAGTCAGTCACGGGAGTTAGACGAACTCCGCGAAGGGCTGACGCAAGGACAGGCGGTCATTCGTGAACAAGAGCGCCGCCTCGCGGAGATGAAAGTAGTAGATGAACAATTGAACGTTACGCTTGAGACGCTTGCGCAAGAAATGAAAACGACGCGAACGACACTTGAATCACTTCGGGATGAATTGACGGAGGCGAAACATGGTCTCGCAATCACAGCTTCGGAACTGTCCGTCCAAGATGGCCAGTTGCAACGGTTGGCGGAGCAAGAACGGGAAGCGAAGACGACGATTGAACAAGCTGAGCACGATATCGCGAACTTGACGAAGCGGCAACAAGAACTCAGACGTGATCTCGATCAGCTAAAAGAGGCACAGGCCCGTGGTGCTGTGACAATCGAAGACTTGAAACAACAACAAGCAGATGCCTTGCTCGAAGAACGGACAATGATCTTGAAGTTAGATCAAGTCAATCGTGAAGTCGAACGAATCGAAGAATCGTTGAATCATGCGAAACTCGAACGGAGTCATAAGCGGCGTGATTTAAAACATGTGCTCGAAGGGTTTGGTGAAGGTCAAATCGAAGCATTACATGCAGAGCAGGCACAGATGCTTAAAGAACAAACAACGGTTGAACAAGAATTGAAAGCAATCACGGACCAAATCCAACGTGACGGCGAAAGTTTACGACTTCTACGGATCCGTGAAGCGAAGCTGAAAGAGGAGCAACAGTCGGCGAAACAACAAGTCGATCAAGCGCGCCTCAACCACGGCAGAATCAGTACACGTCTTGAAACACGTCAAGAAATGCTCGACGAGATGGGGCTGATTCTCGAATTGATTGAACCGCTGACGATTCCATTCGAAGAGGCGAAAGAGGAAGTACACCTGCTCAAGCGTCAATTAGAAGAAATCGGAGTTGTTAATATCGGTGCGATTGAAGAGTTCGCTGAAGTCGATCAACGGTTTACGTTCCTCTCGACGCAACGTGATGACTTAGTGACGGCGAAAACGGATTTATATGCCGTCATCGATGAGATGGATCGTGAAGTCGTCCGACTCTTTAAAGAGACGTTCACGGCTGTACGTGAACACTTCCGTGAGACATTCCGCGAATTGTTCGGTGGAGGAGAAGCGGACTTGATTCTTGTCGATCCGAGCGACCTCTTGACGAGCGGGATCGACATCGTCGCGAAACCACCGGGTAAAAAACTACAGAACTTGTCACTCTTATCTGGTGGGGAACGCGCGTTGACGGCGATTGCCTTGTTGTTCGCGATTTTGAAGACGCGTCCCGTCCCGTTTTGTGTACTTGATGAGGTCGAAGCAGCTCTTGACGAAGCGAACGTTGCCCGGTTCGGTGAGTTCGTTCATCAGTTGGCGCGTGATACACAATTCATCATCATCACACACCGGAAAGGTACGATGGAGTCAGCGGATGTTTTATACGGCGTGACGATGCAACAAAACGGTATTTCGGAAGTGTTATCCGTTAAACTAGAAGAGGCACGGCGAACATTGACTGAAGAAGTAGAATCAAAGGAGCTAAAACAATGAGTTTTTTTAAGAAACTAAAAGACCGGTTGACGACGTCGACACAAGAAGTCACGTCTAAGTTTACGGAAGGGTTGTCGAAGACGCGTGACGGGCTTGCGAGTGCCGTCAATGATCTCGTCTACCGTTTCCGGGAAGTCGATGAAGAATTTTTTGAAGAGTTAGAAGAAGTGCTGATTCAAGCTGACGTCGGTGTGACGACGACGATGGATTTGGTCGAAAAATTAAAGATTGAAGTCAAACGAAAAAATGTTAAAGATACAAAAGAAGTCCGTGATGTACTCGTCGAAGTCGTCGCCAACATGTTGATTGAAGAAGAAGAAACGGAACTTGATTTAGACCACGACCTCAGTGTCATCTTATTCGTGGGTGTCAACGGTGTCGGGAAAACGACGACAATCGGGAAGCTCGCGAATCGATTGAAGAACGAAGGAAAAACCGTCATGCTCGCAGCAGGGGATACATTCCGAGCAGGCGCCATCGATCAGTTGCAAGTCTGGGGCGAGCGCTCCGGTGTACCGGTCATCCGTCAGGGAGAAGGATCGGATCCTGCTGCCGTCGTCTTCGATGCTGTTCAAGCGGCAAAAGCGCGGAAAGTCGATGTCTTGATTTGTGATACGGCAGGACGTCTGCAAAACAAAGTCAATTTGATGAATGAACTCGAAAAAGTCAAACGGGTCATTGAACGTGAAATCCCGGGGGCCCCGCATGAAGTCCTCCTTGCGCTCGACGCGACGACCGGACAAAATGCGATGGTGCAAGCCAAAGCGTTCAAACAAGCGACGAATGTCAGCGGCATCGTCTTGACGAAGCTTGACGGGACAGCAAAAGGTGGCATCGTTCTCGCGATTAAGAATGAACTGGATCTCCCCGTGAAGTTCGTTGGATTAGGTGAAAAGATTGACGATCTCCAACCGTTTAATGCCGAGCAATTCGTCCACGGTCTCTTCGGTGACGTATTCGAAGAAAAGCAAACGACGGACGAGGCACCGGAAGAGGAATAAGCTAGGTTTGCTTGTAAAGAAAAAAACTTGACAACACACTGTGAGGGCTGTACTATACTATCTGTAAAGGAATTTCACTTAACAACCGTGGAGGTGCTCGGATGACACTTGATAAAACGAACCGGATGAATTATCTGATTGACTTTTATCAGGAGCTTTTGACGCCGAAACAACGAAATTATATGTCACTCTATTATTTAGATGATTTTTCGTTAGGTGAAATCGCCGATGAGTTTGAAGTCAGCCGACAAGCAGTCTACGACAACATAAAACGTACGGAAGCGATGCTTGAGCAATATGAAGAACGACTTTCCTTGTTTCAAAAATATGAGCAGCGAAAGATCCTTCTTGATGAACTGAAGCAGCTCGACCTTCCAAGCGAGGCACTGGTGACGATTGAATCACTGGAGCAATTAGAGTAGGAGGCATCATCAATGGCATTCGAAGGATTATCGGAACGGCTTCAAGCCAGTCTCGCCAAAATGCGAGGTAAAGGTAAGATTTCTGAAGCGGACGTAAAGGAAATGATGCGTGAGGTCCGCCTCGCGTTATTAGAAGCCGACGTCAACTTCAAAGTAGTGAAACAGTTCGTAAATGATGTGAAGGAGCGCGCCGTCGGTCAAGACGTGATGACGTCTCTAACACCCGGTCAACAAGTCGTCAAAATCGTCCATGACGAATTGACGAAATTGATGGGGGAAGAAGTATCTCCGTTGACGCTCGCTAACCGTCCGCCGACAGTCATTATGATGACTGGTCTTCAAGGGGCAGGTAAGACGACGACAACCGGAAAACTCGCCAATCATTTACGAAAAAAACACAATCGCAGTCCACTGCTCGTCGCAGCGGATATTTACCGTCCGGCTGCGATTAAACAACTTGAGACGCTAGGAAAACAACTTGAATTACCGGTCTTCTCGATGGGAGATCAGGTAAGTCCACAAGAAATCGTAACCGGCGCGCTCGACTATGCAAAAGAGCATCACCACGATATCGTGTTGATCGATACGGCGGGACGCTTACATGTCGATGAGGACCTCATGCAGGAACTTGTCGATGTGAAGGAAATCGCCAAGCCTAACGAAATCTTCCTTGTCGTCGACTCGATGACGGGTCAGGATGCGGTCAATGTCGCACAAAGCTTTAATGAAAAGCTCGGCGTGACAGGGGTCGTCCTGACGAAACTCGACGGAGATACTCGAGGCGGAGCAGCACTCTCCATCAAGGCAGTCACCGGAGCACCGATTAAGTTCGTCGGTCTTGGAGAGAAGCTAGACGCAATCGAGCCATTCTACCCAGAGCGGATGGCGTCACGGATTCTCGGTATGGGAGATATGTTAACGCTGATTGAAAAAGCAGAGTTCCAAATGGACGCAACACGCGCCAAGGAGCTCGAAGGCAAAATGCGCGATGCATCGTTCACGTTTGACGATTTCATCGAGCAGTTGCAGCAAGTGAAACAGATGGGTCCTTTGGATGAGTTGTTAGGAATGATTCCGGGTGCCGGTAAAGGAAAGATGAAGGGCTTGAAAAATGCTCAAATCGATGAGAAGCAACTTGTTTATGTCGAAGCGATTATTCAATCGATGACAAAACGGGAGCGGACTGAACCGGAAATCCTCAATGCGAGTCGTCGGAAACGGATTGCGCGCGGCAGTGGTCGTAGCATTCAAGAAGTGAACCGGTTGATCAAGCAATTTGAAGACATGCGGAAGATGATGAAACAATTCTCCGGCCAAATGGGCAAAGGGAAAAAGAAAGGCGGCTTTGGCCTCCCATTCTTCTAAAAGTCTTTTCTCTTTTGCTGTAACGTTGTATACTAGTGAAGTTGTCAATTTGACTAAACCAAAAAACTATTTAATATCTGGAGGGACTTACGAATGGCAGTTAAAATTCGTCTTAAGCGCATGGGCGCAAACAAATCACCTTTCTACCGTGTGGTAGTAGCAGACTCACGTGCACCACGTGATGGTCGTTTCATCGAGCAAATCGGATACTACAACCCGGTTGCTAAACCAGAAGCAGAAGTAAAACTTAACGAAGAGCTCGCTCTTAAATGGCTCGCTGAAGGTGCTAAACCATCAGACACAGTTCGTAACCTCTTCTCAAAAGCTGGTATCATGGAGAAATTCCACAACGCGAAACTCGCGAAGTAAGACATTTGGAGGTGAGCGAAAGCTTACCTCCTTTTTGTTGCAGAAAAATAGAAGAATGACGATTTTAAAGGAAGGAAGTGAAGAAGATGCAATGGTTAGAAGTCGCGAAAATCGCGAATACACACGGTCTAAAGGGAGAATTGAAGTTACTTGCGAGTACAGATTTTCCGGAAGAACGCTTTAAAGTCGGAAATGACGTATTTCTCGAGATGGAGGGGACGTATGTACCGCTGACGGTGAGCAGTTACCGGAAACATAAACAATTCGTCATGGTGACCTTCAAAGGAATGCATCACATCAACGACGTCGAAAAGTATAAAGGGATGAAACTTTTCGTGCAGCCGGAAGTCTTACAAGAGCTCGGAGAAAATGAATACTACTACCACGAAATCATCGGTTGCGACGTCTATGACGGAGATGAGAAAATCGGGGTCGTCTCGGAAATCTTAGAGACCGGAGCAAACGATGTCTGGACGATTAAACGTCCGGGAAAAAAAGACGTCTTGATTCCGTACATCGAACAAGTCGTCGCGTCGATCGATGTGCAAGAAAAGCGGATTCAAATCACACCATTACCTGGATTGATTGAAGGATGAACATCAAAGTCTTGACGCTTTTTCCGGACATGTTCACAGCACTCGATCATTCAATCGTCGGACGGGCACAAGAAGATGCGCGGATACATCTCGAGTACATTAACTTCCGAGACTATTCGACGAATCGACATGGGCGTGTCGATGATTCTCCTTACGGGGGTGGTGCTGGGATGTTGTTGACGCCGCAACCTGTTTTTGACGCTGTTGCGGCCTTGCCGAAAGCGAACCGTCGCATCGTTGCGATGACACCGACAGGACAGCGGTTTAATCAAGCAGTAGCGGAAGAATGGGCGCAGGAATCGGAACTTGTTTTCTTATGTGGACATTATGAAGGATTTGATCAACGGATTCATGACGAACTGGTGACGGATGAAGTTTCGCTTGGAGACTTCGTTTTGACGGGAGGGGAATTAGCTGCGATGACGATGATTGATGCCGTCGTCCGTTTGTTACCTGATGTCCTCGGCAAGTCGGCCAGTCATGAAGACGATTCATTTTCGACCGGATTGCTCGAATACCCCCATTATACCCGTCCTGCCGACTATAACGGATTAAGGGTACCGGACGTCTTATTATCCGGGAATCATGCAAAAATCGAGCAGTGGCGAAGACAGCAAGCCTTGAAGCGGACGCTCGAGCGACGTCCTGATTTACTCGAGACAGCCGAGCTGTCCGCAAGTGATTTAAAGTACCTTCAGTCAATTTCAGGATTGTCAAAAGAATGAAATTGTGATAAGTTAAAACATGTGGCAAAAGCCACCTATTAACGATGTTCCGCTGTTGGATGCAATAAGCAAATGAAGATAAGAACATTGGTGAAAAAAGGAGAAATCATTCATGAACACACAACAATTGTTCCGTGAAATTACACAAGAACAAATCAAGTCAGACGTCCCTTCGTTCCGTCCTGGGGATACAGTCCGTGTACACGTTAAAGTCGTCGAGGGTACGCGTGAGCGGATCCAGCTTTTCGAAGGCGTAGTCATCAAACGTCACGGTGGCGGCATCAGTGAAACTTTCACAGTCCGTAAGATTTCTTACGGAGTTGGCGTAGAGCGTGCTTTCCCGCTCCACTCACCACGTGTTGCACAAGTCGAAGTCGTTCGTTACGGTAAAGTCCGTCGTGCGAAACTTTACTACCTCCGTAACCTTCGTGGTAAAGCGGCGCGTATTAAAGAAGTTCGTCGTTAATCATGTGAAAAAGTGGCTTGTCCTCGGACAAGCTTCTTTTTTTTATCGTTTATGCGTATACTAAGTCTAGGTTAAAGATTTAATCAAAGGAGTGGAACGCGTGAAGGAGTTATTTAGTTGGGTAAAGGCGCTTGTCGTAGCGCTCGTGATTGCGTTCATCATCCGAACGTTTCTATTCGTCCCGGTCATCGTGGACGGCGAGTCGATGATGCCGACACTGCACAATTCAGACCGGATGGTCGTCAATAAGGTTCCCTATTACTTTAATGAACCAGAGCGTGGCGATATCGTCGTCTTCCATGCGACGGAAACACGTGACTATATTAAACGTGTCATCGCTGTCCCAGGCGATACGCTGTACTACAAGGATGATATGCTGTATATCAACGATAAAAAAGTGGAAGAACCATATTTAAAAGAATTTAAAGCGCAAATGAATGGTGTTCCTTTGACGGAAGACTTTACATTAGAAGAACGGACCGGCGAAACGAAAGTACCCGCCGGTAAAGTATTCGTCATGGGGGACAACCGTCAAAACTCGAAAGATAGCCGTGACATCGGGTTCGTCGATGAAGATCAAATCGTCGGAACGACAAATTTCGTCTTTTATCCGTTCGGTGATTTACGATCAGTTGATTAAAAAATCATGGGCGCGTAGTAAGGTGAGTCTAGCAGAAACAGCTCCATCAACCGTGCGTTTGATGGAACAAGGTCAGGAATTGAGTAGTGTCCGCACGACACTACTTCTTTTCTTGGCTTTTTTTGCGTATACTAAGGGATGGATCGTTTCTTGAGAACGAAGTGACGGTAACTGAAGCAGGTCTTACCGCGTCACACAACATGAAGTTAGCAGTCCAGTAATATGATGAGTTGAGGTGGAATATATGACGATACAATGGTTCCCTGGTCACATGGCGAAAGCACGTCGTGAAGTCCAGGAAAAATTAAAATTAATCGACGTCGTCATCGAATTGGTCGATGCACGTCTCCCGATGTCGAGTCGCAATCCGATGGTCGAGCAAATTACGGCAGGAAAACCGCGGTTAATCGTCTTGAACAAAGCCGATATGGCTGATGCGCGTTTGACGGAGCGCTGGATGAAGGCCCTTCGTAAGGACGGAGTCGATGTCATCGCTGTCGATGCGAAACACAATAAGGGTCTTGGACAAATTCATGAAGGTGCATTACGCCTGATGAAAGAAAAACATGATCGCATGCGTGAAAAGGGACGAAATCCGAGTGCGATTCGAGCGTTGATCATCGGCATCCCGAACGTCGGGAAATCAACATTAATCAATCGCCTTGCCGGACGAAACATTGCCATCACGGGTGACCGCCCGGGTGTGACGAAACGTCAGCAATGGATCAAAATGAAGACGGGTGAGATGGAGTTGCTCGATACACCAGGTATTCTCTGGCCGAAGTTCGACGATCAGTTGGTTGGCTATCGTCTAGCAGCAACAGGTGCAATCAAAGATGATATCTTAAACATCGATGACATCGCGCTGTTTGCCATCCGTGAGCTCAAATCGCGTTATCCGGAGCAATTGATGGAACGCTATCGCTTAGACGATGTGTCCGGTGAAGCCGTTGATGTACTAGAAGCAATCGGGAACAAACGAGGGTTCAATTCAGGTGGATACGTCGATTTCGAACGGACGAGCGAGATGTTGTTACATGAGCTACGGACGGAAAAAGTCGGACGTGTGACACTTGAAACAGTCGAAGAATGGGCAACAACAGCAGAATAAGACGAGCTTGGAACCTTCTCTAGAAGGTCCAAGCTTTTTTCGAAATAGGAGTGAATGTCAGATGAAGATTCAAGACTTAAGAGAACGTCTCAAAGGGATTTCACGCGAACAATTCGCAGCCATCGAACAGGATCTGATGCATGATGAACGAAAAGGGATCAGGCTGTTATTGAAACAAACAAGCCGTCGCCTCGATCTCGAAGAACAATTGCGCCTCAGTTTTATTGAACGCTCGCAGTTCGAAGAAGCTTACCGGGCACAGGGGTGGGAGAAGATTGCTGGTGTCGATGAGGTCGGGCGAGGTCCGCTTGCTGGACCTGTCGTCGCGGCAGCAGTCATCTTACCAAAAGATTTTTATCACCCCGCGTTGACGGACTCAAAACAAATGTCAAAAAAACAACGGCAACTGGCGTATCAGCATATTCGTAAAGTCGCAGAGGTCGCCATCGGCATCATCGAACCAGCAGAAATTGACCGGATCAATATTTACCAAGCCTCGAAACAGGCGATGTTACAAGCGGTGAATGGCGTGTCTGCCGAGGCATTGCTCGTCGATGCGATGGAGCTTGATCTCAATCTACCTCAAACGTCACTGATTAAAGGGGATGCGCGTAGCATCTCAATCGCAGCGGCGAGCGTCATTGCGAAGGAAACGCGTGATGCGATGATGGAGGACTATGCGAAACAGTATCCGGGATACGGGTTTGAGCAACATGCAGGGTACGGGACAGCACAGCATTTGCAGGCACTCGATACATACGGTGTGACACCGATTCATCGCAAAACGTTCAAACCGGTTCTTGATCGACTCTAGGAGGTGAATGCGTGTGCAAATCGAACATCGGGCCTTACTTCCCTTTAAGATTATTGATCAAGCCAACATGCCGTTACGCGAAGGGGCAAATGTCGTCGGGAAAGTATTGAAATTATTGCCGGACGGGTTAATGGAGTTGCAAGTCGGACAACGGGTCCTAACGGCTGGAACAACGGCTGATTTAAAAGAAGGAATGTCGTACCGATTCGTCGTGACGAGCACGGAAGGGCAACCGGTGCTGAAGATTTTATCGGAAGCTCCACAAACTGCGGCGAAACAAATCCTGCCTTCGATGCTTGAAAGTCTCTTGCGACCAGCGTCAGAGGGAGTACCGCAGACGACACGTGCGCTGTTACAACAACTTGGCCAACGCGCGATGGAAGGATCGGGTCAAGTACTCAAACAGACAATTGTTGAGCTCATTCAGTTAGCGCGTACTGCAGAGGCAGATGGGCAAGGGTCCCTTGACCGAAAGACGAGTGATCAAATCTTGACGCAACAACTCGTTCAAGCGACGAATGAACCGGGACGCGGCATCTTTATGTTGCAACTGCCACAGTTTGGTCCCTTTGAAGATGTCGATGTGACGATGGAAGCACCGTTCGACAAAAAAGAATTCAATCCGGACCATGCCCGAATCGCTTTTTATCTCAAACTGCCTCAGTTGGGCGAAATTGCGATTGACTTATTAATCACTGATCGAAAGATGGCTGTTTCCGTCTTTCATCCGGATCAACGGATTAGCGCATTCATGGACGCTTATCAACCGATGATGGAACAACGCTTAAAGGAGCAGGGATATGAGTTGATTCGTTTTGAATTGGTCGAACAAACGAAAGAGCGGGTGCCTATCGATTTGACACGTCGGAGTGGGAGGGTGGATTATCAAGCATGAAAAAAGCGATTGCTTTATCTTATGAAGAACAAATGGCAGCTCCAAAAGTCGTCGCCAAAGGTTCCGAAATCGTCGCCGAGCGGATTTTAGAAGAAGCGATCCGACACAACATTCCGATTCGGCAAGATCAGACATTGGTAACATTACTTGATGCAATCGAGGTATCTGAGCAAGTTCCGCCGGAGTTATACGGGGTCATCGCCGAGCTGTTTGCCTTTTTGTATCAGCTCGATCATGAGGGAATCACGAAAAAATAAATGCTTTCGGTCGATAACGATAGACAGCGCTTCCAATTTTAACTACAATGAAAGAGCCGAAACTAAAGGGGTTAAGGGGGATTTTTTCATGAATGTACATGAATATCAGGCAAAAGAGTTACTTCGTTCATACGGTGTACCTGTACCGAACGGAATCGCAGCATTTACGGTCGAAGAGGCTGTCGATGCAGCAGAACAATTGTCAGGCCCAATTAAAGTTGTCAAAGCACAGATTCACGCAGGGGGACGCGGTAAAGCCGGTGGTGTCAAACTAGCAAAATCGCAAGAAGAAGTAAAAGAATTCGCGACGGAGTTACTCGGCAAAACGCTCGTCACGCATCAAACAGGACCAGAAGGTAAAGTCGTTCAACGTCTTCTCGTCGAAGAAGGTTGTGCGATCGATAAGGAATACTATCTCGGGATTGTCCTTGATCGTGTGACAGGTCGTGTCGTCATCATGGGTTCAAGTGAAGGCGGAATGGACATTGAAGAAGTGGCAGAAGCGACTCCTGAAAAAATCATCAAGGAAATCGTTGATCCAGCAGTCGGACTTCAAGCTTTCCAAGCACGTAAATTAGCGTTCGCAATGGGTGTACCCGTTAAACTCGTTAACAAATTCGTTGGTATGGTGACGAAACTCTACACGTTCTTCGTTGAAAAGGATTGCTCAATCGCTGAAATCAATCCACTCGTTACAACAAAAGACGGTGATGTCGTTGCACTTGACGCGAAGTTGAACTTCGATTCGAATGCGTTGTATCGTCATGCGGACATCGTCGCACTCCGTGATGAAACGGAAGAAGATCCACGTGAAGTCGAAGCTTCAAAAAGCGATTTGAACTACATCGCGCTTGATGGGAATATCGGCTGTCTCGTTAATGGCGCAGGTCTTGCGATGGCAACGATGGACATCATCAAACACTTCAGTGGCGATCCGGCCAACTTCCTCGATGTAGGTGGCGGCGCGACGAAAGAGAAAGTAACGGAAGCGTTCAAATTGATTCTCTCAGATGATAACGTCAAAGGAATTTTTGTCAACATCTTCGGCGGCATCATGAAGTGTGATGTCATCGCGGAAGGGATCGTTGCAGCAACAAAAGAAGTCGGCTTAGAGTTACCACTCGTCGTTCGTCTTGAAGGAACAAATGTTGACGCAGGGAAACAAATTCTCAAAGATTCAGGTCTAGCGATTACAGCAGCTACATCAATGGCAGACGGCGCAGAAAAAATCGCTGCGCTCGTGAAGTAAGGGGGAGCTAAGGATGAGTATTTGGGTAAACGAATCAACAAAAGTGATCATTCAAGGAATTACAGGTAATCAAGGGATGTTCCACGGTGAACAAATGATTGATTACGGAACGAACCTCGTCGGTGGTGTTACACCAGGTAAAGGCGGAACAGAAGTGCTCGGTGGCGTGCCTGTCTTTGATACGGTTGCGCAAGCAGTCGCTAAAACAGGGGCAAATGCATCGATTATCTATGTACCACCAGCATTCGCTGCGGATGCAATCATGGAAGCAGCGGATTCAGACATCGCTCTCATCATCTGTATCACAGAAGGAATTCCAGTTCTTGATATGGTAAAAGTAAAACGTTATCTTGACGGAAAACCAGTTCGTTTGATTGGTCCGAACTGTCCTGGCGTTATCACACCGGGTGTCGCGAAACTTGGCATCATGCCTGGTTACATCCACACACCAGGTCATGTCGGAATCGTTTCACGTTCTGGGACATTGACGTATGAAGCGGTGCACCAATTGACGACGGCTGGAATCGGTCAATCGACTGCTGTCGGTATCGGTGGTGATCCTGTCAATGGGACAGACTTCATCGACACGCTCAAAGCGTTCAATGAAGATCCTGAAACAAAAGCGGTCATCATGCTTGGTGAAATCGGTGGTACGGCAGAAGAAGAAGCGGCTGAGTGGGTCAAAGCCAACATGACGAAGCCGGTCATCGGATTCATCGGTGGACAAACTGCTCCTGAGGGAAAACGTATGGGTCATGCGGGTGCCATCATCTCAGGTGGTAAAGGTACGGCATCGGAAAAAATCAAGACACTTCGTGCAAATGGTATCGAAGTCGCAGACTCTCCGGCAGTCATTGGTGAAACGTTAATTCGTGTCATCAAAGATGCTGGTATCTACGATCAATGTGTCACGGGTTCAACGGTCAAATAAAAACGTCGAGAGCTGTCCTGAAGATTCAGGACGGCTTTCTTCTATATAAAAGGAGTGTATGTTAATGGAGCGAGAATGGTATGTCCGATTTGCAGCCTGTCGTGTTCCTTATCCAATCGTCGCCTTAGTAGAACAATACGGTATTTTATCGGTCGCTGATCTTCCGACAAATGCCGAGAGTAAAAAGCGATATCAAGCAGCTCTTTCGCTCGAACACCTCCCGTCTCAGTTACTTGTCCCGACCGATCCCGAGTTCCCGCAACAGTTACTACACATACCACGACCGATTTACGGTCTGTATTACGTAGGTGACCCGTCGCTTCTGCGTCACCCTTTAATCAGCATCATCGGTAGCCGAACCCCATCCCCGTCCCATAAAGAACGTCTATCGTTCTTACGCCCGTTTTTTAATTCCCCTTTCGTCACTGTCTCTGGTGGAGCTTACGGGATTGATTCCCTCGTCCATCGCCTTTCCTTGAAGTATGACCAACCAACCATCGCCGTCATGGCAACAGGACTCGATTCTCTTTATCCGAAGCAACACGCGGCCCTCTTTAATCGCATCGCACAAGCTGGTCTGTTGCTCTCCGAGTACCCTCCCGAGACCCCCATTCAAAAATTCCAATTTTTAGAACGTAATCGCATCATTGCTGGATTATCATCAGCCCTCGTCATCGTCGAAGCAGCGTTGAAAAGCGGAACGATGAACACGGCAGGACACGCTCTCGACCAAGGGAAAGACGTCTATTGCTTGCCGGGTTGTCCGACTGAAAAAATGTTTTGTGGAACGAATCAATTGATTGCGGAAGGGGCGATTCCGCTCCTGAATCCGGAAGAAGTTTCAAAAAGTATCTTGATGGACGTTGACAAATGGGAATCGAGACTACTATGATAAGTGAGATTAAAATACGAGTACGCCTCTAATAGGGAGCGATTGCAATGGCAAAATATTTAGTAATCGTCGAATCACCTGCAAAGGCAAAAACCATCAAACGTTATCTCGGTTCGAACTATACCGTGAAAGCATCGATGGGGCATGTCATCGATTTGCCAAAAAGCCAAATGGGTGTCGACGTCGAACATGACTATGAACCAAAATATATTACGATTCGTGGTAAAGGTCCGGTCTTGAAAGAATTGAAAACTGCTGCTAAAAAAGCACAAAAAATCTATCTCGCGGCCGACCCTGACCGTGAAGGGGAAGCGATCGCTTGGCATTTAGCGAAAGCCCTCGGTGTCGATGAATCGACAGAGTGTCGGGTCGTCTTCAATGAAATCACAAAAGATGCCATCAAGGATTCGTTCAAGAAACCCCGCAAGATCAACTATGATCTTGTCGACGCGCAACAAGCGCGGCGTATTTTGGACCGTCTTGTTGGGTACAGCATGAGTCCGTTACTTTGGAAGAAAATTAAAAAAGGATTGTCTGCGGGACGTGTTCAATCGGTTGCCGTGAAGATGATTATTGATCGGGAACAAGAAATCAATGCCTTTTTACCAGAAGAGTACTGGACGATTAAACTTGAGCTTGATGCGAACGGTGAAAAACTCGAAGCAAACTTTTATGGCGTCGACGGTAAAAAACGTGAACTCCATTCTGAAGAAGATGTCAACGAGGTGTTGGCAAAACTTTCAGAATCCTTTACGGTCGACTCGGTAACGAAGAAAGAGCGCAAACGTAATCCAGCGTTACCGTTTACAACAAGTTCGCTCCAGCAAGAAGCGGCACGTAAGCTTAATTTCCGGGCGAAGAAAACGATGATGATTGCCCAACAACTCTACGAGGGAATCGAGTTAGGGAAAGAAGGGACAATCGGTTTGATTACGTATATGCGTACCGATTCGACACGAACGTCTGAAACAGCGAACCTCGAAGCGCATGGTTTCATCGAAAATGCGTACGGAAAAGAATACATCGCCAGTGAAAAACGTAAAGAGAAAAAAGCGGCCAATTCACAGGATGCTCACGAAGCAGTTCGTCCGACGTCAACGATGCGTGACCCACAACTCGTTAAATCGTATTTGTCGCGAGACCAGTTCCGACTGTATAAACTCATTTGGGAACGATTCGTCGCCAGTCAAATGGCACCGGCGATTTTAGACACGGTCAAAGTTGATTTGAATTCGAACGATGTCATGTTCCGGGCGAACGGTTCGACCGTCAAGTTCCCTGGTTTCATGAAAGTCTACATCGAGGATACAGATGATGAAGCAGTGACGGACGTCAAAGAAGGACTCTTACCACCACTCGAGGACGGTGAAGTCTTGCAACAGGAATCGATTGACCCGAAACAACACTTCACGCAGCCACCGCCACGCTATACAGAGGCACGTTTAGTACGAGCGATGGAAGAACTCGGGATTGGTCGTCCTTCGACATATGCTCCAACACTCGACACGATTCAAAAACGAGGGTACGTGACGCTCGAAGAAAAGAAATTCTTACCGACTGAACTCGGAGAGCTCGTCATTGATATGATTAGTGATTATTTCCAAGAATTCATCACGGTTCAATTCACGGCAGACATGGAAGCGTTGCTTGATGCGATTGAAAAAGGCGACATGCAGTGGACGGAAGTCGTCGATCCGATTTATAAATCATTCGCGAAACGTTTGACGCGGGCGGAAGCAGAAATCGAGAAAATTGAAATCAAAGATGAACCAGCCGGAGAAGATTGCGAAGTATGCGGTCATGCGATGGTCATCAAGATGGGACGGTACGGCAAGTTCATGGCGTGCTCAAACTTCCCGGAATGCCGAAACACGAAGCCGATCCAAGTCGAGATTGGGGTCAAGTGTCCGACATGTGGTACAGGGGACATCGTCGAACGTCGTAGTAAAAAAGGCCGGTTGTTCTATGGGTGTTCAAATTATCCAGAGTGCGAATTCGTCTCATGGGATAAGCCGGTCGAAGAGCCGTGTCCCGTCTGTAGCAGTATGATGGTACAAAAGAAAATCAAGAACGGTGTAAAAGTAGAATGTACATCTTGTGGACATCATGAAACACGCATCGATCAAGAGCAAGAGGAGGAATGACCGTTGAAACGAGTAACGGTAATTGGCGCCGGGCTCGCAGGTTCTGAAGCAGCATGGCAGCTTGCGAAGCGAGGCGTCCAAGTAGATTTATATGAAATGCGACCGGTGAAGCAGACCCCTGCTCACCATACCGATCAATTTGCAGAGCTCGTCTGTTCGAATTCCTTACGTGCGAATCAATTGACGAATGCAGTTGGTGTATTAAAAGAAGAGATGCGTCAATTAGACTCTCTCATCATGAAAGCGGCTGATTTAGCGAGTGTCCCTGCAGGGGGCGCACTCGCTGTCGATCGGCATGACTTCGCAGGCTATGTGACAGAAACACTGAAGAATCATCCGAACGTCACGGTCCATCATGAAGAGCTTGAAGCGATTCCGGATGGTCCGACGATCGTTGCAACTGGACCACTTACGAGTGCTGCGTTATCTGAATCACTCAAACAGTTCACGGGAGAAGATTATCTGTATTTCTTCGATGCGGCAGCACCGATTCTCGATGGGGATACGATTGATCGAGACAAGGTCTACCTCAAGTCACGCTACGATAAAGGAGAAGCCGCGTACTTGAACTGTCCGATGACAAAAGAAGAGTTTACGCATTTTCATAATGAGCTGATTGCGGCAGAAGTCGTTCCGCTGAAAGAATTTGAAAAAGAAATTTACTTCGAGGGCTGTATGCCATTTGAAGTACTCGCTTCACGCGGACCAAAAACATTGTTGTTCGGACCAATGAAACCGGTCGGTCTTGAAGACCCGAAAACAGGCGAACGTCCTTACGCAGTCGTTCAGCTTCGTCAAGATAACTCGGCTGGAACACTCTTCAACCTCGTCGGTTTCCAAACGCACTTGAAGTGGGGCGAGCAAAAGCGGATCATCCGTTTGATTCCTGGTTTAGAAAATGCCGAAATCGTCCGATATGGTGTCATGCACCGGAATACGTTCGTCAATTCACCGAACTTATTGCAAGCGACGTATCAAACACGGACACGACATGATTTATTCTTTGCTGGTCAAATGACAGGGGTCGAAGGATATGTCGAGTCAGCAGCATCCGGTTTGACGGCAGGGATCAATGCGGCACGGTTAGTGAATGAAGTAGAACCAATCGCGTTCCCGAAAGAGACGATGATGGGGGCGATGGCGCACTACATCACGACGACGGAAGGAAAGAACTTCCAACCGATGAACGCGAACTTTGGACTTGTGCCAGGGCTCGTCGGTCATCCAGTCCGAATGAAGAAACCTGAGAAATATGCGCTCCTCGCAGAACGAGCGTTAGAAGCCATCAAAGACTTTACCGATATGTAAAGAGGATGGGGGAAAAGCCGCAGAAACAGCGGACTTTTCCCCCATTTCTTAATTTTTCATAAAAGCGTGATAATTTCGTCATTTTTTCGGTTTTTGGTCTATTGTCAGACTACTTGCGGTGTGCTATGCTAAGGTCGATTCGAGAACACATGGTCAGGAGGAGGCTCGGAAATGGGATTAGACTCAGAGTTTGAGCGGCTGCGGAAAGACTTTTTGCGGTACGTGCATATCGAACGTCAACTATCTCCGAATACGGGTCGCTCATATGATCAAACCCTTCGACAATACGCCGCTTTTTGCCTCGATTATCAACTACGATCGATTGAATTGGCAACTGCACGGCGTTATTTGTATGCACTCTACGAGCAACAAGCTTCAAAATCGACAATTGCCCAAAAAGTATCATGCTTGAAGCAATTTGGTCGCTTTTTGACGCGCGACACGGATGCAGTCAACCCGTTTGAAGGATTGAAAGCGCCCAAACGTGCCCAATCGTTACCGACCTTTTTAGTTCCATCTGAATACGAACGATTTTTAGAAGCCTTTCGAACGGAAGATACACTAGGCAACCGAAATGTCGCAATGATTGAACTGCTCTATGCGACCGGGATGCGTGTCAGTGAGTTGGCAGGACTAAATCTTCAAGATTTAGATCAAGACTTAGAGTATGTCCATGTATATGGAAAAGGTCGTAAGGAACGCATCACGCCGATTGGTTCTTTCGCTAGACGGACGTTGCAGGTTTACTTGCAAGAGCGTCGAGGAAAAGATGAAAAGGAACAGGCTGTGTTCGTTTCGAAATCGGGACGACGACTGACGACAGACGGTATTCGTAAAATCTTAAAAAAAGGCGATCATTTGCTTTCGAAACATGTGACGCCGCACGCACTTCGACATAGCTTCGCGACAGACCTGTTAGAGAGAGGGGCGGACCTTCGGGCGGTTCAGGAACTCTTAGGTCATGCCTCTCTATCGACGACGGGACAATATACTCATGTAACGACGGAGCGGTTGCGTCATGTTTATCAGCAAGCGCATCCGCGTGCCTAAGGGAGGAAACGTAATGTTTCATGCAACGACGATTTTTGCGATTCAACATAATGGTCAATCCGCGATGAGTGGAGATGGTCAGGTGACATTTGGTAATCAAGTCATCATGAAGAAAAGTGCAAAGAAAGTAAGACGCCTTTATGGGGGAAAAGTGATTGCAGGATTTGCTGGAAGTGTAGCAGATGCCTTTACGCTGTTTGAGAAGTTTGAAGCGAAGCTAGAGATGTATAATGGTAATCTCCAACGTGCCGCAGTCGAGCTAGCAAAAGAATGGCGCGGCGACAAAATGTTACGTCAACTCGAAGCATTGCTACTCGTCATGGACGGGACACATTTACTGCTCGTTTCCGGAAATGGTGAAGTCATCGAACCGGATGATGGAATTCTTGCAATCGGTTCAGGCGGTAATTACGCGCTTGCTGCTGGTCGAGCATTGGCACGTCACGCTGGACAGATGTCAGCAGAAGAAATCGCACGAGCCGCTCTTGAAACAGCCGGAGAGCTCTGCGTGTTCACGAATGATCAAATTGTTTTAGAGACGATTGGAGGAAGTGCAGATGCATGAATTGACACCAAAACAAATCGTAGCCAAATTAGATGAGCACGTCGTTGGACAATCGGATGCGAAACGCGCCGTCGCAATCGCACTTCGTAATCGGTACCGTCGCCAATTACTCGACCCGGCATTACGCGACGAAGTAACACCTAAAAATATTTTGATGATTGGACCGACTGGAGTCGGAAAGACGGAAATCGCAAGACGTCTAGCGAAACTCGTTCGCGCACCATTCGTTAAGATCGAAGCGACAAAATTCACAGAAGTCGGATACGTCGGTCGTGACGTTGAATCAATGGTTCGTGATTTAGTCGAAGCTTCACTCCGACTTGTCAAAGATGAGAAGAAAGAAGCCTTAAAAGATCGAGCAGAAGCCGTTGCGAACGAACGGATCGTGGATGCGTTAGTCGGGAAAAAATCGACGTCGGGTCTTGGTGGTGGAAGTAATCCATTCGAAATGTTGTTTGGTGGTAATCAAGCACAACCTGAACAAGAAACAGCGAATGATACGGCGGACCGCTCAGTCATTCGTCAACAATTAATCAGTGGTCAACTAGAAGACCGCATGATTGATGTCGACGTCGAAGAGCGCCAAATGGATTTATTTTCGGGACAACAAGGGATGGAAGGCTTATCAAACTTACAAGATATGCTAGGTCAAGTCATGCCGAAGAAAACGAAAAAAAGACAACTGACCGTCAAAGAAGCACGACCGATTTTGACTGCTGAAGAAGCGGAACGTTTACTTGACTTAAACGAAGTCCATGACGAAGCCGTTCGACGTGCGGAGCAGATGGGGATCATCTTCGTCGATGAAATCGATAAAATTGCAACGAAAGGTCAAGATAGCGCCGGCGTTTCACGCGAAGGTGTCCAGCGAGATATCTTACCAATCGTCGAAGGCTCGACCGTCGTGACGAAATACGGCTCGGTCAAAACGGACCATATGTTGTTTATCGCCGCAGGAGCGTTCCATATGGCGAAGCCGTCTGATCTCATTCCAGAGTTACAAGGACGTTTCCCGATTCGAGTCGAGTTGGATAGTTTAACGGAAGAAGACTTCGTCAAGATTTTGACAGAACCGAATCAAGCGTTACTGAAACAATACAAAGCGTTGCTTGGAGCAGAACAGGTCCACGTCACCTTTACCGAGGATGCGATTCGTCAAATCGCGCGGATTGCTGCTCAGGTCAATGATGAAACTGATAATATCGGTGCACGACGTTTATATACAATCATGGAACGGGTGTTAGAGGAACTATCCTTTGAAGCGGCAGATATGCCAGAGTCGGATGTTACGATCACACCACAATATGTAATGGACCGAGTTGGAAAAGTAGCAGATGATCGTGACTTAAGTCAGTTCATCTTATAAGTGGAGGAAGAAAATCATGAATTTATTGGCAAAAACACGAAAGCTTAATACGATGTTACAACAGGAAGCTAGTACACATGTAGACTTTAAAATTATGGCGGAACGGTTAAGTGAAGTCATGGAGTCGAATACATTCATCGTTAGCCGCCGTGGGAAATTACTCGGTATTGCCATCAAGCAACAAATTGAGAATGCACGAATCCGTGGATTCCTCGAAGAACGTCAATTCCCAGAAGACTACACAAAACGTTTATTTAACGTCATGGAAACGACAGCGAATATTACGATTGATAGTGAACATACGGCATTCCCGATTGATAATCGTGATACGTTCGAATCATCTAAAACAACAATCGTTCCAATCATCGGAGGCGGCGAACGCTTAGGGACACTCGTCCTCGGACGAATGGTCGATGATTTCGACGAAGAAGATCTCGTCCTAGCTGAATATGGAGCGACGGTAGTCGGTATGGAGATTCTTCGAGAGAAGGCACATGAAGCTGAGGATAAAGCGCGTAAAAAAGCTGTCGTCCAAATGGCAATCAACTCGTTATCATATTCAGAGCTTGAAGCAATCGAGCATATTTTTGAAGAACTCGACGGCAATGAAGGATTACTCGTCGCATCAAAAATTGCAGACCGTGTCGGGATTACACGTTCCGTCATCGTCAATGCACTGCGCAAGCTTGAAAGTGCGGGTGTCATCGAATCGCGTTCACTCGGTATGAAAGGGACGTATATCAAAATCTTAAACGATAATTTCCTCTATGAATTAGAACGGATTAAATCAAACTAAACAACGAAAACTGGAATCGATCAAGAAGACCTAGTAAATACTAGGTCTTCTTTTCTTATATAGGTATTATTTATCATTTTTATAAGAAAAGGTAATAAAAAACAGGAATTTAACATCTCATTACCCTGATTTTCAAAAAAGTTCTTTCCAAACATTGACCTATTTGTTTCAATTATTTCAGAAGTGTTACTAATGATTACAAAAAAACTAAATACTCGATATAAAATCAAGTGGAGGTTAAGGGATGAATTGGTTAGGCTCAGATTATTCACTCATGACACAAGCCGTCGATCGGACGGTTGCAGCTCAAAAAGTAATCTCAACGAATATTGCGAATGTGGATACACCCGGATACAAAGCAAAACGCCTCGTTTTTGGTGATGTATTGAATTCAGAGATGAAAATGAGTTTACAACGACATGCGACGATTAATACTTCAGGAACGGTCGTCGAACAAAGCACATCGATGCGAAATGATGGAAATGGCGTCGATATTGACCTTGAGATGTCTGAATTATCACGCAATCAAATTGAATATGAAGCGCTAGTCGAACAATTGAATCGTAAATTCTCTGGCATTCAATCTGTTATTCGAGGAGGGCGATAAAGATGACGATGTTCTCAGGATTTCATACATCCGCTACAGGATTAACAGCGCAGCGGCTCCGACTCGATACGGTATCAGCAAACATCGCCAATGCTCAAACGACACGAGGCGAACTCGTGAATGGAGAATGGCAACCGTATGCACGAAAATTAGCCGTATTAAAAGAAACAGGTAACGGCGTCACAGTCAGTGAAATCCGGAAGGATCAAGAGCCGTTTAAATTAGAGTACAATCCAAACCACCCAGATGCAGACGAACTTGGCTATGTAAAAATGCCGAACGTGGATTTATTGAAGGAAATGGTCGATATGATGGGCGCGACCCGCTCGTATGAAGCAAACGTCACGGCGCTGAATGCGACAAAGGCGATGTTAGTAAAAGCGATGGAAATCGGTAAATAACGAGGAGATGACATCATGGCAATTCAACCTATTCAAGGGATGCAACAAATGGTCTTACCATCACAATCAGTCGCTAAGGCGTCCCCAGGAGATTTTAGCGATGTGCTAAGCCAAGCTATTAACGGCTTGAACGACGCGCAACAAGCATCCTCACAAGCACGTGTGGACCTTGCGACAGGGAAGACAACAGATCTACATAACATCATGATTAAAACAGAAGAAGCATCGCTTTCTATGCAACTCGCCATTGAAGTCCGGAATAAGGGGATTGAGGCATACCAAGAAATGATGCGTATGCAACTGTGACTGCTAAGGAAAGCGTGGGAGATGTTTGATGAACGAACGGCTAAAGGCGCGTTTTAGCGCAATCAACACGACATGGAACGAATGGTCACTCACAAAAAAGGCGACCATCATCGGTATTACCTTAATCATTTTATCGGCTCTTATTGCTGCCATCATTTGGTTGTCGACACCGACAATGACGCCCTTGTATTCAAAACTATCACCGCAAGAGGCTGGACAAGTCACTGAAAAATTAAATGAAGATGGCGTTCGTTCGGAAGTTGTGACAGCTTCAGACGGAGTGACGATTCTTGTGCCGGAGGCGAATGCGGAAAATTTGAAAGTAGAGTTGGCTACTGCTGGCATACCGAAGTCCGGTCAAATCGATTATTCATTCTTCAGTGAAAATGCCGGATTTGGTACGACTGACAAGGAAATGAATATTTTAGAGCGCGATACGATGCAGACTGAACTTGAGAACTTGATTACTCAAGTAAACGGGATTGATGCAGCGAAGGTAATGATTACACTTCCTGAAAAAAGCGTCTTTTTATCAGACGCCGAAGAGACGTCAACCGTATCGGTTGTGTTAACGTCAAGCGCTGGGAGTGATTTGAATCAACAGACTGTACAAGGTCTTTACCACTTAATCGCAAAAAGTATTCCTAATTTGAAAGAAGAAAATATTACAATCATGGATCAGTACTTTACGTACTACGAACCGGGCCAGGGAACACAGACGGCTGGGGGCGCAGATCCGATGCAATTAAAGAAAACAACGGAAAATGATTTACGAAAACAAATCCAGCAAATGTTATCCGTCGTTCTCGGACCACAAAAAGCGCTCGTGTCAGTCACGGCAGACGTCGATGTCACACAGCGCCAAGAAGAACAAAAACTAGTCGAACCCGTTGACCCTGATAAAATCGAGGGGATTGTAACTTCGGCAGAAAAGGTTGCCGAAGCCTACACGGGTGCAGCGAATGAAGGAACAGCCGGTACTGGTGAAAATGAGACCATCAACTTCCCGGCCGGTACAGGAACGACAGGTGATACGAGTGAGAAAACGCACGATATCATCAATTATGAAGTAAACCGGATTACGAAACAGATTACGGGAGCACCTTATGAAATACGTGATTTAGGTATTCAAGTCATCGTTGAACCACCAAAAGGTCAAGCTCAAATCGATCCGCAACTTCAAACGGACCTTCAAACGATGCTCTACTCGATTATTCGGACGTCCATCACGAAAACGGATGCAAAAGCGACGTTGACGGATGCCGAATTGACGAACAAGGTCGTCGTCATGTCCCGACCGTTCGCTGAAACACCAACACAAAAAGCGACGACTACAGTCACGCCGATGTGGGTTTGGTTCGCGCTTGGTGCAGCAGCACTGATCGTCATCGGCGCCATCTTCATGATGATGCGACGACGTCGTACGACGGAAGTCGAAGAGTTAGAAGAATGGACACCAATCGAAACAGAGATTCCAGAACTATCGACAGAAGATACGAGTGGCGGAGCAGTCAAACGGAAACAGCTTGAAAAATTAGCATCCTCAAATCCAGATGAATTTGCGAAGTTATTACGCACATGGTTAGCGGAGGATTGATGAGATGAAGAAACTAGATATGAATAGTCGTGAGAAAGCAGCGATCTTGATGATTTCGTTAGGTCCAGAAGTGGCGGCGAACGTCTACAAACATTTGACTGAAGAAGAAATGGAATGGTTGACACTCCAAATTTCGAGCATGAAACGAATTGATCCTGAAGAAAAACTAGAAGTACTCGAAGAATTTCATGAGTTGGCAACGGCGCAAAACTACATTACGCAAGGTGGTATCGGCTTTGCGAAAAATGTGCTTGAAAAAGCATTAGGTGAAGAAAAAGCGATGGAATTGATTCATCGATTAACTTCGACCTTGCAAGTCCGGCCGTTCGAGTTTGCCCGTAAAGCAGATCCGAAGCAATTACTGAACTTCATTCAAAACGAACATCCACAGACGATTGCACTCGTCTTGGCACATCTCGACCCGGGAAAGTCCGGTCAGATTCTTTCGGAGCTTCCAGCTGAGGCGCAATCGGATGTAGCACGACGAATTGCAACGATGGACCGAATGAACCCGGAAATCATCAGCGAAGTCGAACAGATTCTTGAGCGGAACTTATCTCAAGCCGGTATGCAAGATTATGCGCAGTCTGGTGGTATCGAGGCAGTCGTTCAAGTATTGAACGGTGTCGATCGGACGACGGAACGGACAATCCTCGATACGCTCGAAATTCAGGATCCGGAACTCGCCGAAGAAATCAAAAAACGAATGTTTGTCTTCGAAGATATTGTCACACTCGATGCACGAGCAATCCAACGAATCATCCGCGAAGTTTCAAACGAAGATTTGTTGCTTGCGCTTAAAGTCTCGTCGGACGATGTCAAAGAAATGGTGTACCGAAACATGTCTCAGCGAATGGTCGAATCGTTCAAAGAAGATATGGAATTCATGGGACCCGTCAGATTGCGCGATGTCGAAGAAGCTCAAAGCCGAATCGTCGGAATCATTCGTCGCCTAGAGGATATGGGTGAAATCGTCGTCGCACGTGGTGGAGGAGATGATATCGTTGTCTAACGTCATTAAACGACAAATTGTCATCGAAGGTCATCAGCGCACAATTCTTCATCAAGAAGAGCGAGCGATTGAACTGGATGCCGAGCCGAGTATTTCTTATGAGGCGTTGATGGCAAAAGGTCAAAATGAGCTCGACGAGCAACTTCAGCTGATGCGTCAACAAGAAGAAGCGCGTCGACAGGCTTTTGAACAGGAACGTGAAATGGCTTTACAGGAAGCGAAGGAACAAGGCTATCAAGCGGGTTATGAGCGAGGGCAGCAAGACGGACTAGACGCTTATGCACGAAAACTCGAGGAAACGAATCAATTTGCAATGCGTCTTGAGCAGATGCAGACGGACCGCTTGTTAGCGATGGAAGATGAATTATGTGCATTGTCACTGCAAGTGACCCATCATTTTTTAGAAAAATTACATGATACAGATGAGGAAGCACTCTATCAATCGATTCACCAATTGATTATTCAGTTCCGTGACCGTGAAAAGATCATTGTTTACACGTCTGCAGAAGATTTTGAACGGGTTGTATTACTGGATGAACGTCTACATACGATTTTAGGTGGTGCTGCGACAATCAGCTTACGAATTGATCCGGAACTCGCGCCTCGCGATTTCCGTATCGATTCAGAAAATGGAGCGATTACGGGCGGGCTTACTTCTAGTTATGAGGCATTGATTAACCAGGTGACTGAGGTGCTACAAGATGTATAACGTGAAGCAGTTGCAAGCGGCCGTTCGAGATATTCGGACGGATGACTTAGTCCGGCATTCCGGTAAAGTCGTGCAAGTAATCGGTTTAATGATTGAATCACGAGGACCGACGGCAGTCGCAATCGGGGAACGGTGTTTGATTCAACTGCACCGAGGTCAAGAAATCGAAGCAGAGGTTGTCGGCTTCCGAGAAGGGCACGTCTTATTGATGCCTTACGGTGAAACGACGGCAATTGCACCAGGATCAATCGTCATCGCAACAGGAAAACCACTTCACGTACCCGTCGGTGAGGAACTGATCGGGAAAGTATTAGATGGATTAGGTCGAGCACTTGATGGTGAGGAGTTGACTCACCTCCGGACAACATCAATCGTGCGAAAACCACCGAGTCCACTTGAACGACCACGTATCAATGAAGTGTTGTCGACAGGTATCCGCGCCATTGATGGTCTGTTGACAGTCGGTCAAGGGCAACGCGTCGGTTTGTTTGCCGGGTCTGGTGTCGGGAAATCAACACTGCTCGGAATGATTGCAAAACGTTCGACTGCTGACATCAATGTGATCGCCTTGATTGGAGAGCGAGGGCGGGAAGTGAAAGAGTTCATCGAAGCGGAGTTGGGCGAAGAAGGGATGAAGCGTTCCATCATCGTCGTCGCGACGAGTGACCAACCACCGCTTGTCCGTTTAAAAGGAGCCTATACGGCGACAGCAATCGCAGAATACTTTCGGGATCAAGGTAAGAATGTCGTCTTGATGATGGACTCCGTTACGCGGTTCGCGATGGCGCAACGTGAAATCGGTCTAGCGACAGGAGAACCGCCTGCTTCAAAAGGATACACGCCGAGTGTATTCGCTCTACTACCTCAGTTACTCGAACGAAGCGGAAAGACGACAGCCGGGTCGATTACAGCTTTTTATACCGTACTCGTCGATGGAGACGACATGAACGAACCGATTGCGGATGCAGTCCGCGGGATTTTAGATGGTCACTTTGTCCTTGATCGAAGTTTGGCGAACAAAGGGCAGTATCCGGCGATTCATGTTTTACGTTCGATTAGCCGGGTTATGAATCAAATCACATCGACGGAACATAAAGACAGTGCGATCGTCTTTCGGCAATTGCTCTCGACATACTTAGATGCAGAAGACTTGATCAATATCGGTGCATATAAAAGTGGGACAAACCCTGAAATCGATCGTGCCGTCGAAAAATATCCGGAATTAATCGGCTTTTTGAAGCAACGTGTTGAAGAAGGAAGTCAATTTGAAGAAGCCATGAACCGTTTAATCACGACGATTCGCTAAGGAGGAAAAGGCATGAAAACAATATATGAGCGAATCATTCCTTTAGCCGAGGCGGAGAAAGATCGTGTATCGAAACAAACGGCTGAAAAAAAGAAACGCTACGAAATTGAAGTCGAAAAGTTGTATCACCTGCTCGTTCGTTACGAAACATTTTTGAAGGCACAAAATGAGACGGGTACCGTCGAATTACTCGCTTCTCAATACCGTGAACGTGCGCGTGACGTCGTCAAACAGCAAATCGAACGTCAACAATTATATGTCACTCAAGCAAAAAATCAGTATGAACGCGCACAAGTCGATTTAAAAGAAGCGATGATTGAGGAAAAGAAGTTCACGCGTCTTCAGGCGAATCAACTAGAAGAAGCACGGCAAATCAATGCACTACTCGAACAAAATCAATTAGATGAACTGGCACTGTTACAGTTTGGAAGAGGGCGGACATCATAAGTAATTCAAAATCATCGAAACAATGGATTTTACCGTTGTTGATCATTCCCTTGATCTTAATCTTAGGTACAGCCTATCTCGTGCTCAATTATGCTAACGGTCGTCCGATGCTTGCACTCCCGTTTTCGACAGAGGAAACGTCGAAACAAACGACGGGAACGCCTGGTAAGGAAACGTCTGATTTAGAAAATCGATTAAAAATAGCGAATCAAGAAATTAAAAAATTGCGAAATGAAGCGACGGAACAAGCGGATACCCTCAAAGTGAAAGAACAAGAGATTACGCGATTAATCGCGGAGCGCGATCAATTAAAACAAACGCCTTTCCCGGATAAAACAACCGAGGAAGACAAGAAGACAACAAAAACGGCAAGTGTGACCGATGTTTATGCAGAGATGTCGCCTAAGGAAGCAGCGACAATCTTAAATGAACTCAGTCCGACAGAGGTCGTTCCTATCATCGAGACTATCGATGCGGAACAACAAGCAGCCATCATCGCAAAGATGGATGCGAAAAAGGCTGCGGCATTGACGCAACTACTCGCGACGAAATAGAGGTGAGCGAACACGATGAATTTGACAGATGTGCAACAAAATCAAACAGTCAAAGGTACGTCGAAATCAGTCGGCCAAAGTGCTCCTTCGGCTGAAGGCATGGGGAGCTTTGCTTCTTTGCTACAACTGTTCACGACGCCAGAACCGAGTCTTCTTCCTGAGAACACCGTCCCTAGCACGACGATGCCACAATCAAATGAAGGTCAGCTGGTGAAGATGCTAACAGCACAACCCGAGCAAGCCTTGCTTTTACTGGATCATCCGCAACTAGAAGCACTAGAGCAGGATCCAAAAGGAATGACGGAGCTCGTACAACTCGTAAAAACAATCCAAGAAGGAGATGCGGAACAAGCGACGGCGATGTTGCAACAATTACCGGCGTCCGTCGGTCAATTGATTACGGCGACAATCGTGTCTATTCTTGGTGTTACAAAACCGGTAGCAGGTCAACAGCAACCAGTAGCAGATACGCCCGTCGGAAAAGGTGTTAAGACAGCGGAAGGTGAATTGAAGACGGGGAGGGTCGTGCAGACGGTTCTTCCGGTGACACGACAAGTCGCCCTGGCTCAAACCTTACCGGCTTCGATGAAGTTAGGCGAAGGCTTGACGCGTAGCGAGCCGTTGAAAGGAACAGTTGATTCGGAAGGGACGGCGTTACCGCTCGCCTTTTCTTCGACGCTGTTTGTGAAAAGCGATCGTACCGTTACGATGCCTTCCCTCATTCCGCAAAGTAATGTCGATGAACAATTGGCAAAACGAATCGAAGCAGCACTCCAGCAAGCCCCGTTCTTAAAAGGAGCAGACGGTTCGACACGAATGTCGATTCGTTTATACCCAGAACAGCTAGGTGAAGTCGTCGTTCAACTCGAGCGCAAAGAAGGTGTGTTGACAGTGAAGTTGTTTGCGGGCACTGAGCAGGCGAAACAACTGATTGAGCAACAGCTAGGTAAATTACAAGGTTCGCTGCAACATCAAGCACCGCTCGTTAAAATCGAGACGGGATTACTGGCCTCGACCGTAAAAGAGTTTGATACATCGACACCACAAGAGCGGCAAGAGACAGCGCAAGAGGAACAACCGAAACCTCAAGATGAGGAGTTAGAGGAGGAAGAAGATGACTGATTCCATTAATGCGGCATCGTCCTACCAGTTGCCGGATAAAACGACAGCTGTGCCGAATAATTCGATGGACAAAGACATGTTCATGAAAATCTTGATTGCCCAGTTATCGAATCAAGATCCGACTGCACCGATGGAAGATAAAGAGTTCATCTCACAGATGGCACAATTTTCTTCCCTTGAACAAATGCAAGCGATTGGAAAAGGAATGGACACGATGGTCTTGAATCAACATGCGAATTCCTTGCTGACATACAGTAATTTAATCGGGAAATCAGTTAGTTACGAAACAGATGGAACGGTTGAGGATGCGACGGGAACGGCGACGGGCGCGACGGTCAAGGAGACAGCGAATGTCATAAGCGTCAAGCGAGACGGAATTGACGTCATCGCGGAACTCTCGAACGGGAAGCAAGTCAGTGTCTATGAATTAACGGAGATTAAAACAAAGGAGGAAAAATAATGTTACGTTCAATGTATTCAGGAATCAGTGGGTTAAAGAACTTCCAGACAAAGCTTGACGTCGTCGGGAATAACATCGCAAACGTCAATACGTTCGGTTACAAAAAAGGGCGGGTTACCTTTAAAGATCTCGTTAACCAATCAGTCGGTTCAGCTTCAGGAGCAGGTGGCGGTGTCGGTGGTACAAACCCGAAACAAGTCGGACTCGGGGCATCGATGTCGACGGTCGATAACGTCTACAACCAAGGCGCACTTCAAAACACGGGACGAACACTCGATGTCGGGATTTCAGGCGAAGGGTTCTATCAAGTGCTTACAGCAGATGGCGTTCGTTACTCGCGTTCAGGAAACTTTTACACGGACTTGCAAGGGAATATCGTCACGGGAGACGGGAACTACCTCGTCGGACTATCTGATCCGCCACCAGCGAATCCAGGACAGCCACCAGCGAACCAAGCAAACTTACCGGCAAACCAGTACGATGCACAAGGACAAATTACGACAAAAGTGAATGATGGCTACATGAAACTCCAAATTCCGACTGGCGCGCAGAACTTAGCAATCGGAAAAGATGGATTGGTCACATTCGTTGATGCGACAGGTGCGTTGCAACGCGTCGGTTACGTCTCGATGGCAAACTTTGCGAACCCGGGTGGACTTGAAAAATCAGGGGTGAACCTCTTTTCAGCCTCACAGAACTCAGGGATTCCAGCAACAGGGACGCCAAGCACGAACGGACTTGGGCAACTGACGTCTGGGACGCTCGAAATGTCGAACGTCGACTTATCGGAAGAGTTTACGGAAATGATTATCGCGCAACGTGGATTCCAGGCAAATACACGGATTATTACGACATCCGACCAAATCTTAGAAGAACTCGTTAACTTGAAACGATGATTACACTGACGACGTTACGTCAAGCACCGCTCGTATTGAATGCTATATTAATCGAATCGATTCGATCGACACCAGATACGACGATTCAACTCGTTGGAGGGCAGACATACATCGTCAAAGAATCGTTAGAAGAGGTAAAAGCGGCAACAATCGATTTTTACCGACAAGTCGGACTAGCGGGCTTGAACAGCATTAGGAGGCTCGAAGATGGCAGAAGAAAAGAAGAAGAGTAAGTTAAAAATACCGTTGATCATGGTTATCGTGGCCCTCATGATGATCGGCGCAGGGTATATGCTCACGAAGTATTGGTTAGTCGGAGATGAAACGGAAGCAAAAGTTGAACAACCGACAGGTGCCGAGCTCGAAGAACGAAGTTTTCAAACAGATGACTTGACGACGAACATCGCAGACGAACGGTTTTTGAATGTTCAGTTTACGATTGTCACGGATGATGTGAAAACGAAGGAAGAGTTAGAACTACGTAAGTTTCAAATCAACAACATCATTCTTGGTGATTTAGCATCGATGAAAAAGCAGGACTTGGATTCAAAACAAGATATGGCAAAGCTTGAAGAAAAATTACGTGGTCAATTCAAAAAACTTCTTCAAGAAGGCGATGTTCAACGCGTCTATACGACGAAAAAAATCATCCAGTGAGGTGGCAGCATGAGCGAAGTATTATCACAACATGAAATTGACGCCTTGCTATCAGCCATTTCGAGCGGAGATATGGAAGTCGAGGAGATACGAAGTCAAGAAGAGGAACGGCGTGTCAAAGTGTATGATTTCAAACGGGCACTTCGTTTCTCAAAAGATCAAATGCGGAACTTGACTCGAATTCATGAGCAATTCGCACGTGTACTGACAACACACTTTTCAGCGCAGCTGAGAACGTACGTCCAGTTCACGGTCAATACGGTCGAACAGTTGCCATACGATGAATTCATCCATTCCATTCCGAACATGACCTTAATCAATCTAGTTAACCTGAAACCGCTTGATGGTAAAGTTATCTTTGAAGTCAACCCGAACATCGCCTATGCAATGCTCGATCGTCTCCTCGGTGGTCCTGGCGAAGGGATGAATAAGATTGAAAATTTGACTGAAATCGAGACACGCATTTTGACACAATTGTTTAAGCGGGCATTCGTACAATATGGCGAAGCTTGGGAGTCAATCACAGAACTAGAAGCAGAGTATGACGATTTAGAAATCAATCCGCAATTCCTTCAACTCGTTTCGCCGAATGAGACGGTAATCCTCGTCTCGATTTATGTGACGGTTGGAGAAGTCAGTGGGACGCTCAATGTCTGTCTTCCGTTCGTCACACTCGAACCGATCATTCCGAAGCTATCGAGTCATTTTTGGATGCAACAAGAAAAACGTAAAGCGGTCGATAACCAAGAATCTGAACAGATGCAAACTCAGTTGATGGGGTCAATCGTCGATTTAAAAGCTGTGCTCGGCCAAACGGAATTGTCGTTTGGAGAATTGTTACACCTCGAGGTAGGCGACTGCCTGTCCCTGAAGACACGTACATCCGACCCGGTTGAATTGTTTGTTGATGATCGGAAAATGTTCAAAGCGCGACCTGGTCTGAATGGGAAGCATCTCGCTTTACAAGTCATACAACGAATTGAGGAGGAATAACATGAGCGATATGCTTTCGCAAGATGAAATCGATGCGTTATTACGCGGGACCCCGTCGGATGATGAGCCGACTGATACAAGTTCGGATGATGGATTAGAAGAATTAGACGAGATGGAAATTGATGCCTTAGGTGAAGTAGGGAATATTTCACTCGGGAATTCAGCAACAGCGTTATCTGCATTACTCAACCAAAAGGTCGAGATCACGACGCCACATGTGCGGATGATCACGATGGACGAATTACGCAGTCGCTATCCGATTCCGCACGTTGCTTTGCGCGTCGGGTACACAGAAGGCTTCAAAGGTGAAAACGTCTTAATCTTGACGCAACGTGACGCATCTGTCATCGCGAACTTGATGATGGGCGGCGACGGGATGGTCGAGGAAGACCATGAAATGGAGCCAATCGCCCTTTCTGCCGTTCAAGAAGCGATGAACCAAATGATGGGAGCAGCGGCGACGTCGATGTCAACGGTCTTCTCGATGCGAATCGATATTTCGCCACCAGCCGTTGAAATTTTCGACTTTTCGCAAGAGAAAAGTATTGTCGACAGCTTTTCTTTATGGGAAAGCATGGTCATCATCGAATTCGATTTAAAAATCGGGACGTTGATCGATTCGAAAATCGTTCAGCTTGCACCACTCGAATTTTCAAAGCAGTTGATTCAGAAATTATTCAGCGCAAGTACGACGACGACTGAAGAAGCAAAAGGTGCGACGCATGAACCGGTTCAACCGTCGCCACAAGTAGCACCGCAACAAACGCAACAAACGCAACAAACGCAACAAACGCAACAAATGCCACAGCAGGAACAACGTTATGAAACGCCTGTTGCACCGAAGAAGGAACCGGTAGGTGTCAGCCCGGTCCAGTTTGGTCAATTTGAAGAAGTGCAACAAGAAGGCGTACCGGGTAACATCGGGATGTTGTATGATGTACCACTGAATGTAACCGTCGAACTTGGCAGAACACGTCGCTCTGTACGCGACATATTGGAATTGACACAAGGTTCAATCATCGAACTCGATAAGTTGGCTGGAGAGCCGGTTGATGTTTTTGTCAACAATACATTGATTGCGACAGGTGAAGTCGTAGTCATTGAAGAAAACTTTGGAGTACGAATTACAGAAATCGTAAATACAAAAGAACGTCTTCGGATGTTCTAAGGAGGAAATAAGATGAGTGCAAAAGTATTGATCGTAGATGATGCAGCTTTCATGCGAATGATGATTAAGGAAATTTTATCGAAGAATGGATATGACGTCGTCGGTGAAGCAGAAAATGGTCGCGAAGCCGTAGCGAAATACAAAGAATTAACACCGGATCTCGTAACGCTCGATATCACGATGCCAGAAATGGACGGCATTTCAGCACTAAAAGAAATCAAAGCCTTTAACCCAGCAGCAAAAGTCATCATGTGTTCGGCAATGGGACAACAGTCGATGGTTATCGATGCGATTCAAGCCGGTGCAAAAGACTTCATCGTTAAACCGTTCCAAGCAGACCGTGTGCTTGAAGCCGTTTCGAAAACTGTTTCGTCATGAAAAGACTGACCTTTTTGACCTGTCTCCTGTTGTTTCTGCTCTCAGCACAAGTTGGGGCAGAAACAGTGGAAGAGAATTTGAATCCATCTAAGAAGAGTGAACCAACAACTCAACAGGTCGATGGGTCGTCGACGATTGTGACGGTCATTAAAGTCATCGTCACGCTCGTGGTCTTAATCGGGGGATTTCTCCTGGCTGTCCGATTGATCAATGATCGGACGCGAGGTGTCCGCCAATCCAATCAACTTTCCCATCTCGGAGGTGTGCCGCTCGGAAAAGATCGATCGGTGCAACTCGTACGCGTCCACGATAAAGTTTACGTCGTCGGTGTCGGGCAAAACATTGAGCTACTCGACACGCTCGAAGCGGATACGGAATGGTCGACTGAAGAGATGCATGATATGAAACAGTCGACGAGCGAATCGCCTTTCTTGGAGTCGTTCAAGCAACAACTTGATCAATTCCAGAAGAAACGAGGTCGTTCATGACAACGATTGAAAGTCTGATTTCTTTAGACACACCATCAGGAACAGCGACATCAGTTAAGTTACTTGTCTTGTTGACATTATTATCCTTAGCACCCTCGTTATTGATTTTGATGACATGTTTTACGCGCGTTGTCGTCGTCTTATCCTTTGTACGTTCGGCGCTCGGGACGCAACAGACACCACCGAACCAGTTGCTAGTCGGTCTTGCCTTATTCATTACATTATTCGTCATGTCACCGGTGCTGACGGAACTCAACACGACGGCACTTCAACCATACATGGGTGAAAAAATTAGTCAGGACGAAGCGTTTGATCGAGCAGGTGGAACGATGAAACGTTTTATGTCAAAACATACACGTACCAATGACTTAGAATTATTTTTGAAGTATGGAAATTACGATAAGCCGGAAAAAGTCGAAGACATCCCGCTTGTCGCGTTAGTTCCTGCTTATGCCATCAGTGAGTTGAAAACGGCTTTTCAGATTGGGTTCATGATTTTCATTCCATTTCTCGTCATCGACATGGTCGTCTCAAGTGTGTTGATGTCGATGGGGATGATGATGTTACCGCCTGTCATGATTGCTTTACCGTTTAAATTATTACTATTCATCCTCGTCGATGGTTGGCATTTAATTGTCGAGTCATTGCTTGTCAGCATGAAGTAGGGAGGAACGATATGACGCAGGAAATGATTATTCAACTAGCGAGTTCGGCCGTCTGGACCTTGTTAAAGGTATCGGCACCGCTCTTGCTCGTCTCACTCGTTGTTGGTCTGCTCGTCAGTATTTTACAAGCGACGACACAAATTCAAGAGCAGACCCTCTCGTTCGTCCCGAAAATCGTTGCTGTATTTTTAGCACTCGTCTTTTTCGGACCATGGATCATGGAAGAATTAAAAACGTTTACGATTGAAATCTTTAAACAGATTGCTGAGGTTTCAAGGAAATGACGTTATTGTCTTTTGTCAGCGTATTTTTACTCGTATTTGGTCGCATCGTCGGATTTTTGGTCGCGGCACCGTTGTTTTCATCAAAACAACTGCCGGCCCAACATAAATTAGCATTAGCTGCCGGTCTTGCCTATTTTGCGAGCTATGCCGTCAAAACGACCGTTGAAGTCGATGATTTCAATTTTTTCTTTCGGATGGGTACGGAAGTCATTGTTGGATTATCGCTTGGCTTGTTAGCTAGCTTCCTTTTATTTGCCCCACAAATCGCCGGTTCCATCATCGATTTACAGATGGGACTCGCAATGGCATCAGCTTATGATCCGATGTTCGGTGGTCAATCACCAATCATTGGCCGGTTTTATTACATGTTGACACTACTCGTGTTACTTGCCTCTGACATGCATTTGATTTTACTCGATGGCATTTACACCAGTTTTCAAATCTTTCCACCCGGCAGTTCGATTGCAGTTTCAGGCGAGGCGGGTATGAGTCTTGTCGTTCGAGTCGTCGGTCTGGCGATGTTAACGGCACTTCAAATGGCGATGCCGCTCATCGTGTCCTTGTTCCTGGTCGATCTTGCACTTGGATTTTTAGCAAAGACAGCACCGCAATTCAATATTTTTGCGATTGGTTTTTCAGTCAAATTACTAATGGGCTATGCGATTTTATTTTTACTTGCCGGTTCGACGATTACCGGGATTTCAAAGTTCATTCCGCTACTGCAAGACGTTTTAGCGGATGCCATTCGATTACTGGGAGGTTGAGATGAATACATATCGTTTAAAACTCGACCTCCAGTACTTCGCTGGTGAAAAAACAGAGAAAGCCTCACCGCGTAAGCGGGATGATTCAAGAAAAAAAGGGCAAGTCGCAAAATCCGCTGATTTAACGAGTAGTTTAATGTTATTCGCGATGTTCCTCGTCTTGTTTTTCTTTGGACCGTTTCTCGGCAAACGTTTCGTCTTGGTTTTAGAAAATGGATTGAGTGCAAGGACCGTCCTTGTTGCAGTAGAGGAAGGGCGTGTCGAGCAGATATTAATTGAGATGTTAGGGCAAATGGCGATTCTCGTCGCCCCGTTTTTTTTAACGGCTGTCACCATCGGGATTTTAGGAAACTTCGTCCAGATTGGTGCTTTACTCAGTGCAGAATCGATTCAACCAAAGTTAGATCGAATCAATCCACTCCAAGGGGTCAAGCGCATCGTCAGTATGAAAGCACTGATCGAATTTTTAAAGTCTGTTTTTAAGTTACTTGTCATCGGAATGACGAGCGGGACGATCTTATGGAACAACAAGGTCGAAATCTCACGCTTGACGTCTGAGCCGATTGGAGATGCGTTAGCCATCATTGGTCATTTGACCTTTTTACTGGGTCTCTCGGTCAGCATCGCGTTGATTGCACTTGCCGTTTTAGACTTTGCCTATCAAAAGTTTGATTTTGAAAAATCGATTCGGATGAGTAAACAGGACTTAAAAGACGAACATAAGAACACGGAGGGTGACCCTCAAATCAAAGGTAAAATCAAACAGCAACAACGGGAGATGGCGATGCGGCGGATGATGCAAGAAATACCGAATGCAGACGTCGTCATTACGAACCCGACCCACTATGCAGTTGCCATTCAATACGATGATGGAAAACACGCGGCACCAATCGTCGTCGCAAAAGGTGTGGATGCTGTCGCATTCCGTATTCGGGAGAAGGCGACAGCAGCTGACATCCCAATCATCGAAAATCGTCCGCTCGCGCGGGCCTTGTTCGCAAAATCAGAGATAGGTATGGCAGTGGATGAATCATTTTATCAGGCACTCGCTGAAACACTCGCCTTTGTCTACCAAATGAAACAAGCAAAATGAAAGGATGAAGCATCATGACTATTTCAACAAGAGATCTTTCCGTACTGCTAGGCGTCATCATGATCGTCTTCATGCTGGTCATTCCACTGCCAGGCTTTTTACTCGACTTTTTAATCATCATCAACATCTTGATTGCTTTGATGGTCTTACTCGTTTCGATGAATGCCAAAGAAGCATTGGAATTTTCAGTTTTCCCAACTTTATTGTTAATCGTCACCCTGTTTCGTCTCGCATTAAATGTCTCGACGACCCGCTCGATTCTCTCGAACGGGAATGGGGGCGAAGTGATTGAAGCATTTGGGAGCTTCGTCGTCGGCGGGAACGCACTCGTCGGGTTCGTCGTCTTCTTGATTCTCGTCTTGATCCAGTTTCTCGTCATTACAAAGGGGTCGGAACGGGTTTCGGAAGTATCGGCCCGATTTACACTGGATGCGATGCCAGGGAAACAGATGGCGATTGATGCCGATTTGAACTCCGGCATGATTGATGAACTCCAGGCACGGACACGCCGGCAAAAAATTCAATCCGAAGCCGACTTTTACGGGGCGATGGATGGGGCGTCAAAGTTTGTAAAAGGAGACGCAATCGCCGGCATCATCATCGTCATCATTAACTTGATTTTCGGGATGGTCATCGGAGTCGTCCAACAAGGGTTACCGATGACAGAATCAATCAACTTATATACGCTCTTGACAGTCGGAGATGGATTAGTCAGTCAGATTCCAGCGCTGTTGATTTCTGTCGCAACCGGGATTATCGTCACACGCTCGACGTCGGACGGCAATCTAGGTGAAGACATCATCGGTCAGTTAACGCGGACGCCATTGCTCGTCATGATTGGTGCAGGCGCGATTTTCCTACTTGGTCTGTTCACGGCGATTCCAGACTATGTGACAATTCCTGTCGCAGCAGCAGCCGGCTTCTTTGCTTGGCAACTGAGACGGACGCCAAAAGCGACCACGGAAGAAGTCGCCGTCGAAAAAGAATCGACGGAAAACCTACGCTCAAGTGAATCGGTCATTTCGCTTTTAAATGTCGATACGATTGAGTTTGAATTCGGTTATGGATTGATTCCACTTGCTGACGAAGCACAAGGTGGCGATTTACTCGACCGTGTCGTCATGATTCGTCGCCAGTTAGCATTGGAACTTGGTTTCGTCCTCCCGACCGTTCGGATTCGCGACCACTTACAACTCCCGCCGAATCATTATCGGATTAAGATTCGCGGCAGTGAGATGGCGACGGGCGAACTCTTGCTCGATCATTATTTAGCAATGAGTCCCGGAGTCGATGATCCTGAAATCCAAGGCATCGAAACGGTCGAACCGGCATTTGGAATGCCGGCGCTTTGGATTGATGAAAAGACGAGAAGTCGGGCAGAAATGTCTGGTTATACAGTCGTCGATCCACCATCGGTCGTCGCAACGCATTTAACGGAGCTGCTTAAAAAACATGCTGCAGACTTGCTGGGACGAGAAGAGACGAAGCAACTCGTTGATCACTTGAAAGAAACACATCCAATTTTAGTCGATGAAGTCACGCCGCAACTCTTAACGATTGGAGAACTGCAAAAAGTCTTCGTTCAATTACTAAAAGAAAAAATATCGATTCGCAATTTGCCATTGATTTTTGAAACACTAGCTGATTATGCGGCCGTGACGAAAGATAGCGAATTGCTTGCTGAATACGTCCGCCAAGCCTTATCACGGCAAATTACGGAACAGGTGCTGCAAGGGGATGTCTTACACGTCGTGACGGTATCGAGTGAAATGGAAATCGATATTCAGTCCGCGATTCAAAAAACAGAGTTCGGAAATTATCTTGCGCTTGACCCGGAAAAAGCGACACGGTTCATCGAGTCGTTTAATGAACTGTCGTCAGAGTTCGAACGTTATGGAGTACAACCGATCATCTTGGCCTCACCAAGCATTCGGATGTTTGTTCGTCAGTTGACGGAGCGCTATTTCCCAGATGTACCTGTCCTGTCATACAACGAATTAATTCCGACGATTGAAGTCAAGAGCATTGGGGTGATTTAACACATGATGGTTAAAAAAATTATTGCAAATTCAGTCAGTGAAGCAATGGAACTTGTCAAACGTGATTTAGGCGAAGAGGCGATTATTTTAAACACACGACATATCAAAGTGGGTGGACTCTTCGGATTGTTTGCACAAAAAAAGGTCGAACTCGTTGCTTCTGTTGACGAACATCCAATCATTCATGAAAAAGATGTCCAGCAACCGGCTCCTAAACGGACCCCGCAGCTTAAGAAAACGATTGAAATGCCAGTCCCGAAAATCATTTCGTTTTCCTCTCGACGTTTACCGGAAGAGTTAGGGGCATATGAAGCGATTTTGTCCGAACCGGCTTTACAGGCACGGGTGGAGCAATTGCACGACGTTTTGTTATCGACGTATTACAAAACAGACGATCTTGAACAAGTTCAACAAGCGTTCGCCAAAACGATTGAACATGAGTTACAAGTAACGACCGTGACATCACGTTACGTGATGTTGACAGGACCGACAGGGGTCGGCAAGACGACGACAATCGCTAAACTTGCTGCTTACTACCGATTGACGGAAGGTAAGACGGTTGGATTGATTACAACGGATACGTACCGGATTTCGGCAATCGAACAGTTGCAAACCTATGCTGAAATCATCGATGTTCCGCTACATATCGCCTACGATTTAGCAGAGTTTGAACGAGCGAAAGAACAATTAGCAGATTGTGACATCGTTTTGATCGATACAGCTGGACGGAACTTCTTGGACGCAGGTTATATCACACAGCTTGAATCACGTCATGATTTTTCAAATACGGATGTTTTTCTTGTTTTAAGCTTAACGGCAAAATACCGGGACTTAGAGCAGATTAGACGACGTTTTGAACAAGTTCCACTCAACGGGTTTATCTTTACGAAAGCAGATGAAACGACGGAGTTTTGGTCCATCTACGGTCTAGCCGTCGAAGCGAAGCTGCCCGTGCTCTGCATCACGACGGGTCAAGAAGTACCAGAAGATATCACGTGGGTCGATCAATCCGACATGTCTCGAATGATTGTAGAAAGAGGGGGCAGGTGATGCGAGATGATCAAGCGCGTGTCTTACGTTCAAAAGTGTCAGTCAAAGAAACAAAAACGATTGCGATCGTCAGTGGTAAAGGGGGCGTTGGAAAAACGAATGTCGCCGTAAACTTGGGTGTCGCCTTATCGCTTCAAGAAAAACGTGTCCTCATCATCGATCTTGATATCGGGATGGCGAACGTCGGGGTGCTGTTAGGAAAATCATCGAAGACGTCGCTCATGGATTGTGTCAAGCGTCGTGAATCCTTGGCAGATGCAGTGGTTGAAGTTTCACCAACCTTACATTTCATCCATGGTGGAAGTGGTTTTACTGAATTAACGAATTTAACGGATCCGGATGTTGCGTTCATGATGAAAGAATTTCGTTTTTTCTATGAATACGACTTTGTCATCCTCGACCTGGGTGCTGGAGCAACACACCAGACATTCGATTTCATTAGTAGTGCCGATGAAGCCTGGCTCGTTGTTACACCAGAGCCAACATCGATCATGGATGGTTATGCGTTCGTTAAATTGTCGCACCATCATGCAACGGAGTTACCGATCGGGGTCATCGTCAATCGTGCGATGAACGGTGAAGAGGCACTCGAAACATTTGATCGTCTCGAACTGGTCAGTAAACAATTTTTGAACAAACCTTTACGATTCGCTGGGTTTTTACCAGATGACCCAACAGTCGTCAGAGCCGTCAAAGCACAAAAACCGTTCTATCTTTTTGATCGGACGAGTGATGTTAGCTGGCGACTCGATCATATTACCACCGCATTAACAGGTCTTCGCGTGCAGGAACGGAAATTTTTAGATCGATTGGTAAGTCGCTTGAAAAATCGAAACAATCGTGTGCGCTAATCATGAAGGAGGGTATCACCAATGGATTTAAATGAATATTTAGGATTGTTTCTAGACGAATCGATTGAACATTTGCAAGCTATCAATTCAAGTCTGCTCATTTTTGAACAGCGTCTCGATGATGAAGCCGTCATCGATCAGATTTTCCGCTCTGCCCATACATTAAAAGGAATGTCCGGTACGATGGGGTACGATGCCATCGCGGATTTAACACACGAAATGGAGAGTGCGCTTGACTTAGTGCGCTCAAAGACGCAACCTGCTACACAAGAGCTGATTGATGTTTTGTTCATCGCGGCGGAACAACTCGAAACGATGGTTGAGGACATCAGTCAAGGTGGAACCGGAAAGCTCGACGTGAAAGAAACGGTCGTACGATTAAAACGATTCATTCAAGCAGAAGAAACTGCTGTAGAGACGACTGAAGAAGCGACGGCTGTGGCGACGAAACGTAATTTTGAATGTGATGTCTATTCAGAGTCTGTCGTTAAACAATCGATTGCGTCCGGTTACCATGCATACGTCATCACGGTCGAACTATCGGCAGATGTCATTTTAAAAGCGGCGCGTGTCTACATGGTGTTCGACCGTCTTCAAAGTCTAGGCGATGTCATCCTTTCGAATCCGACTTCAGATGAATTAGAGCAAGAACAATTTGAAACAAGCTTCGATGTCTTGTTCGTCACGATGAAATCAGAGGAAGAAGTGACTGAAGGCATCCAGTCAGTGTCGGAAGTGGCACATGTCTCGATTCAGCCTTTTGAAACAACGATAGAAGCCGAAGTTGCGACATCCACGTTAGTTGAACCTAAATCAACAGTCGAGTCAGAAACGAAAGTCGTCAGCGAAACAACAGACGTAACAGCACCAGTCGCCTCGAAAACGATTCGTGTCAACTTGGAACGAATTGACCGTTTGATGAACTTATTCGAAGAATTCATCATTGATCGTGGTCGTTTAGAACGAATTGCTGCCGAAGTCGGTTCATCTGAATTGACGGAAACCGTCGAACGCATTAAACGCGGCACGAATGAATTACAATCGCTGGTCTTGACGTTACGCATGATGCCGATTGAACAGGTCTTCAATCGTTTCCCACGGATGGTCCGATCGGTTTCAAAAGATGTCGGTAAAAATATTAAATTGCATATCACGGGTGCAGAGACGGAGCTTGATCGAACAGTGATTGACGAGATTGGTGATCCCCTCGTTCACTTAATCCGTAATGCCGTCGATCATGGCATTGAAAGCAAGACGGATCGAATTTTAGCCGGGAAACCAGTCGAAGGCAATCTGTCGTTACGTGCTTATCATTCTGGAAACCGGGTCTTCATTGAGATTGAAGATGACGGGGCAGGAATCAACCATGAGCGGGTCACACGGATTGCGATTGAGAAAGAGTTGCTAACGGAAGAAGAAGCTGCTGTCTTAACACCGGAAGAAGCGTCGATGCTACTATTTGCACCAGGCTTCTCAACGGCAGAAACAGTAACCGACTTGTCGGGACGTGGCGTAGGTCTTGACGTCGTCAAATCGAAGATTGAGTCGCTCGGTGGCGAAGTTTTCGTCGAGACGAAACGTGGCGAAGGGACAATCTTTAGAATCAGTCTTCCATTGACGCTCTCAATCATTTCCGCGATGCTTGTTGAGCTCGGTCAAGAAACGTATGCGATTCCGCTGACGGCAATCATCGAAACGACATCGCTTCGACAAGATGCCATCTTACAAGCGCATCGTGAAAAGGTGTTTGATTTCCGTGGACAACTCGTTCCATTGATTTCGTTGAATGAAGTGTATGGTCTTCCACAAGTAGAAGCAGAAGCCTACTCAGTTGTCGTCGTTCGAAGTGGTGAAAAATTAGCCGGATTGATGGTCACTGAATTAATTGGTCAACAGGAAATCGTCATGAAGCCGCTCGGAAGTTATTTGGAAGGAATTCGCGCGATTTCTGGCGCAACGATTCTTGGGGACGGTCAAGTCGCGTTAATCATCGATAGCAATGCACTGCTACGAAAGTGAGGGAATAGATAATGGAACAAAAATGGGTCGTTTTTCAACTGGAACAAAATGCTTACGGGATTGATGTTCAATCTGTCCGCTCCATCGAACGCGTGATTCCGATTACACGAATCCCGAACGCTGCACCTTACGTAAAAGGCGTCATCAATTTGCGCGGGGTCGTGACACCGGTGATTGACTTACGGACACGTCTTGGTTTTGAGGAAATCGAAGGAACGGAAGAAACACGAATCATCATCGCGACGCTCGAACATGGAGATGCCGGGTTCATCGTCGATCGGGCGAATGAAGTCGTCGAAGCAATCGATGTCCGGATTGAACCGTTGACTGATCAAAAACAAGAAGAAACCAATTATTTGACAGCAATCGCTAAAGGGGAAGATCAATTGTTCTCCTTACTTGAGCCGAACCGTTTATTCGAGGACATCGTTCATGCTTAATCGGATGGAACAGGACATTTTCAAGGAAGTCGGAAACATCGGGGCAGCGCATGCAGCTACGGCATTATCGACACTTCTTGGACAGCCTGTTGAAATTGAAGTACCGTCAGCAGAACTCGAACACTTTTCGACGATTATTGATCGTGTAGGCGGAGCGGAAGCTTACACTGCCGGAGCCTTACTTCGCTTTACAGGAGATATCAAGGCGTCTCTACTCTTTTTGATGCCGCTCCAAGATGCGGAAAAACTGATTTCTCAGTTGATGCAACAGCCGTTTCAGTTTTTTTCGGAACATCATGCAATCGGTGTTTCCGCTTGGGAAGAAATCGGCAATATCTTAATCGGCGCTTACGCTCGCGCGATTTCTGACTGGCTGGATTTATCCGTTCATGTGACGGTTCCTGCCTCCGCTTTTGATATGGTTGGAGCAATTTTGGAAGTTGCCTTACTTGAGTCGACAAAATTTGGTAACATGGCAGTATACATCGATACGCGTCTTTCAAGTTTAGGCAACGACTTAAACGGTCATTTATTATTATTGCCAGAAGCAGATGCTTTTGCAGCGGTCTTTCAACGATTGGGTGTGGAAGTTGATGGATGAAGTCATTCGGATTGGAATAGCGGAATATGCCGTTAGTCGAAAACCGGTCGTCCTTCGTACTGCAGGATTAGGTTCCTGTGTCGGCGTCATCATTTATGATCAAGAACGTGGTCTATCGAGCATGGCACATGTCATGCTTCCAGACTCGGCAATCAGTCGCGATATCACCGTTGAAGTCGGGAAATTCGCAGATACTGCAGTAACTGAGCTTGTAAAGCGCTTACGACAAGGTGGCGCGATTCGGTTACGGGCAAAGATTGCCGGGGGAGCGCAAATGTTTCAATTCAAATATGAACATGAATCGATGCGTATCGGTGAACGGAACATCGCTGCTGTTAAAGCAGCATTGCAACAAGCGAAAATCCCACTCGTCGCGGAAGATGTTGGTGGAACGAACGGTCGGACGATCGAGTTCCATTCAAGCTCTGGTCGTCTCGTCATTCGGACGGTCAACGTCGGAACGCTGGAAATTTAGAGGAGGAATGGTCATGCGTGAGGAACTACAACAACTTTGGGATAAATGGCTATCGACGCGCGATATAGCGGTAGCTGACCTATTACTTCTGAATTATGAACCTCTAGTTCAATACCACGTTCAACGTCTTAGTGCGACACTTCCGAAAAGTGTCGATCGTGATGAGTTAAAAAGTCTTGGTATGATGGGTCTTTACGACGCACTGCAAAAGTTCGATCAAAATCATAACAATAAATTCGATACATACGCAGCCTTTCGAATTCGTGGAGCCATTTTAGATGGATTAAGAAAAATTGACTGGCTGCCACGCTCTTTGCGTGAAAAATCAAAACGTGTCGAGGCGGCCGTCGAAATTCTCGAGCAGAGCTTACAACGGACGCCGACGCTTGATGAAGTATCGTCCATCGTCGAAATGAGTCCGGACGAAGTCAAGACGGCGCTTGCAGAAAGTTACTTTGCGAATGTCCTCTCGATCGACGAGGCGGTGACGCTCCAAGATGAGGGAAAAGCAATGGCCGTATCGTATCTCGACCCGGAAGCAGCGACGCCGGAAGATACGTTACTGATGCGTGAATTGATTTCGAAGCTTGCAGAAGAAGTCGAGCAACTATCGGAAAAAGAGCAATATGTTGTGTCCCTTTTCTACTTTGAAGAACTGACGTTAACGGAAATCGGAGAAGTGCTAGGACTGTCGACTTCACGTATCTCACAAATCCACTCGAAGGCGTTACGTAAATTAAAGCAAGCGCTAGGAAGTGCCTATTTGTCTGATCGTGTCGCGATGTGAAAGGAACTACTATGACAATTTTTTATATTTTACTGGCCGCGGTCGTTAGTTATGGTCTGTTGCTTCTATTTAAACAACAAGCATTGTTAAAAGATCGTGTGACCGATCTTGAACGTCAAAAACAAGAGACGGAAGAAATCTTGCTTCGCTTCATGGAACAAGTGAACGGATTGGCAGAACGCGAGGAGCAACCGACTGCTGAGGCTGCTCCTACCCAGTCCTCATATGAAACGGTCGTCAGTCCTGATGTAACAGAACTCCCACAGTTCGAACAGGCGCAGGAAGAATCGGCTGAATCCGTTCAGCCAGTACTGACAGATGTGAAAGATCAACTTGCAGCAGGGGCCGATCTGGATCAACTCGCGCGTTCTTTAAATCGAGGAACGGGTGAAGTGGCATTGATTGCGAAACTTTCTTCAAAAACGAAGGTTGCCCGACGGTAAAGTTTATGCTATATTAGTCTACGGTGTTAATTACGCACGCATGTATCGCCGGCTGCGGTGCCTTTAATAGGTTAGCTGGGACAACGATCATCGCGGAGGACATCCAAAACCCAAAAGGAGGAATTCATCATGGCAGTAATCTCGATGAAACAATTGTTAGAAGCTGGTGTACACTTCGGTCACCAAACACGCCGTTGGAACCCAAAAATGGCAAAATACATCTTCACAGAACGTAACGGAATCTATATCATTGACCTACAAAAAACGGTTAAAAAAGTAGACGAAGCTTACAACTTCATCCGTGAAGTAGCGTCTGAAGGCGGAAACGTTCTTTTCGTTGGTACGAAAAAACAAGCTCAAGACACTGTGAAAGAAGAAGCGATCCGTGCTGGTCAATACTTCATCAACGAACGTTGGTTAGGTGGAACACTCACGAACTTCTCTACAATCAAAAAACGGATTAACCGTTTGAAACAACTCGAAAAAATGGAAGAGAACGGTACGTTCGAAGTTCTTCCTAAAAAAGAAGTCATCATTCTTAAAAAAGAAATGACTCGTCTTGAGAAATTCCTCGGCGGTATCAAAGATATGCCAGGCGTTCCAGATGCACTCTTCATCGTTGACCCACGCAAAGAGCGTATCGCGATTGCAGAAGCACACAAACTCAACATCCCAATCGTTGCGATCGTTGATACTAACTGTGATCCAGACGAAATCGACTACGTCATCCCAGCGAACGACGATGCGATCCGTGCAGTCAAATTGCTCACTGGTAAAATGGCTGACGCAATCCTCGAAGTTAAACAAGGCGAAGATAACGTAGCACCTGAAACTACTGAAGAAGTAGTAGCAGACGCTGAGTAATTCGTGATGCCAGGTGATAAAGGGAATTGACCTTTTATCACCTTTTTTTTGAAAATAAGGACGTTATAAGGAGGAATATCGAATGGCTATTACAGCAGCAATGGTAAAAGAACTTCGTGAAAAAACAGGTGCAGGTATGCTCGACTGCAAAAAAGCGCTCGTTGAAACGGATGGGGATATGAACGCGGCAGTTGATTTCTTGCGTGAAAAAGGGATCGCAAAAGCAGCAGCTAAAGGCGATCGTATCGCAGCAGAAGGTTTGACAGCAGTCGCAGTTGACGGAAACAAAGCAGCACTCGTCGAAATCAACTCAGAAACAGACTTCGTTGCAAAAAACGAACGTTTCCAATCACTCGTTCAAAACATCGCGGATGCAGTTCTCCGTAACGGTTCTGAAACGGCTGAAGCAGCTCTTGCTTCTGAATACGAAGCGGGTAAAACAATCGAAACGTATATTTCTGAAGAAGCTTCTACAATCGGAGAGAAAATTTCACTCCGCCGTGTAGCACTCTTCACGAAAGAAGACAACGCAGCGTTCGGTTCTTACCTCCACATGGGTGGACGTATCGGTTCTGTCGTCGTCATCGAAGGAACAACAGACGAAGCAGTTGCAAAAGATGTTTCGATGCACATCGCAGCGGCACGCCCACTTTACGTCGATCGTTCTTCTGTAACAGAAGAAGAAAAAGCACGTGAAGAAAAAGTCTTGACAGAGCAAGCAATCAACGAAGGCAAACCTGCTAACATCGTTGAAAAAATGATTGCTGGACGTATGAACAAGTACTTCGAGGAAATTTGCCTCGTCGACCAAACATTCGTTAAAGACCCAGACTTCAAAGTTGGTAAATACGTAGAATCTAAAGGCGGAAAAGTCGTTTCATTCGTACGCTTCGAAGTTGGAGAAGGTATGGAAAAACGTGAAGAAAACTTCGCTGAAGAAGTTATGAACCAACTTAAAAAATAAGAATCAGGATTTCCTGATGACAAGAGAAGGAACACGTATGCTTCAATCCACTTTCGTGTGGAAGTGGTTCGTGTTCCTTTTTTACGGAATTTAGCAAGGAGGACGTAGTCATGCAACCGAAATATAACCGGATTGTGTTAAAATTGAGCGGAGAAGCGCTCGCAGGTGATCAAGGGTTCGGAATCAACCCCGCAATCGTCAATTCAATTTCTCAACAGATTCGCGAATTGGTAGAATTGAATGTACAAGTTGCCGTTGTTGTAGGTGCAGGTAACATTTGGCGTGGTAAAACAGGGGCAGAACTTGGAATGGACCGGGCAAATGCCGATTATATGGGGATGCTTGCGACGGTCATGAACTCGCTCGCATTACAAGATAGCTTAGAGTCAGTAGGCGTTGAAACGCGCGTTCAGACTTCAATCGAAATGCGACAAGTTGCTGAACCGTACATTCGTCGTCGTGCGATGCGTCACTTAGAAAAAGGTCGGGTCGTCATTTTTGCGGCCGGAACGGGAAATCCGTACTTCTCGACAGATACGACAGCAGCGCTTCGTGCCGCTGAAATTGAAGCTGAAGTCATCTTGATGGCGAAAAACAATGTCGATGGTGTGTATTCGGCCGATCCGAACGTAGATCCGGATGCGAAAAAATTCGAGACATTGTCTTACCTCGATGTATTAAAAGACGGCTTGCAAGTCATGGATTCGACTGCAACGTCACTCTGCATGGATAATGATATTCCGCTCATCGTTTTCTCATTGATGGAAGAAGGAAATATTAAACGCGTCGTCGTTGGCGACGAAATTGGAACACTCGTAAGGGGGAAATAATATGTCACAGCAAATCATGAAACAAGCCGAAGATCGGATGGAAAAAGCGCATCTTTCACTTAAAAAAGAACTTGCGACACTCCGTGCGGGTCGTGCGAACGTTGCAATCCTTGACCCTGTTCATGTCGATTACTACGGTTCACCGACACCACTTAATCAAGTCGCGAACGTGAATACACCGGAAGCGCGCCTCATCTTAATCACACCTTGGGATAAATCGATGGTTACAGAAATCGAAAAAGCAATCCAGCGTGCAGATTTAGGATTAGCCCCATCTTCAGATGGTACGGTCATTCGCTTAGCGATTCCGCCACTTACGGAAGATCGCCGAAAAGAACTTGTTAAGCTCGTCAAGAAGTATACGGAAGAAGGAAAAGTTGCATTACGTAACATTCGCCGTGATACGAACGAGCAACTGAAAAAAGAAGAAAAAGATGGAGCGCTAACAGAGGATGACTTACGTGGTTATACGGAAGATGTCCAAACATTGACGGATAAATTCGTCAAAGCGCTTGATCAAACAGCGACGGATAAAGAAAAAGAAATTATGGAAGTATGACGCGAATCGTCGTCATGTTGGGGACTCTTTGTCACACGAAGAGTCCCCTTCTTCTTATAAATGAATGAGGGGAGGAAGAAGTACATGTTTCAATGGTTAAACCAGACAAAAGAAGTGATCGAACAACACGTACCTGATCACATCGCGATCATCATGGATGGAAATGGACGTTGGGCAAAAAAACGAGGACTTCCCCGCATCATGGGGCATCGTGAAGGGATGAAATCAGTTCGCGAAGTCGTCCGTGTCGCTAATGAGTTAGGGGTAAAGAGTCTGACCTTATACGCTTTCTCGACTGAAAACTGGACGCGTCCTGAAGAAGAAGTCAGTTTCTTGATGAAGTTACCGGCTCAATTTTTAGAGTCGGATTTAAAAGACTTGAATGAACGCAATGTCAAAGTAGAAGTCGCTGGTGAAATATCGCGTTTACCCGTCTATACACGGGAGGCAGTTCAACAAGCGAAACAGGATACAGTTGACAATACTGGACTACGGTTAATTTTTGCATTAAATTATGGCGGGCGAGATGAAATCGTTCAAGTCATGCAAAAGATTGCTGAAAAAGTACAAGCCGGACAACTGCTTCCGACTGAGATTACAAATGAGGTCATCGAACACGAATTGATGACGGGTTCCATGACAGATGTCGATCTCGTCATACGAACGAGCGGAGAACAGCGGTTATCGAATTTCTTGTTATGGCAAGCAGCCTATGCGGAGTTTTACTTCACCGATGTCTTGTGGCCGGAATTTCGACGGGAACAATTTTTGACAGCAATCGAGGATTACAATCAACGGACACGCCGATTCGGCGGCGTCTGACTAAACGAGGACATAGCTTATGAAAACGCGTATTATTACAGGGATTTGGGCAGGTGCCATCTTTTTAGGGTTACTTTACTTGGGTGGTCTTCCATTTCTTGCCTTCATGGCAATCTTAACAGTGGTCGGTTATACAGAACTCGTCAAGATGAGACAACTGAGCTTTTCGTCGATTCCCGTTCTCTTGTTCGGGATTGGGACATTGCTTCCCTTTATTCGTGTCTATGAATTAACGAGTGAACAAACAGTGGTAAGCGGATTATCTCCACTTGCTTGGGGAATGCTGATTATTTTAGTCGGTCTATTTTGGACTGTATTTTCAAAAAATGTGTTCACGTTTGACGACGTGGCTTTTTTGCTACTAACGAGTGTTTATGTCGGTGTTGGTTTTGCATCGTTCGCGTTTATCCGTTTACTGGATAATGGCCTGACGTTATCGCTGTTAATCATTCTTTTGATTTGGTTCACAGATTCAGGTGCCTATTTTGTCGGGAAACGTTTCGGCAAAACAAAACTATGGCCGGCAATCAGTCCAAATAAGACGATTGAAGGGGCGGCAGGCGGAATTTTACTCGCGGTACTTCTTGGTGTGATTTTTGAAGCGATTACACCGACAATCGGGTATGCGGAAGTCGTTTTATTAGCACTGATCGTGGCTGTCGTCGGTCAACTGGGTGATCTCGTACAATCAGCATACAAACGACATTATGGCGTGAAAGATGCCGGAAGTTTACTTCCGGGGCACGGTGGGATTCTTGATCGTTTTGATAGCATGTTAATCGTCTTTACGGTATTGATCACACTCGGCATCTTCAGTTGAGGAGGAAGTTACATGAAGAAAGTCAGTATTATTGGGGGAACAGGTTCGATCGGGACACAGACGCTGGACGTCATTGCCGCCAATCCTGAACAGTTTCAACTCGTCAGTTTTGCGTTCGGGAAAAATATTGACGTTGCAGTTCCATGGTTGAATCGTTTACGTCCGATGCTTGTCTCCGTCATGGACGAAGTGACGCGCGGACAGTTGCAAAAGCTACTCGACTATCGTCCGACAATTTTGACGGGCGATCAAGGCTTGATTGACGTCGCAACAATGGAAGAAGCAGATATTGTCATCACGGCAGTCGTCGGTGCAGTCGGTCTCCGTCCGACGCTCGCAGCGATTGAAGCAGGAAAAACGATTGGTCTCGCGAATAAAGAAACCTTGGTTACTGCTGGACATCTTGTCATGAAAAAAGCACGTGAAAAAGGTGTTGCTATCTTACCTGTCGATAGTGAGCATGCAGCGATTTTCCAATGTTTGAATGGAGAACGACGTGAAGATGTCCGTCAAATTATTTTAACGGCATCTGGCGGTAGTTTCCGTGACATGACGCGCGATCAATTGGCGGATGTTACGGTCGAGCAAGCGCTGAATCATCCGAACTGGTCGATGGGGGCGAAAATTACGATTGATTCTGCAACGATGATGAATAAAGGGTTCGAAGTCATTGAAGCCCACTGGTTGTTTGATGTTGCGTATGAAGAAATCGATGTCGTCATTCACCGAGAGTCAATCATTCACTCGATGGTCGAGTTCAATGATGGTGCCGTCATGGCACAGCTCGGTATGCCGGATATGCGTGAACCGATTCAATATGCCCTTACATATCCGTCCCGCCTTGAAATCAAAGGGGGAGAACGGTTAAACTTAAAAGAAATCGGACGCTTGAACTTTGCTGAAGCTTCATTTGAACGCTATCCCTTATTACGCCTCGCTTTTGAAGCGGGTAGTGCGGGGGGTTCGATGCCTTCAGTACTTAATGCCGCGAACGAACAAGCCGTTGACCGCTTTTTAAAAGGGGAAATCAGCTTTTTAGAAATCGAAGTGAGTGTTGAAGCTGCGTTACGGGCGCATGAACTGATCAACGATCCGTCTTTGGATCAAATTTTAGAGGCGGATCGTTGGGCACGTGCGTTTGTCGCGTCACTTTCACTCGCTAACTAAGGATGGGATAGCAATGACGACCTTTATTTCGATCGTATTGATGTTCGGTGTACTTGTTGCCGTACATGAATGGGGTCATCTCGTAATGGCGAAGCGCGCTGGAATCCTTTGCCGGGAGTTCGCGATCGGCTTTGGACCGAAAATCTTCTCGTTTTTCAAAAATGAGACATTGTATACGGTTCGCCTCTTGCCAATTGGCGGATATGTTAAGATGGCTGGCGAAGAACCAGAGTTCGTTGAAGTCAAACCTGGTCAGGCTGTTGGCTTAGGCATGAACGAGGGCCTTGTCGACGCGATCTATTTAGATGCAAGCCATCCGAAGGCAGACCAAGTCGTGACGGTCGAACGGATTGATTTATTGCACAAGTTAGAGCTCGTTGGGTTACAAGACGAAGTCTCGACACGATACGATATTTCAAAAACCGCCTTCCTCGTCGAAGGGCAGACACGAACACAAATTGCGCCGTACGACCGGACATTTGGTTCGAAATCCGTTTTTAAACGGGTACTTGCGATTGCTGCCGGACCAGCGATGAACTTTGTTCTCGCCTTCATCATCTTATTTGGATTAGCGTTGTACAACGGTTCTCCAACGGGTGAAAGTGTCATCGGGACCGTCCAAAAAGATTCGCCGGCGGACCAAGCAGGGCTCGTCGAAGGCGACCGGATCGTTTCCGTCAACGGAGACGAGACGACAAAATGGGAAGACCTTCGTGCTGGCTTCCAAGATGAAGCTGGAAAAGAAACGACCGTCGTCTATGAGCGGGATGGTCAAGAAACAACAACACAAATTACGCCGAAAATTCAACAACAAGGCGATCAAAAAGTCGGAATCATCGGTGTGACGAACGAGACGGAAAAGTCGTTCGGGACGGCACTCGAAACGGGTGTAACGGAAACATGGCGGATGTCGACGTTAATTGTCGGCGCAGTCGGTGACTTAGTGACAGGGGTCGTTGGTGTCGATCAACTATCAGGTCCTGTCGGAATCGTCAAGATGACGGACCAGGTAGCGGACAGCGGATTTTCGATGCTCTTGACGTGGACAGCTCTATTGTCCGTCAACTTAGCGGTCTTTAACCTATTACCACTACCCGCGCTTGACGGTGGTCGATTACTCTTCCTCTTCCTCGAAGCGTTACGCGGCAAACCGGTCGACCCGCAAAAAGAAGGGCTCGTGCACTTCGTTGGATTTGCACTGCTCATGCTCTTGATGCTCGTCGTCACATGGAATGACATCCAGAAGTTCTTTTAATCTTTCAATCAAAGGGGTTCACGACTCATTATGAAACAATCGAAAATGTTTATGCCAACATTGCGTGAAGTACCATCAGACGCAGATGCTATTAGCCATCAACTATTATTACGTGCGGGTTTTGTCCGTCAAAATGCAGCAGGAATTTACTCATACTTGCCACTTGCGAAACGTGTCTTAGCGAAGATTGAGACGATCATTCGTGAAGAGATGGATGCGGCTGGGGCACAAGAGCTATTGATGCCAGCTATTCAACCGGCAGAGCTATGGGAAGAAACTGGGCGCTGGGACATTTACGGACCTGAATTGATGCGCTTGACAGACCGTCATGATCGACGGTTCGCGCTCGGTGCGACACATGAAGAATTAATTACGTCAATCGTTCGGGATGAGTTGAACTCGTACAAAAAATTACCGGTCAATCTGTTTCAGATTCAAATGAAGTATCGTGACGAACGTCGCCCACGGTTCGGTCTCTTGCGCGGGCGTGAGTTCATCATGAAAGATGCGTATTCGTTCCATGCGACACAAGAAAGCCTGGATGACGAATACCAAAACATGTTTGAAACATACAATAAAATCTTTACGCGTGTCGGATTAGAGTTCCGCCCTGTCGTTGCCGATTCGGGTGCGATTGGTGGAAGTGGCACACATGAATTCCATGCACTTGCAGCAATCGGTGAAGATACGATTGTTTATTCCGATCAGTCGGATTACGCAGCAAACCTGGAGATGGCAGAAGCTGTTGACGCGTACGACGTACAAGGCAAAGCACCGGAAGCACTGGAAACCGTTAATACAGGAGAAGCGAAAACGATTGAAGCGGTAGGCGAGTTCCTGCAGGTACCGGCAACCGAATCAATCAAGACGGTCGTCTTCAAGACGGAACAAGGTCTCGTCATGGCCCTCGTCCGGGGTGATCACGAAGTCAATGACATTAAATTGAAAAACTACCTTGGTGCGCTTGATATCACGATGGCTTCTGATGAGGAAATCGAACAAGCACTGCATTCGAAACCGGGCACGCTCGGTCCGATTGGAGCAGACATGCAGGTCGTGGCGGATTATGCTGTCCGCGCTTTGACAAACGCAGTTTGTGGAGCGAATAAAGCGGAAACGCATTACATCCATGTAAATCCAAGTCGTGATTTCGAAGCGGAATATACAGATTTGCGCTTCGTCGAAGAAGGCGATGCTTCACCAGACGGCGAGGGGCACGTCAAGTTCGCCCGCGGTATCGAAGTCGGACAAGTCTTCAAACTCGGGACACGCTACTCGCAAGGAATGGGTGCGACGTTCCTTGATGAAGGTGGAAAAGCGCAACCCCTTATCATGGGTTGTTACGGCATCGGTGTTTCACGGACACTTTCTGCCGTCGTCGAACAGCATTATGATGAGCGTGGTATCATTTGGCCGAAAGCGATTGCTCCGTATGATGTGCATTTGATTGCCGTCAATGGGAAAAACGCTGAGCAAATGGAAGTGGCAGAAAACGTCTACCGTCAACTGACGGCTGCTGGATTCTCTGTTCTGTTTGACGATCGGAAAGAACGGGCTGGCGTGAAATTCGCAGATGCTGATTTAGTTGGCTTACCTGTTCGAATCAACGTCGGGAAAAAAGCGGCAGACGGAATCGTTGAGCTGAAAGCACGCCGCGGCGGCGAAGCAGAAGAAATTGAACAAGGAAATCTCGTTCAGGCTGTTCGTTCGCTGTATGAAGGTTTAGAATAAGTAATGGGAACGGTCACTTAAAACGTTTAAGTGACTGTTTTCTTGTCTCACACCCATTCGCCCCTTGGGCAATCTGCAAGAGGAGGAGGAGTTGCTGTCACGGTGTGATGCGATAGGACAGCACAATTGCGAGTGGATACACAACAACGCATGTCGCTTTTAATGAGTGATTTAGATTTACCGACAGGAATTACTGAAGAATATTTTACGGGGGCTACCCTTGAGAAGCTCCGTGTCAATAAAAGCAATTCAACGTGGACGTTCCAAATTCGAATTCCGAAGATTTTGCCGCAAAACGTCTATCAGATGTTTTTCAGTCGTTTGACGAGTCGTTATCAACAATTTGCGGAAGTCAAATTAAACCTCGTTTCGGACGATCGTCCGGAAAGCAAACTTTTCATCGACTACTGGCCGTACGTCGTTCAGGATTTAGCTGATGCGTCTGCAGCGATGCGGACCCAGCTCAGTCGTGTTTTGCCAGAGTTTAGGGAAAATAAACTCTTCATCCCTGTTCGGAGTGAACCGGAAGCTGGTTTTTTAAAGAATGATCTGTGTGGAGAGATGCAATTATTATACGGTGCCTATGGATTTCCGAAGTTTGTTTGTGAACCGATTGTCCAGATGGATCAATCGACGCAAGAGGCATTACGCAATCAAGTCAAACAAGAGGACATCGAGGAAGCGAAACGGATGCTCGAGCTTCAATTCAAACGTGAGCAGTCGCGCGATGATGATGAGGGACCGGTCGACATTCGGATCGGAAAACCGATTCAAGATGAAATCGTGCCGATTAAGACGATTCAAGATGAAGAACGTCGGATTGCGATTCGGGGACTTGTCTTCTCAGCAGAGAGCCGGGAATTACGAAGTGGAAAAACGATCTTTACGTTTAAATTGACCGACTATACCGATTCGCTTGTCGTCAAGATGTTTGCACGAGATGAAACGGACGTCAAAGTCCTATCAGCAATTAAAAAAGGCATGTGGATTCAAGTGGCTGGACGAGTCGAGTTCGACACCTTCCTCCGCGATCTCTGTATGATGATTGCACAATTGTCTGAAGTGAAGGTTGAACTTCCGGGTGACCCTTGGACAGGTGAGAAGCGTGTCGAATTGCACGCGCACTCGCAAATGAGTCAGATGGATGCTGTCATGAACGTGACGAAGTACGTCGAACGTGCTGCTGCTTGGGGACACCCGGCCGTCGCCATCACAGATCACGCGGGAGCGCAAAGCTTCCCGGATGCCTATTATGCCGGAAAGAAAAATGACATTAAGGTATTGTATGGAATCGAAGCGAACGTCGTCAATGATGGTGTCCAAGTTGCCTATAACCCGGTCGATCGCAGTCTTGAGGACGCGACGTTCGTCGTCTTTGACGTCGAGACAACCGGATTATCAGCGATGTATAACAAAATCATCGAATTAGCTGCCGTGAAAATTTATGACGGAGACGTGATTGATAAATTCGAAGCATTCGCTGATCCGAAACACTTATTATCTGCGACGACGATCGATTTGACGGGCATCACCGATGACATGGTCCGTGGGAAACCGGATCCGGAACAAGTCGTCAAGGAATTCATGGACTGGGCGGGGGATTCGATTCTTGTCGCCCATAATGCGGCCTTTGACATCGGATTTTTGAATGCGACGCTTCGTTCTGGTGAACATGACGAATCGACATTGCCCGTTATCGATACGCTTGAACTGGCACGTGTCTTGATGCCGACACTGAAGAATCACCGTTTGAATACGCTCGCGAAACGGTTTGATATCGAACTGACACAACATCACCGTGCGATTTATGATGCGGAAGCAACCGGCTACTTGATGTTGAAGTTATTGCAAATGGCAGATGAGATGTTCAACATGACAACGCACTTGTCGCTCAACCGGGAGATGGGAAAAGACATTTCTCGGACGCGTCCATATCATGCGACCGTCTATGCTAAAAATCGGACGGGGCTAAAAAATCTCTACCAGCTCATCTCGCTTGCGCATACGAAACACGTCCATCGTGTCGTTCGGACGCCACGTTCGCAGCTCGTTGCGCACCGGGAAGGTTTAATCATCGGCTCTGCGTGTGACAATGGGGAAGTGTTTGATGCGGCGCTCAATAAATCGGATGAAGATTTAGCGAAGGTCATGCAGTTTTATGATTTCATCGAAATTCAGCCGCCGGCGATGTACGGTCATTTAATCGAGCGGGAAATCGTTCAAAATGAACTCGAACTTCGTGAGTTGATCAAAAAAGTCATCCGGGTCGCAGAAGAAAACGACATCCTGCCGGTCGCGACAGGGAACGTACATTATCTCGATCGCCATGACGCGACGTACCGTGAAGTTTTGATTCGGACGCAAGGTGGGGCAAATATGCTCAACATGCGGAAACAGCTTCCCCCGGCTCATTTCCGGACAACGCAGGAAATGATGGAAGACTTCCGGTTCCTTGCACCGGATCTTGCAGAACGTCTTGTCGTCACGAATAGTCAGAAAGTCGCTGAGATGTTCGAAAACATCGATATCATCCCGAAAGATCTCTTTACTCCTAAAATTGACGGTGCTGATGATGAGGTTCGCAATCTGTCCTACGACATGGCACATAAAATTTATGGGGAGACGTTACCGGAAATCGTCGAAGCCCGACTCGAAAAGGAATTGAAATCAATCATCGGCCATGGTTTTGCCGTCATCTATTTGATTTCGCATAAACTCGTAAAAAAATCGCTTGATGATGGGTACCTTGTCGGATCGCGTGGTTCTGTCGGATCGAGTCTCGTCGCGACGATGACGGAGATCACGGAAGTTAATCCATTACCGCCGCATTACGTCTGTCCGAACTGTCAAGAATCCGAGTTCTTCGATGATGGGTCGGTCGGATCCGGATTCGATTTACCGGATAAGGAATGTAAGACGTGTCAAATTCCATTGACGAAAGACGGACACGACATCCCGTTCGAAACGTTCCTTGGGTTCAAGGGGGATAAAGTACCGGATATCGATTTGAACTTTAGTGGGGAGTACCAGCCGAAAGCCCATGCCTATACGAAAGTCTTGTTCGGGGATGATTATGTCTACCGTGCAGGGACGATCGGGACGATCGCCGAAAAAACAGCCTATGGGTATGTGAAGGGGTATCAGTCGGAAAATGATTTAAATTACCGTAACGCGGAAGTCGACCGGCTCGTCAGCGGGGTGACAGGTGTCAAGCGGACGACAGGACAGCACCCCGGCGGTATCATCGTTGTCCCGGACTACATGGACATCTATGATATCAGTCCGATCCAGTTCCCGGCGGACGATATGGGATCGGAATGGAAAACGACACACTTTGACTTCCACTCGATTCACGATAATCTACTGAAACTTGATATTCTCGGACACGATGACCCGACGATGATTCGGATGCTGCAAGATTTATCCGGTCGTGATCCGAAAACGATTCCCGTCGATGACGCCGAGGTCATGAAAATTTTCAGTTCGACGGAATCGATTGGTGTCACACCGGAACAGATTGATTCGAAAACCGGAACGCTCGGGATTCCAGAGTTCGGGACGAAGTTCGTTCGACAGATGCTTGAAGAAACGAAACCGACGACGTTCTCGGAACTCGTCCAGATTTCCGGTCTGTCGCACGGAACGGACGTTTGGCTCGGGAATGCCAGTGAGTTGATTTATAACGGAACCTGTGAACTGAAAGACGTCATCGGCTGCCGGGATGACATCATGGTCTACTTGATTTATGCCGGTCTTGAGCCGTCGCTTGCCTTTAAAATCATGGAATCCGTCCGTAAAGGAAAAGGGCTCTCGATTGAGATGGAAGAAGCGATGATTGAAAACAGTGTACCCCTTTGGTACATCGACTCGTGTAAAAAAATCAAGTACATGTTCCCGAAAGCCCACGCTGCAGCTTACGTTTTGATGGCGGTCCGGATTGCCTATTACAAAGTCCACCATCCGATGTACTACTACGCATCGTACTTCACGGTCCGAGCGGGTGACTTTGACATCGGCGCGATGAACAAAGGAACAGCTGCCGTCCGAAAAGTTTTACAAGATATCAAAGATAAAGGATTCGAGGCGACGGCGAAGGATAAAGGACTCTATACGGTTCTTGAAATTGCGCTTGAGATGATTGAACGCGGCTTTACGTTCCAAAAAGTCGATTTGTATAAGTCGAGCGCCAGTGAATTCCTAATTGAAGGTGATTCGCTGTTACCACCGTTCGACGCCGTGACAGGGCTCGGAACAAATGCGGCAAAACAAATCGTCGAGGCCCGAAAAGGTGGCGAGTTCCTGTCGAAAGAAGATTTACAGAAACGTGCCAAATTATCGAAAACGATTATCGAAACGCTCGACAATCTTGGTTGTCTCGAAGGTCTTCCGGACGAGAACCAGCTTTCGTTATTTGACCTGTAAAGCCAGGCGGAGACTTGCTTAGAGCGGTTCATTATGCTATATTGAGTGAGGAAATGTTTTTTATACTACGACTTGGAAGGAGTAGGGGGACCTGCTCCTTTCTTGTTTGTTTTTTGAAGGAGGATGAAGATGACGAACGTAACTGAGAAGGTCGAGGCGCTCGCAAAACCAATCGTGGAACGAGAGGGGATGGAGCTTGTCGACGTCGAATTCGTCAAAGAGGGGGCGGATTGGTTCCTACGTGTCTCCATCGATAAGGAAGGTGGCGTTGACCTTGAAGATTGTGTCAACATCAACGAACAGTTATCGGAAGCATTGAATAATGATGATCCGATTGACGAACCCTATTATCTAGATGTTGCCAGTCCAGGTGCAGAACGACCACTCAAAAAAGCGGAAGATTTCGAAAAGGCGATTGGTAAACATATCTACGTCAAAACGAATGATCCGGTTAAAGATGCTACCGAATTTGAAGGAACGTTACTTGCGTATAACGACGAAATGCTTGAAATCGAAGTCCGCGTAAAAACACGAAAATTGAAAATTGAAATACCGGTGACCAAGATCGCGATGGCGCGACTTGCGGTACTGTTCTAAGGAAAGGAAGAGAACGATGGGACCACAGCTACTCGAAGCAATCGAGCAAATTGCAAAAGAAAAAGAAATCGATAAGAACATCATCATCGATGCGTTAGAACAAGCATTGATTTCAGCTTACCGCCGGAACTTCGGTAAAGAGTCGGAGGCAGTCAAGGTTGAGTTCGACCAAAAAACAGGAGAGATTCGTGTCTTTGCACTGAAGGAAGTCGTCGAACGGTTGACACAACCGGAAGAGCAACTTTCGCTAGAAGAAGCGCATGAAATCGATCCGACCTATGAACTAGGAGACTTCCATAAAGTTGAAGTCACACCGGGAGATTTCGGACGTGTCGCGGCACAGACGGCAAAACAAATCGTCACACAAAAAATGCGTGAAGCAGAGCGCGAGCGCATCTACAATCACTTTGCGGATCGTGAAGATGAAATCATGACGGGGATGGTCGAACGCCAAGACGCACGTAACCTCTATGTTAATCTCGAGGGAATCGAAGCGGTTCTATCAACACATGAACAAATGCCGAATGAACGGTTCGGTATTCGGGAATACATCAAAGTATACGTGACGAAAGTCGACCCAATGGTGAAAGGGTCTGGCGCATCGATTCTTGTATCACGGACACACCCCGGCTTACTCAAACGCTTGTTTGAGATTGAAGTGCCGGAAATCGCTGATGGCGAAGTCGAAGTGAAATCTGTTGCGCGTGAAGCCGGAGATCGCTCAAAAATCGCGGTCGCGTCAGATGATATCGACCCGGTTGGTGCGTGTGTCGGTCAAAAAGGGGCACGTGTTCAAAACATCGTCAACGAATTGAACGGTGAAAAAATTGACATCGTTCGCTATTCCGATGATCCGAAAGAATATGTGGCCAATGCCTTGAGTCCTGCTCAAGTCGTCGGCGTGTATGTCAACGAACCGGCGAAGGCGACAATCGTCGTCGTGCCTGATTTCCAATTGTCACTCGCAATCGGGAAACGCGGACAAAATGCACGTCTTGCGGCGAAACTGACGGGATGGAAAATTGATATCAAGAGTGAGTCAGAAGCAGAATCGATGGGTCTTCGTGATGTGTTCCTTAAAGATGAAGCAGTTGACGTGGAAGCGGTCCAAGTCGAAGGCGAGGAATAATTCGTGCAAAAGAAGGTACCTTTACGTAAATGCGTCATCACACAAGAAATGAAAACCAAAAAAGAGCTAATTCGCGTCGTTCGAACACCTGACAGTGAGGTTGTCATCGATCTTAATGGTAAGATGAATGGGCGAGGTGCCTATTTAACGAAAGATGTAGCTGTCATTACTAAGGCGAAAAAGAAGCGAACGCTCGATCATCATTTAAAAGTCAAGACGACAGATGAATTATATGATCAATTGCTTGAGATCGCGGGAGGTATACATGAGTAAATGGGAATCGCTACTTGGTCTCGCGAACCGAGCGCGGAAAGTGACGACTGGAGAAGAACTCGTGCTGAAAGAAGTACGGGGAGGACAAGCGAAGCTTGTCCTCTTAGCAGCAGATGCGGGGGCTGCCACGCGTAAAAAGGTTACGGATAAATGTACAAGTTATCATGTCCCATATCTTGAAGTCGGGGATCGTTCGATTCTTGGCCATGCACTAGGGAAAGATGCGCGTGTTGTCGTGTCAGTCAATGAAGCCGGATTTGCGAAAAAGCTAACTGAACTCCTCTCGAACGACTAATTGGAGGTGGATCCTTTGGGTAAACGTGTATACGAATTCGCTAAGGAACAAAACGTAACAAGTAAGCAGGTCATCGCACAGCTTGAAAAGCTTGAGAAACCCGTCAAGAATCATATGGCAGTATTAGATGAACAGACAGTACAGCAACTCGACAAAGTATTTAATCCCGAGAAACATCGGGCTCAAAAAACGGAGGCTCCAAAACAAGTGAAATCAGACAATAAACCGAACAGACCAGGAACTACTACTAATAAACCAGCAGGCAATCAATCACGTAATACAAAAGGCGGACGTCCAGAATTCGGAAACCGCAACAACCGCGGTGGAAAACGTCGTCCGAACCAGAAAAAAGCAGAACCACGCAAGTTAGAAGTCGCTGACCCGAACTCGAAATCAAGTCAACGGAAAGCAGCACGCCGTGCACAAGAAGAAGCGATGGCGAACGTCGTTCAATACGCGGATAACTTGACGGTCGGTGAACTTGCTGAAAAAATGGCGAAAAAACCAAACGAACTCATCATGAAATTGATGGGCATGGGCGTCATGGCGACAATCAACCAAGATCTCGACGATGAGACGGTTGAATTGCTAGCATCAGACTTCGGTTTCGAAGTTGAAAAATCAGTCCAAGTCGACGAAACGGATTTCGATGCGTATGAACTCGACCTTGATAACTACGAACTCTCGGAACGTCCTCCTGTCGTTACGATCATGGGTCACGTTGACCATGGTAAAACAACACTTCTTGACTCGATCCGTAATACGAAAGTAACAGCGGGCGAAGCAGGTGGGATTACGCAGCACATCGGAGCATATCAAGTTGAAATCGATAACAAAAAAATCACATTCCTCGATACACCAGGTCACGCAGCGTTTACAACGATGCGGGCACGTGGTGCAGATGTGACGGATATCGCAATCATCGTCGTTGCAGCAGATGATGGTGTCATGCCACAGACGGAAGAAGCGATTAGTCACGCTAAAGCAGCAGGCGTACCAATCATCGTTGCCGTCAACAAGATGGATAAAGAAGGAGCGAATCCGGACCGCGTCAAGCAAGAATTGACAGAGTTCGAACTCGTTGCGGAAGATTGGGGCGGCGATACGATTTTCGTACCGGTTTCTGCTCTTAAAGGCGAAGGAATCGATGAGTTACTCGAAATGATTCTTCTCGTCTCAGAAGTTCAAGAATACAAATCAACACCAGAAATGCACGGGCGTGGTACGGTCATCGAGGCGAAACTCGATAAAGGTCGTGGACCGGTTGCGACGTTACTCGTCCAGCACGGGACACTTCGCGTTGGAGATCCAGTCGTCGTCGGTCATACGTTCGGTCGTATCCGGGCAATGGTCAACGATATCGGTCGCCGTGTGAAAGAAGTCGGTCCATCAACACCAATCGAAATTACAGGCTTAAACGATGTACCAAAAGCCGGTGATCAATTCTTCGCGTTTGAAGATGAGAAAAAAGCGCGTCAAATCGGTGAAGCACGTTACCAACGTGAAATCGAAGCACAACGTCGCGATTCGGCGAAAGTCAGCCTCGAAGATCTCTTTGATCGTATCAAAGAAGGCGAAGTCAAGGACTTAAACATCATCATCAAAGGTGACGTTCAAGGTTCAGTCGAAGCCCTCGCTGGTTCACTCAAGAAAATTGATGTCGAAGGCGTTAAAATCAACATCGTTCACTCAGGTGTTGGTGCCATCACAGAAGGTGATGTCATCCTCGCTTCAGCAGCGAACGCGATCATCATCGGTTTCAACGTCCGTCCAGACGGCAACGCGAAATCAATGGCAGATCAAGAAAAAGTTGAGATTCGTCTTCACAAAATCATCTACAATGCGATTGAAGAAATCGAACAAGCGATGAAAGGGTTACTTGATCCTGAATTCGTTGAGAAAATCATTGGACAAGCTGAAGTCCGTGACGTCATCAAAGTTTCGAAAGTCGGAACGATTGCTGGTGGTTACGTGACTGAAGGTAAGCTGACACGTGCAGCAGGTGTTCGTGTCGTCCGTGACAGCATCGTTATTTATGAAGGGAAACTTGATACACTACGTCGCTTTAAAGACGACGTCAAAGAAGTCGCAACCGGCTACGAATGTGGAATCAAGATTGAGAAATATGACGACATCAAAGTCGATGACGTTATCGAAGCCTTCATCATGGAAGAAGTAAAACGGAAGTAACAGAACGGAGAATATCCGAACTGGAGGGAATTCACATGAGTGTACGTTCAAATCGTGTTGCAGAACAAGTTCGTAAAGAGATTACGCAAATGCTCATCAAAGACGTCAATGATCCCCGTGTCAAAGCGATTACCGTAACAGGTGTCGAAGTGACGGGTGATTTACAGCAAGCAACGATTTTTTATTCAGTGCTTGGTGACGAGAAAGTACGCGAAGAGGCACGGATCGGTCTTGAAAAATCAAAAGGATTCATGCGTAAAGAAATTGGGTCACGCATCCGGTTACGCAAAACTCCTGAATTGATGTTCGAGATTGATACATCGGTCGAGTATGGATCGCGGATTGATGAGTTGCTCCGGAACTTGAACAAAGATTGACACATGAACAGGGCAACCACAGGCGTGGTTGCCCTTTTTTTAGGAGATGATGAGAGATGGAACCGATTGGTGTACTACCGTTAGACAAACCAGCGGGTATGACGAGTCACGATTGTGTATTTAAATTGCGCCGTTTGTTTCAAACAAAGAAAGTCGGACATACCGGCACGCTTGATCCTGAAGTCACAGGCGTCTTACCGATTTGTTTAGGACGGGCGACAAAACTTGCGCGGTTCATCACGGATGAAGGAAAACGGTATGTAGCGGAAGTGACGCTTGGTTTTTCGACGACGACAGAAGATGCCCATGGGGAAACGGTCGAGACGACTGGCGTGATGCAAGGGGCAGTGACGGAAGCGCAAATCGATTTAGTTCTCGGGCAATTGACTGGGCAAATCGAACAGACCCCGCCGTACTACTCTGCTGTTAAAGTCAATGGAAGAAAGCTATACGAATATGCACGAAAAGGAATCGAAGTCGAACGACCAACGCGCGTCGTTGAGATTCACGAATTAAAACGAACGTCTCCTTTGACGTTCGATCACAACACGTGCCGCTTTCACATGAAGATTGCCTGCGGAAAAGGAACCTATATCCGGACGCTCGCTGTTCAAATCGGAGAGTTGCTCGGTTATGCAGCGCACATGAGTCACTTGCGACGAACGGCGTCGGGTGCGATTGAAGAGGGTGATACGGTCACACTTGCGATGCTCGAAGGCTGTGAGACGGTCGAGGAGCGGATGGCGTACGTTTTACCAATTGAACAAGTCATTCAAAAGTGGCCACGGATGACTGTTGACGCTGAAACGGCAGCTCGGGTTTTAAACGGAGCAAAGCTTGCAAGCATTCCGGATGAATTCGAACTGTTTACTGTCTATAATGAAGAGGACGTACCGTTAGCGATTTATCGCCGAGACCCTGAAATCAATATGGGGCGTGTCGAGGTCATGTTACAAATCGATTAAGATCGGAGAGATAGGGATGGAAATCATTCATTTAACATATCCGGAAAAACCGGTAGCGGAGTCGGGAGTCATTGCACTTGGATTCTTTGATGGGGTTCACCTAGGGCATCAACATGTCTTGCAAACGGCAATCGAGAAAGGCGAGGAGCTCAATCTCCCTGTCACTGTGATGACGTTTGACCCGCACCCGAAGCAGGTCCTCGGAAAAAGTGACGATCAAATCCGTTACATCACCCCGCTTGATCGAAAGCTCGAGAAGATGGCGGACCTCGGAATCGACCGGGCTTACGTGATTGAGTTCACGATTGCGTTTTCCGAGTTGTCCCCGCAAGAGTTCGTCGATACGTACTTGATTGCGGCGGGTGCGAAACATATCGTCGCCGGATTTGACTATTCTTACGGACGATTCGGAGCTGGAAAGATGGCAACACTCGATTTCCATAGTCGCGGTCAATTCACACACACGACTGTCGCTGAACAGCAAGCAGATGATGAAAAAGTCAGTTCGACGCGGATTCGAAAGCTGTTAGCGGCTGGTGAAGTCGAAGCGGCAGCCAGTTTACTCGGGGAACCGTATCAAATTAAAGGGACAGTCATTCATGGAGATGCACGAGGAAGACAAATCGGCTTTCCGACTGCTAATATCCGTCCGGAGTTTGCGTATGTCATTCCGAAACTCGGGGTATACGCGACACATGTCCATTTAGAAGATGGACGGACATTCCCCGCGATGACGAACATCGGACGGAGACCGACCTTTTATGAAACAGGAGAAGTCAGTGTGGAAACCCACTTACTTCAGTTTGACGAAGATTTATACGGTCAAGAATTAAAACTCGAGTGGATCGCCTATTTACGTGACGAACGGGCATTCGACGGGATCGAGAGCTTAAAAGCACAACTCGCTCAAGATAAAATCGAAGCGGCACGTCGTTTAAACGTTTGACAGAAGAATAGCGGTTCGTTATGATAAGTCAGTACGATCACGTACAGCCGATTGACTTGGCATCAGGTCTCACCATCCGATGCTCGGCAATACGGTCATTCAAAAGATGGAGGTGGAGTGACAATGGCACTCACTAAAGAACGTAAAAACGAAATTATCGAAGCTTATGCTACGAAACAAGGCGATACTGGTTCGCCGGAAGTACAAGTTGCTGTTTTAACTGAACAGATCACAACTTTGAACGATCACTTACGCACACACAAAAAGGATCACCACTCACGTCGTGGTCTCTTGAAAATGGTCGGTCGTCGCCGTAACTTGCTCACATACCTTCGTAACAAGGATGTTGCTCGTTACCGTTCATTGATCGAGCGTCTTGGTCTTCGTCGCTAATCCGACTAAAAGGACAAGTGGAAGCAGGAGCATTGTCTCCTGTTTCTTTTTTTTGCCGATTCGTGGACATTTGGCGCAAGAACCTACATAATTAGATTTGAATGAAAAAACGGATAGTAGTGAGAGGAGATTTGTGCATGTCACAAACAAAACAGACGTTTTCGACCGAACTCGGTGGACGTACTTTAACAATTGAAATCGGTCAACTGGCCAAACAAGCGAACGGGGCAGCGATGATTCGCTATGGCGAGACAGCCGTCCTCGCAACAGTCGTTGCGTCGAAGCAACCGAAAGACTTGGATTTCTTCCCATTAACAGTGAACTATGAAGAAAAATTATACGCAGCAGGTAAAATTCCAGGAGGTTTTTTAAAACGTGAAGGCCGTCCTGGAGAAAACGCGATTTTAACTTCACGATTAATTGACCGTCCGATTCGTCCACTCTTCCCAGAAGGATTCCGTCATGACATTCAAGTCGCGACGACAGTTCTTTCTTCAGATGCGGACAACTCGTCAGAAGTCGCAGCGATGATTGGTGCTTCGATTGCCCTTTCCATCTCGGATATTCCGTTTGACGGTCCAATCGCTGGTGTGACGATTGGTCGCGTTGATGGAGAGTTCATCATCAACCCAACGGCAAGTCAGTCGGAAGCAAGCGATATCGATTTACAAGTCGCAGGGACAAAACATGCCGTCAACATGGTCGAAGCCGGTGCGAAGGAAGTACCGGAAGAAGCGATGCTCGAAGCGATTCTTCTCGGACATGACGTCATCAAAGAATTGATTGCGTTCCAAGAGGAAATCGTTGCTGCCGTCGGGAAAGAGAAATTTGCCTACACGGTGTCATCATTTGATGAAGCACTTGTTGCGCGTCTGAAGACGGAAGCATTAGCAGAAGTCACGACAGCGGTTCAAGTCGAAGAAAAACAAGCGCGTGACGTCGCGATCAACGAAGTCATCTCAAAATATATTGATCTTTACGCAGCCGACGAGTCGGTCACGGAAGCACAACTTGCTGAAGTTTCTGGTGTATTGAATAAGTTCGTCAAAGCGGAAGTTCGTCGTCTCATCACAGAAGATAAAGTACGTCCGGATGGTCGTGGACTTGCTGAAATTCGTCCGCTCGACTCAGAAATCGGTCTTTTGCCACGTGCTCATGGTTCTGGACTCTTTACACGTGGTCAAACACAAGTCTTGTCTGTCGCGACGCTTGGTGTCGCTGGAGACGCACAAATCATCGATGGACTTGGTTTGAAAGAAGAAAAACGGTTCATGCACCATTACAACTTCCCGCCGTTCTCAGTCGGGGAAGCGCGTCCAATGCGTGCACCAGGTCGTCGTGAAATTGGTCACGGAGCACTTGGAGAGCGTGCCTTACAGCCTGTCTTGCCGTCAGAAACAGATTTCCCGTATACGATTCGTCTCGTCTCGGAAGTGCTTGAATCAAATGGATCTTCATCACAAGCCTCAATCTGTGGATCAATCCTCGCGATGATGGATGCCGGTGTCCCGCTTAAAGCACCAGTTGCAGGAATCGCGATGGGATTAATTAAAGAAGGCGAAAATTATTCAATCTTAACAGACATTCAAGGTATGGAAGATCACCTCGGCGACATGGACTTTAAAGTCGCAGGAACAAAAGATGGCGTAACTGCTTTACAAATGGATATGAAGATTGGCGGCATCACGCGTCAAATTCTTGAAGAGGCGCTCGAACAAGCACGCCTTGGCCGTTTGCACATTCTTGAACACATGAATTCGATCATTGCAGAACCACGTGTCGAGTTGTCGAAATATGCACCGAAAATCGTTACCCTCAAAATCAATCCGGATAAAATCCGTGATGTGATTGGACCCGGCGGTAAAGTCATCAATGCGATCATCGATGAAACAGGCGTCAAGATTGATATCGACCAAGATGGTACGGTCTTTATCGCATCGACAGATCAAGATGGCATTAATCGTGCACGTCAACTCGTCGAGGACATCGTTCGTGAAGTCGTCATCGGTGAAGAGTTTGACGGGACAGTCCGCCGGATTGAGAAATTCGGAGCGTTCGTTGAGTTGTTCAAAGGAAAAGACGCACTCGTCCACATCTCTGAGCTTGCACTTGATCGTGTCGGTCAAACGGAAGATGTCGTCAAACTCGGCGACAAGCTGAAAGTCCGTGTCACAGAAGTTGATGATAAAGGTCGTGTCAACGCCTCACATAAAATCCTTCTCGTTGAAGGAATGAGCGCGGAAGACCGTGCAGCATACGATGAAAAGAAAAAAACAGAGCGTGACAACCGCCCGCCACGTCGGGATACAGGATCTCGCCCACCACGTGAAGGACAACGTCCACCACGTCGTAACTAATGAAAACAAGGTGGCTCAACGGTGCGGATGTCGCAACGAGGGCCACCTTGTTTCCGATTCAGGAGGAAACTATTATGGTCGAACGGATACAGCTACAAAACGGAGTACGAATCATCATCGAACGGATGCCGAGCGCGCGGAGCGTAGCAACAGGAATTTTCATCAAGGCCGGCTCACGAACAGAAACGCTTGAGGAACATGGAATCAGTCATTTAATCGAACATATGGTCTTTAAAGGGACAGAACAGTTCTCGGCGAAAGAGATTGCGGTTTACTTCGACCGACTTGGTGGAAATATTAATGCATTCACAAGTAAGGATCAAACGTGTTATTACGTTAAGACATTAGATGAACATGCAGCGACGGCATTTGATGTCCTAGCGGATATGTTCCTCGACTCGACGTTCGACGAAGAAGAACTCGAAAAAGAGAAACGGGTCGTCATCGAAGAAATCAAGATGTACGAAGATACACCAGATGATCTCGTCCATGAACTGCTCGCAATCGCAGCCTATGGCGAGGACGTCATGGCGCGACCAATCCTTGGGACGGAAGAGAGTGTTCTTAAAATCAATCGGCAGATGATTACGGAATACATGAAACAGGCGTATGCACCGGACCAAATCGTCATCTCGATTGCGGGTCACGTATCGGATGCTTTAGTGGAACAAGTGAAGGAGCGGTTCAGTGTCATGACACCGAGTGAAACCTCGCGTCCGATTCAGCTTCCCGAACTAAAAAATGATGTAATCCGTAAGGAAAAGGATACAGAACAGGTCCATCTTTGTTATAATTTCCGTGCAATCGATTCTACGGACGATCGTTTACCGGGACTTGCATTATTGAATAATGCCTTTGGAGCGACGATGTCTAGCCGCTTATTCCAATCCATTCGTGAAGAACGCGGACTGGCGTACTCTGTCTTTTCGTACTACACGACATTTGACGACCATGGGACGTTCACGATTTACGTCGGTACTTCACACGAAACACTGAGGGAAGTCGAAGATGTCTTAGAAGCAGAAATCAAACTGTTGCTTGCGAATGGTTTGACGGATAAAGAAGTTGAAGATGGCATCGAGCAACTGAAAGGTTCACTCATTCTCGGGAATGAAGGAACATCAAGTCACATGAACCGAAATGCACGAAATGAACTTCATCTGGAAAAACACCCGACGTTAGAAGAAGTCATCGAAGAGGTGGAGCGCATCACTAAAGAAGATATTCAAGGATTGATCACACATATCTTCGAAGAACCACCAGCAAAAGCGTATATCTTACCGGAAATGGAAGAAGAAACCGTGTGAGAGAAGCTCTCAACTAAAAAAACCATACAGAAAACATGTTGTCGAGAAAGAAGGAATACCCTTGAATTTAGCTGAATTAATCGAAGCCATCCAAATTCAAAAAATTGAACGGATGGTAGATGCGGAAGTCGTCTCTTTGACGACAGATTCACGTGACGTGAAGCCTGGGACATTATTTGTCGCGATTAAAGGATATACAGTAGATGGACACGATTACGCTCGACAGGCTGAATCGAGCGGAGCAATTGCAATCATCGCTGAACACGCGCTCGATGTGACGATTCCTGTCATTCTTGTCAGAAGTACGACGCGGGCAATCGCTGAACTTGCAGGGAAATTCTATGATTATCCTTCCGAAAAAATGCGGATGATTGGCATTACAGGAACAAACGGAAAAACGACGACGACGACGATTGTTCGTGACGTCTTGGCGCGCCTAGGGCGTAAGACAGGAATCATCGGGACCGTCGAAGTGAAGATTGGTGACCGTGTCGTTCCAAGTCGGAATACGACGCCACAAAGCTCGGAACTGCAAGCATTTTTCCATCAGATGTACCAAGAGGGCGTTGAAGACGTCATTATGGAGGTATCGTCGCATGGATTAGAGCTAGGACGTGTCACGGGCGCAGATTTTGATGTGGCAGGATTTACGAACTTAACGCATGATCATCTCGATTTCCATAAGACGTTCGAAAACTACGCCCGCGCAAAAGGGTTATTGTTTGCACAACTCGGACAGCGCCTATCGGATGAAAAGGTAGCCGTCTTGAATGCAGACGATGCGACAAGTGAATTGTTTGAGATGATGACGGGTGCGCGCGTGTTAACATATGGCATTGATCAGCCCGCGGATTTGCAGGCACACAACATTACACAGACACTTCAAGAGACGACATTTACGATGGATTATCAAGAAGAGTCGATTGAATTGACGGTCCAATTCATTGGTCGTTTTAACGTCTATAACTTGTTGCTCGCAACAGGTATCTTATTATCACTCGGCTATCGTTTACCTGAGATTTCGAACGCGATCACTCAGATTCAGCCAGCCCAAGGGCGGATGCAACGTTTACCGATCGACGGGTATAATGTCTATGTCGATTACGCCCATACACCAGATGGAATCGAGCAATGTCTGAAGGCACTCGTCGATGTCCCGAAAGAGAAGATTATTTTCTTGATTGGAACAGGTGGAAATCGGGATGTGACGAAACGTCCGATGATGGGACAATTGGCATCGACCTATGCCGGGACGGTCATCGTCACGACGGATGATCCGCGCTTTGAGTCTTATGAGTCGATCACATCAGGGATTGCGTCAGGGATGCTTCATGACCAATTCGTCGAAATTGGCGATCGAGTCGAAGCCGTTCGATATGCAGCGAGTCTTGCACGTCCCGATAATATCGTCATTCTCGCAGGAAAAGGGCATGAAAAATATCAAATCATTGGTGACGAAAAAACACCACTCGACGAAGAACAAATCGTCAAAGAGATGATACGCCAATTGGAGGAAAAGCAGTGAATTATCAACCACTTGAATTAACGACAGAACGATTTGAAGCGTTTGTTAAAACACATCCAAAAGGGGACTTATTACAGTTGCCGGCATGGGGAGACGTCAAACAGGCGACAGGATGGACCCATCAGCGGATTGCTGTTGGAACGCCGGACGGTCAACCAATCGGTGTCGCTTTACTCTTATTTAAGCAAGTGCCGAAACTACCGTTTACGTTATGTTACGCACCGCGCGGATTTGTCGTCGATTATGCAAATAAAGAAGCCGTCACAGCACTGCGTGATCTCGCGATTAAGGTGGCAAAACAACATAAAGCCATCGCCATCAAATTGGATCCGAACATTGATCGTGATGAAGACCCGACACTGCTGACAGAAATGATGGCCCTCGGATTTAAGCACAATGGTTTTGGTGGCGGCTTCGATCATGCGCAACCGCGTTTTACGATGGAGACGAGCCTTGAAGGAACGGAGAAAGAAATCTTTGATCGGTTTCATTCAAAGTTTCGCTACAACGTCCGACTGGCTGAACGAAAAGGAATTGTTTGCTATGAAGCGAGTCGTGAAGAACTGAAAACGTTCGCGAAGTTGATGGTCGAAACGGGCGAACGGGACGGGTTCTCGATCCGTGGTCTTGACTACTTCGAAAATCTCTATGATCATTTGCGTCCGAACGGGGATGCGGCACTCTTTTTAACAAAACTTGATGCGGCGAAGGCACTTGAAAGCACGGAAGCATTATTGTTACAAGCTGATCGCGAATTGGCAAAAATCCACCGACAGCTTGAAAAGGAGACGACGGAGAAAAAAATCAAGAGTCTGAACAATCGTCTCGAACAGACGACAGCACAAATCGACAAGGCTGAGAAATCAAAAACTGAGTTGATGGCAATTGCCGCGAAGCATCCGGACGGCGTCATTCTCTCAGGTGGATTATTGACGCTTGCCGGTCGTCGTTCTTACTATTTATATGGTGCGTCGTCAAATGAGTATCGTGAGTTCATGCCGAATCACTTGATGCAGTGGACGATGATGCAGTATGCCAAAGCGCACGGCGCCGTATCGTATGATTTTGGTGGCGTCAGTGGATCGACGGACCCGGATGATCACTATGCAGGGTTATACGCATTCAAGTCGGGCTGGGGCAGTACGATGATTGAAAAAATCGGAGAATTTGATTACGTTCTCAACAAACCTCTTTATCTTGTGCTTGAAACAGGTCTACCGATTCTGAAGCGATTACGGAAGAAGTTTCGTCGCTAATGAAGAGAGGGACAATCTTTGCCTGGATCTTGTTTTTATTCGCGATGTTCGCGGTCGGGTTGTTTCTTGCCGCTTCAACAAATCGTTTGCCGTCTGTTCTACTAGACCAACCAGATTTAGGAATTGACAGCTGTCCCCGGGATGTAGCAGGGGAGAACCGTTTGATTAATGCTAGTCGCGACAACCTCAAACAGCTCCACCCAGCCGTCGAAGCAGGGGCAGAGGATTTGATTCGAATTAGCCACTCTTGCTACGATATTGATATTCGAATCACGCAAGGTTATCGCACTGAAAAACAACAGGATGCCCTCTATGCACAAGGTCGTTCAACGTCTGGTGACATCGTAACAAATGCGCGTGGCGGGGAATCAATGCATAACTACGGTCTAGCGATTGACTTCGTACAAATGATTGATGGCGGGATTTCATATGACATTGACTACGATGGCAATCAATCAGGCAAGAGTGATTGGCGAGAGGTCGCTGATGTTGGTAAAGCCCTTGGATTTGAGTGGGGTGGCGACTGGAAGCGTTTTGTTGATTATCCGCATTTCGAGATGAATTTCAATTATTCTTTAAGTGAATTGAAGTCCGGTGCACGACCGAGTAAGCAAGAAAAGGCCAATCGAACTGAGGAAATCGAGCACTTGCTTGAATCCTGATGAAGCGTCATACCGGACATGTTCTGATTCGGTATGACGTTTTTTTTTAATTTTCCTAGTCCCGTTGTTGGCAGGAAGGCAAAGTTCGGCTAGAATAGTGATAGTGATAAGTGGACGGCTCACGAAAAGTGAATACAAATAGGAGGTCATGTTGTGTCAAAGAAAAAGACGGAAAAAGTAAGCGTCTTTGCTCTTGGTGGGGCTGGTGAAATCGGTAAGAACATGTACGTCGTCGAACTCGACGAGGACATCTTCGTAATCGATGCTGGCTTGATGTTCCCAGGAGATGAGATGCTTGGAATTGACAAAGTCATTCCAGACATAAGTTATCTGAAGGAAAACAAAGAACGGATTCAAGGGATTTTCATCACGCACGGTCACGAAGACCATATCGGCGCACTCAGTTACGTCTTACGTGACTTGAAAGTGCCTGTATACGGGACACGCCTGACACTCGGATTGATTGAAATCAAATTAAAAGAAGCCGGTTTATTGAAGAAGGCAGATCTTCGTCCAATTGATGCCAAGACGAAATTAACCGTTGCGGGACATTTCATTACGTTCTTCCGCGTCAACCACTCGATACCGGATGCGGTCGGGGTTTGTATCCAAACATCACAAGGAGCCATCGTTCATACGGGGGATTTCAAGTTTGACTACACACCAGTCGACGGGAAACAAGCAGATTTCGGTAAGATTGCAGCAATCGGGCAACGGGGCGTTTTATGTCTTCTATCTGATTCAACGAATGCAGAGCGGCCAGGGATGTCCGGTTCAGAGTCGACGGTCGGGTCCGAATTGAACGACGTCATCTATGAAGCACCAGGTCGTGTTATCGTTGCATCGTTCGCATCGAACGTTCACCGCTTGCAACAAGTATTCGCAGCGGCCGAAGCGAATAACCGGAAAGTTGCAGTCGTCGGACGAAGTATGGTCAACATCGTCGAAGTCGCGCAACGTTTGAACTATTTACGGTTCAAGCAAAAAACATTGGTTGAGTTATCAGAAATCAATCGCCTCGATGATAACCAAGTCGTCATCTTGACGACCGGTTCACAAGGCGAGCCGATGGCGGCATTAACACGGATGGCACGCAATGCACATAAACAAGTCAACATCCGTCTTAACGATACAGTCGTCGTCGCAGCGTCACCAATTCCAGGGAACGAGAAATCGGTTTCGAAAACAATCGATCTGTTGTTCCGTGCCGGGGCGAACGTCATTTATAACCAACGTAAAGTTCACGTGTCTGGTCACGGTCACGCAGAAGACTTGAAGTTGATGCTCAACTTAATCAAACCGAAGTTCTTTATTCCGATTCACGGAGAATTCCGGATGCAAAAAGCGCATAGTCGTCTCGCACAGACGGTAGGTGTCAATGCAAACAACATCTTCATTATTGAAAATGGTGATGTGGTCGAATTTGAAAAACGTAAAGCACGCATGTCACGTAAAGTGAATGCCGGAAATGTGTTGATTGACGGGATTGGTGTAGGAGATGTCGGGAACATCGTCTTACGTGACCGTCGTCTCTTGTCTCAAGATGGTGTCGTTCTCTGCGTCATCACGATTAGTCGGAAGAACAAAACGATCGTGTCAGGCCCAGAAATCATCTCACGTGGATTCGTCTACATGCGTGAGTCAGAAGATATGATCAATGAGGCTAACCGAATCGTCGCGAAACAACTCCAAGGAAAATTAACGGGAGAACTCGATTGGACTGAAATGAAGTCGTTGATCCGAGATAAGCTGAGTTCTTATCTATATGAACAGACAAAACGTCGTCCAATGATTTTGCCGATCATCATGGAGATTTAACAAGAAGAGCGACTCAGACCGACCAATTCCTGGTCAGCTGAGTCGTTTTTTTATCAGGAGGTAGTATAGATGGCGACGACAAAAAAGAAACCTGTTCGCAAACAAACGACGGCACGGAAACGACCGCCGGCTAAAAAACAACGCCCTCCGATTCAATATCGTACATATGTAGGTGTTTTCGCTGTTTTGTTATTACTAGCCTATCTTCTTGCGTTAGGAGAATTTGGACGAGTCGGTGAGAAGTTCGCCGAGTTCGCTTTTGATACGGTCGGTCAATTCGGCTCGTTGCTTTATGGCTTGTCAGGGAGTTTGCTCCTCTTGTTCCTATCGCAACTCGAGCGACAAAAAAAATGGGCGATCAGTTTACTCGCAGCCGGTCTTTTAATTTGGATTGATTTAATATTAGGAGAGCCGAGGGGTACATTAAATGCTTGGCTCTATCAAGGATCGGCCTATTACATTTCGAGTTTTGGTGCTTTCTTGATTGGGTTGTTTTTAATTGGCACAAGCGTGCACCTGCTTCATCCGTTATTCTTCAGTGAACTGGCGCATGGAATGCTCGAGCGGGTGGAAGCGTTTCGAAATCGTGAGCGGTCTTTACCTGAACGCAAGGAGCGTCCTGTCAAAGAGGCTAAAAAACAAAAAGAACGTAAACCACTCGAACGGCAAGCAAAACCAACGACAGCTAAACAGGAGACTGCTGTGCCGTCACTTCCGGAAAACGAACCAGAAGATGCAGTGGAGAGTATTCAAGACGTCCCAATCATCGGGTTCGCGGACCATGTCGAACCGCAGGCGGCTGAACTACAAGGTCCGTTGACGATGACTGAAACACCGGACGGATACCAATTGCCTTCTCTTGAATTATTGATGGAACCGACATCAAAAGATTTATCAGGTGAGAACAAACGCCTCAAGGACAATGCAACGAAATTGATTGCGACTTTAAAGTCGTTCGGGATTGGGGCAAAGGTCTTAAAAATTCATTTAGGTCCAAGTGTCACGAAGTATGAAATTGAACCGCATCAAGGAATCAAGCTCAGTCGGATTACGGGACTCGCAGATGACCTGGCGCTCGCGCTCGCTGCGAAGGACATTCGAATCGAAGCACCGATTCCGGGAAAGGCAGCGGTCGGGATCGAGGTGCCGAATCGTGAAGTGGCGATGGTCTCACTTCGGGAAGTCCTCGGAGCAGAAAGCGTTCAAGCCGATCCTGATCGATTACTTGTCGCTCTTGGACGGAGTATCTCGGGAGAGACCGTGACGGCGAAGTTAAACAAAATGCCACACGTGTTAGTCGCAGGATCGACGGGATCCGGGAAGTCAGTCTGTATCAATGGGATGATCGTCTCGATATTGATGCGGGCACGACCGGATGAAGTCCGTTTGATGATGATCGATCCGAAAATGGTTGAGTTGAATGTCTACAATGGTATTCCGCATCTTCTTGCACCCGTCGTCACCGATCCGAAAAAAGCTGCGCAAGCCTTAAAACAAGTCGTTTCAGAGATGGAACGGCGGTATGAAATCTTCAGTCAGAACGGCGCCCGCAACATCGAAGGCTACAATGCATTGATTGATAAGATGAATGCGGAAGAGAAAGTCCATCAGCGTTTACCGTACATCGTCGTCATTGTCGATGAGTTAGCAGATTTGATGATGGTCGCTTCAAACGAAGTCGAAGATGCCATCATGCGTCTTGCTCAGATGGCACGGGCAGCAGGAATTCATATGGTCATCGCAACACAACGGCCAAGTGTCGATATCATCACGGGTGTCATCAAAGCGAACATACCGTCTCGGATTGCTTTCAGCGTATCGAGTGGAACGGATTCTCGCACCATCCTCGATACGAGCGGGGCAGATAAGCTACTCGGACGAGGAGACATGCTGCTCCTTGGAAATGGGATGAATAAACCTGTTCGTGTCCAAGGGGCGTTCTTATCGGACGAAGAGGTTGAAAAAGTCGTCAACCATGTCATCAGTCAACAAAAAGCACAGTACGTGGAAGCGATGATTCCAAAAGATGTTCCTGAGGGTGAATCTGACGTCGACGATCCGTTGTATGATGAGGTTGTTCAGTTCATCTTAACGCAAGATACAGCCTCGACGTCAATGATACAGCGGAAGTATCGGATTGGTTATAATCGCGCTGCACGACTGATCGATGCATTAGAAGAGAATGGCCTCGTCGGTCCGTCAGAAGGATCGAAACCACGCCGAGTCATCGGACGTTAAGTAATAACAGAGAACCAGCGTTCACATGATGAGCGTTGGTTTTCTTTACGTGTAAGAAAATATTAAAAAAAGTCTAAATGAGAACGATTTCAGGAAAATAGTTGTCAGACGTCTGTTGATTTTATACGCATGTTTTGTCATACTCAGTCATATGAGTTGACCTACCTCTCACAGAGGTAAGTGAGCGACTTTTACACAAATAGATAATGAAAGCGCTCACATAAATGGAAGAGGAGATGAATGACAATGAAGAAAAAACAAGTACTTGTGTCAGCAATGACGGTAGCAACAGTGGGACTCGCAGCATGTGGAGGATCAGATGATAGTGCAAAGGGAAACAAGGACGAGTTTTCTGTCGCAATGGTTGCCGATAAAGGCGGAATCGATGATAAATCGTTTAACCAGTCGGCGTGGGAAGGTCTGCAAGCGTATGGAAAAGAAAACGACCTTCAGAAAAATGAGGGTTACTCGTACCTTCAATCAAAATCGCAACAAGATTACCAACCGAACTTATCGCGTCTTGCACGAGCGGGAGAAGATTTGATTTTTGGGATTGGGAATACGTTTAATGAAGATATCAAAACGGTTGCCGATCAGTTTAAAGATACACAGTTTGCAATCATCGATAACGTCGTCGAAGGAGACAACGTGACATCGATTACGTTTAAAGAAAACGAAGGTGCCTACCTTGCGGGAATCATTGCCGCGATGGAAACGAAAACAGATCACATCGGCTTTGTCGGTGGAATGAAGATGGATGTAATCGAACGCTTCCGGGCAGGCTTTGAGGCTGGGGCAAAATCCGTTAATCCGAACATCAAAGTTGACGTACAGTACGCAGAAGATTTCGCTGCACCTGAAAAAGGACAAGCAATCGCAGCAGGCATGTATGGTAAAGGGGCAGATATCATTTTCCCGGCAGCCGGTGGAACAGGAAACGGCGTCTTCACAGAAGCAAAAAACCGGAAGAAAAATGGAGAAGAAGTTGCTGTCATCGGTGTCGATCGTGACCAACAAGAAGAAGGCATGCCAGAAGATGTCACGTTGACATCTGTCATCAAACGAGTGGACTTAGCGGTCAAAGATACAGCGAATGAAGCGAAAGCTGGAAAACTCACAGGTGGAGAGACGATTCGTTACGGTTTGAAAGAGCAAGGCGTTGACATCATTGAGTCAGAAAAAATTTCGAAAAAGACACTCGACATGCTCGAACAAGCGAAAGACAAAGTCATTTCAGGTAAAACAGAAGTACCTGAACAATAAGCGTCAAAGGAAGAGCGGGCATTCTTAGGTAGAACGCCCTATTTTCTTCCAACAATAGATACGATATGAAAAGGGTTACAAAAGCGCCAGAAGTCAGACTTCTAACCTGTTACAAAATGATTGCAGGATTGTGTTCGACGTCATATACTTATCTTGGCTGGAGTTCTCATACGTCAGAAGTCTGAGCACTGGTTACAACTAGATAGAGGATGGAGATGCGTCATGTCGATTAAATTAGATCATCGTTTGCTTTACTTACGAGTGATTGAAAAGATTAAGTCTGACATCGATGACGGCGTTTACAAGGAAGGCGAGAAACTACCTTCAGAGTTTGAACTTTCAAAGCAACTTGGCGTTAGTCGAGCGACTCTTCGGGAGGCTTTACGAATTCTTGAAGATGAGAACATCGTCATCCGTAAACACGGTGTCGGTACGTTTATCAATGCAAGACCACCATTCACGTCGGGGATTGAAGAATTGTACAGTGTGACGGAGATGATTGCGCGCGCTGGGATGATTCCAACGTCTGAAGTCTTATCTTCAGAAATGGTTCAACCGACAGAACGTGACCGAGAACGTTTCCAACTTGGTCCGGATGAACTGGTTTATCGAATCGAACGAATCCGACTTGCAGGAGATGTTCCTGTTGTCTATTGCGTCGATAAGATTCCAAGCCATTATATTAAAAATGAAGAACAGTTTACGTCTTCGACTTCACTGTTCGACGCACTAGAAAAAGAACTAGGTCGTCGGGTCACACATGCGGTGACGCATATCGAACCTCGAATCGATCCGAAAATCGCTGAACAATTACATACGGACCAACCCTTGCTCGCGTTGCGACAAACGCATTATGATGAGCTCGACCGATCCGTTCTTTATTCAGCGAACTATTTCCGTGCGGATAAGTTTGATTTCCATGTCATCCGTAAACGTGTATAATCGATTGTTTTAGGAGTTTTACTGAAAGCGCTTCCGCCAACCTACGTAACGCTCCTCATCACCAGCCTCAGGTGCTTGACGTAGTCAGGAACTTTGTATGACCATATTCGAAAGGGGATTATTTCAGATGAAAAAGAAGTCACTTCTCGCATTAGCAGCAACAGGTTTAGCAATGAGTTCGGTACTCGCAGCATGTGGTAGCAACGATGATTCTAAAGATTCAGGAAGCGGCGAAAAAGACGGCTTCAAAGTAGGTATGGTCACAGATACAGGCGGTGTTGATGATAAATCATTCAACCAATCTGCATGGGAAGGCATTCAGAAGTTCGGTAAAGATAACGATTTGGAAGAAGGAACTGGTTACAAATACCTTCAATCAGCAAAACAATCGGATTATCAACCGAACTTACAACAATTAGCACGTGCGAACTACGACTTGATTCTCGGAATCGGGTTCTTGATGGCAGAAGACATCGGTAAAGTAGCGGATCAGTTTGACGACAAGAACTTTGCACTCGTCGATATGGTCGTTGATAAGCCGAACGTCGCGTCAATCGTCTTCAAGGAAAACGAAGGTTCGTTCCTCGTCGGTGTCGTCGCGGGTCTTACTACGAAAACAGATAAAGTCGGATTCGTCGGTGGCGTAAACTCAGACTTAATCAAAAAGTTTGAAAGTGGATTTAAAGCAGGCGTCATGGCTGTCAACCCAGATGCAAAAGTTGAAGTTCAATATGCAGAAGATTTCAATGCTGCTGAAAAAGGACAAGCAATCGCTTCAGGGATGTACGGCAAGAAAGTTGACGTGATTTATCACGCAGCTGGTGGTACAGGACAAGGTGTCTTCACAGAAGCGAAAAACCGTAAGAAAAACGGTGAAGATGTTTGGGTCATCGGTGTTGACCGTGACCAAGTCGAAGAAGGTATGCCAGAAAACGTTACATTGACGTCAATGGTTAAGCGTGTTGATACAGCAGTTGAACAAGTTGCGAAAGATACGAAAGATGGCAACTTCCCAGCAGGTAAAGTCGTAGAATTCGGTCTTAAAGACGGCGGCGTTGATATCGCACCTTCACAAGACAACATTGAAAAAGACGTCTTGACGAAAGTCGAAGACTACAAAAAGCAAATCATCGATGGAAAGATCACAGTTCCAGCAACTGACGATGAGTATAAAGAGTACGAAGCATCACTTTAATAAAATGGAAGCGGGGGTCGCTAGCATTGCGGCCTCCCCTTTTAAACTAAACATGGGAGTGGATTTTCTTGGAATACGTCATTGAGATGCTAAACATACGAAAAGAGTTTGGCAGTTTCGTCGCAAATGATAATATCACGCTCCAGCTTCGGAAAGGTGAGATTCACGCTTTACTTGGTGAAAACGGTGCCGGAAAATCGACGCTGATGAACGTCTTATTTGGTTTGTATCAGCCTGAGGCTGGAGAAATTCGTGTACGCGGTGAAAAAGTTAATATTACAAGTCCGAACGTCGCGAATGATCTTGGAATCGGCATGGTGCATCAACACTTCATGCTCGTTCAAAATTTCACCGTCACGGAAAACATCATTTTAGGTGCAGAACCGAAATCTGGTCTCAAAATCGACCGCGCAACTGCCCGGGAGAAAGTACGCCAAATTTCGGAGCAGTATGGTCTTGCGGTAGATCCAGATGCAAAAATTGAAGATATTTCAGTCGGGATGCAACAACGTGTCGAGATTTTAAAGACACTGTATCGTGGAGCTGACATTCTCATCTTCGATGAACCATCGGCTGTATTGACGCCTCAGGAAATCAAAGAATTGATTCAAATCATGAATCGGTTGATTGCTGAAGGTAAGTCGATCATCTTGATCACACATAAATTGAAGGAAATCATGGAAGTGGCAGATCGCTGTACGACGATTCGTCGTGGTAAGTACATTGGTACAGTTGATATCGATGAAACGATGACACAGTCGAGACTCGCTGAAATGATGGTTGGCCGTGAAGTAAACTTTGATGCGGAGTATTCCAAGGCAAATCCACAAGAACTCGTTCTCGATGTAAAAAACCTCGTCGTTAAAGACGGTCGTGGGATTAAAGCAGTCGACGGACTGAACTTAGATGTTCGAGCCGGCGAAATTGTCGGGATTGCAGGGATTGATGGGAATGGTCAAACTGAATTGATTGAAGCAATCACAGGATTAAGAAGAGCCGAAAGCGGAGAAGTATTCTTAAACAACAAATCAATCAAAAACCTGAAGCCGCGGAAAGTGACGGAAGCGGGCATCGGTCATATTCCTCAAGACCGTCATAAACATGGACTCGTTCTTGATTATTCAATCGGTCATAACATGGTCTTACAAACGTACTATCAAAAACCGTATTCAAAAGCAGGCATCATGAACTACAAGCAGGTCATGGAAAAAGCTCAAACGTTAATTGAGAAGTTCGACGTCCGAACTCCAAGTCCTGAAACATTTGCTCGCGCCTTATCGGGCGGGAACCAGCAAAAAGCCATCATCGCGCGTGAAGTCGATCGTTCACCTGACTTATTAATTGCTGCGCAACCAACACGTGGACTCGATGTCGGTGCAATTGAATTCATTCATGAGCAGTTAGTACTTGAACGGGAAAAAGGACGCGCTGTCCTCTTGATTTCGTTTGAACTCGAAGAAATTTTACAAGTCTCAGATCGCATTGCCGTTCTGTATGAAGGACGGACAGTAGCCTTTCTCGATCCTAAGGAAACGAATGAAATTGAACTCGGCTTCCTGATGGCTGGCGGTAAGAAAGAGGAGGTAGGTCGTTCATGAAACTCGAACGTTTTTATGGGATTTTGATTCCAATCTTGTCAATTATCCTCGGTATGGTAGTTGGTGCCATCGTCATGTTGATTGGTGGTTATGACCCAATCGCTGGATTTGATCAACTGTTTTACGGAATCTTTGGTGAACCGTATAGTATCGGAGAAACGTTGCGTGCAGCAGCACCATTGATTTTTGCGGGTCTCGCCGTCGCCTTTGCCTTTCGAACGGGATTATTTAACATCGGGGTTGAAGGTCAAGTTTTAGTCGGTTGGATGGTCGCGGTCTGGATCGGGATTTCTTTCGATCTCCCGACAGCAATCCACTTGCCACTCGCGTTAATCGGAGCGGGTTTAGCGGGGGCACTTTGGGCTGCGGTTCCAGGTATTTTAAAAGCGCGTTTCCATGTCCATGAAGTCATCACGTCAATCATGATGAACTACATCGCGTTGTATGTGACGAATGATATTTTACGTCACGTCATCGGAATCAAAAACGAGCGGACAGATTCAGTCAAAGAAACGGCTTCGTTGGCTTCACCATTCTTGCAAGAGTTAACGGATTTTTCGCGTTTGCACAATGGGATTTTCATTGCCATCGTCGCCGCACTCGTCTTCTGGTTCATTCTTTGGAAGACGACGCTCGGTTACGAGTTACGTGCAGTTGGATTTAATAAAAGTGCTGCAGAGTATGCCGGTATGGGTGTCAACAAGAACATCATTCTCTCATTCGTCATCTCTGGTGTATTCGCTGGATTTGCTGGTGCGATGGAAGGGTTAGGGACATTCCAAAACATGACGCTAAACGCATCCTTTACGGGTGTTGGATTTGACGGAATCGCCGTCGCCTTACTTGGTGCGAACAACCCGATCGGAGTCGTTCTGGCCGCATTATTATTTGCCGGACTCAACATTGGCGGATTGTCGATGCAACAAATCGGGATTCCACCAGAACTGATTAAAATCATCATCGCCTTCATCATCATCTTCGTCGCTTCCGGTTACGCGATCCGTCTCGTCATCGAAAAGCTGACGGTTAAAAGAGCAGAAGGCAAAAAAGTGAAAGGAGCCGATAAATAATGGGCTTTCTAGATGTACTTTATATTATCGTACCGATCGCGCTTGCCTATTCGGCTCCATTGATCATCGCAGCGCTCGGTGGTATTTTCAGTGAACGTTCTGGTGTCGTCAACATCGCGCTTGAAGGCTTGATGGTCATGGGTGCATTCACGGGTGTTGTTTCAGCCCTGACATTATCGAAGATGGGATTCGGCGCTGCTAGTCCATGGATCGCGATGTTAATCGCTATCGTCATCGGAGCAATCTTCGCTTTATTCCTTGCAGTGCCTGCGATTTTGTTCCGTGCCGACCAAACGGTACTTGGTGTCGCAATCAATATCTTAGCAGTTGGCCTTGCGATTTTCTTAGTGCGTGCCTTCTATGGAAAAGGACAAACAGACTCGATTCCGAACCGGATTTCGAAAGAGAATGTGCCGTTCCTATCTGATATTCCTGTTTTAAAAATGTTTTTTGCAAACGTCTACTATACCTCGTACATTGCGATCATCTTAGCAGTTGTGGCATGGTTCGTCGTCTTTAAGACACCATTCGGTCTTCGTCTCCGTTCTGTCGGAGAACACCCGATGGCAGCAGATACGATGGGGATTAACGTCACGAAGATGCGCTTTATCGGAGTCATGATTTCAGGTGGATTCGGTGGTCTTGCGGGTGCAGTTTATGCAACTTCGATTTCATTGAACTTCAGCGTGACGACAATTCTCGGGCAAGGTTTCCTTGCGATCGCCGCGATGATCTTCGGAAAATGGAATCCACTCGGTGCAATGGCAGCTGCCTTGTTCTTCGGTTTCGCTCAAGCGATCTCGATCATCGGACAACAGTTACCATTACTCGATCAAATTCCTCAAGTCTATCTTTTGATTGCGCCTTACGTCTTAACGATCCTTGCACTTGCTGGTGTCGTCGGTCGCGCCGATGCACCAAAAGCTGTTGGTGTACCGTACATCAAAGGAAAACGATAACGATCATTCAGGTATTCTTGTTAAAAAAAGCTGTACGGCTCGACCGATTGGGTCGAGCCGTACAGCTTTTTTGATGTATGGTCATAAAAAAAACAGCATGGCGTGAAGCTACCATACTGTCAAATACTTATTCGTATTTTAATGCGTCGCCTTCGAATGATTCGTCTGCCACTTTAATTGAATCAGTTGGGCAACCTTCGAATGCGTCAATCATGTCATCGAACAATGCTTCCGGGATTTCTGCTGTCCCTTTGTTATCGTCTAGAATGACGTATGCTAAGCCCTCGTCATCATAGTCATAGATATCAGGTGCTGCGGCACCACAAGCGCCACAAGCGATACACGTGTCTTTATCGACAATCGTAAATTTAGCCATTTTGTATTTCTCCTCTCTATTCGAAAACATGATTGATCTAGTATTGTTCTCATCTATATGTCATTGTATCGGACTCATGCGTTCTTTTCAATGAGGAAGCGGTAGAAGTATTCAAACAAAGTAACAGGATGCGATGGAAATAGTCGGGTAATGCGCAGTAGGTGCGTTAATCTAAGAAAGAGGTTTGGAAAGGCCAAGCTAATTATGCTATACATATAAACGAATGAAGACGATACTTTAAATATAATCAAACCGATCGAAGGTGAGGGGGAGTGGATGAAATTGACTGTCGTCAATCAAGTTTTGTTAGAAACCATTAGTCGTCTCCGGGGTGAACGGACAGATCGTAGCCTCTTTCATATCCTTCAAGGAAAACGTTCGGCAACATCACTCCAGGATGCACATTTCTATGAATTAGAAACTGTCTTTGGGGTGCTGCCCTTTCGACGAGAAACATTCGATCGGCTACTGCTTGAGCTGGAACAGCAGGGACTCATTGAACGAGCGGAAACGTTGCGCATCACGGAGCTTGGTGAATCCTCGATCAAAGTACCGTTTTTAATCGATGACATGGGCGGTGAATTGCGTGGATTTCCAATCATTTTATGGAAACGCTTAAGCCTTCTGATTCAAACCGTCGTTTGTCTCGAACAAAAACGATTTTTCGTACCGGTTCAGCAAGACGTCGCGATAAAGGACTGGGTCCGGCGATGCGTCAAAGGGATGCCGCAGCGTACGCAGTGGATTGATCAGGTGTACCATGAATTACGAGAGGCGTTGCGTCAGCTGTCGGTAAAAGAAGCGACGCTCATCAGCTACCGCTTGTCGGGGTTGAAAACAGGTTTGTCTTACCCGCAACTTGAAGAGAAACTTGACAGTGACGTCTTGTCGCTCCGCTTGGAATTTATGATGGCTTGGCGAAAATGTCTGCGTCACTTGGATGAAGCAGGACTGATTTTACGTCTTGGTGAAGATATTGATCAATCGAAGATGACACAATCAGCACAGAAAACGTGGGATATGTTACGTAACGGATTTGCTTTGAATGAAATCTCCGAGCGGCGCCGCCTGAAGAAGAGCACGATGGAAGATCACCTCGTCGAAATTGCGATGTACAGTGACGTATTCCCGCGGAGCCAATTCTTATCGGATGCACAATTTAAAGAAGTGATTGAAGTAGCAAATCGAAACGAGACATTTTCGTTGAAACGAATTAAAGGTGAATTGAAGCTTGAGACCGATTATTTTCAAATTCGTATCGCGTTAGCGCGAAAAAGATGGGAGGAGAGATGATGGAGACTGTCTTAAAACGTTATTTTAAGCATGACCGCTTTCGAGCCGGTCAAAAAGACATCATTGCATCCGTTTTAGCAGGCCGCGATACGGTCGCCATCTTGCCGACCGGGGGAGGGAAGTCGATCTGTTATCAACTTCCGTCCTATTTGTTGCCAGAAGGGTTGACCGTCATCCTTTCGCCGCTCTTATCGTTGATTGAAGATCAAGTCATGCAAATCAAAAGTCGCGGTGAACGTTCCGTCGCTAAATTGACGTCGCACGAAACAAGAGACCAAAAAGAGCAGATTTTACGTCATCTGAGTCAACTTCGGTATTTGTATTTGTCACCGGAACAATTGGCGATGCCGAACGTCAAACAACGGCTTCAGCAAACAAACATTAATTTATTCGTCGTGGATGAAGCGCATTGTATTTCACAATGGGGTCATGAGTTTCGCCCCGAGTACGCGAAGCTTGGAATCGTAAAGAAACAACTCGGAAACCCGACTTGTTTAGCTTTGACGGCAACAGCAACGAAACAAGTGGAACAGGATATGTTAAGAGGCTTAGAGCTGTCGGACCCGACGATTATCCGGCATTCCGTCAATCGACCGGAAATTCAATTTATCGTCGAAGACGTTGAGCCTGATCAAAAAGATCATGTGCTGGTAAACTGGTTAACGAAGGTAGAACGTCCGTGTGTCATCTATACGACGACAAGAAACGAAGCAGAGCGTGTCGCACGTCTAATCACGAAGGCGACATACTACCATGCAGGACTCGAAGCAGAGGATCGTCAATTGATTCAACAACAATTCTTACACGATGAGATTGAGTGTCTCGTCTGTACAAGCGCATTTGGTATGGGGGTCAATAAAGGGAATGTCCGGACCGTCATCCATTACTCGATGCCGGCGACGATTGAAGCCTATATGCAGGAAGTCGGTCGGGCAGGGCGAGACGGAGAGCCGTCGACAGCGCTACTGCTCTATGCAAAGGGGGATCACCGTCTACAGCAGTTTTTAGTCGAAAAGCAGTATGCCCCTGTGCTTTGGATTGATCAATTGTTAGCGGGCATGGCACGTCAGGAACCGCTTGAAACGATGGAACGGCGTTTAGGGTTAGATGTCGAAGATCCGGCGTATCGGTTATTAAAATCGCAACTAAGTGATCGCTGGTCGCGTGAGAACATCATCGCTTGGCAAGAAGAGCGAAAAAAGATACGTTTACGTGAACTTATGCAAATGATAAATTATATTCAAAGTATAACGTGTCGACGAACGTTCATCTTGAATCATTTTGATGAGCAACCGATCGTCCAGGACCGGTGCTGTGATATTTGCGGTAATACGACAACGCAATCACCGCAAAAAAGGCATACGATTGAAATTTTGGATTGGGAACAACGATTAGAAGAGGTCTTTTTTTCATCAGCCGATTCAGTGTAAACTAGTACTATCCTTATTTTTAGAAAAGGTGATGAAATTGAGTAAATACGATCAACGAAAGAACCGACAAGAAGAACCAAAATCAAGCTTACCACCACGTTCTTCACGAATTGAACATGTGCGGAATGAACGGTTAAAGCAACCCTTTGTCAAAAATCCGTTAGCCATTACGCTGACGATTCTTATGATTACAATCATTATCGCCTTCGTTTCCCTCGGTTTCATGATGTAAGGGCACATTGTGAACAGAGATTATTTTCCTTTACGGGTATACTGAAAAGGAGAAGGAAGGAGGCACGGTGCATGGATCGTGGGAAATATAATATCAAAGCAGTCGCTGCATTAGTAGGGCTCAACCCAACGACCATTCGTGCTTGGGAAAGGCGATATCAAGTGCTTGATCCGGATCGGAGTGAATCTGGGCATCGCATCTATAGTGATAGCGATGTCGCGAAGCTCCGCTGGATTGTAGACAAACAAAAAGAAGGACTATCTGTTTCGAAAGCGATTCAACTGTACGAAATGCCTGTCAGTCGCACGGAGCTTCCACTTGATTATGGTGTTGAACTACGTGAACAGCTGTTTGAGGCATTAACGACATTTGAGGAACGACATGCCCATGACATCATGAATAAGGCATTCTCAATGTTTAGTTTCGATAAGGTGATTCAAGATATCGTTGGACCGTTGCTGCACGAAATCGGCTCAAAGTGGGAAAATGGTGAAATTACGATTGCGCATGAACATTTTGCGACAGCCTTTTTACGGGCCCGCCTTTCAACATTGTCGTTGCAAATGCCGATCAATCCTTTTTTACCGCGCATTTTATGTGTATGTGCGCCAGAAGAAGAACATGAATTGGGATTGTTATTTTTTACGCTATACTTACGCCAATCCGGCTTCGATGTGATTTTTCTTGGGGCAGGAATTCCCGTGTCAGATCTTGTGACGGTGACGAAACAATTAGTACCACGTGCTGTCGTCCTTTCGTGTACGATTTCTGACCACCTCAGTCTTTTAGATGAAGCGCTTGCCGAACTACGACAGGCTGTACCGAACGTCGAGATTGGTCTAGGTGGTTATGCCGTCGAACAGCTCCCTGAAAAATACGCGGATCACCTCCTCGGGACGGACGATTCCTCCTGGAAAAGTTGGTTAAGTCGACTCACTCCGACAACTGGTGTATAGTGTGATTCATATTGAACGGAGAAGTTGTTTTTCTCCGGCATTGACTGGAGGAGTCTTAGATGAGATTTGAGACATTTAAACAAGGGCATTTACGTGTGTTTATTACGAAGCAGGAACTTTCCGTTCACGACGTTCGACCAGAAACACTGGCAGTTGGAAAAGGACAGGACCTATTACGTAACCTGTTAGAAGAAGCAGAATCAAATTTTGGATTTCATGCGGTCGGGACACTTGAATTTTTTGTGACATTCTTTCCGAATGACGGGATGTTGGTCGATGTACGACGAGAAGGTGAATTACCAGAAGAAACGTTTGATGAATTTGATCAAGTAGAAATTCGGATGACCGTCGATATCGTACACCATGTCCTGTATCAACTCGAAGAATTCGAGGACGTCATTCAAGCGAGCCACGGATTGCTTTGCCACGTTCTGATGACGGAAACGGGTGGTAGGCTGTACTACTTCGAAGGGCGGTATTACTTGTATTTCGAGGAACGGATGGCAGAGGCGCTTGAACGGACGATTACGACCGTACTGTCTGAATATGGCGTACCAAGTGCGAAAAGTCCGCTCGCGATGGCGGAATACGGAAAAACACTTCAGCGTTCAGATGCAATCAAAATGATTGCCGGAACATTTTCTGTGTAAATGATGATTTTTAACGAATCGGCACATACGACGATTCTTTTTAAGACCACTGACCGGTTTCTGACGGAAAGTGGTCTTTTTCATGAGGAATCATCAGTTAACACCATTTTGTATTTTTTCGTTGAAAGAGTGATGGTATGATAAACAGTGAACGTAAGATGAAGGAGTGAAGAGTATGAGAGTGGCAGTATTATATGGTGGGATTTCTGGAGAACGTGAGGTTTCGTTAAGTAGCGGGAAGTCCGTGATTCAAGCATTGGAGGGAAAAGGGCACGAAGTCGTTGCCATCGATTTCCATCCGGAACGTGCTGAAGAAATTTTCAATCTGGATGTTGAAGTCGCCGTCATTGCTCTTCATGGAAAATATGGAGAAGATGGTCGTGTTCAAGCATTACTAGAATTAGCGGATATTCCGTATACTGGATCAGGTGTGTTGGCTTCCGCTTTAGCGATGGACAAAGCACGGTCGAAGTTGCACTTTGAGAAGGCTGGCATTCGGATTGCGCGTGATGTCTTGATTGAACGCGGTGACGACATCGCAGATAAGGTCCGGCAGTGGGGCGGTGAATTCCCTTGTGTCGTCAAACCGGCTCAAGAAGGATCGTCAAATGGATTGACGATTGCGATGGACGACGCGATGTTACGAAGCGGAATCGAACTCGCTTTTCAGGCAGACGATGCGGTCTTGATTGAACAATTCATTAAAGGGCGAGAAGTAACCGTACCGGTGCTCGGCCAAAAAGGTGCTGAAAAAGCGTTGCCCGTCATCGAAATCATTCCTAAAAATGAATTTTATGATTATGAATCAAAATATGCAGTCGGTGGATCAGAGCATATCTGTCCTGCTGATTTTGATGAGGTGACGACACAAAAATTACAAGAGTGGGCAGTCCTCGCCCATCAAGTCCTCGGATGTTCGGGCTATTCCCGTTCTGATTTCCTGGTGCCTGAAATCGGTCATCCCGTTATTTTAGAAACCAATACGCTACCTGGTATGACAGCGACAAGTCTATTCCCGGACGGGGCACGGGCAATCGGGATTGATTATCCAGAGCTAGTCGAATCGTTTATCAATCTAGCGATTACACGTCATCAAGCGACTTCGAACAACATAAAGTAAACAAAAAAGAGTAGATGATAGAAAGCGCTTACAAATATAGTAGGAATCCCTTTCATTACACGTCGGAACAAGGTATACTTTATCCGAACAAGGAAACGGCATAGGGGATGCCACTTATGGGGAGGAACGTTGGAATGATCACTGACCAACAACATGCGAATCATCGGAAAAACGTACTTGAAGCAACACAGGAAATCGTAAAAGAGGCACTTGAGAAGTTGGGTTACCCGGACGAAATGTATGAATTGTTAAAAGAACCGTTGCGGATGTTGACGGTTCGGATTCCAGTTCGGATGGACGATGGGTCAACAAAAATCTTTACCGGCTACCGGGCGCAACACAATGATGCTGTCGGTCCGACGAAAGGTGGAATCCGTTTCCACCCGAACGTAACGGAAGTCGAAGTCAAAGCGTTATCAGTCTGGATGAGCTTGAAGGCAGGAATCGTCGATTTACCATACGGTGGTGGTAAAGGTGGAATCATTTGCGATCCACGAGAGATGAGTTTCCGGGAAATCGAGCGTCTGAGTCGTGGCTATGTCCGTGCAATCAGTCAAATCGTTGGTCCGACAAAAGATATTCCAGCACCTGATGTCTTCACGAACTCACAAATCATGGCCTGGATGATGGATGAGTACAGCCGGATTGATGAATTCAATTCACCGGGCTTCATTACAGGAAAGCCGTTAGTACTCGGTGGTTCCCACGGGCGTGAGACTGCGACAGCTAAAGGGGTCGCCATCATGATTCGGGAAGCTGCTGCGAAGAAAGGGATTACATTAGAAGGAGCCCGCGTCGTCGTTCAAGGGTTTGGTAATGCAGGGAGCTTCTTATCGAAGTTCATGCATGATTTAGGGGCGAAAGTCATTGCGATCAGTGATGCATATGGCGCTCTCCATGATCCGAACGGACTGGATATCCCATATTTACTTGATCGTCGCGATTCGTTCGGGACGGTGACGACGCTTTTCAAAAATACAATTTCAAATAAAGAACTGCTCGAATTAGAGTGTGATATTCTTGTTCCGGCAGCGATTGAAAATCAAATCACGGAAGATAATGCGCATGACATTAAAGCGCGAATCGTCGTCGAAGCAGCCAACGGTCCGACGACGAATGAAGCGACGAAAATTCTCGCAGATCGTGAAATCTTGATTGTTCCCGATGTCTTGGCTTCAAGTGGTGGCGTAACGGTGTCCTACTTTGAATGGGTTCAAAACAACCAGGGGTATTACTGGACGGAAGAAGAAGTGCATGAAAAGCTTGAAAAAGTACTCGTGAACTCGTTTAATCAAGTGTATCAAACATCGCATACACGAAATGTTGATATGCGCCTCGCTGCCTACATGGTAGGCGTTCGTAAAATGGCGGAAGCCTCACGCTTCCGTGGATGGGTTTAATTTGAAAAAGTTCACTTCTTACAGGAGTGAACTTTTTTCATGTAACTTAAATTCTTTCTTCGTTTGCTCATGTTTGCTAAGATAAAAAAAAAAACACGTGGAAGAGGAGAAAAGATTATGCTGGATTGTCTCATCATTGGTGCAGGACCGTGTGGGTTATCGGCAGCGATCGAGATGCAAGATCGTGGATTAGCTGTCGAAGTCATCGAAAAAGGAAACATCGTCGAAGCGATTTATCAATATCCGACGCATCAAACATTTTTTTCGAGTAGCGAAAAATTAGAAATCGGTGGTGTTCCGTTTATCAACAAGGAACTTAAGCCGAAACGCCAAGATGCACTCGTCTATTACCGTGAAGTCGTTAAACGGAAAGAAATCACGATTCGTCCGTTTGAGACGGTGGAACGAATCAGTAAACGTGCGGATGGTGAAGGGTTCGAAGTCGTATCGTCGCGAATGGAGGAGACGGTGACGCGTCAGGCACGGGCACTCGTCTTAGCGACAGGCTATTACGGATTGCCAAATAAAATGGACGTACCAGGTGAGGAATTACCGCACGTTTCTCATTATTTTAAAGAAGGTCATCCTTTCTTCGGACAAGACGTTGTCGTCATTGGTGGAAAAAATTCGAGTGTCGATGCCGCAATTGAACTTGAGAAGGCAGGTGCACATGTCACGCTGTTATACCGTGGTGAAGCGTACAGTCCGTCAATCAAGCCATGGGTCCTCCCGAACTTCGAAGCGCTCGTACGGGCCGAGAAGGTCAAGATGGTGTTTAACGCAACGATCGATTCCATCACACCGACGCACGTCCATTATAAAGAACAAGGAGAAGCGACCTCAATTAAAGCAGATTTTGTTTTTGCGATGACAGGTTACACACCGGACGTTGGTTTGTTCGCGGATGCCGGTATCATGATTGATGGAGAAACGGGAATTCCGGATTTCAATGAGGAAACGATGGAGTCAAACGTTCCCGGCATTTATATTGCGGGTGTCGTCGCTGCAGGATATGACGCCAACAAAATATTTATCGAAAACGGTCGTTTTCATGGAGAATTGATTGCAACGAGTCTTGCAGATCGACTTGTTCGTGAAACGACGCGATAAGCGCTCTTTTCGATCGCTAAAAAAATAACCGTTTCCCTCCCCGGGAAGCGGTTATTTTTAGTGACAGATCATTCGACTTGAAATGAAGTCTCAAGTTCAGGGTGTGTAGCCTCAATTTCGAGCTCAATCATCAATTTCAAGCGAGCTTTTTGTGAGTTCAGACCATTCGAGAAAATCAGACCAAGTTCTTTTAATTGTTGTCCTCCGCCTGCATATCCGTAGACATCTTGGACGATGCCGTTAAAGCAACGACTGACGATGACGATTGGCATTTGTTCAGTCAGCTGACGAATCGCATCCATCAGACTTGGTGGCACATTTCCTTGCCCGAGTACTTCGAGGACTAGACCATCATAACCAAGTTCACCGACAGCAACTAAAAGGTCGGGGTCCATCCCGGCGTAAACTTTTAGGACGGAGACACGCTTTGTTAGTTTCGTCACCATGTGCGTTGGTTTTAAGACAGGTGTATTGAATAAATAGACATGATCTTTCGTGACCATCCCTAAGTTACCGAAATGAACAGATTTAAAAGTATCGACAGAAGAAGTATGCGTTTTCGTGACGTTAAAAGCAGAGTGGATTTCTCCGTTAAAGACAACGAGAACCCCTTTTCCTCTAGCTGCATCACTGACGGCTACACGCAATGCCGTAATCAAATTAAACTCACCGTCTGAACCGACTTCATTTGATGAACGCATCGCACCTGTCAAGACGATTGGAATTGGAGCACCAATCGTCAACTGTAAGAAATAAGCCGTTTCTTCTAACGTATCCGTTCCGTGCGTGATGACGACGCCATCATACCCTGCCTGCAGTTCTTCTTTGATGAAGTGTGCGAGACGGAGCATGATGTCCGGTGTGATGTGTGGTGAAGGAAGGTTCGCGAAGTGGCGTGTCGTGATGTCCGCGATGTCGGTCGCACGTGGCAATGAAGCATCAAGTGGGTTGATGTCATTCGGCAGAACGTGACCGGAATGATTTTGTGCCATCGCGATCGTGCCTCCGGTATGGACTAATAGTAATTTTTTCATAAAGAGCCTCCTGTCTATTCGTTCGATAGTCAGACACTAAAAGCTGACTATTCATTTTCATCCATAATTGTACCTTTTTTTTTCGGATATACAATGGACTCGGTTTTCTTTTCCAGGAGAAACCTTTATCCTTAAGGAATAGGAAGGGGGCAAAAACGTGTTATCGATCGTTTTCTCAGGAATTGCCCCGGGAATTGCACTACTTACTTATTTTTATCTCCGCCATGAACATGAAGCTGAACCCGTCGGTTATATTTTACGGAGTTTCATTTTTGGCATTTTACTTGTGTTTCCATTGATGTTCATCGACTACGTCGTTCAGACTGAATTTGGGGGAGATGAATCGATTCGTCTGTTTCGAACGGCAATTACGGAAGAATTTGCGAAATGGTTTATCGTTTTTTATACCGTATATATCCATCAACGTTTCAATGATTATTATGATGGTATCATTTACGCAGTCGCCTGTTCGCTCGGCTTTGCGACGCTTGAGAATATTTTATATTTAATGGTCAATGGGACGGTTGAACACATGATATTCAGAGCGTTGCTTCCTGTATCGGGTCATGCACTCTTTGCTGTTCTAATGGGCTTCTTTATGGGGCGTGCAAAATTTTCAATTTACCCGAATCGTTGGCTAAGTCTGTCCTTAATCGTTCCGATGATTGCGCACAGTATGTTTAATTTGTTAATATTGGAAAATGGTGGTATTTCCTTGCTGCCCATTATTTTTATGGTGATTTTATGGGGAGTCGGCCTTTACCAAGTTAAGAGTGCGAATCGCTTGAATCATCGATACAAAAAAAATAGTAATTGAATAGAATGGATTGGGAGAGAGTGACATGATGCAAACAGGTGATTTGATAATGGTACGCAACAGTGAAGATCGACAAGGTCGGACGAAGGTCACGGCTGTGACGAACCGTTTAATCTGGATGGAAGCGCCGAGTGAGGCGGACACGCTAAAAACATTTATTTTATCGGAAGATGAATCGATTCACGTTTACTTTTTTAAAGAAAAGGGACGGTTGTATGGCTTTGAATCGGAAATCGTCGAACGACAAAATGATCCGCTTCGTGGACAACGATATGCAATCAGACGCCCGACCGACCAACAGATTGAGCGTGTTCAACGTCGTCAGTTCGTACGTGTGCCGTTACTTTTGGACGTCGCACTTCATCCACATAAAACTAAATTCGAACCGTTCACGACGGTCTCGCTTGATTTATCAGCAGGTGGAATATTGATCTTAGCGAATCATTTACCGATTGAACTAAAAGACGAGGTTGAATTGACGTTTTTACTACCGGCCGAACATGGAGGAACCCATACACTTGATGTTTTAGGTGAGTTAGTTCGCGTCGATCGACGCGAAGAACGTTACGAACTCGCCTTTCAATTTACACAAATTCATGATCGAAGTCGTGAGCTCGTCTTACGGCACTGTTATCAGGCGCAAATGAAAAATTCGCGGAGTGGCACGAATTCATTCACCTAAGTCTATTTTTTTGCTATGATAACGGTCGATACTATGAACCGCTTAAAAATGGTTCAAACGGAAGGAACGAAAAACATGACTAAAATTCAAATCGCACTTGACGGACCAGCTGGTGCCGGAAAAAGTACAATTGCTAAACAATTAGCAGCACATCTTGACTACGTCTACATCGACACAGGGGCGATGTATCGGGCCGTAACGCTCGCAGCACTTGAGCAAGGAATCGATCTCGAGGATGGGCAACGGTTAGGTGAGTTAATGACATCACTTGATATTCGTTTAACACCAGGTGAAAACGGGCAACGTGTCTTTATTGGCGAGCGCGAAGTAACAGAGTCGATTCGGTCGAGCGAAGTGACGAACAATGTCTCATTCGTCGCAAAACATGCTCAAGTACGTTCGGCACTCGTCGAGATGCAGCGCCGCTTAGCAGAATCGGGCGGTATTGTTATGGATGGGCGTGACATCGGTACAGTCGTCTTACCAGATGCTGAACTGAAAGTCTTCATGACAGCAACAGTCGAAGAACGTGCGAGTCGCCGGCATCGTGAAAACGTGTCTCGGGGGATGGACAGTGACTTAGAAGCACTTCAAGCAGAAATCGCGTTGCGTGATAAACGTGATAGTGAACGGGAAGTGTCTCCGCTCAGACAAGCAGACGATGCCATTTATCTCGATACAACCGTCATGTCGATCGATCAAGTCGTCCTCCGTCTGACAGAGCTTGCGGAAGGGGTATTAAAATGAGTCGAACGGACTCCGTTTATCGACTAGCGCGATTCGTCGTGCTCGTCATCGCCAAAACTGTATTTCGTCTTCGCGTGACAGGGAGAGAAAATCTTCCGAAGGATGGATCCGTTCTTTTATGTGCGAATCATAGCTCGAACTGGGATCCCGTCTTTCTAGTTAGCGCGATTCCGACGAGTCGCTCGGTTCGTTATATGGCAAAAGAGGAACTGTTTAAAGTCCCTGGATTAAAACAATTGATGACGGCAGCGGGGACGTATCCCGTCGGACGCGGACAGGGCGATCGTCAAGCTTTAAAACGAACGATTGAATTATTGAAAACGGACGAAACCGTCGGAATTTTTCCAGAAGGAACACGGTCTGCTCCAGGTGAGTTCACGGCAGCGCAACCAGGTGTCGGTTTTTTTGCACTCCGATCTCCGGCGCAAATCGTTCCTGTCGCGATCATCGGCAACTATCGCCCGTTTAAGCCGATGCGGGTCGTAATCGGAAAACCAGTCGATATTGAAGATTTACGCGATCAACGCGGTGCCGCGAAAGCGATTTCAGAACGAATTCTCGAAGAAATCAAATCGGTCTACTACAATCATGTGTAAAACCTTGACAAATAGTCAGAATTGTAAGAAGTTAAAAGAAGGATAAACGTATTTTATTACGTTTCTTGTACTCATCGTGAGGAGGTTGTGTTGGAATGGTCGAAGAAATGAAAGATATGCCTGATTTTGAAATTCATCGGGACCAGGTAGTTACTGGGATGGTCGTGAAGATTGAAGACAAGCAAGCACTCATTGATATCGGATATAAGACAGAAGCAATCCTGCCGATTAGCGAAGTCTCAAGTCTCCATTTGGATGACATACGAGGTGTGCTAAAAGTCGGTGATGAATTACAAGTAAAGGTGAAGAAGATTACAGACGAAGAAGTCGTCGTCTCAAAACGTGAGATTGATGCCTTAAAAGCATGGGAAGAAGTCGAAGCGAAATATGAATCGGCTGAAATTTTTGAAGTTGTCGTCAAAGACATCGTCAAAGGGGGGCTCGTCGTCGACATCGGCGTACGTGGATTCATTCCAGCTTCACTTGTCGAACGTCACTATGTAGAAGATTTTTCTGACTACATCGGCCGGTCGATCGAAGTCAAGGTCGTTGAGCTCGACCAAGAAAAAAATCGTGTCATTCTTTCACATAAAGCGGTCGTCGAAGGCGAGCTTAATGCGAAGAAAAAAGAGACGCTTGAAAACTTGGAAGTGGGTCAAGTCCTTGAAGGAACTGTCCAACGCTTAACGGATTTTGGTGCATTTGTCGATATCGGTGGTGTTGACGGACTCGTCCACATTTCTGAAATGGCGCATCATCGTGTCGAACGACCGTCTGATATCGTAACGGAAGGGCAACAAGTCGAAGTGAAAGTACTTGGTGTCGACCGCGATACAGAAAAGGTCAAGCTATCAATTAAAGAGACGCAACCAGGTCCATGGCAACAGATGGAAGGGAAAATCGAAGCGGGTGACATCGTCAAAGGACGTGTCCGTCGTCTCGTTCAATTCGGAGCATTCGTCGAACTTGCACCGCAAGTCGAAGGTCTCCTCCATATCTCTCAAATCGCTAATCGCCATATTAGTTCGCCGTCGGAAGTGCTTGAAGAGGGACAAGAAATCGAAGCGAAAGTTCTTGAGGTTCACTTAGATGAACACAAGATTTCCCTTTCGACGCGTGTCTTAGAACAAGAAGAGACGGATGAAGATGACTATTCTCAATATACGGATCAAAATGAAGGGTTTTCGGTAGCGGACCTCGCTGATAAAGACTCGGACGCAAAAGAATAAATTTTGACAAAAAGTGGACACGATTCGTGTCTGCTTTTTTTATGTTTCGGTTAGATGTGGTATAAGCGCGCTTGATTTGATACAATAGAACGGCTATGAAGCGAGAGAAGAGAAAGAAGGTGTTGGGATGGCAATTCCAGTAGTGGCGATCGTAGGTCGCCCAAATATCGGAAAGTCGACGATTTTTAACCGGGTGATTGGAGATCGGGTTTCGATCGTAGAAGACAAGCCAGGTGTTACCCGCGACCGTATATACGGAACTGGAGAATGGCTCAATCGTCATTTTCATTTGATTGATACAGGTGGAATCGAAGTCGGGGATGAGCCCTTACTTCAAATGATGCGTCATCAGGCGGAGCTTGCAATCGATGAAGCGGACGTCATTATTTTCATGGTCAATGGACGCGAAGGGATTACGGCTGCCGATGAAGAAGTCGCCGGCATGTTGTTCCGTTCAAATAAACCAGTTGTTATCGCGGTCAATAAAGTCGATAACTTTGAAATGCGTGATTTAATGTATGAATTTTACTCATTAGGATTCGGCGATTTATATCCGATTTCCGGAACGCATGGTCTAGGACTCGGAGACATGCTTGATCGTGTCCTCGAACTAGCTCCAAACAAAGAAGACATCGAATACGACGAAAATACAATTAAGTTTGCCTTAGTTGGTCGTCCAAACGTCGGGAAGTCGAGTATGACGAACTCGATTCTCGGTGAAGAACGTGTCATCGTCTCAAGTGTCGCTGGTACAACCCGTGATGCAATCGATACACCGTTTACACGTGACGATCAAGAATACGTCATCATCGACACAGCAGGTATGCGTAAACGTGGGAAAGTCTACGAATCGACAGAACGCTTTAGTGTCATGCGTGCCCAAAAAGCCATTGAGCGAGCTGACGTCGTTTGTGTCGTCCTCGACGGTGAAGAAGGTATCATCGAACAAGATAAAAAAGTCGCCGGATATGCCCACGAAGCCGGACGTGCGATTGTCATCGTCGTCAATAAATGGGACGCGGTCGAAAAAGATGATAAAACGATGAAGAAAATGGAAGAAGAAATTCGTGAAGAATTCCGCTTCCTCGACTATGCGCCAATCGTTTTCGTCTCTGCGAAGACGAAACGTCGTCTTCAAACATTGCTCCCTGTCATCAATCAAGCGGCGAAAAGTCATGCCCAACGCATTCAGACAAGCGTCTTGAACGATGTTATCGTCGACGCAGTCGCGATGAATCCAGCGCCGACGGATAAGGGTGTTCGTCTACGGATTAACTATGCGACACAAGTGGCATCGCGTCCGCCTACATTTGTCTTGTTCGTCAACGATCCAGAGCTCTTGCATTTCTCATACAAACGGTATCTCGATAACCGAATCCGGGAAGCATTTGATTTTACTGGAACACCGATTCGGATTTTGGCACGTCAAAAACAATAAGGCAGGGTGAAAATCATGATGAAAAAAATTGCAGTCATTGGAGCTGGAAGCTGGGGAACTGCGCTTTCACTCGTTTTAGCAGATAATGGTCATGACGTCATTCTTTATGGCCGTGATCAAAAAAATGTTGATGCCATTAATGAAAATCATGAGAATACACAATTTCTGCCTGGTGTGGCATTGCCTTCTTCTTTACGGGCAACGACGAATTTAGATGATGCTGTAGCAGGTGCTTCGCATATTTTGATTGTGACGCCTTCGTCAGCGATTCGTGGCGTCGCACGCCAGTTAAATGAACGATTAACAGAACCCGTCGTCCTCATTCATGCGTCGAAAGGGATTGAACCGAAGACGCACTTACGATTGTCTCAGTTGATTGAAGAAGAAATCGATCCCGCAAAACGTTCGGCGGTCTGTGTTTTGACAGGACCGTCACACGCCGAAGAGGTTGCATTACGTAAACCGACGACGGTGACGATTGCTTCTGAAGATTTAGAAGAGGCCGGTCGTGTCCAAGAACTCTTCATGAATGAAAACTTCCGGGTGTACTTGAACGCGGATATCATCGGAGCGGAACTTGGTGGCGCCTTGAAGAACATCATTGCCTTAGCTGCAGGAATGACGGACGGTTTAGGGTATGGAGATAATGCGAAAGCAGCATTGATTACGCGTGGAATGGTAGAAATCGCGCGTCTCGGTACATTGCTTGGTGCTAAACCGATGACGTTCACCGGTTTGACGGGGATGGGGGACTTGATCGTGACCTGTACATCAGTCCATAGTCGGAACTGGCGAGCCGGGAATGCCATCGGGCGTGGTGAAAAACTCGAAACCGTATTAGAAAACATGGGGATGGTCGTTGAGGGAGTTCGTGCGACTCAAGCTGCTTACGATTTGGCAGAAACGAAACAGTGCGAGCTTCCAATCACGACGGCACTCTACCATGTCCTTTTCGATGGTCACACACCGGAAGAAGAAGTACGGAAGTTGATGCAACGCCCGCAAAAAAATGAAATTGAACATCTGTTTACGACGAAAGATTAACGGAGTGGGGTGGAAACCTTGAGTCCTGGATTATTAAAAATGTGGATTTCGTTTGGCGGGATCGGGTTATTTGCGATTAGCGTCTTATTCGTCACGATCAGTCGAACGAAATTGACAGGGGTTTGGCAGTTCCTGCTCTCGACCCTTGCCTTCCTATGTTTTATTGTAGCTTCCATTATTATGGTGTTCATCGTCATGGCAGGTCCGAGCGCATGAAGAAGCTAGTCGTTCTTATCATGTTGGTGCCTGTCATGTTGTTATCGGGATGTCTCTTCCCGGATAGTCAAAAACCTTCGAACCGGATACCTTATCCGCAACAAATCGCAACGGTTCAAGATGCTGTCGACGCGTATCAAAAAGATACCGGTGTCTTACCGATCAAAACAAGAGACGCAGATACGCCTTTGATGGAGCGGTATCAAATTGAACTCGGACGCTTGATTCCTCGTTATATGAGTGATCCTCCACCGAATAGTTTCGAAGGTGGTGGAACGTTCATTTACTTGTTAGTCGATGTGGAAGAGAAACCGACTGTAAAGCTGATGGATTTACTCGTTGCGGAAGAACTCCAAAAGCTACAGGTGCGCATCGATACGTACCGAAAGAAAAATGAAAAATATCCATTTAAAGGTTCGATTGGTAAAAATCAATTCACACTCGACTATAAAAAGTTGTTCATTAAGGAAGAACCGAAGATTCCGAGTCCTTATTCCGATACGGAACTGGACATCTATGTCGACGGTCAAGGGCAGTTGTATGTCAACTATCTTCCTGAATTGAAGAAAGCCGTTGAAACTGCGAAGAAAAAACCAAAAGTCGGTCAAGATATTCGTCATTTACTGTATGATGATCAACCTTTTGTCCCGGCATACTCTCAAAGCTATACAATTAACGAAAAAGGCGAACCTACGTTTTCTGAGGAATCGATCGAAGAATCAGAAAATTGAGAGGGATTATGACGAAAATGTTGTAATAGCAACGTTTATAAGGTATGATTAGCCTCGAAGAAGCGATTGGGAGGGGGTGAAAGTAATGAACAAAACTGAACTCATTCAAGCGGTTGTCGAAAAATCAGGTCTTACAAAAAAAGACGTGACTAAAGTTGTTGAATCAACATTCGAATCAATCACTGAGACACTCCAATCTGGAGAAAAAGTCCAATTGATTGGTTTTGGTAACTTCGAAGTCCGTGAACGTGCCGCTCGTAAAGGTCGCAACCCACGTACGAAAGAAGATATCGAAATCCCAGCAAGCAAAGTGCCTGCCTTCAAACCGGGTAAAGCATTGAAAGATGCAGTCAAGTAATTTGGCTACATAGTCGTTCGAGGAATTCCTCGAACGGCTTTTTTTGTGGGTATTCAAAGGCGTGAAAAAGCGATGATTATGGTATATTAAAAAAGAAGAACATCCATCAACGAGATGGCACTGGAGATCGGGGGGTAAAAGCATGGACCAACGAGAGCTATTCATGACAGAAATCATTACTGCGCTCAACAACAAACAGACGACTCAACTAGCTCGACATGTGGATTTCCCTTCCATCGATCGTGAACAGATCAGTTGGTTGATTGATGTCGCTCAAAACGAGACATTGGATTGGCAGGCGCTCGTAAAGGGCGTACATTTTGCGAAGGTCGCACTTGTCTTACATGAACGAGTAGGTGAAACGAAACGAGGATCAAAAGAAAGACAATTGCTCGTATTGGCGGGAGATCTTTTTTCGACTTACTTTTTTGAAGAGTTAGCGTCGCTTCCCCAAACGGCACTCGTGACGTTAGGACGGACCGTACAGCGTGTGAATGAAGCAAAATGTTCGATCCATGAGCGAAATTATACGTCGACAGAAGATTACGTCTTACTCTGGCTGACGGCGGAATTTGGACTCGTTCAAGGTTTGGCGGCAATCAGCGGTCAAGATTGGTTAACACGAGAAGGGCAACGCATCATTCGGAAACAGGCCGAATTGCTCGATCACGAAGCGCAACAACTATTATTATCACATTTAGAACAAATGGCAGTAGCGTAATATTCTTGAAAGGGTGAACTGCGTGCAGACACAAGAAAAAGAAAAGAAAGTTTATGAAGTGTTTCAATCAATTTCGACAAATTATGATCAGATGAATTCCATCATCAGTTTCCGCTTGCACAAATTATGGCGAAAAGAAACAATGCGCCGGATGGATGTATTTCCGGGGGCAAAATGTCTTGATTTATGTTGCGGAACGGCTGACTGGACAATTCAACTCGCGAAAGCGGCTGGTCCGACCGGTGTCATCAAAGGACTCGATTTCTCTGAAAACATGCTTAAAGTCGGAGTCGATAAAGTCGAGGCGTTAGGGATGAAAAACGTCGAATTGATTCATGGCAATGCGATGGATTTACCTTTTGGTGATCATTCCTTTGACTACGTGACAATTGGGTTTGGACTACGGAATGTTCCGGACTATCTCCAAGTCATCAAAGAGATGCATCGTGTCTTAAAACCAGGTGGAACAGTCGTATGTCTTGAGACGAGTCAACCGACGGCACCAATTTTCCGTGAGGCCTACTCGTTATACTTTGGTAAAATCATGCCACAAGTCGGTCGTTTGTTTGCAAAATCGTTTGATCAATATAACTGGCTTCAAGAATCGACGGAAGTGTTCCTCGATCGTGTTGAATTAAAGCAATTATTTGAGCAGGCTGGCTTCATGCAGGTCGAAGTAAAGGCGTTTGCAGGTGGGGCGGCTGCAATGCACCTCGGGAAGAAGTGGTGAGATGTCACTGCATTCAATTTATCGAGATGTAACGAAAGAAGTGAATTTAGTCGACCGATTCTTAACAAATCATATTGCGTCCGAAGAACCGACGATTGATGCTGCGGGACAACAACTCTTGAAAGCGGGGGGGAAACGGATTCGTCCGGCTTTTGTTTTGCTCGCTTCGAAGTTTGGTCAAGCAGACCGGGATGAACTGGTCCGTGTCGCGGCAAGTCTTGAACTGGTCCACATGGCATCACTCGTGCATGATGATGTCATCGATGATGCCGAACTGAGACGTGGAAAGCCGACCGTCATGCAACGTTTTGATGAAGAAGTTGCATTATACTCGGGTAACTATTTGTTTGGTGAGGCAGTCAAATTGATTGGAGAAATCGGGAAACCGGAACTCGTCCAAGTCATGGTCCATGCGATGCGCGAAATTTGTGAGGGTGAAATCGAACAAATTTATGATCAATACGATTGGAATCAATCGATTAAACGATATATTAAACGAATCGAGCGGAAAACGGCGATCTTGATTGAGGCAAGTTGTCATCTAGGAGCCATCGTCGCGAACTGCTCGGAAGCGGATACGAAAGCATTGCGGCAATTTGGGCGTGACATCGGTCTTGCTTTTCAAATTGCGGATGACTTACTGGATTTCACAGCGAACCGGGTCGAGCTTGGTAAACCGGTCGCAGAAGATTTACGACATGGGCACAAGACGTTGCCAGTTTTCTACGCCTCAGAAAATCCAGCTTTTTTCAAGGAACTCGTCAAAATTCAGGAGATGCCCTCCCACGAAGAAGTCGCGCCACTTCTTGATCGTCTGCAAGCGTCTGACGCACTTGAACGGACACAACAGACCGTCGATCTTTACATTAAGCGAGCGATTCGTCGTTTAGAGCATTTACCGAAGTCTTCTGCAAAGCGTTCACTTGAAGAAGTCGCACGTTACGTTGGAAAGCGAAAAGGATAAGAAACTGTCAAAAATTTCTTGCCGCTCGATCCGTTTACGAGTAAACTTACTATGTAAGCGCTTTTCTAAAAGCATTTCATAGGGGGACTCAAAAATGGAACAAACATTTTTAATGGTAAAACCTGATGGTGTCGAACGCGGATTGATTGGGGAAATCATCGGCCGGATCGAACGAAAAGGATTTGTTGTACGTGAAATGAAAATGATGCAAGCGTCTGAAGAATTGGCGAAAGCACATTATGCAGAGCACGCAGAGAAGCCATTCTTTGGAGAGTTGGTCACTTTCTTAACGTCTGGTCCTGTCGTCGCACTTCGTGTCGAAGGAACGGATGTCGTATCTGTTTCACGTTTGATGATTGGAAAAACAAAACCGACAGAAGCACTACCTGGGACGATTCGGGGAGATTTCGCGAACACGATGAGCGAGAACGTCATCCATGGTTCAGACAGCGTCGAGAGTGCGGAGCGTGAACTTGGACTTTGGTTTCAAGGGCAACCGGTAAACGCATAATGAAACGAACGGCAAACAGACGATTGAGCAATTGCTCAATCGTCTGTTTTTGTATTTTGGAAAGGAAATGGCTTTATGCTACTATAGAGAATAAGATAGGGTCATAAAACGTGTATGACCGATGATAGAGAGGACCAGTGAGGTGTACTATGGACGATTACGAGCTTTTCATCCAACGTTTCTTAAAAAAGTCAGGAATTGATTTAGGACAATATAAAGAAGCACAAATGAAACGACGTTTGACGGCTTTGCGCGATAAAAAAGGACATGATACCTTCGCCTCGTATATGCAGGCAATGGAAAAAAGCGAGACCTTATATGAAGAATTCTTGGACCGGATGACGATCAATGTTAGTGAATTCTTCAGAAATCCGATTCGCTGGCAACAGCTCGAACAAGATATTCTTCCGGTGCTGCAAGCACGTGCGCATGGTCGGATTCGGACATGGAGCGCGGCTTGTTCAACGGGGGAAGAGCCCTATTCGCTCGCGATGATTCTTAATGAGATGATGGACCCTGCCCAATTCACGATTCAAGCGACCGATTTAGATGAGATCGTTCTTGAAAAGGCGAAGCAAGGTCGATACGGCATTTCAGCCTTAAACGAAGTCGTCGAATCAAGAAAAAAACGATATTTCATCGAACAGGATCAACAATATGAGGTCGCTCCAGAAATCAAACGGCTCGTCCGTTTCAGTAAACATAATTTGTTAGGAGATCGCTATGACAGTGGATTTGATTTAATCATCTGTCGTAACGTACTTATTTACTTTACAGAAGAAGCAAAAGCGCACGTCTATCGCTCTTTTGTGGATGCGTTAAAACCGGGCGGCATTTTATTCGTCGGCGGAACGGAACAAATCTTTCAACCGGAACGATTTGGTCTAAAAATGAAGCAAAGCTTCTTTTATGAAAAAATTTAACGACGTGAAGGGATGAAGCGTATGCGCTACATGACAGCTGGAGAATCACACGGAAAAGGACTTTCCGTCATCATCGATGGTGTTCCTTCCGGACTAACAATCGATTTCGAAAAAATTCAATCTGAAATGACACGACGTCAAGGTGGTTATGGACGTGGACGGCGGATGCAAATCGAACAGGATGCGATTGATGTTCGGGGTGGAATTCGTCACGGTTACACGACGGGGGCGCCAATCAGTCTGTTTATTGAAAACAAAGACCATACGCACTGGAAACAAGTCATGCAGGCGGAACCGCTCGAGGAAGCGCTTGAACGTCCGCGGACATTGACACGCCCGCGCCCAGGACATGCGGACCTTGTAGGTGGCTTGAAGTACGGTCATCGTGATCTCCGTGATGTCCTCGAACGTTCCTCTGCTCGAGAAACGGCGGCCCGAGTTGCAGTTGGGGCAATCGCGAAACAATTGTTGGCACAGCTCGATGTCGATTTGTTTTCCCATGTACGATCAATCGGTGGCGTTGATGCTGAAGCCGTTGATCCGACGACGCGGCGTGAGTTGATTGAAGCTTCTCCAGTCCGTTGTGCAGATGAAGCAGCGACTGAACAGATGATGCGTGCGATCGATCAAGCTAAAAAAGACGGCGACACACTTGGTGGTGAAGTCGAAGTCGTCGTCACGGGACTTGTTCCGGGGATTGGATCATTTACGCAAAATGACATGAAGTTAGACAGTCGGATCGCCCAAGCTGTCATCAGTGTCAATGCGATGAAAGCGGTTGGATTTGGTGATGGTTTTGATTTGGCGCGTCGTCCCGGTAGTACGGTCCAAGATGAAATCATTCATAGTGAAGCAGGTTACTCCCGCAGAACCAATCACCTAGGCGGAATTGAAGGTGGGATGTCGACAGGAATGCCGATTCGGGTTCAAGTTGCGATGAAGCCGATTCCGACATTGTATCAACCCCTGCAATCGGTCGATATTGAAACGAAAGAGCCGTTCACGGCCCAAATTGAACGCAGTGATGCTTGTGCTGTGCCGGCAGCAGCTGTCGTTCTCGAAGCTGTCGTCGCATTCGAAGTCGCAGCCGCGATTCTCGAAATGTTCGGGAGTTCAACGATGGATCGATTAAAACAAACGATAGCTGATTACAAGGAGGAGGTGCGTCTGTTTTGACGCATCTTTGCATCAAAGCGAGTCGCCCGTATCCGGTTCACATCGAGCCGGGTGCGTTGCGACACCTGGCGGAAGTCGAAGAAGCACAGGTAGCAGATCGATTTTGGATTATCACCGATCAAACGGTCAGTACCCTTCATTTAGAGACATTGATCAAACACGTCACGACTCTTTTTCCGAAAACAAACTGGATGACGAGTACTGTCGTACCAGGTGAGAGCAGTAAATCGCTCGAAACGTATGCAGACTTGCTTCAAGAAGGCATTGAACGAGGGGTGACCCGTCGTACGGTCATCCTGGCATTTGGTGGTGGAATGATTGGAGATCTCGCCGGTTTCGTTGCAGCAACGATTCTACGAGGCATTCCGTTCATCCAAATTCCGACGACGTTACTCGCGCATGACTCGAGCGTCGGCGGGAAAGTCGGGCTAAATCTATCGCTCGGTAAAAACCTCGTCGGGGCGTTCTATCAACCGAGTGCCGTTCTCTACGATGTATCTTTTCTGAAAACATTACCGGACCGCGAGTGGAGAAGCGGTTTTTTTGAATTGTTGAAACATGGTCTATTGGCAGCGGAACCGTTTGCTGATCAATTGATGGATTTAAAACTGTCCGATATGAGAGAGTTGCCACTCGAATCCTGGATTGCGAAAGGGATTTCCGTCAAACAACGAATCGTCGAACAAGATGAACAAGAACAAGGCATCCGTACCTTTTTAAATTATGGGCATACATTTGGTCATGCCGTCGAGTATGCGAGTGAGCGTCTCGCGCATGGTGAGGCAGTCGGAATCGGTTTAGTCTTTGCCAAAATGTTAGAGGGACAAGTCGAAGAAGGAGATCAACTGGCTCAATTGTTGACGCGTTTAGGTGTCGAACTACCAAAAAGGCAATCTTTCGAGGTCTATTTCGACTATATGAAACGGGATAAAAAAAATAATCAGTCGATTCGATTCGTCTTAGCAGAAAACGGGAAATTTAACTTAGAGGAAATTCCGGTGGGACGATTGCTGTCCGCCTATGACATGACTGTGAGGTGCTTGAAATGGGATTAAAGGGAAAGGTACGAGTACCCGGCGATAAATCAATGACACACCGTGCTTTTTTATTTGGTGGGATTGCAAACGGGACGACGACGATTTCGAATGCACTCGAAGGAGCGGATTGTCTCGCTTCACTGAAGGCGGTTGAGGCACTTGGTGCGAAAATCGAGCGTTCTGAAAAAACGATTCAGATTACAGGGACGACTGCATTAAACGAAGCAAAAATCGATTGTGGGAATTCCGGAACGACGATTCGACTACTAAGCGGTATTTTAGCTGGTAGCGAGGCGGCGTATGAATTGACAGGCGATGATTCGTTAAAAAAACGACCGATGGATCGGGTGACGATTCCACTCAGTCAGCTTGGTGCGAAAATCGAAGGGAACTACGCTCCGTTACGGATTCAGGGGCAACCGCTCGTCGGAACGACGTATACCTTACCGGTCGCAAGTGCTCAGGTGAAAAGTGCGGTCTTACTAGCGGGGTTATTTGCGACAGGTGAGACAACGGTGATTGAGCCGATCTTATCACGCGATCATACGGAACGGATGTTGCCGCAATTCGGCGTCGATGTGACGATCGATGACTTTGAAGACGGACGGCATATTCGTGTCGAAGGTCCTGTTCAACTTACGGCGACGACGGTCGATATACCGGGCGATCCGTCCTCGGCTGCATTTTGGTGGACGGCGGCGGCGATTGGCGAGGACAGTGTCATCACGACGGAACGCGTACTCATGAACCCGACCCGGATCGGATTTTTACAAGTATTACGACAAATGGGTGCGAGCGTCAAAATTTCGAACCGGCAGGAAGTGGCAGGGGAGGAAGTCGCGGATGTGACGGTAGAATCGACTACCCTGCAGGCGATGACGATTGAAGGAGAACAAATCCCTTCATTGATCGACGAGATTCCGCTCCTCGCTTTACTCGCGACGCAAGCGGAAGGAAAGACGATCATCCGGGATGCAGCGGAGTTACGCGTCAAAGAAACGGACCGGATCGAGACGGTCGTCGCGTCACTACGACGACTCGGAGCGTCGATTGAAGCGACGGCAGACGGGATGACAATTGAAGGCCCGACGTCATTAAAAGGGGCGGAGGTCGACAGTGCCGGTGATCACCGTTTGGCGATGATGTTGACGATTGCTAAGACATTGAACGAAGAAATTCAAGTGAACGGGAATGAAGTAGTTGAAGTCAGCTACCCAACGTTCTATGATGATTTAAAGAAACTGCAAGATAACGGGAACGGATAAGTTCCGAATTGAATTTAGAAAGTGAGGCGTTTGCCTTGAACGAACAGGTATTAAAAGAAATCGTCGAAGGGCTAGAACACGGCCATACGTCGGAAGCGTTAGCTTCACTCGAACAACTTGAAAAGACAGGGACCGATGAGGATCGCTTAGCTGTCGCAGATCTTTACATCGAACTCGGACTCTCGGACCGGGCAGTCGATATCTTATCGCCTCTTTACGTCGATTATGCGGGGAATGCTGGCGTCGCTTTATTGCTTGCCGAATGTTATATCGATCTTGATAGAGAAGAAGAAGCAATCACCGTCCTTGAACAAGTCGATAAGACGGATAGCGAAAATGGACCTCGGACATTAGTTTTGTTAGCGGACCTTTATCAATCACAAGGACTCGACGAAGTAGCGCTCGCGAAATTAAAAGAGGCACGGTCACTTGCGCCGGATGAACCGTTGCTCGCTTACGGACTGGCTGAACTCTATATGACACTTGGAGCATTTGATCAAGCGGTCCCATTGTTCGCTGAAATTGCAGCTGTTCCGGCATTAAGAGAAGAATTGCCACTGGATGCCCTGTACGCCGAGTCGCTCGCAATGATCGGTGAATTCGAAGAAGCGATTCCCTTATATGAACGTGCAGTCGCGGAACGGTCTGACTTGCATACGCTGTTTGGACTTGCGATGACCGCTCACCGCGTCGGACTACACCAAAAAGCGGTCGAAACGTTCCAACAACTGATTGCCCAAGATCCAGATTATACGTCGGCTTACGTGCCTTACGCGGAGAGTCAAGCAGAACTCGGCTTGACGAAGGAAGCGTTGAATGTCATTAAGCAAGGGATGGAGCGAGACGATTATAATGATGAGCTCCGGACGATGGAAGCTTTATTCCTCTTGAAGCTAGGAGACCGCCAAGGGAGTGTCAACGCCTTACGTGAAGCTCTTGCCCTTAACCCGGAATCCTTGCTCGCTGCGGAACGTTTACTTGCGCTCCTCGCTGAAGATGAGGACCATGAGGCGACGATTGAAACGATTTCAGCAATCGAAGAACACGTCACGGCACCAATCTTGACGTGGTACCGTGCTCGATCACTCTATGCGCTGGAAGATTATACGAATGCGATGAAGCAGTATGCTCAAGTTGAATCTGCATTCGCGGATGATGCCCTCTTCTTGAAAGAATATGGTTTCGCATTGGTTGAAGAAGGACGACGCGAAGAGGGACAAGCATTGTTGCGTCGGGCAGCGATGTTCGCTCCAGAAGATGCTGATCTCGTCGATTATGTCGAACGGATGGATAGTTGATTCGATTGGAGAAGGGAGTAGGATTGAGATGACAGAGAGAAAACAGCGTTTCTTGCGCCGCATCTTGACCTATTACACGTTGAAGCGTCGGGAATCCAAATGGATCCTTGATTATTGGCTTCGTAATGATGCGAAACTGGATCAAGTTCATTTTGTTCAAAATGCGATGTTCGCGCCAAAAGCAATCATCATGACGACATACGGGTTTGACGCTGAACCGTTTCTCTTTAAAAAAGGTGAGGTTAAAACGACTGACCCGGAAAAGGCATATCACGACATCCGATTGACGGACGAACCGATTTATATCGAGTTAAATTTTCAAGGGATGATGATGGATGATGAATACTTGTCCCTACTTGAAGAGAACCCGTTTCGTCCGGAGGTCACTGTTGAACCACGATTAGCGGACGAAGCGATGAATTTCATCGCGGCGACGGTCAATCGGCAAGAGGAAGAGCGATTGATTCGTTTGATTGATGAAGCACTTGATGCACGCGATCGGAGTCGTTTTCAATCACTCTCGGAAGAATTGCGGACGATTCGGAGCCAACTCCAATAACTAAAGTACACTTTTCAATCTTCATATGCGTTCGTCTACAGTCATCCTCTTCGGATAAAGAAGAGGATGATTTTATTTGAGTTTGAAAAAAACCTAAATATGAAGAAAAATAGAATGGAATTTCATAAAACGTTCACATTAAGCGAGCAGTAATAAAAGCGGATATGATACATTAAATGTGACGAAATGTAAGTGAACAGGAAAGGGGGAAATGATTTGCGTTTCAAACCATCCGATGTTCAAAGGACGAGAAACGAACAAGCGTATATCGATACGTTGGTCGTCCCATTGATACCGATTGGATTTGATGAATCGATGCATGCTTTTGCGGAATGTGCTGACATGACACTGACGGTTGCGTCAGAAGTCGAACGGCAACTGTCCGGTCGGGCGATGCTCCTTCCAGCAATGACGTATGTCGGTATACCGTCACTCGATCAATTGAACGGTTGGCGGGAAGCGGCATCTGCCGAGCAATTCCGTTTTGTCACGTTCATTACGGCAGATTTACGCTGGAAAGAGACAGCGGTCGACGACATCGTCTATGTTCCACGATTATCGCTCGAGACGATGAGTCGCGACCAGCAAGGTCAGATGGTCGGGAATTTTGTAGGACAAGTTCTCGAACAGTTAGGAAACCGTTGGACCGCGCTATGAAGCGGTTGACGCGATGATTTTATTAAGATACTATTACCATGTGAGAAATTTGTGTGAAGTACAGTGGTCTTGGGGCACGGCGTACATCACAAGGGGGGATCGATATGGCTCAAAACGGGTCTAACGTAACACGTCGTCAATTCTTGACGTATACACTGACTGGAGTCGGTGGCTTTATGGCAGCGACGATGGTCATGCCGATGGTCAACTTCGCAGTTGATCCGGTCCTGAAGAAATCAGGATCAGGCGATAAAGTAAAAGTAATGAAGTTGTCGGACATCACAACAGAACCAAAACGGGTCGACTTCAAGAAGCAAACACAGGATGCTTGGTATGATTTCGAAGAAACATTATCAGCATGGGTCTTCAAAAATGATAAGGGCGAAATTCTCGCACTATCACCGATCTGTAAGCATTTAGGATGCCAAGTCAGTTTCGGAGCAGATCCGACGCACCCAGAGCAATTCTATTGCCCATGTCATTTCGGACGGTACACGAAAGATGGCGTCAACGTACCAGGAACGCCTCCGACGAAGCCGCTTGATGAATATGAAATGCAAGAGAAAGATGGTTTCCTCTACTTAGGTAAACCAGTCGAAAGAGGTGCGTAAGCGATGATGCAAAAAATCTATGATTGGATTGATGAGCGGGTTGATATCACTCCGCTTTGGCGAGATATCGCCGATCATGAAGTTCCAGAACACGTAAACCCTGCCCATAACTTTTCAGCATTCGTTTATTGTTTTGGCGGGTTGACGTTCTTTACAATCGTCATCCAGATTCTTTCAGGGATGTTCTTGACGATGTATTACGTACCAGATATCATCAATGCCCATGCGTCAGTGTACTATCTTCAAAACGAAGTCGCACACGGTCAAATCGTTCGTGGTATGCACCACTGGGGCGCATCAGTCGTCATCGTAATGTTGTTCTTACATACATTACGCGTCTTCTTCACAGGATCATACAAAAAGCCACGTGAATTGAACTGGGTCGTCGGTGTCCTCTTGTTCTTCGTTGTCTTAGCACTTGGTCTAACAGGATACTTGTTGCCTTGGGACATGAAAGCATTGTTCGCGACGAAAGTTACGATTCAAATCGCGGAAAGCATACCGGTCATCGGTGGCATCGCGAAGACGCTCCTCGCGGGTGGAGAAATCGTCGGTGCAAGTACGATTGCTCGATTCTTTGCGATTCACGTCTTCTTCCTTCCTGCGGCATTGTTCGTCTTGCTCGGGGCCCACTTCATGATGATCCGTAAACAAGGGATCTCTGGACCACTTTAAACCGACAATCAACTTAGGCAACCTAAAAGGGGGAGAACACGATGCATCGTGGTAAAGGAATGAAATTCGTCACCGATTCACGGGTGTCGATCAATAACCGGATGCCGAATAAGTCGAAAGACTATTCTGAGTATCCAGGTCGGACGGAAGCGTTCTGGCCAAACTTCTTACTTCGCGAATGGATGGTAGGAGCGGTCTTCTTGATCGGCTTCATGACGCTGACAATCGTTGAAGCAGCACCACTACAAAACATAGCTGACCCGACGAATACGTCGTACATTCCACTTCCGGACTGGTACTTCCTATTCCTCTATCAGCTCTTGAAATATCAATTTGCTGCCGGTCCGTACATTTTGATGGGAACTGTCATTCTTCCAGGTCTTGCTTTTACGGCGTTACTCGTAGCACCGTGGCTCGACCAAGGGATTGAACGTCGCCCGGCAAAACGTCCAGTCGCAGTCAGCATGATGTTACTCGGAATCGTCTCAATCATTTTCTTGACTTGGGAATCTGTTCAAACAACGCACTGGGATACAATCCATAAACAAGGTGAGTTGACGATGAACGAAGGTCCTGAAATCGATACGACGGCGAAAGGGTATGAAATTTACTCGAACCAGTCATGTGTCAACTGTCATGGTAAGAACCTCGAAGGTGGAGCAGCCGCTCCTGCCCTCGTCGGGACACAAAAGACAGAAGATGAAATTTATGAAATCGCAGATAAAGGTGTCGGTGCGATGCCTGCTGGACAGTACAAAGGTTCAGATGCAGATCGTAAAGAACTCGCTAAATTCATCGCTTCTTACGGTGAAGGCGGAGAGAACAATAAATAAGAGAAGAGCCGGGGGAATGATTCCTCCGGCTTTTGTCTATCATGAGGTGAATGAATGTGCCGTTTTTGCAGATTTTAAAACATAAAGCCCTCCTTTGGCCGCTCGGATTAATCAATCTAGCGGGAACGTTATACGGCTATTATTGGTATCAACCGCAACTCGAGACGGCGAAATGGTACTATTATCCGTTCATCCCGGACAGTCCGACGGCGTCGCTATTTTTTACGATCATCGTTTTTTTATGGATCTTCAATCGTCGTTCCCGACTGTTTGAAGCGCTCGCGTTCGTCACGTTAATTAAATACGGTGTCTGGGCCGTCGTCATGAATGCCTTGATGCTTCAAGAACTCGGGACAGGTAACAGTTATTTGACGGCAATGGCACTGATGCTGATGGTCTCGCACGGCGCGATGGCATTCCAGGCACTGCTTTACGTTCCATTCATGACGTTTCGCGTCAAGGAACTTGTCCTTGTCTCGATTTGGGTCATCCATAACGATGTCGTCGACTACGTGCTCGGTCAGTGGCCACGCTATCCGGCGCTCGCGGAGCATATTCAGTGGATTGGCTATGGTTCGTTCTGGTTGACGGGATTATGTATTTTGATGGGATATTTCTTTGTCGCACGCGATTCGATTGACAATAAGGTCGCTTGAACGTAAAATAAGGATATAATCTTTTAGGAAAGGACAGATGTTACATGGCTAACTATCTGATTTACCTCGCCATCATCATCATTGTTCCCATCTGGGCACAAATGCGAGTCCGAAAAACGTATAAAAAATACCAAGAAGTTCCGATTCATAGTGGGGTGACAGGCGCTCAAGTCGCTGACTTCATCATGAAACAGAATGGGATTACGGATGTCCGTCTCGAAGCGATCGGCGGAACGATGTCCGATCATTACGATCCGACGAATAAAGTCGTTCGTCTTTCGGAAGATGTGTATCATGGTTCAACGGTTTCTGCCGTTTCGATTGCAGCGCACGAAATCGGGCACGTCATCCAAGATGCGACGGACTATAACATGATGCGTGTCCGTCACCGGATTGCACCGGTTGCGTCAATTACGTCGAATCTGTCATTCCCGTTATTACTCGTTGGTTTCTTCGCTGGGATGACTGGTCTTGCGATGCTTGGTGTCATCTTGATGCTCGGTGCCGTCGTCTTCCAGCTCGTGACGTTGCCGGTTGAGTTCGATGCGTCGAAACGGGCGATGGCTCAGTTAACGGAACACGGAATCATCGATGCGGAAGAAGAGCGTGGCTCACGCCGTGTCTTGAACGCCGCCGCCTGGACTTACGTCGCTGCGACACTCGTCGCTGTCGCCGAATTCCTCCGCCTCGCTTTGATGGTCTTTGCACCGTCTGACGAGTAATTCAAGAGTAACGCGTACAAATTAATAAAAAATAAACACCCGGCTGGTTCGATCTTCTTCTTCAGAATCGAATCATACGGGTGTTTTTTGTGTTTTTTTGTTTTTACGTTTCCTTGATCGGAACACGATTTTCATCGAACGTAAATCCTTCGCCGGTTACTTCATACACATCATGGAGTGTGATGAAAGCATGTTGGTCAACTGTTTTGACGAGCGTCTTCAACCGGGTGATTTCATTGCGGGCGACGACGACATACAAGACTTCAAGGTCGCGACCGGAGAATCCACCTTTCGCGAGTAACCGTGTCGTTCCGCGGTTCATCGTCGCGTGAATCCCGTCGGCGATCTCCGTCCGGTGATCACTGATGATCATCGCGGCTTTACCAGCATACGTTCCTTCCTGCATCCAGTCGATGACACGGGCCCCGACGTAGACGGCAAGCAACGTATACATCGCCTGTTTGTAGTCGAGATATGTCAATGAAGCGACGATGACGAAAAAATCAAAAATCATGAACGTCCGACCGATCGACCATCCGAAATACCGCTTCGTCAGTCGGGCGATGATATCGACCCCGCCCGTCGTCCCGCCGTTGTTGAAGATGATGCCGAGGCCGACACCGATGAAGACACCGGCGAACAACGAAGCGAGCACCATATCATCTTTCAACATGATTTCAAGCGGTGAATAGTTGGCGATTAAGCCGTACCAAAGGGAAAAGCTGAACGTGCCGATCAAGGTATAGATGAACGTCGTCCGCCCGAGCATTTTATAGCTGACGAAAAATAACGGGACGTTTAAGACGAGGTTCGTAATCGACGGCGATAAACCGAACAAGCCCTTTAAAATAAGGGTGATTCCCGTGAATCCACCCTCAGCTAACTCATTTTGAACATTAAAATGATAAATGCCGAACGCAAAGATAAATGATCCGATTAAAATCCAAAAAATATTTCGGAAGCGAATCGGAAATTGAAATGGGGGTGCCATAACAGGTTGCTCCTCTCTAACAAGACTCTTTCTCTAGGGTAACGGTAGACGTTGAAAAAGACTAGCTTTTCTACGGAAATCTCCTTGAAAAGTGGTCGATGTAGTTTTTAAGAGGCGTTTTGTTTACAATTGAATCGAGAAGACAAGCTTAACCTAATTAAAGAGAGAGTGATCTTATATGAAAAAGTCGATTGGAATCCTTTGTTACCCGTCCGTAGGCGGAAGTGGTGTCGTCGCGACGGAACTCGGGATGAAACTTGCGGATCGTGGGCATGATGTCCACTTCATTACATCAAGCATGCCGTTTCGCCTGACGGAATATCGTCCGAATATCACGGTTCACCTCGTAGAAGTCAACCAATATTCTGTATTTAAATATCCGCCTTATGATATTACATTGGCTTCGAAAGTCGCAGAAGTCATCGATGTGTTCGATCTCGACATCATCCATGCCCACTACGCCGTCCCGCATGCCGTCTGTGCAGAGCTCGGACGCAATATGGCGAAGAAGAAAGGCGTCGCTGTCGTGACGACTTTACATGGAACGGACATCACGGTCATCGGTCAAGACTTAGAGATGCAGCCAGCCATCCGTTACGGAATCGAAAGTTCGGATGCTGTGACGGCCGTCTCGGAAAGTCTTGCTCTTGAGACGAACATGACGTTGCATGCCGAGTACGATATTGACGTCATTGCGAACTCGATTGATGAGAGTGTGTATTATCCGATGCGCGACGAACGTCTAAAACGACATTATGGGATTGAGCCGGGAGAAGTCGTCGTCATACATATTTCGAACTTCCGCCCCGTCAAACGCATCGATGATACGCTCGTCGCGTTTGCAATTGCTGCAAATAATCGTGACATGCGGTTATTACTCGTCGGAGATGGTCCGGAGATGGGGCAGACACGCCGTCGGGCAAAAGAACTCGGGGTCTATGAAAAAATCATCTTCGCCGGAAAACAAGAACATGTCGCCCAGTTGCTCGCAATCAGTGACATCCATTTATTGTTGTCGGAAAAAGAGGCGTTCGGACTCGTCGTCCTTGAAGCGATGGCGGTCGGAGTCCCAAGTGTCGTCTCGAATGCCGGTGGCTTACCAGAAGTGATCCAAGACGGACAAACCGGATTCATCGTTCCGACGTATGACGTCAAGGCAGCGGCGGAACGAATCGGCCAGATAGCCGATACACCCGAGTTACGCGAACAGATGGCGGATGCCGGAATTCGCGATACACGGCAACGGTTCGATTCAAATGAAATCGTCCGGAAGTATGAACAGGTCTATGAACGGGTGTGTGCACGATATGAAAATGTCTGAGCTGGCGAATACGATCATTGAAACAATCGAACGTGCAGGTGGCGAAGCGTATGTCGTCGGTGGAGCTGTTCGCGACACGTTACTCGGACGCGTGCCTGGCGATTATGATTTAGCGACGTCACTCTTACCGGACGAGGTCATCCCGTTGTTTCCGGTCGTCATCCCGACCGGACTCGAGCATGGGACGGTGACGATCGTCTTAGAACACGTACCGTTCGAAGTGACGACGTTTCGTTCTGAGTCAACCTATAGCGACCGCCGTAGACCAGACCACGTGACGCTTGGCGTCTCGCTGGAAGAAGATTTGACACGACGTGATTTTACGATCAACGCGATGGCGTTAAAACCAACTGGGCTCGTCGATCTCTTTGGCGGACAAGCCGACCTTGCGAGCAAAATCATTCGAACGGTCGGCCGGCCAGAAGAGCGCTTCGAAGAAGATGCCTTACGGATGATTCGTGCCTTTCGCTTCATGAGTCAGCTCGAGTTCTCGTTAGACGGTTTGACGGAGCGGGCCATCGCGAAGCAAGCGGAGACGATTCAACACGTCGCAATCGAACGTGTCGCGATTGAGTTCGAAAAACTGCTCCTTGGACCGGGGCGTGTTGCAGCGTTACAAGCGATGTTACGCACAGGACTCGCGACCTATCTTCCACACGTCACTTCAGAAGTGATGGGACGATTAGCACAATCATCATTACAGGGTGTCTCGACAGAAAATGTGTGGACGCTGCTGCTCGACGCCGGGTTTCCGCAAGAACGGTTACGTGTCTTTAAACGTTCGAAAAAACAGGAGCAGCGGGCAAAACGACTCGTAGCGCTTGTTCGACTGGAGCAACTAACGGACTGGCAACGGTATACATTGACGGACGAGGAACTGCTCGTCTTAAATCAAATGACAGGTCGGAGTCACGCAGACCGGACAACTTTAGCGATCCGCTCGTTAAAAGATTTACGAGTCGGCGGACGCGACATGATTGCTGCCGGGCTGAAAAAACAAGAAATCAAAGAAGCACTCCATTATTTGGAACAGCATGTCGTAAACGGACACCTTGAAAATCAACGGTCGATTCTGTTAGAGGAAGTGAGCAAATGGAAAAATCAACACGAGACGTAATCTTGCAACGATTGATGCAGACGGATTGGATTTCAGGTCAAGATTTAGCTGACCAGTTAAATATTTCACGTACCGCTATTTGGAAACAAATTGCGTCTTTAAAAGAAGCAGGGTACGCGATTGAATCGAATAAAAAAACCGGGTACCACCTCATCGATCGTGGTGATCATTTAACAGCACTTGCAATCGAACAGTACTTACAGACGAAATTTTTCGGACGCGATATTTTTCATGTCGAGGAGACGGAGACGACGCAACGGATTGCGCATGATTTAGCACAACAGCAGGTCAAAGAAGGGAAACTCGTCGTCTGTGACTACCAGACGAGTGGGCGCGGACAGCTCGGTCGTGTTTGGCACGAGACGAAAGGAAACGGAATTGCGATGAGTTTGATAGTAAGACCAGACGTCCCGCTCGATCAAGCAGGACAATTAACACTCGTGTCTGGCATTGCCCTAGCGACATCTTTACGTGAGTTCGACGTGCCAGTGACAATCAAATGGCCGAATGATTTATTGATTGATGGTCGAAAGGTCGCAGGGATTTTGACGGAAATGCAGACGGAAGCAAACCGGATCAGCTCGGTCATCATTGGAATTGGAATCAATGTTCACCATGACGTCTTTAGTACGGCAATCGCTGATCGGGCGACGTCCCTTAAACTCGCGACCAATCGAACGTTTCGGCGGGCAGAAATCGTTGCATCCTTCTTAAATCAGTTTGAGCAGATGTACGAACGGTGGTTGGTCGATGGATTCGGCTCTTTTGTCGAAGCGTGGGAACATCTTGCGGATAAGCTCAATCAACCCGTTACACTACGCTCGCGTCAACAAACCTTGTCTGGTTATTTGCGCGGAATTCGCGCCGATGGAACGCTGATGGTCGAAACGGACCAAGGAATGGAAGCATTCCATTCGGCGGAACTCGTCTACTGGACAGAAAACTAAAATCCCGACGTTTGCAGTTGCCAATTTGAATCATGTATAATAAAGCGAAGGATGATAGCCGTTAGGAGTCATACCGGTAGAAAACTTTTTTTATCGCTAGTACGACCTGCCTTGATCCTATTTCGGACAGGGACAGAAGGACGATGTTGCACTTATTCACGCCTTCTTTCCTATGGGTATTTTTAGGAAGGAAGGCGTTTCCTTTTGTCCTCTCTACACTAACGAAGGAGAGAACACACATGCACACAATGACACCTTTACTAAAAAAACAAGCAACGGGAGAAAAACTCGTTATGTTGACGGCGTATGATTATCCGTCAGCGAAATTAGCAGAAGCAGGAGCCGTCGATCTCTTACTCGTCGGTGATTCACTTGGAAACGTAATTTTAGGATATGATTCGACGATTGCCGTGACGGTTGAGGACATGATTCATCATGCACGGGCGGTCCGCCGTGGGGCACCGAAGACATTCATGGTCGTTGACATGCCATTCGCAAGTTACCACGGTTCGTTCGACCGGACGCTTGATGCTGCGGCACGTATTTTTCAAGAAAGTCAGGCCGATGCCTTAAAACTTGAAGGTGCTGGGGACATCTTGACGACGATTCGTCGCTTGACGGACGCAGGGATGCCTTGTGTCGCACATCTTGGATTGACACCCCAATCAGTTGGCGTACTCGAAGGTTTTAAAGTACAAGGAAAATCGCTTGCAGCAGCGGAACAGTTGATTGCAGACAGTTTAGCAGCGGAACAAGCCGGTGCGAAGATGCTCGTCCTGGAATGTGTCCCGCACCAACTTGCGAAACGAGTCAGCGAATTACTTCAGATTCCTGTCATCGGGATTGGTGCCGGCGTTGATGTCGATGGACAAGTCCTCGTCTACCATGACATCCTGACATATGGTGTCGGACGTCTACCGAAGTTTGTTAAAGCGTATACGGACTGGAATACGTCAGGGACAGCAGCGATTGCTAGCTACGTCGAAGAAGTAAAACAAGGTGTATTCCCATCTATTGAACATACGTTCACGATGGATGAAGAATTGATCGATTCGCTTTATGGAGGCGGTAAAGAATGAAAGTCATTCAAGACATCGACGAACTACGGCAAGAATTAGCAGCCTATGACTCGATTGGTTTTGTACCGACAATGGGGTTTTTGCATGAAGGTCATGGTTCGTTACTCGAACAAGCACGACGTGAAAATGAGATTGTCGTGTTGAGTATTTTTGTCAATCCGACGCAGTTCGGACCAAACGAAGATTTAGAACGGTATCCACGTGACGAACAACGCGATCAACAACTGGCGCGTGCGGCAGGCGTCGATTATGTATTTTATCCGACGAATGAAACGATGTATCCGCTCGATATGGCGCGCGTGACGGTCAGAACGGGCGACGACGTCCTTTGTGGTGCGTCACGACCAGGACATTTCGATGGCGTCTTGACGGTCGTCAGTAAATTGTTGAACATCGTCCACCCGACCCGTGCCTATTTCGGACTGAAAGATGCTCAGCAGTTAGCCTTGATTGAAGGATATGTTGCAGATTATTTCGTCCCGGTCGAGATTAAACGGTGTCCGATTATCCGGGAAGCGGACGGTCTCGCAAAGTCCTCACGAAATGTCTATCTGTCTGAGCAAGAACGCAGTCAAGCACCGCGTTTGCAACAAGCTCTCCAGCAAGCAAACGCGTTACTTGAAGCAGGCACAGCCGTCGAGGAAGTCGTCGAACGGACGAAAGATGCTTTGCATCTTGAAGGAACGGCGCTTGATTATGTCGAAGCGGTCGACTATCCGACGCTCGGACCGGTTACATCAGAAACGAAAACGATTTTATTAGCCGTCGCGGTTCAGTTTGAATCAGCGCGCTTGATTGATAATTTACTTTATACGAGAGGAGCATGATTTATGTTACGGACATTCATGCACGCTAAACTACACAAAGCTCGAGTGACGGAGGCGAACCTCCATTACGTCGGTTCCATCACGATTGATGAAGATTTGCTTGATGCGGTCGGAATCTTTGAAAATGAAAAAGTTCAAGTGACGAACAATCAAAACGGTGCCCGAATCGAAACATATGCGATCAAGGGTGAACGTGGCTCCGGTGTCATTTGTTTAAATGGTGCGGCAGCTCGCCATTTCCAAGTTGGAGACGAAGTCATCATCATGGCATATGCACAATTGACGAATGAAGAAATCCTCGTCCACGAGCCGAAGGTGGCTGTTCTCGATGAAACGAATAACATCAAACAGATGCTTTCTCAAGAAATCGCGCATACGATCTTATGAAATTCAGAGACCCGGAACACATTCGGGTCTCTATTTTTGTTAAGATGAAACATGAGAAGTTCGATACGTAACAGATGGATGGTTAAAGGTGGAGATAAGTCGTGGAGAAGAAGTATGTGGTGATCGACCTAGAGACGACAGGTCATTCGATTAAAGCTGGAGATGAGATGATTGAAATCGGCGTAGCGGTCGTCGAACAAGGGCGCGTGACGGAACGTCTGTCGGCTTTCGTTCGACCGAAAAATCCGATTCCGCCGTTCATCTCGCAATTGACAGGAATATCCGATTTAGATGTAAGGGACGCAGACACATTTGATGTCATTGCACCGCGCGTCCTCTCGATGTTAGATGGCGGAGTGTTTGTCGCGCACAATGTCCAATTCGATTTAACATTTTTAAATGAAGCGCTTGAAGAAGAAGGTTACTTACCGTACACGGGTCCCGTCATCGATACGGTCGAACTGGCACGGATTCTATTACCGACGGCAGAGAGTCACTCCTTATCGCACCTGACGGAAAGTTTACAGTTGACGCATCAAGAAGCACACCGGGCGGGCAGCGATGCAGAAGCGACGGCAGAATTATTACTCGAACTGTTAAGTCGACTTCGTGAGCTACCGCTCGATACATTAAAACAGTTGCGTCGCTTAGCCCCGAAATTATTCAGTGCGATGGAAGAAGAGATTGATTTTGCGATTCAAGCAGTCGGCATCGAGACAGACGATCGGTTCGATTCGTTCCGAAAGATTGCGCTGAAAAAACGTCTTGATCCGGAACTGATGCCGCACCGGTCGGAACTCCAGCCATTCGGACCGTTCGTTGATCACTTGAATCAAGAGATCTTTCCGAAGCTGTTCAGGGGTTATGAGCAACGAACCGGTCAACTTGAGATGATGCGCCATGTCTATCAATCACTTGATCAAGAAGTACCGTTGCTCGTCGAAGCTGGGACGGGTACCGGAAAATCTCTTGGCTATCTTGTTCCGGCGACACATTATGCGATTGAACACGAGACGCCGATTATCGTCAGTACACATACGATTCAACTGCAAGAGCAACTGTTCGCCCGTGATTTACCGCTGTTGCGTCAACTGTTCGATGCCCCAGTCGACATTACATTGCTCAAAGGGCGGAACAATTATATTGATTTACGTAAATTCGAGTTTTTCCTGAATGAAACAGAAGAACCGTATAATTTTACGTTAGCGAAAGCAACATTGCTCGTTTGGTTGACTGAAACGACGACGGGAGACTTGGAAGAAGTCAGTCTTCCCGGTGGAGCAGCACAAGGGAACATCGCCATCAAACAGTTGATCCAGTCGGATAGCCAGTCGCAACTCGGGCGATTCGATCCGTGGTTTAGCCGTGACTTTTTCCAACATGCCGTCCGTAGAGCGAAGGACGCGACGATCATCGTCACGAACCACGCCTTATTGTTTAGTGATATTCAGTATGAGGCGGGTGTCTTACCGAAAGGCTGTCCGTTGATTTTAGATGAGGCCCATCAAATCGAGGAAGTCGCGAGCCACCATTTCGGACTCGTCTTCGACGGGCATTCATTCGACCGGATTTTTAGACAACTCGGATTCTCCGCGGATAAAAAACTATTGACGCGTCTCGTCAGCCTCTCCGATCAGTTTGATTTGACGGAGATGGTCGAAGCGCATAGTGAAGTGATTGATGAGACGATGACGGAGCTAATCGAAGAGGCAGATAACCTGTTGATGATCATCCAAGCCTATGGACTTGATCTCTCTTCCCGGAAAGAGCGACGGGAAGGACGTGTCACAGTCCGCTTCAAACGACTCGATCATTCGATGCGGGCCGTTCAGGAAAGTGCGAAACGGGTCGAATTGGTCTTACGTCGATTACGACAAGCGATTCGGGCGATTCATAAATTATTCCACGATCAACGCGAACACATGAGTTACCGGGAACGGTCCGTCGTCGCGGATCTCAAATCCGTGATCGGTCAAATCGAGGATGTCGAGAATGCGATTTTTGAGACGATGCTCGCGCCTCATGATGAAACAGTATCCTGGATTGAGACGACTGCAAAAAATCGGAAGTTGACACGGATTTATACGCAACCAATCGATATTTCAGAACGCTTATACCGGGATGTCTTCTCGAAACGGACGAGCATTTTGACATCCGCGACGTTGACGGTCTCGAACAAGTTTCAATTCATTGAAAAGCGGCTTGGTTTAAGCGAACTCGAGACACGGCGGTTCATTGTCCCGTCACCATTCGGGTACGCGGAAAAAGTCCGGCTGATGGTTCCGACGGACTTGCCGTTACTGCAGGACGTCCCACCTGCGAAATATGCCGAAACGATTGCGGAAGCAATCATCGAAATCGCTGAAGTGACGGAAGGGCGGATGCTCGTTTTGTTCACATCCAATGACATGTTGCGACAAACGCATGATGCGACGAAGCAGGCACTTCCGGCACGATTTACGTTGCTGTCGCAAGGGATCACACAAGGATCCCGGCAGCGCTTGATGAAACAGTTTAAGCAACTCGATGCCTGCATTCTTTTTGGGACTGCGAGTTTTTGGGAAGGGATCGATGTTCCGGGTGACGACTTAAGTTGTCTTGTCATCGTTCGTCTACCCTTCGCACCGCCTGACCAACCCATCGTTCAGGCACGATCGGAACAAATCGAACAACAAGGTAAATCTTCGTTTTTTGAATACAGCTTACCGCAAGCGATCATTCGTTTTAAACAAGGGTTCGGTCGTTTGATTCGAACGACGAATGACCGTGGTGTCGTGTTCGTGTTTGACCGTCGAATTGAGACGACACGTTACGGAAAACGTTTTGTTTCAAGTTTGCCAAATGTGCCTGTTTTATCAAAACCACTTCAAGAATTGACGGCAGAACTCGAATTGTTCTTGAATGATACGGATTGAGTCTATTAAAATAACCATTATCGCATTATAATAGGTTAAGAAAAATGAGGGAGGATATAAGATGGATTCGAAAATCGAGACACTCGCAACGGTCAAGGTCAATCGCCATGACGATACGTACAAAATCGTAGACTTATTGAATCGCACGTTAAAAACGGAGGACTTAATGTTTGGTTTAGCTCTAGATGAGAAAGACAAGGAGCAGATGGTCTTCACCATCTACCGCACATGAAGTGGAAAATCGCCATCGGTTTGATTTCGGTCGTTCTTTTGATTACGCTAATCGGTACAGGAATCTACCAGTTAACGGTTGGTGAAGCAAAGGGGCGAGAACAAGAAGTCGTCAAGCGGGCAGAAAAACGTTTAACACAAGAAATAGCCCCGGACGCCGTGACATTCGAAAATGTCTTTAACGGAAAAGACCAGTACACCGTCTTCTCGATTAAAAAAGAGGGAGAGGCGTTACGCGCTTTTGTCCCGTCAAAAGGTAAGATTGAGACACGCCCGGTTAAAGACGGCATTAAGGTGGATGAAGTCATTCGTCAAAGTGGAGATCAAGGAAAAATCGTTTCCACGAAATATGGTTTCGAAGATCGCGCCTTAATTGAGATCGTCGCGGAAACCGAGACGGGCTATGAATATTCGTACTATACGTATCAAGAGGGATCTTTCATCAAACGACTACGGATTAACTAAAAGGAGTGTGCGACATGTTATCAAAACGCGTACAACAATTGACGCCTTCTACAACGCTTGCCATCACGGCGAAAGCGAAGGAACTGCGGGCATCCGGTCAAGATATCATCGGTCTTGGGGCTGGTGAACCGGATTTCAACACGCCGGAGTTCATCATTCAAGCGGCATTTGCGGCAGCAGAAGCAGGCGATACAAAGTATACGCCTTCAGGCGGAACGGTTGCGTTGAAAGACGCGATTATCGAGAAGACACGTCGCGATTTATGGGTATCGTATGATCGCTCGGAAGTCATGGTTGCGTCTGGTGCGAAACATGCTTTATCGACACTCTTCCAAGCCATTCTCGACCCGGAAGATGAAGTCATCGTTCCTGCTCCGTACTGGGTCAGCTACCCTGAGCAAATCAAGTTGAGTGACGGCGTACCGGTCGTTTTAGAGACGACGGAAGCGTCACGTTTCAAGGTGACACGTGAGTTGCTCGAGCAACACATCACACCGAAAACGAAAGCAATCGTCTTGAACTCACCTTCGAACCCGACAGGTATGGTCTACACGAAAGAAGAGTTAGAGATGGTAGCAGAGATGGCGATTCAACATGACATTCTCGTCATCAGCGATGAAATTTATGAGAAATTACTGTATAACGGTGTGACGCACTTATCGATTGCGACACTTCCAGGAATGCGGGAACGGACAATCATCATCAATGGTGTCTCGAAATCGCATGCGATGACGGGCTGGCGGATTGGTTATGCGATCGGACCGAAAGCAATCATCGGCGCAATGACAAACCTTGCGAGCCATTCGACGTCGAACCCGACGTCAATCGCGCAAGCTGCTTCTGTCGCGGCCTACGAAGAAGGGGATGCCCCGGTCGAAGCGATGCGTGCCGTGTTCGAAGAACGACTCGAACAAATTTACGAACGCTTGATTCAAATACCTGGTTTGACGTGCTTGAAGCCGGAAGGTGCCTTCTACTTGTTCCCACATGCCTTAGAGGCAGCGAAGATGTGTGGTTATGCAAACGTCGATGACTGGTGTACAGCCGTCTTGTCAGAAGCAAAAGTAGCCTTGATTCCAGGTTCAGGATTTGGTGCGCCGGAATATGTACGTCTATCGTACGCAACAGACCCGAAGCGTGTCCTAGAAGCGCTCGATCGGATTGAAGGATTTATCGCGGCTCGTACAGCCGTTTAACTTAGAGAGGATGTTGACTTTTGAAAGCAATGATTCGAGATGTAGCAAAACATGTGGGAGAGGAAATCACGATTGGCTGTTGGTTAGCGAACAAACGTTCAAGCGGTAAAATCGCCTTCCTTCAGTTACGTGACGGTTCCGGCTTTATGCAAGGTGTCGTCGTCAAAGAAACGGTCGGAGAAGACTTATTCAAAACAGCGAAAGGTCTAACGCAAGAATCATCACTTTGGGTGACGGGAGTCATCAAATCAGATGGTGAGCGAACAGCACTTGGACATGAGATGGAGATCACTTCAATTGAAATCATCCATGAAGCAATCGACTACCCGATTACACCGAAAGCACACGGAACAGATTTCTTGATGGACAACCGTCACCTTTGGTTGCGGTCAAAACGCCAGCATGCCGTCATGGTCGTTCGAAATGAATTGATCCGTGCGACATATGAGTTCTTTAACCAAGAAGGGTTCATCAAAGTCGACCCACCAATCTTGACGGGCAGTGCACCGGAAGGAACAACCGAATTGTTCCAAACGAAATACTTCGATGAAGATGCGTACTTGTCACAATCGGGTCAACTCTACATGGAAGCGGCAGCGATGGCGCTCGGGAAAGTCTTTTCATTCGGTCCGACATTCCGTGCTGAAAAATCAAAAACACGTCGCCACTTGATTGAGTTTTGGATGATGGAGCCGGAGATGGCGTTCTACGACCACGAGATGAACCTCGAAGTCCAAGAAAACTATGTCTCGCATCTCGTTCAGTCCGCCTTGAAGAACTGTAAAGCGGAACTCGAGTTGCTCGGGCGTGACTTGACGGTTCTTGAAACGATTCAAGCACCATTCCCACGCGTCCGGTATACGGAAGCAATCGATATGTTGAAAGAGCAAGGATTCGATGACATCGAATTCGGAGATGATTTTGGTGCACCACATGAAACAGCAATCGCAAATAGTTTTGCCCGCCCGGTCTTCATCACGCACTGGCCGAAAGCCATCAAACCGTTCTACATGAAAGAAGATCCGGAAAACCCGGGATTCGTTCTGTGTGACGACTTGATTGCACCGGAAGGATACGGCGAAATCGTCGGTGGTTCGCAACGTGAAGAAGATTACGACAAACTGCTTGCTGATATGAAAGAACATAACTTGGATGAGACAGGCGCCTATAAATGGTATCTTGAAACACGCAAGTATGGTTCAGTACCGCACAGTGGCTTTGGTTTAGGACTTGAACGGACTGTCGCTTGGATCACGGGCGTCGAGCACGTTCGGGAGACGATTCCATTCCCACGTCTACTCAACCGGTTGTATCCGTAATTTAGACTGAAATCGACCCATCGTTTAGACGGGTCGATTTCTTGCTTAGACTAAAGAATCGAGGAAGTGTCATGAATCATAATTTAATCCAACTTTTCGAAGAAGGGACCGTCGTGCTTCCGAAACGATTGTTCACGGAAGCGAAGCGGCTTGGAATCAGCTTCGTCGAGTTTACGTTAATCGGTCAACTGTTCGCTTGCCGTGCGGAAGGGATGGAGATGCCTTCACCGGAAGAATTGAGCAATCGTCTCGGGCTGTCCGAGACGGAAACGATTGAGACGACGCTCGGTTTGTTACAGAAGGGGTTGCTGGCGATGGAAAACGTCGCCGGATCGGAACGCTATTCGTTAGTTCCACTCTATGAAAAATTAATGGCACCACCGGAACAAGAGGCGCCGAATTTCGATACGATCAATCCATCGGTCTTCCAACAATTTGAGCGGGAACTCGGAATGATGTCGCCGTTTCAAATGGAACAAATCATTCAGTGGCTGACGATTGAAAACATCGCGGAAGAGCTAGTCCTTGCTGCGCTTCGCGAAGCCGTCTACCATAACGTCCGGAAGATGACCTATATCAATCAAATTTTGCGGACGTGGGAACGCGAGGGTATTAAAACACTCGAAGATCTTGCGACGAGAGGAGGGTGAATCATGTTACGAGTAGCTGAAATCGACCGGATTGAATTGACCCTCGAAGAGATGTTTCCGGACGCTTTTTGTGAACTGATTCATAAAAATCCGTTTGAACTCGTCGTCGCCGTCGCCTTGAGTGCGCAAGCGACGGACGTGCTCGTCAATCAAGTCACGCCGGGATTGTTTGCCGCGTATCCGACGCCAAGCGACCTAGCCACTGCACCGGTCGCTGCCATCGAAGAGAAAATCAAACGACTCGGTCTCTATCGCAATAAAGCGAAAAATATCAAAGCACTCGCGGAACGCCTCATCACGTTGCATGAAGGCGAAGTACCAACGGACCGCGCCGGACTCGAAGCGTTACCCGGCGTCGGGCGAAAAACAGCGAACGTCGTGTTATCGGTTGCATTCGATGTCCCGGCATTCGCAGTCGATACGCATGTCGAACGGGTCTCGAAACGACTCGGTATCTGTCGCTGGAAAGATAATGTCACACAAGTCGAAGCGACGTTGATGAAACGATTCAAGCGGGAACGCTGGTCGAAGCTTCATCATCAATTCATTTTTTTCGGACGGTATCACTGCAAGGCGCAACGTCCGCACTGCCTTGAATGCCCATTACTCGACATGTGTCGGGAAGGAAAAAAACGGACGAAAGGGACAATCATCCCTGTCGATTAACGAAGAATTATTTAAATGATGCTTGAAAGCAAAAAAAGGATAGCGCGTTTCCGGAAGAAACCCCGGAAGCGTGCTATCCTTTATTCGTGTGAAATAAAATGTCTCTTGTCCATCATACGCGCGTATGTTTAACCATTCCAAGGCGTATCGGACCATTCCCGACGCTTTTTCGTGATCGGAACTTTTTTGAATCCCCAGTTTCGGAAATCTTGATCGGGACTATCGCGACGAATGTAAATTTTTTCTTTGATTGCTTTAAAGATTCGGTTTTCGTCCCCGTAATGGACAAACCGTGGTTTCACCTCAATCACGCCACGACGTACGCGTGAAAGGGGAAGACAGACGAGGTCAGCAATCTCAAGACCGGATTGGTAGAGGTCGCTATCCTTTTCAGCAAAGATGAAGCCTTTAATTTTTTGACGACTTTTTTCGACGTCAAGGTGGACCGTCCCCGAGTTAAAGATATCGAAGAACGCTTTTTGAATTAATAAGTTTTGATAATCATCACGACTTTCGAGGACGACACGAGCACTCGTCGCTTCCGTCTCCTCTAAAAAAGCGTAAAAAGATTTCATCAAGTGGGCAAAGGCGACGACGTAAGGATCTTTTGGTGTCGAATAAAAATCTTGCAGCTTCTGTTTATCGACTTCGACACTGACAATCGTACAGTCGATATCGACTAGGAAGTCAGGTAATGCGACCCAAAAATGACGTAACATATCAATCGTGATCCCGTCTTCTTTGCCGTAAGGATGCTCCGCCTTTAAAATTTCTTTTAAATGGAGTGGAATGTGTGGATCTTCAAACACACTCGACTTAAATTCCATCAAGCGTTTCCGTAAAGGGCTCGGTTCACCCGTTTCGTCCGAATCGATGGCATATTTGTATTCCATCAAGACACCTGTCAAATTAAATTGCGTATTCCCTTTAGGTGTCCCCGTCTCATCGACGAACATGACGTATTTTTTCGCAGTGTTGTTCGACGCTCTAGGAATCATTTTTGATTCATGGCGCGAATTCGATTTAGGTGTTGCCAATCAGATTCCTCCTCGCGCGGTTCTACAGGACCAGTTGTAACTGTCTCCCACACTATACTGTGTACGACAAGTATACCAAGATTTCCTGCTAAAAAAAGTAAAACCTTAAGTGAGAGAAATCACTGCATCAGTTGATCGATATAGCGAACAGACTTAATCGTTTCATTGAAACGTTTTAAACTTGTTTTTGGTTGGAACGCCTGGACTGATAGTTGTTTCAGTTGATCGACGGCACTCTCGACCATCGCCGGGCGTAAATAAGGGCTGTTCTGCGCATTATGTTGCCAATCGGCGATGAGCACATCTGCTTGTTCGACGAACGGAATGACATCCTCGTTGAAGTCATATTCTGTTCCGGCGCGACCTGCTTGATAAATTTTTTCGATTTCTTGAAGTAACGGTTCAATTGTCATTTGTTTTTAACTACTCCTCTCGGCCGATACGATACAATCACATATCATGGTACAATAAACGCGATAGGAGGGGAATCGTTTTGAATTATCCGAACGGTAAAAAATTTCAAAAGCCTCTCGAACCTCATGGAACGACGATAAAAAAAGCACGCTCACAAGCATCGACGTTTTCTAATCGGGGGATGAAGCTTGAAAAATTGATTAATGAAAGCAATACGTTTTACTTGACGCATAATCGGGCAATTATTCACAAGAAGCCAACCCCCCTTCAAATCGTTCAAGTCGATTACCCGAAACGTTCTGCGGCTGTCGTGAAAGAAGCCTATTTCAAACAACCGTCGACGACCGATTATAATGGTGTCTATCGGGGGAAATATATTGATTTTGAAGCGAAGGAAACGAATCATAAAACCTCTTTTCCACTCAAGAACTTCCACCCCCACCAAATCGAACACATGCGACAATGCGTAGCACATGGAGGAATTTGTTTTGTCATCATTCGGTTCAGTATGTATAATGTGCAATATGTGCTTTCAGTCGAGCACGTGTTCCCTTGGTGGGAGCAATTAGAAACGGGTCGTAAATCAATTCCGCTCGACCAAATCGAACAACATGGTATAAAAATCAAGACAGGTGCGTTCCCTGCGATCGATTATCTCGAAGCAGTAGACGAATTATATTTCACTTGAGAAACTTACGGATTGAAGGAGAAGGATAGCATATGGAAAGAAGTCGTGTCGCACGTCGTGAAGAAACGAAGACGTCAACTAAACAATCGAATCGGACGAAACGTCCGAAAAAAAAGAAGTCCGGTGGTTCAGGTGGATCTGGAAAAGGTCCACTTTTTAAAAAGCTATTAATGATTGCAACCGGCTTATTCATCATCATGATGCTTGTCGGAGGTGGGTTTGCTGCGTATGCGATTGCCACTGCTCCGGAACTCGATGAGACGAAACTACGGGATGCGCTCCCGCTGAAAATTTATGCGAGCAACAAAGAGGAAATCAAACAGGGTGGAACGAGTCGCGAGTACGTCTCGATTAAAGAAGTTCCTGAAGTCGTCAAAGACGCCTTCATCGCGATTGAAGATCGACGTTTTTACCAACACAAAGGGATTGACTTCCGTCGTCTCGGTGGAGCGATCATCGCGAACATCACCGATGGATTCGGCTCGGAAGGGGCATCAACAATCACGCAACAGGTCATCAAACAATCGTTTTTAAGTTCTGAAAAAACAATCACACGGAAAGTACAAGAACAGTGGTTAGCGATTCGTCTAGAACAAGACTACACGAAAGATCAAATTTTAGAAATGTACTTGAATAAAAACTACTATGGTCAGAATTCGTTCGGAATTCAGACGGCTTCAAAAGCCTATTTCAATAAGACAGTCGATAAATTAGATTATGCAGAAGCAGCGATGCTTGCCGGATTGCCACAGCGTCCGACAGCATATGACCCGATTAAAGGGGATCCGAAGTTAACGAAGGGGCGTCAAACACAAGTATTAGATGCGATGTTGACGACAGGCGTCATCACGCAAAAACAACGTGACCAAGGAGTCGATCAACCGATTTCTAAATTGATTGATCCCGCTCCAAAATCGACGACAGATGCTTCGTACGATAGCGTCATCTTTGATATGGTCTCAAAAGAATTAGAAGATGTCTTTGGTCTTGAAGGAAAAGACATCTATGGCCAAGGACTCAAAATTTATACATCGATTGATAAACCGATGCATGATTATATGAATGAAGCCATTAAAGAAGACAAAGTCGTACAATTACCAGATTATGCCGAAGCTGCGGCCTCTGCCGTCAACACAAAAACGGGTGAAGTCTTAGCCGTCGTCGATGGAAAAAATCCAGGGGAAGACACGGCACGCCGTAACTACGCGAATGAACCGCACCAACCGGGTTCTTCTGCGAAACCCTTCTTCGCGTATGGTCCAGCGATTGAAAATGAAAAATGGTCGACAGCAAAACAAATCACGGACCAAGAAACGAAGATTAACGGCAAGACGATTCAAAACTATTACGACGGTTACAAAGGAACAAACACGATTCGAAACTGGTTGAAGATTTCAGCCAATACGCCGGCAATCCAAACGTTCCAAGAGATTGGTGGCGATGCGGTCGAATCGTTTGCTGCTAAATCTGGTTTGGCATTAGAAAAAGATGAATCAATTTCTCCAGCGTACGCAATCGGTGGGATGAAACACGGATTCAACACGACTGAGATGGCGGGCGCTTATGCGACACTCGGAAACGGTGGCGATTATGTGGAGCCACACATCATCAAGTCAATTGAGTACAGTGATGGATCAAAAATCAAATCACCAATCAAATCGAAAAAAGCGATGGAAGACTATACAGCCTATATGTTGACGGACATGCTTCGTGACGTCCTGAAGCCGGGCGGTACGTTCCCGACGGCTGGACTTTCATTTGATGCAGCAGGAAAAACCGGAACGACGAATGCCTATAAGGATGTTTGGTTCGTTGGTTATACTTCTGATGTCTCCATTAGTGTTTGGACAGGAACGACGACATCTGGAAATAATAACGGGATCGGCCTCGAAGGGCAAACCGAGAGTAGAATGGCACAAAACCTATGGAAAGATTTTGTGACCAAAACACGTGACCGGACACCAGCGCCGTTCGAACAACCAAGCTCGGTCCTCAGTATCGGTGACGAACTGTATGTGAAAGGAACGAAGGAGCCGGTCGTCGAAAAAAAGGCCGTACCAGCTCCGACTGGATTGCAAGCTTCTTACGATGAAGAAGCGCAGTCAGGTGAGCTGACTTGGAATTACAACGATTCAGCGTTGCGGACGAACGGATACGATAGCGTAACATTTGAAGTATCGATGAAAGATCCGGATGGCAATACATCGGTTCTTGGGACGAGTTCGACGAATCGAATTGGTATCAACAGTCTAAAACCAGGACGAACAGAGTTCACACTCGTCGCGAAAGCATCAGGAGAAGAGTCAGGTCCTGTTGCGACGTCAGTCACAGTCGCTGAACCAGAGACTGAGGAACCAGTGACGGATGAACCGACGACGGATGAACCGGCAACAGATGAACCGGCAACAGATGAACCGGCAACGGATGAACCGACGACAGACGAACCGACGACCGATGAACCGGCAACGGACGAACCGACGACCGATGAACCGACAACGGACGAACCGGCAACGGACGAACCAGCGACGGATGAACCGGCAACGGACGAACCGGCAACGGATGAGTCAGTCTCTACACAATCAACGGATGAAAAAGCAAAAGAAAATGATAAGAAAAAACAATCCGATAAAGAAAAGACGGACAAAAAAGAGGATTCCCAAAGCACGGAATAAGAAACAGAGGAATGAATTGAAGGTCAAGACTGAAGTGGCGAACCTGTCGCTACAGTCTTACCTCTTTTTTTTTGTATAATGAGTGAAGAAGGAAGGAAGTGAGTCGATGGAACCGAGACAATCACTCGTTACTTATTTAGAGGAATTAAAAGCTGATCGCGCCTTTATGGAGCGCGTCACATATATGAAGACGATGGAAGCTACAGCAGGACGGTACTCACCTTTTCCGGAACAGATGCCAAAACGATTACAACAAGCTATCAAAGCACGTGGCATCGATGCCTTATACCGGCATCAAGCATTAGCATTTGATCAAGTCATGGCAGGGAAATCGACGGTCATCGTCACGCCGACGGCTTCCGGGAAAACATATTGCTTTAATTTACCGATTCTCTCGCATCTACTGGAGCATCCGAACGACCGGGCACTGTATCTCTATCCGACGAAAGCTCTCGCACAAGATCAAAACAGTGAACTGCTCGAGTTGATTGATGAGCTCGAAGCACCGATTCGTTGTTTTACGTATGACGGAGATACGTCACCGACGATTCGGACGAAAGTCCGCAAAGCGGGGAACATCGTCATTACAAATCCAGATATGCTTCACTCGGGCATTTTGCCGCATCATACGAAGTGGATTGAACTGTTCGAAAACCTGAAGTATATCGTCATCGATGAGTTGCATACGTACCGTGGCGTCTTCGGGAGTCACGTCGCGAATGTCATCCGACGGTTACGCCGGATTTGTCACTATTACGGGAGTGACCCTGTCTTCATCATGACGAGCGCGACGATTGCCAACCCACAAGAACTGGCGGAACGGCTGATTGAGAAGCAGGTCAGTCTGATCGATGACAACGGTGCTCCGACCGGGCGAAAACATTTCATCGTCTATCAACCACCAATCGTCAATGCCCAACTCGGAATTCGACGTTCGGCGACACTCGAAACCAAACAACTGGCATCCCGATTCATCAAAAAGAAGTTTCAGACGATCGTCTTTGCCCGTTCACGTGTCCGCGTCGAGGTGTTGCTGACGTATCTACGCAGTTTGATTCGCCATGAACTCGGTCCGAAATCGATTGAAGGATACCGTGGTGGTTATTTACCGACGGAGCGACGTGATATCGAACGGCGTCTAAGAAAAGGTGAAATCACCGGCATCGTCTCGACGAATGCGTTAGAACTGGGCGTCGATATCGGTCAATTGCAAGTCTGTATCATGAATGGTTATCCGGGAACGATTGCTTCGCTTTGGCAACAGGCCGGGCGTGCCGGAAGACGGCAAGATGATGCTTTAATCATCCTCGTCGCCTCGTCCGGGATGCTCGATCAATACGTGGCAGAACGACCGGAGTTATTTTTAAATCAATCACCAGAGGCGGCACGACTCGATCCCGATAATTTAATCATCGCCGTCGACCATATAAAATGTGCCGCATTCGAACTTCCGTTTCGGCAAAGTGAAAGATTCGGCACACTCGAGACGGAAGATATTCTCGAGTATTTAGTTGAAGAACGTGTCCTGCATCAGCGGGGAGAGCGTTTCTATTGGATGAATGATGCGTTTCCGGCACATGAGATCTCGTTACGCTCAAGTGATCAAGAAAACGTCGTCATCGTCGATCAGACGGAAGTCCCGAATCGGGTCATCGGTGAGATGGATACATTTAGTGCAATGACGTTACTTCACGATGAAGCGATTTACTTGCATGGGGCGGATCAATATCAAGTCGAGACACTCGATTTTGAGGAGAAAAAAGCGTTCGTCCGTGCCGTTGATGTCGATTATTATACCGATGCTAATTTTTCAGTCGATTTGTCTGTCCTTGAAGAAGATGAAAGCTATTCGAATGATCTGTTTAGTGTGGCCCGTGGTGATGTCAGTGTTCGTGGGATGGCGACGATGTTCAAAAAAATTAAGTTCGGTACCCACGAAAACATCGGGTCTGGTCCGATTCATTTACCTGAACGGGAAATCCATACGACAGGCGTCTGGTTTACGTTGCCTGCTACATCTGCTTCCAGTACGGAGCTCGAACAAGTACTGGAAGGGGTCGCGAACAGCCTACGGCGTGTGGCACCTCTTTATTTAATGTGTGACGCGAGTGATGTTTTCGTCGTGCCGCAAGTCAAGGCGACACACACGCAGAAACCGACCATCTATTTGTATGACCGGTATCCTGGAGGGGTCGGCTTAGCTTCTTCAATCTATAAACAACGGAGCATCATGTTACGGGCAGCACGCGACTCGATTGAGACATGTCCCTGCCTTGACGGTTGCCCGGCCTGTATCGGCATGGTCGGTCTCGCAGACGAAAAGGAGCGGACGATTCAGATGTTGACTGAGATGGAAAGGGAGTTAACATGAAAAATAAATTAAGACGAATGTTAAAACCGACGAATCAGGAGAGTGGACAACGGCAAACGATAGAAAAGACTTCGACGCACGTCGTCGATCCGAAGATTGCGAACGAACAAGCCGCCTGGGTGGAGAAGGGGGCGGAAATTTTAACGTTCGAAGATGAGTGGATCGTTCGAATCGATCAGCGCTATCCACTGACAGAAAGCCATGGACACCGGACGTTTGGTGCCGGGTACGAATCACTCCAACTACCGCATCCACCACTCGCGCTCGATGTCCCGCTCGAACAGATCATCTTTTTCGATACGGAAACGACCGGTTTACGTGGAACGGGGACAACGATTTTTTTGATGGGGTTCGCCCGTTTTGAACAAGGCGAGCTATTGATGCGGCAATACTTCCTGCCGCATCCGCACTATGAAGCAGCTTTTTATCATCACTTTTTGACTGATATCGGAGAAGACGTCCGATTCGTCACCTATAACGGAAAAAGCTTTGATTGGCCGCAAATCAAGACGCGACATGTCTTCGTCCGTGAACGTGTACCGCGTCTGCCGAAAGTCGGTCACCTGGATTTACTCCATGTCTGTCGGCGGATTTTTAAAGGGTTATCCGATTCGTACCGTCTGACAGCGATGGAAGAGCAAATCGGATTTGAACGAGCGGGTGATTTGCCAGGATTTTTAGCCCCGATGCATTACTTTCAATACGTCGAACATCAAAATCCGTCCATCATGGATGGCGTCCTTGAACATCACCTGCATGACTGTCTGACACTTGTCAGTCTGTACGATGAATGCAATCATCTCGTGACCCATCGAAAAGAGGTATCACCTCGAATTGGGGAAAACATTGCCGTCTGGTTAGCCGATTTAGGCATCAATGAGCAATCGGTCGAGCATTTTCATCAGGCAAACGATCTATCGGCAGAAGGTTGGTTACGGCAAGGACTTCTGCACAAAAAAATGAAACGGCATCAGGAAGCAGTCAACTGCTTTGAAAAGAGTGAGACATTCCGCGGATACATCGAGTTGGCGAAATGGGCGGAGCACATTGCAAAAGAGCCACAGCTTGCTTATGATTATACTGAGCAAGCAAAACAACTGTTAGAAGGACAGGTGTTACTAACAACACGGCGGGAACGTTTGACCGCTGAACTTACACATCGGAGCAATCGGTTACAAAGGAAGTGTCAAGAATGAAAGTCGTTGCCATCACGGGTTATAAGCCAACTGAACTAGGAATTTTTGATCAAAAACATCCTGGTATTCCGGTTATCAAAGCGGCGTACCGCGAACGCTTGATTCGACTCATTGAAGACATGGGGACGACATGGTTCGTAACAAGCGCGACTCCAGGCTGTGAACTGTGGGCCTGTGAAGTCATCTTAGAACTAAAAGCAGACTATCCGGACATTCGTCTCGGGATTTTATTGCCCTTTTTAGAGCAAGAGGCTAAATGGAAGGAACCTGTACAAGCTCAGTATTTAGCGGTACTGAACCAGGCGGACTTCGTCGATGCAATCAGCCAAAAGCCTTATGAGAATCCGAGTCAGCTTCGTAACAAAACGGAATTCATGATTGAAAAAAGCCAAGGTCTGTTATCCGTTTTTGATGAAGAACACGGTGGCTCAGCGAAGTATCTTGTCGAGCGTGCTAGAATAGAGATGGAACGGACCGATTATCAACTGTTCTTAATCACACAAGATGATTTATCGATGATGGAACAGGAACTGAACTATAATGATCAGTGGGAGTGAAGACGATGTATAAACCCTTATTGACAGCAGATGATATTTACAAAAAAGAATTTAAGACGGGCCTACGCGGTTACGTGATTGAAGAAGTGGATGGATACTTGGATCAAGTCATCAAAGATTACGAAGGATTCGAGCGCGAAATCGAGCGTTTGAAGAAAGAACTAGAAGCAGCAAAAGCGACGGCGCCGAAACCCGAAGAGCGAATCGTTGAGGCGGAAGCCCCAGTGTCTAATCCATCGAATTATGACATGCTACGCCGGATTTCAAATCTTGAAAAAGCTGTTTTTGGACGTCCTCACCAAGAAAATCAATAAACGTCAAGACATCTACTTAAAAAGAAGTGGATGTCTTTTTTTGTTACGAAATTCCCCTGATTTTGAAAGCGCACACCGCTTGTGCAAAAGGATGGTAAACTAACTAATAATACATAGACGTAAGGGGAGACAATATGTTACAGGTGATGGCAAAAAAAATGACACCTCTAGAAGACCGGCGTTTCTTTTCCTTTAAACGTTCAGTTCCAAGTAAGGTGAACGACTTAGAACTCGTCTGTGATCAAGTGCGACATATTTGTCGGTACGATTGGATGTTATTTGAAAACGTCGAGCTCGACCGCCGCATGAAGATTGAATTTGCCTTAATCGGGCCAAAAGGATTGTTTTTAGTCCTTGTCAATCAAGAGGCTGCTGTATTGCTAAGTGATCAAACCTATCACGTCGAAGACGAGCAACGTGTTCAACGGGTTGAACAACGGCACCCAGTAATAGAGGCACAACGCCTCACGAAACATGTCAGATCACTTTTAAAGGCGGAAGGCGTGTCGATTCCTGTTCACACGATGATAGTATTCAAACAAGCGCCAAAGTTGCGTATGACGCGGGTTAAGTTTCCGATTGGCCAGTCCTTTGCCGCCATCAAGCCATGGATCGCAAGACGACAAGGAACTCCTGTCACGGAGAAAGATCGTAAACAGGTTGCTTTTATACTGGCAAACCATCAAAAATAAGCAACCTCTCAACTTACGGAGAGGCTGCTTATTTTTTTAACGTCTTTTTTTAGGTTGAGTGAGAAAACGTTCGACACGGTCGATATCTTCTTTAAGTGCATAAATTGCAACACGATCGGCTAAATCTTTACTGAACCTTCGGAAAAAGATAGAGGTTTTAACACCTCGTTCGAGCCGAACTTCAAAACCGGCATCCGCTAGTAGCTCGTAATCTCGATGAAGCTGTTCGCCTTTTTCTCCAAATTCTTCACCGACGAGGACCCAACGCAAAGACTCTTTTGTGCGACGGGCGACGATGATGATGAACAGAACAACTAGAACGATGATCAAAAAGTATCGTATATTCATAAACTCCATGGATCTTATCACCTCATACCTATCATACGTGCTTACCGGGCATAAAGTAAACGTTCAAGGTAGCGAGAGAAAGGTTTAATCTTCAAGCCTTGCTGACGATAAGCGATGTAGCCGTCTGGACGAATCAAATACAGACCACATTGCTTAATCCCGAACTTCCGTGCGAGTTCTCCCCCCTGGTCGACGACCCCGTCTTCTTTTAGCTCTTGATGAATCGAGACGGTCTCAAACAGGTCCGGATAGGAGTAGGCGAGTTCTTTATAAGGGGTCAGTTCTGATTCATCGGACTGACGCGGTAAAAAGAGCAGCAATAAGAAATTTCGATCAGCGCGACGTAGCAGTAACTCATTTTTTTTCGTCCGCGGATTTACAACTTCGCTGTACGGCATCGGTTCACCCGGTTTCGGTGCAAGTAAGCCAAATCTCCCTTGCGTGACAAACGTATCGGATGGATGATAGTTACTATTCAATTGAGCAATCCGGTTCGTCACGTAATGATGAAGCGGTGTGATTTTTAAACTGTTCCGAATGACTTTTTCTTGCAGAGGTAGTAAAAATGGCACATTGATTTGCAACAATTCAGTCGCAAGGTTCGTCGAACGTAAAATTCCACGTGCCGCTTCCCGCCGTTCCGTACTATAAGAGTCGAGCAACGGGAAACTTGCTTTAAACTCATGTACACACCAAAGCTTCCAGGCTAGATTCATCGCGTCTGCGATTCCCGTATTCATCCCTTGTCCGCCGACAGGCGAGTTAATATGCGCTGCATCACCGATTAAGTAAATCCGGTGGTGACCAAACTTTTCGATGATTCGATTGTGGACACGGAACATGGAATACCAATGGACTTTTTTAAGTTTAAAGGGTACTTTCGCCCGATTTTTAAGAAAGTCTTCAATCGCCGCATGATCCGTCGGCACGACACCGTCCGTTAAATTGCCCGTAATTCGAAATAAGTTTGATTGTAATGGGAACGACTCGATTACTCCATGATCGGAAAAGAAAATATGGACTTCTTCTGACGAAAGCGGCCAGTCGACTTCAATATCAGCAAGCGCCCAAGATTCCTTGAACGACTTGCCACTGAAGGGAAGTCCTAGTTCACGCCGGACGAAGCTGTTCGCACCGTCTGCGCCGACTACGAACGAGGCATCGACTGTCTCGACGACATTGTTTTTTCGAATCGATGCCGTGACGAATGTTGGAAATTGAGCGAAGCCGGTCAACTCGGTATCCCGTTCGACACGATGTCCGTAATCAAGTAGGCGTTGTTCAAGAATCCGTTCCGTTTCACTTTGAGGTAAGAGTGTTACAAATGGGAAAGGTGTATTCAAATCCGTAAAATCAAGTTTTGCTTGCCAAGCTCCATTCACATAGAGATTTCCTTGATTAATCTTAATCGCTTCTGCCATCAGTTCCTCGGCAACACCGAGACGGGCAAACAATTCAAGTGAGCGTGCTTGAATACCGATTGCCTTTGAGACGACAGATGGTCCGCTCGCTCGCTCGATGATCCGGAATGTTAAGCCATACCGTGAGAGCGCGAGTGCAAGTGTCAATCCGGTCGGTCCGGCCCCGATAATCAATACATCTATGTTTTTCTTCACGAATAAGCCCCCCTTATTTTACTTCTTAGCCAAAAGTAGCTACCATTAAACTATACACCTAGCGGCTAACCGCAAGAGAGGATGAGTCGGTTGAACGAACAGTTATTTACAGCAGACCGTTTAGTAGCGAATTTCAAAGAGTATATTCGACAAAATGAGGCATATATGACAAAGACACAAGCATTGAATGCGTATTATAAAGTCGTTTCGGGCTCGATTCTTGCAGACCGAATCGCGAAGAACGCCGATTTGATTGTTCGGATGCGTCACTTAGAGGAAGCGTATCAGAGAGTTTCGCAGGAAGGACGATGAATAATCCCGTATTCGATCAAATCAAAGATGTATTCAAATCGACAAGGGACAGCCTTCCGCGGCAAGCAGCAGCAGTTCTTGTCCCGTTAGTCGAACGCGACGGGGAAATCTGCCTCCTCTTTCAAGTGCGGGCAAAAACGTTACGTTCGCAACCCGGAGAGATTTCTTTTCCGGGTGGACGAATCGATGTCGGAGAACAACCGAAAGAAGCGGCAATCCGGGAAACGCGAGAAGAACTCAATGTGACAGTGGAAGAAATTGAAGTCATCGGGACGTTAGAACCGCTCGTGACACCGAACCGCTCCATCATCTATCCATACGTCGGAATCATACAAGCGAATCAAATTGATCCCTCTCCGGATGAAGTCGATCATATTTTTTATGTCCCGTTAAACGCACTGTTGAACGCGCGTCCGATTGAAGGAGAGATGGAATGGCGAATTCGCCCGGGGAAAGCGGTTCCGACAAGTCGGATGGCGAATCGGGAAGCTTATCTTGATCGGACGTACAAAGTCGTCGAACATTTTTATGAGCATGAGGACTACTTGATTTGGGGATTGACGGCAAAGATTCTTCGCCAAGTGTTGAGTATGATTTCACGATACTAGCTTTTTTGTGAGTTCTTTTATATGATTAGTACTATCTGAACGTGTCAGGAGATGATTGAGATGGAAGAAACAGAAGAGTTATTTGATTATATCGTGGGCGATATGGTCAAAACGAAAGAAGGATGGGTCGCGGAAGTTACGGCTGTATTAACAAATACGGTTGTCGGTGATCTCTCGCATACAAAAAACTTTGAATCACTTGGATTCGAATTTGAAAAACAAGTTCTCCTCAAATCAGAGATTGAATTGTTAGAACGTAAAACAAAATAACACGGGACCCGACAACATATTGTCGGGTTTTTTGTTTGATTGAACCACCTCCACTTCGCTTAGAGGTGGAGGCTTCCTGAGCTATTCAATCTATCGGTCGAAAATTGATCAGGCTAACCCCGTCGTCCCGACGGTGGACCGTTTATCTTGCCCGAAGACGATTCATCTCCTATTTACACGAGGAGTTCACCCTGAACGTTTAGAAGTGGGAGATGAATCGTCTGATTTTGAATAAATATTCAAAGCGTGGATGAAAAGTTATAAACAAATCAGTCATTTGATCGCTGAATCGATTGGATGACCTCAATTTTAAGAATAAATTAACAGAATTTCATGAACAATCGTAATCATTACAAAGACGTTACAAGAATAAAAAGATGACAGAACGGTAACAATCATAGAAATGGCTTGATATCAACGATAAGAGCATATTTTGAAAGCGTGTAACCATTTCGTTACTTTTTGACAGATATATTTCAAATGACCTTTTAGGGTTTTCATCCGCAAATTCATCATGGTAAGGTGTTCGAGCCGTTAAAGGCCGGAAAGGTTGTTTTGAAAGATGAAACTAAAACAGATCGTACTTACAATCATTTTTACTTTTACAGGACTTATTCTTTTACCACATATGCATACGGAAGCCGCACAAATTGGAATCGGGACGGAAAAGAAAATCGTCCAAAATCCGCTCCAGATGAAACGAGAGGCTATTCGATTGGAAAAAGAGAAGCAAGCAGCAAAACGAGCTGAAGAACAGGCGAAACAACGTGCTGCAGAACAGGCAGCGCAACAAGAACGTGAACGCCAGGCGAAAGCCGAGCAGGAAGCAAAGCAAAAAAAGGAAACATTAGAAAAGGCAGAAGCACAGAAAAAACAACAAGCACAAGACGAAGCGAAACGTAAACAACAGGAAAATCAAAAAGAAGCGGCATCGACTGTCGAACCAAAAAAAGTAGCTGCCAAAAATGAAACTGGTGGGCGCCAAGAGACATTTGAAACGACGGCTTATACGAATGATGCAGCGCTGAATGGTTCATATGATGGAAAAGTTTTAACGGCTTCAGGCTATGATGTTACACATACGATTCATTTTGAAGGCCGACGGATTGTTGCGGTTGATCCAAACGTCATCCCCCTCGGTACGAAAGTGCATGTTGAAGGATTTGGAGATGCGATTGCTCTCGATACGGGAGGCGTCATCCATGGGAAAATCATGGATTTAATGATGGAAACGGAACAAGAAGCAATCAACTGGGGCCGACGTTCGGTCCAAGTTACGATTTACGAATAAGACTAAAAGAGTCATCTCGACCGAACGTTTCGGTCGAGATGGCTCTTTTTTAATGAAACTGCTAAAAAATCAGGTTTTGGAAACACTGATTAAGGGGAATTTTACAAAGATAATAAAACAAATAGGAAACGGAGGGATCATCTGTGATTGAATTTAAAGAAGTCGGAAAAACTTATGCCGACGGAACAAAAGCGGTCCAAAATTTGAATTTTACAGTGGAAGAAGGCGAAATCTTTTGTTTGATTGGTCCATCTGGTTGTGGAAAGACGACGACGATGAAGATGGTCAACCGATTGATTGATCATACAGCAGGTCAGATATGGATTAATGGAGAGCCGATCATGTCGATTGATGAACATGAACTTCGCCGGAAAATCGGCTATGTTCTGCAACAAATTGCACTTTTTCCCCATATGACGATTGAAGAAAATGTCGCTGTCGTTCCGCAGTTGTTAAAGTGGGACAAGAAAAAAGTTGCGAAGCGCGTCGACACATTATTCGAGTTGACGGGTCTTAATGAAAATTTAAAAAAGAAATATCCAAGTGAACTATCGGGTGGACAACAACAACGCGTCGGCGTCATGCGTGCGCTCGCTGCAGAGCAAGATGTCATTCTGATGGATGAACCATTTTCAGCCCTTGATCCGATTTCTCGAGACCAACTTCAAAATGACTTGATTCGATTGAACGGTGAACTCGGTAAAACGATTTTGTTCGTCACCCATGACATGAATGAAGCGTTGAAGCTCGGCAGTCGCATCTGCTTGATGAACGAGGGCGAAATCGTATTTATCGGAACAAAAGAGGAAGTCTTAGCGAGTGACGATCCCTTCATCAAAGAGTTCATGGGACAAGTCAGGGGGACGATATGATGAACGGTTTAGTCGAAACGTTTCAAAATCGAAAAGAAGAGTTACTGCAGGCATTAATCGAACATATTCAACTTTCGGTCATTTCGTTATTAATCGCATGTTTGATTGCCATTCCTTTAGGCGTTTACTTATCACGAAATAAAAAAATTAGTGAATGGTCGATTGGTGTGACATCCGTCATCCAAACGATTCCTTCTCTCGCACTACTCGGACTGATGATTCCGCTTGTTGGAATCGGCACACTCCCGTCTGTCATTGCACTTGTTCTATATGCTCTTTTACCAATCGTCCGTAACACGTTTACGGGATTAGCAGAAGTCGACCCTTCAATTAAAGAAGCGGCCCGTGCCTGCGGAATGACACCGACGCAAAGTTTGTTGAAGGTTGAGTTACCGCTCGCTTTACCGGTCATGATGGCTGGTGTTCGGACAGCGATGGTTCTTATCATCGGGACGGCGACGATTGCTGCTTTGATTGGGGCAGGGGGACTCGGATCGATCATCTTGCTCGGAATCGACCGAAATGATAACAATCTCTTATTATTAGGAGCTATCCCGGCAGCCTTACTCGCGTTATTGTTCGATTTTTTATTACGTCAGACGGAAGTCGCCACAAAAAAACGGCAAACGAGCCGGATGGTCGTCGCCCTGGCCTTGATTGCGACACTGATTATCACGCCGTTCGCACTCGGACGGACGGAACAACCTGACTTGGTCGTCGCCGGGAAATTAGGGGTCGAACCAGAAATCTTAATGAACATGTATAAAATCGTCATCGAGGATGAAACGGACTTAAACGTCCAAGTCAAACCGAACTTCGGAAAGACGACGTTCGTCTATAAAGCCTTGCAATCGGGTGATATCGATCTGTACCCGGAATTCACAGGGACGGTCCTTGCTAGCTTAACGAATGAAAAACCGGTCTCAAATGATGCACAAGCGGTTTACGAGCAAGCACGAGATGGATTGGTCAAACAGGACCTCGCGCTTTTACCGCCGATGGACTACAATAACACCTACGCCATCGCAGTTCCGAAAAAAATCGCGGAACGGTATGACTTAAAAACGATTTCCGACATCAAGCGGGTTGCGAGTCAATTAACGGCAGGCTTCACGTTAGAGTTTAAAGATCGTCAAGATGGTTACAAAGGGATTCAAGAAAAATATGGTGTCAATTTTAAAGAAGTCGTGACGATGGAACCGAAATTACGATACAAGGCAATCGAATCAGGAGACATCGAAGTCATCGATGCCTATTCGACCGATCCGGAAATCGCGAAATATGACATGGTCGTCTTGAAAGACGATCAACAACTGTTCCCTCCGTATGAAGGGGCACCTCTGTTGCGCCAAGAGACGCTTGATGAGTACCCGGAAGTCGGGCAAGCATTAAAGAAATTAGATGGAAAAATCACGGATGAAGAAATGTCTAAAATGAATGAAGAAGTCGCCTATGGTGGTAAAACTGCCAACGAAGTGGCAAATAATTATTTGAAGAAAGAAGGAATCATTCAATGAAACTATTGATGATTAGTAACCCTTCCGCCGGGACGAACCGGAGTGGTCTTCTAGAAGATGTTATTAGTCCACTTGCGGAACAATTCAATGAAATCGTCATTAAGCAAACGAGTCGGGCAGGAGATGCACAGGAGTTTGCAGAAGAAGCGGGAGACTTCGATGCCCTTGTCGTCCTCGGTGGAGATGGAACCGTATTTGAAGTCATTAATGGATTAGCTAAACTGGAGACGCGTCCGATTCTTGGCATCGTGCCAGGGGGAACGTGTAACGATTTTGCACGGACACTCGGTTTACCGATGGTGCCGCGTCTTGCTGCAGAGATGATTGCGACCCAACAAATCGTCGAAGTCGATCTTGGACAAGTCAACGATACGTACTTCCTTAACTTTTTGGGTCTCGGATTAATTGCTGAAGCATCAATTGGCATTGATACAGAAGAAAAAGTCCGACTTGGGAAAATGGGGTATTATCTGTCAACCATCCGCTCAAGCTTGGATGCAAAACCGTTTGCCTACGAACTTGAATTAAATGAAGGGCAAAAAATGACAGGAGAAGCCGTTTTGATTTTAGCAGCGAATGGCGAGTCGCTTGGGGGGATTGAAACGAATCTTTCGAACGGTGCATACAATGATGGGAAACTGGATTTAGTGATTGTCGATGAAGTCAACTTAGCGACAATCCGTGACGTGATCCTTCAAAAAATCGGACTGGCAAACGACCCATCTTTCACGCACATCTTAACGAGTGGTTTTACCTTAAAAACGGATTCTCCAAAAGTCATCGATACGGATGGTGAGAAGGCGCTGAACTCGCCTGTCGAGGTGAAGGTCTTACCGGAATTCTTAAAAATGTACGCTGGACAAAATCGTAAACTAAATCGAACTTAACAAGATTGTATCAGGAGAGACAAAAAAGATTCGAAGAAGAATCCATGTCTCTCCTTTTTTAGTGTATAAGCTTTTTGTTTTAATACAAACATGCGAATATGCGGTTATGCTTTGACGCTTTAAAGAAAATGTTTGATAAAGGATGACTTCTTGATTTAACTTTTGTACAATAAGGAAGTATTTTTGAAAAGGAGGTGGAGTACCATGAAAAGCAATGCATGGGCTTCAAAAGTTGGGTTTATCTTAGCAGCAGCAGGATCAGCGATTGGACTCGGTGCGATATGGAAGTTTCCATATACGACAGGAACGAATGGTGGAGGCGCTTTTTTACTACTATTTTTAGTGTTCACCTTGCTCCTCGGTCTCCCGGTATTGATTGCAGAATTTTTAATCGGTCGAACGAGTGGAAAAACGGCGTTGCGCGCTTTCGAAGAGTTGGGTCATAAGAAATTCACCTTTATTGGCGTGTTAGGTGTCATCACCTGTTTCTTACTCTTATCCTTTTACAGCGTCATCGGGGGATGGGTATTAATTTATACGGTTCTTGGTTTTTCCGGAAATTTGACTTCCATGAGTGGGGATCAGTTAGGAGAACTCTTCGGAATGATATCCGCCTCTCCACTCTATGCGATTTTAGGCCAAGTCGTATTCCTCATCATTACGGGATTAATCGTCTTGCGAGGTGTTCAGTCGGGAATTGAAAAAATGAGTAAAATCTTGATGCCATTATTATTCCTTTGTTTCATTATATTAGTGAGTCGGTCATTGACCCTTGAAGGTGCAAGTGAAGGGGTTCGTTTCTTCATCGAACCGGATTTCTCAGCGCTGAACCGGACATCGGTCCTGAGTGCGCTCGGACAAGCCTTCTTTTCATTATCGCTCGGCGTCTCCGCAATGTTGACGTATGCCTCGTATATGAAAGAGCGTGGTCAAATCAATCGGTCAGCAGGATGGATCGTCTCTTTAAACATCGTCGTGTCACTACTAGCCGGATTCGCGATCTTCCCAGCGGTCTTCGCTTCAGGTCTTGATCCTGCTGAAGGTCCTTCACTCTTATTCATCGTGTTACCAACAGTATTCAGCCAAGTCCAATTTGGAACAGTCTTCTTAACGTTGTTTTTCTTACTCTTTGCTTTCGCGTCGATCACTTCTTCAATCGCGATGCTAGAAGTTGTGGTTTCATCGATTACTGATCGAAAAGAAGATGCGACCGTCCAAAATAAGAAACGTAATACCATTATTACGACAATCCTTGTCGCAATAGTAGGTGTTCCATCAGCACTCTCCTTTGGAGTCGCGAGCGACATCATGTGGTTCGATAAGACAATTTTTGATTGGATGGATTTCCTCGTATCGAATATTTTGATGCCAATCGGTGCACTCTTGATTTCAATATTTGCTGGATTTAAACTTGATCGGGCGATTGTCGAACGTGAGCTAGCGACAGGTCCCCTGTTAAAACGAATGATTCCATTTTGGCGCTTTAGTGTATGCTACTTGAGTCCGCTCGCCATTTTAATCATTCTGATTTGGCCACTCGTATTCTCTTGAATGTTTGATTGAATCAGAATATGATCACGAGCACTAGCTTTCGTTTTGATTAACGGAAGCTAGTTTTTTTGATGAAAGTGATTTTTGAATAATCGAAAAATCTTATGCGTATATGTTACTCGTGAAAAGTAAAAAGTAAAAAGAAAAAAGTAGATGCAATCCATTCAGCATCGTACATCTAGAGACGGATGCGGCCGGTGAAAGATTATGGTGAAATAAAGAGTAGAGAGGACTAACATTTATCGAAAACGGGAAACTTTTTGTTAAGACATCCGTAATGGTAAGATATAAGAAACAGTAGATTCATTCATGACACAAATAGATGGAGTCAATAGAAAGAGGGGATGACATGAAATCTTCTACATGGTGGATTTTCGGATCGATTGGTTTGATGTTCGTATTTCTTCAGATAGCAGATACGTTAAACTTTTCCGGAATCTTCGTAGCGCTCGGTTTATGGTTCATTTGGAGCGGTTACCGGGCGAAACCCGGGAAGCGGTACCGGACAGAACGAAAATCAACAGAGATAAAACGACAAAATGTCAAAAAGAAATTGTTACTCGATGATGATGATCAATTTGTCGGAAGCGTCATCTTAAAGCCTGAACAAGCGACGCGCAGATTTGATGAAACGGATGATTTGGAGTTGCAAGTCTTGCAACGGACCGTCGAAGAAGGTTTCGTAAAGTTACAGGCATTCGATGGCATTATCCCATCGATCCGAGACAGCGAAGTACGTTCAGATATGCGAGTCGTCTCGCGCGAAGCACATGTGTTATTTGAAGAATTATTTAATGCACCACGTGAAGTAAAAAAAGTACGCGACTTCTTCACGTTTTATCTCGATTCCTTATTATCGATTTCAGAAAAATTCGCAGATTTAGAACGACGTGGGGCTCAAGTGCAATTTGATACACGCGAACAACTGCAAGCGAACTTGAAGATGATTGCTCAAAAATTAAAACAACACCAATCCTTGTTGTTAGAAGGAGATACGGTCGACTTAGAGCGTGAACTTTTAACGATTGAAAAAGTTTTGGCACAAGAATCGGAACAAAGAAAACAGGAGGAGAGTTATAAACATGACCCATTCTGATAACAATTCATGGCAAGAGTGGCCGGACGAATCCAAAACAGAGGAACAGGCACAACCAACGATTTCTGATCCATCAGTTGACCTGAATCTTGCGGAAACACCAAAACACCGGACGCCAGTTCGTCCGGTTGAAGAAATGATTCCAAGTGACGTTCCAGCTGAACAGCGTCAAAAAATCGAACGTTTACTTCAAGTGATTGATTTGAATAAATCCGATGCCGTCATGCAATTCGGAGCACCGGTTCAACGGGAACTCTCGCAATTTTCAGATCAAGTGTTAAGCGAAGTCAAAATGAAAGATGGTGGCGACGCCGGAAAACTGTTGTCGGATTTAATGCAACGTGTCCGTCAAATGGACCCGGATTCGTTACAAGAAAAGAAAAGCTTTTGGTCAAACGTTCCCGTCATCGGACGGGCGAAGAAAAAAGCGGAGACCTACTTCTTACAATATGAAAAGATGAGTGCTTATTTAGAAGAGGTCGTTCATAATTTAGATCGTTCGAAGTTTGGCTTAATGAAAGACATTACGTTACTTGATCAAATGTATCAAAAAAATCGACGTTACTTCGAGGAACTAAATCTTTACATCGCAGCGGGTGAGACGAAGATTGCACACGTCAGAGAAAATGAGATCGAACCGCTTCGGACAGAAGTCGAGGTTTCACGTGACCAGACGAAACTACAAGAATTAAATGATTTGATTCAATTGACGGACCGGTTCGAGAAAAAAATTCACGACTTAAAGTTATCACGTACGATCAGTCTTCAAATGGCACCGCAAATCCGTGTCATTCAGCAGAATAACCAGATTCTTGCTGAAAAAATTGAATCTGCAGTCGTCAATACGATTCCACTTTGGAAAAACCAAGTCGTCCTCTCACTCAGTCTGTCTAGGCAAAAGAGTGCTTTGCAGATGCAAAAGGATGTTACAAATACGACGAATCAATTGCTCGAACAAAATTCACGTCTCTTAAAAGATTCATCGATTGAAATCGCAGAAGAGAATGAAAAAGGAATCGTATCGGTCGAATCGTTAAAAGTTGCGCATCAAAATTTAATCGAGACGCTTGATGAGACACTGCGGATTCAACAAGATGGGAAGCAGAAACGTCGCGATGCAGAGCATGAGTTAGAGCGGATGGAAAATGAATTAAAACAAAAAGTCATTGAAGTCGCTTCGAAAAGTCGCGAATTACCAAATCAACGATACTAAGGGACACGTTTACGTGTTCCTTCGTATTGTTTAAGGAGTGAACGTTATGGATCCGAAACAAGAGAAATGGGATACGACCTGGTTACTGTTTGCCCAGATGATGGCAGAACGTCATTCGAAATGTGCCTCGAAGTCTGTCGCATGCGTCATCGTCAAGGATGAAAAGCCAATTTCGATTGGAATCAATGGAACACCGAGTCAGCATGTGAACTGCAACGAAATTTTTTTAAAGCAACACGGGGTTTTCTATAAATCAATCAATGAAAATGTGTTGGAATCTGATACTACTATACATAATGGCGAAGTTTTTTATCGTTGTAATAACCAACAAGAACATCATGAATGGTCAAAGCAACATGAAATTCATGCGGAGATTAATGCGTTAGGAAAACTTGCTGCGGATTCGACGAGTGCGCGTCATGCGACGGCTTATGTCACGCATAGTCCGTGTCACGCATGTAGTTTAGCTTTAATCGCTTCAAAAATTGATCGCGTCGTCTATACGACGGGTTATGAATACGGCGATGGATTAAACTTGATGCGCCAAAGCGGGATTGAAGTCGTACATTTGCCATTAACAGAACAATATTTTCTTGAGAAAATTTTAGATAAAGGCTTGTAAACGCTTCCATTGCATTGTATGATGAAATCAAGCATTGCCATGGTAATTATTCACTCTTCCATTCGGGTTGATTTCTAACGAGATCAACCCACTTTTTTTGAAAATCAATTGACAGAACCTCCAATATCTGTGATGATGATTATAGAATATGACGAAGCGGAATGCCGCATTTTCATAATATACACCTTTCAAGGAGCTGGAATGCCAGGTCGTTGAAAAAAAGTCCTGACTCACTCGAGTCAGGACTTTTTTAATGAGAGTAGGTGACGCGGGTTGACTCTTGTAGTCGACGTGCCCGAATCGAACACTTTTGTGCTGCTGCACCACACAGAACACGTTGTAGCCGTTGGCAAATGATATCGACTTGTGTCTGATGGAGAAAAAGTTTTTGGATGAGACGCGCGAAGATGGCATCGTATGAAGACAATTGTCTTTTGATTGCATTTGGTGTCATACTGTTCAGTTCTGCGGTGCTAAATCCCGCATCACTACTGAAAGCGGACAAGACGAGTAACTTGACGAGGTCGGATTGAACGTCGAGTCCGGCATGCTGTACTTGAATACAACATAAGTGGAGCTCCTGTTCGATTAAAGCCTGTAAAGGTGATTCATCTTTAGCCGTTATGCCATAGGCGACGACGGCCTGCCTCAGTTGAGCACGTGTTGCTGGATCGACTGTATCTCGCGCTGTGCGCATCACGACATCATAACTTGAAGAGAGTGAGCGAAGCATCATGAAAGTCCTCCTTAATTGGAAGTATTGTACATATGCATTCATCATAGCTGATTAAGTAAACGCTTACAATCATTCTTTTGTTTTGTACAGGTGGTGAGCGACTTTGATATGATGGACAATAGAGATGAGAGGAGTGATTCGGAAATGATTCGCTTATTTAAAGCAATTCCAGAGCAACAGATGCCACCTTACCTTGGGGATGAATTTGTGGTTGACGTATCAAATGCGTCAGGCGGCTTTTTGATTGAACGTCACGTTCCGGGAGAACAAATCGAAGAGACACTTTTAGTCGCTTCTGCGGAAATCAGAACGAGTCAGACAGGGCGTGAATGGTTACAGTTTACATTCAATTCATCGAGTGGTTCTTGTAAAGGAAAACAATGGTTGAATCAAGGAACGGCGGAAGAGGCGATGCGTCCTTATCTAGAGACGCGGATCGTCCACGTTACTGCCAAGGTCGAGGAATATCCCGTCGACTCAGGCAATAAGTCGTTGACTGTTCAACGCGTCAAGGCCGTCCATGATGTCGCTGGAACGACATTGTTACCTCAGATGCCGATGGAAGAGTCTGCGAGCGATTACCGGGATCAATTGATTGGCCTAGTCGAGCAAATGCAACAACCTTACCGCCAGATTGCCCTGCGTTGTCTAAACTTGTATTGGGATGATTTTTCGACGAGACCAGCGGCATTGTTCCATCACCATGCCTATATTGGTGGGTTGATGAAGCACACTGCTTGTATGATGACGATCGCGGCAGGAATCTGTCAATCGGAGCGACCTTATTTGACGTTACTCAAGTGTATTCAAGAAGCAGAAGCTGATCATAAAAACGATTTATTTCAAGCTCCTGAGCGAGCGACACGTCAATTTGCCTGGGACGACAGCTTCGATTCTCTTTATCAGGCGGCACGGTCGATTACGCTTCTCGATCAAGAACCGAATCAGGATGAACTCTTGTTAGGTGTCTTGTTGCATGACATCGGAAAGATTTGGGAGTATAATCATCTCGGCGCAACACCAAGTCGCTTCACGGACTTACTGCAAGTCGATGCGGCAGAGGAAACGTTATCCGGTATTGCGATTGATCCGCTTGGAAGTCTAGTCGGACATATGCCATACGGCTGTTTTGTGTTCGAACGCGCGTTGCGTGACGAGGCACTCCGGATTCCGTTAGACATGCATCATCGGATGATGCATCTCATCTTATCGCATCATGGAAAAAAAGAATGGGGTTCAAGTGTCACGCCACAAACAACGGAATCCTGGTATTTGCATGCGATTGATTTACTCGACGCACGAAAAGAGAAATGGCGAACGGCACAACTGCTGTAAGGAGTGAAAGTTATGCAAGAACGAATTAAAACGACATTGATTACGGGTTTTTTAGGAGCGGGAAAAACGACACTGTTGAATCATATTGTCTCCCATCCGACCGAAAAGGTGGCGCTGCTCGTCAATGAGGTAGGATCAGTCCATATCGATGAAGCTTTGATTGAACGAAGTGACGAAGAGATGATTGAATTGACGAATGGATGCATCTGCTGTTCGATTCGTGGCGATTTACGAGAGGCGTTATTACGGATTGCTAAAAAACGACGCTCAGGTGAGATGGTATTCAATCGTTTATTGATTGAAACGACAGGAATTGCTGATCCGGGCCCAATCCTCCAAACATTCTACTTTGAACCGGCAATTGAACAACAATATCAACTCTCGAGCGTCATCACGGTCGTCGACGCGTACCATCTCGAACGAGAATTGACGTTTGAAGAGAATGTCAGACAAATTGGCTTTGCCGATGTTTTGTTACTGAATAAAGTGGATTTGGTACCGGATGCTGCACGAACCGACATCATCGCCCGGCTCGAAGTCTTGAATCCGACGGCACATATCATTCCGACAGTCGAGTCACGTGTCGAGGTAGCAAATTTATTTGAAACGTTCCATTTTCCAAAAGCGGAAGAAGAACGTTTATTACAACAAGATGATCGCTTCGAACGAGCGGCAGATTCGTTCACGGCATTGACGATTACGGAAGTGCAGCCGTTGAATCGGAATCGTTTCGGTGCCGTTTTGCGTGAAGTACTCGAAGCCTATGCGGAAGATTTATACCGCTATAAAGGAATCATTCATTTCGCGGATACGGATCAAAAGACGATTCTTCAAGGCACCGGAATGATTTACGGAACAGCAGTACGTGGAATGTTCGAGCAAGAGAAACAAACGACGCTAGTTTTCATCGGAAAAAATTTAGATGAACAAGCAATCCGAAAAGGTGTAAAGGCGGCGATTGAACATGGTTGAAATGTATTTTGATGGGGCTGTTCGGCCATCGAATGATGACGCGACGGTAGGAATCTTCTGTAAGAATTCCGCAGGAGAAGTCATCGAACGAACGTTTCGGATTACCGCGGTCAACAATCATGAAGCGGAATTCCAGGCGTTTGCACGAGCGGTCGAATTAGCGGAAGAGTTATTGAACGCAGGAGAAAGTGTCTTTTCGTTCCGGACGGACTCGGAAGCAGTTTCGTTAGCGGTCGAACGCGAGTTTGCCAAGAACAAGCGCATTCAAGTTTATTTTGATCCGGCATTCGAACGGTATTCACAATTACCACTGGCATTCGTCAAGTGGATTCCGCGGTCTGAAAATAAAGCGGACCGTGTGGCACGTGAAGCATTAAATGAGTTTTAATTTAAAAACGACCTGTTTGTCCGAGTAACTCGGTGCAATCAGGTCGTTTTTCTGATATTACAAATCAGGAGCGGCTTTTTCGATTAAGACTTGATCGATGCGACGTCCATCCAAATCAACGACTTCAAAACGATAATCGGCGATCATGACGTGACTGCCACGCTGTGGAAATTCGCCGAGTGTATATAAAATCAGTCCAGCTACCGTATGATACGCATTCTGGACTTCACCCGGGAGTGGTGTCGTCAAACCGAGCGTTCGTTTCAAATCATCGATATGCAACAATCCGTCTGCTAAATAGGAGCCATCACTTCGCATGATCAGCTCTGGTTCTTCCTCGATCGTTGAAATTTCTCCGACGAAGGCTTCCAATATATCAAATAATGTTATCATTCCTAAAAAACCACCGTATTCATCGAGGACAAAGGCAATCGAGACGGTTTCTTTCCGCATCCGCTCGAGTAAGTCTGTTGCTTTAAGCTGTCGAGGGACAATAAGCGGTGTCTGGATGTAGCGTTCAATCGTCAAGGCGGGAGTATCGGATGCTAAGACTTCTTTCGCATCGATATAGCCCACAAAATGATCCAAATCATCGTGTCCGACGGGCAAATTCCGGTGCTTCGCCCGACGTAAATCATTTAAGATTTGTTCAGGTGAATCGTTTAAATCAATCCACTCCGTGACGGTCCGGGGTTCCATTAATTCATAGGCGTATTGATCGTGGAACGCAAAGACACGAGAGACTTGTTCGGCTTCCGAATCTGCAAAGATTCCTTCCTGAGCACCACGAATCAACAACTGTTTCACTTCATCTTCTGTCTCATCTTCGCTTTCGAGACGATCGAGGCCAATCAATCGGAAAATGCCACTCGTCGACTTACTCAAAATGTAGATGAACGGACGAAGGAGTGTTGAAAAAAAACGCATCGGTTGGGCGAGCCACATCGTGACACGTTCCGGACTGACGAGAGCAATCCGTTTCGGGACTAATTCACCGATGACAAGTGAAATATACGTGATGATTGTGACGACGAAAATATATCCGAGCGTACTGGCATAGGCTTCAAGCCAAGAAAATTGACCGAGCCAGCGGATGACAGGTTGCGATAAAGCAGCGCCGCCGAACGCGCCGTTGACGATTCCAATCAAAGTGATGCCGACTTGGACCGTCGATAGTAAATCCGTCGGACGATCTAAAAAATCAAGTGCAATTTGGGCTGATTTTTTTCCTTCATCCGCATACTGTTGCAGTTTCTGGCGTTTTGAAGACAACAGCGCAAGTTCGGTCATTGCAAAAATCCCGTTTGCGACGATTAAAAGTAAGACAATCGTCAGATTGATAAACCACATACTGCATTCACTCCTTTTCGATTAACAAACTATTCCCCAAACAACGCTCTATCATTCCCATTCAACGTTTTTTCCGTTAAACTGATAAGGTGTAAGATGAAAAAAAGGGGGAAACAACAATGGAATATCGTTTAGAGCGAGACACGATGGGGGAAATTCGTGTTTTGGGTTCAAAGGAATGGGGCGCACAAACACAACGGAGTTTAGAGAACTTTAAAATCGGTACAGAAAAGATGCCAATCGAAATTATTCGTGCCTTTGCCGTCTTAAAAAAAGGCGCAGCGTTAGCCAATCGAGACCTCGGTGTACTCGACCGTGAAAAGGCAGACGTGATTGCAGAAGTTTGTGACGAGATCATCGCGGGGCAATTCGATGAGGAGTTTCCACTGGTCGTGTGGCAGACGGGGTCCGGCACACAATCGAACATGAACGTCAACGAAGTGATTGCACGCGTTGGGACACGTAAGTTACAAGAACGTGGCAGCGACTTGACGATTCATCCGAATGATGACGTCAATAAATCACAAAGTTCAAATGATACATATCCGACGGCCATGCACATCGCAGCCAAAACGGTCGTCATTGATGACTTGTTCCCGGCGATTGAAGCCATTCATGCGACGCTTGACGAAAAAGCGAAGGCATTTTCTGACATCGTCAAGATTGGACGGACACATTTACAAGACGCGACACCGATTACACTCGGTCAGGAAATCAGCGGCTGGGTCCGAATGCTCGATTTATCGAAAAAAATGATTACGTTGACGCTTGATCCATTGACGGAACTCGCGATTGGAGGAACGGCTGTCGGGACAGGGATCAATGCGCACCCAGAGTTCGGGGACCGGGCTGCTGAAAAAATGAGTCAAGAGACAGGAAAAGCATTCGTCAGCGCTGAGAACAAATTTCATGCCTTGACGAGCCATGATCAGCTTGTCTTCGCGCATGGTGCCATTAAAGCGCTTGCGATGGACGCGATGAAAATCGCCAATGATGTCCGCTGGCTCGCGTCAGGTCCACGAGCAGGAATTGGTGAAATCACGATTCCTGAAAATGAGCCGGGTAGTTCAATCATGCCAGGGAAAGTCAATCCGACACAGAGTGAAGCGTTGACGATGGTCGCGGCACAAGTGCTTGGAAATGATGCGACGATTGGATTTGCTGCGAGCCAGGGAAACTTTGAGCTGAATGTCTTCAAACCGGTCATTATGTATAATTTCATTCAGTCCGTTCGTCTGTTGACGGACGCGCTCCATTCATTCAACGACCACTGCGCAGTTGGTATCGAGCCGGAGCGAGCAGTCATCGATGAAAATGTAGAGCGCTCGCTCATGCTCGTCACAGCCTTAAATCCACACATCGGGTATGAAAATGCAGCGAAGATTGCAAAAGCTGCACATAAGAATGGAACGACGTTAAAAGAAGCGGCATTGGCGACAGGATTATTGACAGAAGAACAATATGACTCCTGGATTGTTCCAGCCGATATGATTAGTCCGAATTTAAAGGCTTAATTTGAAAGTGAGGGTGCCTCCCTCGCTTTCTCTTCACTCGAAGCAACACTGCTTCGGTTGTAGAGAAAGAGGGGGAGGATGTTTTGAGAAATAAACAAATGCAGTTGGAGAAACAAATCAATCAGACGATTCTGATGGTAGAACGTTTATTGCGGATGGAATCCGTCCCGACAGCGGAATTACTAGTGTTCGCCAGTTGGCTTGAGCGGCTCGGTCAACAAGAAAGCATGGAGTTCTTTGCGCGACAAGCGACGCGGCTTGAACAAGAACTTCCTTCAGAAGAAAAGACGATTGGTCATGAGGTGGTAAAACTTCAATTACGACCTGTCATCGACTATTTATCTGCATATGGTCGTAAAAAAATGGTCCGAAAAGAATTAATCGTCTCAATCACGAAACGGTTTCTTGATAATGTCCAGTGGAAAAAGGCGTTAGAAAACGAACGTTACATGACCCGTTTTTTTGGATCAGTCGAAGATATGCTTGAGGTCGGTTACGATTTACCGACGGATGCATTGTTGATTGACTATGAACTTGTCCGGGCTTCAAAAAAGGTACAGCTAGATAAGTTAATCAAAAAATTAGAGGCGACGTTCACCCCTTTGATTATTATCGGAGAGGAAAATCAACAGACGCGTCAATATTGTTACCAGCTCGGAGCAGATGATTACTGGGATGAAACGGTGACGCTCATCGAACGACAAATCCGGTTGAAACGGCTACTACATAAGCTGCGAATTGTCTCATCTACGATTCTTGTTGATGAACTGACCGGGGCGTTCAATCGTAAATACTTACAGAATGCTTTTCAACGGCGTGTGTCACGCCTTGCGCGTGACGGTCAATTATTTGCACTGGCAATCTTTGATCTCGATCATTTTAAGCGGATTAACGATTTACACGGACATCCGACAGGGGATCTCGTGCTATCTGAGCTTGCATCTTTAACGAAACAAGCAATTCGCCAAGAGGATGAAATGATTCGATTTGGTGGAGAGGAATTCATGTTGCTCTTTAGTACAGAGCATGTGGAAGCTGCCTGTGTAACGATGGGGAAAGTTCGGGAACGAATCGAACGGCATACATTTCCTAACGGTCTAAAGGTCACCGTTTCAATCGGTGTAACGCTTGTCTCTCAACCATCGTTCGACCTTGAAGAGATGACATCCGAAGCAGATGAAGCACTTTATCAAGCTAAACGAAAAGGACGGAACCGTGTCGTGGCGTACTCGGTCGCAACGGAAAAAGAAAAGATTGAAGGCTTGATAAAAATTGACGGAATGCCTTTGCAGAACTTGAGTCAGCTTGACGTACCGGAGCATCCAAAATATCATTTCCGTGTGTTACCATACGAGGATCCGGCAGAGGCTGTAATGCAACTTAACTTTGTTCCGTTATCGATGATTGCGGAAGCGGATTTCCGTCTGCTCGATCAATGGAAACACGAACGCGAACATACGATTGAAACGATTGTTACTGTCATGGAGGAAAGTACGCTGCTTGGAGAAGCATTACAACGGGGGGTCGTCGATTACTGTCTACTTCCCCTCGAATCGAATCAAATCGAAGAACAGATTCGGCAATGGGTGCTTCGGTTATCATGATTCTTTCGATGTGATGGTTTGCGCACTATAAGTTGATGATTACGATATTTCCCGGAAGTCTTGCATATCCTCGAATGCTTCATAGCACTTGATTGGAGAAGATATCTATTTCAGTACGGACTAAGTAAATTATAATAAATCAATGTTATCCTATTCGTTATTTTCCGATTCAATTAAGCATAGATATGATATGTTAAATTTAGCTGGTCAGGGTGAAATTTTAAGGCCGACTCAAGTCATCGACTTATCATAGCACCATCACTGTTGCGACAGGCAGACGGTTTAGGGAGGTTCATAATGACACAATTTAAAGCAGTTGCTGAAGATATGTATCAAACGCTTCTTACGAAGGAACATCAATTGATAGAATTGATTAAAGCTCAGAATAAACCGGACGATGAATTGGAACGGACTTTATTTGCGATTCGCGTTGCAAAGGATATTCTTGAAAATCGAGTTGTTTTTGGAAAAACAGTAACCATTACATATCCGCAAGGACAGTTAATCTTACGGTAAAAGTATTAAAAAATAAGGAAATTCCTTTTAGATTACGTCTAAAAGGAATTTCCTTATTTGCAGTGTGGCTAAAAAGATAATTGTGCTTTCTTTTTACGAAATTCACTTGGTGAATAACTACTTTCTTTTCGGAATACTTTATTGAAGTAATTTGAATTTGGATAACCTATTTCTTTAGCGATTTGATCAATTGTTTTAGACGTCTCTGTTAAGAGGGCAGCAGCTCGTTCGACACGAAGCCGAGTAATGTAATGGTTTGGCGTCATACCGACAGTCTTTTTGAACAAGCGCGAGAAATGGTGACGTGATAACCGAGCGACCGTCGCTAAGTCCTCAATACCCAACGAATCTGCATAATGTTCATGGGCGTAAACTAAAGAACGAGCGATAGAGGGCGGTGTGTCGGTTAGCATGTCGGTTGGATTAGCAAGAAATGTTTCGAGTGCCATCAAAAAAGTATAACCAAGAGCCGAAGCTTGAAATCCATCTGAAATCGTATCACTTGCTGCTGCATCATAAATAGTGGTTAATCGTTTAATCGGTTCAGATTCCGGATGAAAGCGGACGACAGGACCGAATCGTTTTCGTAGCTTAGTGAAGCAAAGGTTAGCAATTTCACCTTGTAATGTAATATAGATGAACGTCCAATCAGGCTCTCCCTCAATGACACCATATTCAAAATCACTTGGAACAGAAACAATGAAGCCATGTCCGGGGTCAAGTCTATAATTTTTTCCATCTATACGTAATTGACCTGTGCCGGAAAGTGTATATTGAAAAATCAGACTTCCTTTATCGCGACGCTCTAATCCATTCCACTGATAGAGAGAGGATGTTTGATGATCTTTTCCAACCGACCAGATTTGAACAATATCATTTACGAATTCCGGAAAACGAAAAGCATAAGAACCATATTCAATCTCATTTGTCATATCATTTCTCCTGATAGCATAAATTAGCTAATTAAAAAGCATAAAATGATTAAATAAAACTAAAAATATTTAAAAATAATCATTTCAAATATTTATTTCGTAAATATAGCATAAAATAACATAGAAAACGCTCTAAATTTAAAAAAAGAGCACAATAAGACGTAAAATGAAGAAGAAATAGCTTCTTGTGATAACGCTTACAAAAAAATAAACTAATTATAACGAATTCAGTACTTCATACATCATTTAAAGGAAACGGGGTCTATTGTAATGGAATGGAAACAACACTTTGACACACCTAAAAAGGTAGCTGCGCTGATCATTATGTTCTTTGTTATGTTTACGCTTGGAGCAATTAATTATTCAAAAGGAGTAATACTCCCGCGTGCCCAAGAGGATTTAGGGTTTGGTTATAACGACATTGGAATAATGATGGGAATTTACTATACGGGATTTTTCTTATCAAGTTTATTTGGAGGATACATATCAGATAAACGCGGTATCCGGTTCATGATGGCAGGTGGAACGATCATTATGATAATCGGTTTGACTGGTACAGGATTTTCAAACAATTTTGCAATATTTGCTTTGTTTTATGCGATCGTCGGGATAGGGCTTGGAACGATGACGATTGGTTCAAATGCAATTGTTCCACCCATTTTTCCACAAAAACAAGGCTTAATGTTTAACGTCATGATGGGAGTATACGGAATTGGTGCATTCATTGCTCCGCTCCTTTTGAACTATCTATTTGGCGTTGCTGTATCTTGGCGTACAATCTATATCGTACTCGGGGTTACTTTAATCCTCTTTGCATTCTATACACTGAAGGCGCCAATGCCTAAGCAAACTGTTGAAAAGGAAGCCCTTGATTTAAAACAATTTTTTGGGATGTTAAAAAATCGTCAGTTCGTTTTATTGATGTTGTTACTAACACTATACGTTGGGGCGGAAGCGGGATTTGCCAGTTGGCTTCCAGCCTATCTTGAAGGAATTCAACTGGAAGAAGCCCGTTCAAAAGGTGCGTTGTATCTTTCAATTTTCTTCGCTGTTTTTACAATAGGACGTTTACTGGGGGGAATCATCGTCGATCGATACGGTGAAAAACGAGTGATTTTCGTTTTTGCATCTCTTGCTATTTTGACATTTAGCTTCGCTAAATTCGGTCCAGATTCGATTGCCATATTATATGGTGTGTCAGGTGCATTTTTTTCAGTCATTTTCCCGACGGCAATTGCGCTCGCTACATCGCTATTTAAAAATGCGGGGTCAGCACTTGGGTTTTTATATACGGCAGCAGGTCTAGGTGCGATGTTTTCAACTTGGCTCGTTGGATATATGATGGAATTTGTCGGTGTTCGTGCTGGTTTTAACTTACCGCTGTTCTTCTTGATAGGGGTTGTACTCTGTACATTCTTCATCAAGGATCAAGTCAAAGAAGTGAAACGTAATCAGGAAGAAGCTTCTTAAAAGAGAAAGGAGGAATTTTCTATGGCGATTTATTACAATAGTTCACCTACACCACAATTTCATATTCAAGGTAAGGATTTTAGCTATATTCTTCACGTTTTACCGAATGGTCAGCTTGGTCATTTATATTATGGAAGAAAAATCAGGCATCAAAAGAATTTTTCACATCTTATGCGCCAAGTACCACGAGCAACCCTTTCATGTGTCACAGAGGGTGACCTTGCTTTTTCGTTAGAAACGACACAACAGGAATTTCCGAGTTACGGTACGACGGATTATCGCGAACCTGCATTCCAAGTCGTACATGAAACAGGGCATCGAATAAGTGAGTTAATATACGTATCACATGATCTTTTTAAAGGGAAATCGAAACTTGATGGTCTTCCTGCTACTTATGTAGAAGATGAAACAGAGGCAACAACCTTAAAAATAACGTTACGTGATGAACAATCCGGTCTTGAGACTATTTTGTCATACAGTGTTTTTGAACAGACAAATGCATTATCCCGTCAAGTTAAGTATTGTAATACGGGACAGGGACGACTTGAATTAACACGTGCACTCAGCATGTCAGTTGATTTAGACGATGCCAATTATGAACTGCTACAGCTATCAGGTGCGTGGGCGCGTGAACGACATTTAGAGCAACATCATTTACGTCCTGGGATACAGAGTATCTCAAGTACGCGAGGAACAAGTAGCAGTCAACACAATCCATTTTTGGCCTTGAAACGTCCCGGTACGACAGAGCATTCTGGTGAAGTATTCGGATTCAGCCTAATCTATAGTGGAAATTTCTTAGGGCAAATCGAAGTTGATCATTTTAATACGACCCGTGTCCAGCTTGGGATTCATCCATTTGATTTTAAATGGATACTTGATGCCACGGAACAATTCGAAACGCCGGAAGTCATTTTAGTATACTCGAATCAAGGTATCAACGAGATGAGTGAAACTTACCATCGTTTATACCGGACACGATTAGCGAGAGGTGTTTGGCGTGATCGTGAACGACCAACCTTGATTAATAATTGGGAAGCAACTTATTTTGACTTTGATGAAGATAAAATTGTTACGATTGCACAAACTGCACAGAAACTAGGTGTTGAATTGTTTGTTCTCGATGACGGATGGTTCGGTCAAAGAGAAGATGACACAACATCTCTTGGTGATTGGTATATCAATGAAAAGAAACTTCCAAATGGAATGCCACACCTTGTCAACCGGATCAGACAGACTGGACTGTCATTTGGTTTATGGTTTGAACCGGAAATGGTGTCAAAAAAAAGCCGACTATTCCAGGAACATCCGGACTGGATTATCGAAGTACCTGGCTATCATCATTCACATGGGCGTCATCAATATGTACTTGATTTTTCCCGCGAAGAGGTTGTAGATCATCTCTTTGAACAAATGACTACTATATTAGGAAGTGCCGACATATCTTACGTCAAATGGGATATGAACCGGTATATGACTGAAATTGGTTCTGCTACGTTACCGTATGAACGACAGCAGGAAGTCGCACACCGATATATTTTAGGGGTTTATGCACTTTACGAACGATTAATCGAAGCGTTTCCAGCTATTTTATTTGAATCGTGTGCAAGCGGGGGGGCCAGATTTGATCCTGGTATGTTGTATTATGCACCACAAGCTTGGGCCAGTGATGATACGGATGCAGTCGAACGATTAAAAATTCAATATGGAACGTCAATTGTTTATCCGCTCAGTTCTATAGGAGCACATGTATCGGCTGTACCGAATCATCAAGTCCACCGTCATACGAGTCTTGCCACTCGTGCAAACGTAGCGTTCTTTGGTACATTCGGATATGAATTGGACATCACTAGACTGTCCTTCGAAGAGCAGGAAGAAATCAAGCAACAAATTCATTTTTTTAAGAAGCATCGTAAGTTATTGCACACGGGCATCTTTAAAAGATTAGTCAGTCCTTTTGACGGAGATGGCAACGAGACAGCATGGTCCGTCATCTCTGGAAATAAAGAAGAGGCCCTTATTGCTCACTATCAGGTATTAGCGCGTCCTAATCCACGTTTGAAACGGTTAAAGTTGAGCGGGCTTGATCCAGAGAAAAATTACAGGGTGAATGGAAACGTATATTCTGGTGATGAGCTTATGTACATCGGTCTGAGCTTACCAGAACCTTACACGGGAGCTGACTTGCAGCAAAAAAGCCAGCAAGGAGACTTTAGTTCAATTCTGTATCACTTGGTTGCTGTGCGAATCGAACAAAACTATCTGGAAAAGACGAGTTTTACAAAAGTGGTAAATTAATAAATAAAGTAAAGGAAGACTCTCAGTCGACATCGAAGGATTAATCAAAAATCTCTTGAACGAGGGACCTTTGATTTCGTGCTTCCCTTCCAATTTCATATGTGGAAGCGTTCTTAAACGATACAAAAAGATGACCCCTGCTATGTAGTAAAAGGGGTCATCTTTTAATGTTATTGTTCAAAGCATTTTATCGAGAATGCAAATGTATTTTCTTTGTTAGCCGGATAAAATGCTTCTTCTAATAAAGTGAAGTGCGAAGGGATGGAGGGATAAAAAACATCCCCGTCGATCTCGGCTTCAATTTCGGTCACGTAGAGACGTTTTGCAACTGGCAAGGTTTGGCGGAACAGTTCGCCGCCCCCGATCAAAAAGACTTCTTCTTCTGAATTAATTATGGCAGAGAGTGAATCGAGATTGTACCAAATCGTAACACCGTCTGCTTGAAACTGTTCATCTCGCGTAACGACGATATTTTGTCGCCCGGGTAACGGACGTCCGATTGATTCAAAAGTCTTTCGCCCCATGATGATCGGTTTGCCAAGTGTCACGCGTTTAAAATGAGCGAGGTCAGCTGGAAGATGCCAAGGCATCTCATTATCACGACCGATGACACGATTTTTCGTATAGGCGACGATATGTGAAATCATACGGCGACGACTCCTTTAATGTGTGGATCAGGATCATACCCTTCGATGATGATATCTTCGAAACGGAAGTCCTCTATACGAGTCACTTCGCGGGCGAAACGGAGCCGTGGGAGTGGTTTGGGCGTCCGACTCAATTGAAGATTAACTTGATCCATGTGATTGGAGTAGATATGTGCATCTCCTAACGTATGGACAAAATCCCCGACTTCGAGTTTACAGACATGTGCGACCATATGTGTCAATAAGGCGTATGAGGCGATATTAAACGGTACTCCCAAAAAGACGTCTGCCGAACGCTGGTAGAGCTGACAAGAAAGTTTGCCGTCGGCGACGTAGAATTGAAACAAGAGGTGGCACGGCGGTAATGCCATCTCGTCTACTTGTCCCGGATTCCAGGCACTGACGATGAGGCGGCGAGAATCTGGATTTGTTTTGATTTGCTCGATGACATTTGCGAGTTGATCAACTGTCGTTCCGTCTGGCTTAGGAAAGGAACGCCATTGTGCTCCGTAAACCGGACCTAGATTCCCGTCTTCGTCTGCCCACTCATTCCAAATTCGAACTCCGTTTTCTTGTAGGTAAGCAATGTTCGTGTTCCCAGAAATGAACCAAATCAATTCATGGATGATTGATTTCATATGTAATTTCTTCGTCGTGACCATCGGAAATCCGTCCTTAAGCGGGAACCGCATTTGATGACCGAAGATGCTCGTCGTCCCGGTTCCCGTCCGATCTTCTTTTTTTGTCCCGTTCGTCAGAATTTCATGGCATAGGTCGTGATATTGTTTCATTTGCAAAACTCCCCCTCTAACTCTCTGTTCCCTTATTGTATCTGAAATCAGGAAGATGAGCTAGAGACATGACGGCGAAAGAGATAGCTGAATAGTCCGAATAGCGGGAGGAAATCGCGCCACATCAACTTTTTTTCATCGCGTGAGCGAATGCGGTATAACATAAAAATTTGTAAAATATAAAACATCACGAGGTCGACGGCCATCGTTCGGACGAACTGATTCGTCATGAAGTAAAGCAAGAAAATCGACCAATCGGAACGGGCTAACGCAATCCAGATGATGCACGCTGAAAGGACAGCTAACAGAGGAACGGCAATCAATATCCAAGTGCGCCGACGAAACGGAAGAAATGTCTGTCGCGGAATGGCGAGTGCGAGGTAAGGCATCAAAACGAACGATCCGAGGACGAAGGCGCCGATACTTGCTAACATCGGTGAAGGTTTTAAAAATCGTTTTTCGTCTAAGAACATCATAAAGAATGCAAGCGGATAAATGCCTAGCAGTGTAAACAGGCTCAGGGCTGACGTGTCAAATTGACTTTGATCAAACCGAAGAAAAGAAAATAAAAAACCGTCCGGAAAAACACGATTGTTTCCGAAGGATAAAATAAAGACGATGGCAACAATCCAAATTAAAAATAAAAAATAGCGACGATACACGATGAAACGCCTCCCTTCTCAAATTATTTTCCTCAATCAGTATACTTTAAACATCAAAAGTCTGTGGAAACGGATGTAAAGGTACTGTTTAAAATATTGGAATTCACTTGTTTTAAGTCAAAATGACATGGTACGATGGCGATGAAGTCGTTGGAAGCGCTTAACCGAAATGTGCAAGCGTTTGCCTAAAGCAATCATGGAGGAGTGATGACAAAGTATGGAACAAAAATGGTGGCATGATAGTGTTGTCTATCAAATTTATCCGCGTAGCTTTAATGATTCGAATGGGGATGGAATCGGGGACCTCGTCGGAATCATTGAAAAACTGGATTACTTAAAATTACTCGGGATTGACGTCATCTGGTTGAGCCCGGTCTATGATTCGCCGAATGATGACAATGGATATGATATTCGGGATTATGAAGCGATCATGAATGAGTTCGGGACGATGAATGATTTTGATCAATTGCTTGATCAAGCGCACGCACGGGGAATTAAAATCGTCATGGATTTAGTCGTCAATCATTCTTCAGATGAGCACGCTTGGTTCGCAGAATCACGAAAAAGTAAAGACAATCCGTATCGGGACTATTATATTTGGCGGGCAGCGAATGACGATGGTACATTGCCGAACAATTGGGGCTCAATCTTCTCCGGCCCAGCGTGGGAGTTAGATGAAGCGACGAATGAATATTACTTACACCTCTTCTCGAAGAAACAACCGGATCTGAACTGGGAAAATGAACAATTGCGTCATGAAATTTATGCGATGATTACGCGCTGGTTAGACCGTGGAATCGATGGGTTCCGAATGGATGTCATCAACTTGATTTCGAAAACTCCAGGCCTGCCGGATGCGGATGTTGCACCGGGGGCATTATATGGCGACGGGGGACAACACTACATCAATGGTCCGCGGATTCATGAATACTTAAAAGAGATGAACGATGCGTCGTTCGGGAACTATGATGTCCTGACCGTCGGGGAAATGCCAGGGGCGACGACGGAAGATGCGATTTTATATACGGATCCAGCGCGTGACGAGGTCAACATGGTCTTTACGTTTGAACACATGGATTTAGATTCAGGTCCAGGTGGAAAGTGGGACGTCTTACCGTTCGACTTACAAAAATTAAAGGACAATTTCACGAAATGGCAAGTCGCGTTACACGACAAAGGCTGGAACTCACTCTATTGGAACAATCATGATCAACCGCGTGTCGTCAGTCGCTTCGGAAATGATACGACGTACTGGGTCGAGTCGGCGAAGATGCTCGCGACGTTGTTACACTTGTTAAAAGGAACACCGTACATCTATCAAGGAGAAGAAATCGGGATGACCAATGTCGCCTTCGAGACAATTGAAGAGTATGAAGACATCGAGATTCGGAACATGTGGAAGGAACGGATGGCCCAAGGAGCAAATCCTGAAGCATTACTGCAGGCAGTCCATCGAAAAGGACGCGATAATGCACGGACACCAATCCAGTGGAATGCAGAGCAGCATGGAGGCTTTACGACAGGAACACCGTGGTTGAAAGTCAATCCAAATTATCGTGAAATTAATATCGAACGGGCGTTAGAAGATCCGAATTCGATTTTTTATTACTATAAGAAGCTGATTCAATTGCGTCATGAACACGATTTGGTCGTCTACGGGAAGTATGCGTTGCTCGAAACGGCTAATGATATCTATGCGTATTCGCGGACTTATGAAGGAGAAACGTGGTACGTGTACTGTTCGTTTGCAGAAGAGGAGACAACAGTCGAGGTCGAACACGATACCACGGATATCATAATTGGAAACTATGCCACTGCCCCGACGAATACAGATCAAGAAGTCGTTTTGCGTCCATATGAAGCGGTTGTCTATCGAACGGAATAAAAAAACAGCCCTTTTCTCATTGAGAAAGGGGCTGTTTCATCACACTTAACGTTCATTTTTAGCGATATGTTTGACGGCTTGAACAATCGATTCACGGTCTTGTTTAGTCGTGTGTAGATGTAGTCCGTATAACCGCTCCGTTCCAATCCATTTTTCGTGTAACAGTTGCCCTTCAATTTTTAAAGGTTCCGTGTTGGCAAGCAACGAAAACTCGACGATGATTGTTGTCGTTTTCTGTAAAGGTAACTTGAGTGGGGTCGTGATGGCGATACCACTTGGAGAAATATTATGGATGTGCATCAATCCAGCTGGTGTGCGGCGTCCGTCTTTAACGAGGTAAAACTCACCTGTGATCGGTTCTTTAAAGGTATAGCGAAAAGGTTCATTCCGTTTGATTTTCAATCATCCCACCTCCCACTTCCCATTATCCGTTAATTCAATGAAATCTTCCATCCTCGATTTGATGAATGAAGTCATTGGATTTTTTGATGTCAGGCTGCGAGATCCGTCGAATCAGCAGGCGGGTTCATCCGTTTCGCGATATACATAAATGGTGTCGCGAGCCATGCGATGACGAACTTCGCAACATACGTCGTCAAAAAGATTTGCCACCAAATATCAAACGGGAGACTGTGAAAAGCAATCGCGCAAAACGTTAACGTATCGAGCAATTGGCTGATGACTGTTGAACCAGTTGTTCGGAGCCATAAATTTTTTTCACCCGTCTTTTGACGAATCTTCGAATACATGAAGACATCAAATAGTTGTGAGACCAAATAAGCAGAAAGACTACCGAGTGCAATCCAAGGTAATAAACCGAATAATAAGTTCATCGATGAAGACATGTCCTTCGCGAAAGCATCATTTAGAGGTGAGTAAAGGAGACTGTATTGCATGAGGATGGTCGTAGCAATCAAAGAGAAGAATCCTAAGAAAACACCTTGACGCGCAACTTTTTTTCCGTATTTTTCATTCAAGATGTCCGTGGCAAGATAACAACTTCCATACACGACATTTCCTAATGTGAAAATGTACGAGTAGATATCGACTTGTTGTGTTACTTGGATATTGGCGATGATTGTCGCGATCGCAATCCAGACCATCAATCCCGTTCTACCAAAAAAACGATAACTAAGTAATAACAATCCCATCGTTAAGATAATCGAGGGGAACCATAACCATTCATTCATAAATAATGTGCTCCTTTCTAGGTCATACAGAGCAAAATTTTACGCGTAATTTTAAAATATGTCAAAAAAAAGACGCTCGAGAGCGTCGGTGGTCAATCGGGACGTTGAAGCGAATAACGTTTTCGACGGCCTTTGACGAAGTACCCGTCTGATTCCTGAAAGTCATTGGAAAGGAAAATTTTCCGTGCAATCTGTTCATGAGGTGATGTCGGTAAGACGCGAGCACGTACTTCGTATACTTCAAGGACGTTCGATGTATGCAAAGCGGACTGAACAGCCTTTGTTCCATAACCTTTCCCGCTGTATGAATCAAAAATCATCAAATCGAGCTGGAAGTAATGACCCATTTTTAATAACAAGACACGACCGACGACTTGGTCTTCGACGATAATGTCAAAATAGAAATCCTCTGGGTAACTGTGTTCGAGTGAATCAAAGGCACGAGTGGTCCCGAGTTCCTGATCGTAGCCTCGAATCTCTTGTTTCGTCAGTCCGTAGGCCGGCTCGCCATATTTTACGAAATGTTCGAATTCCACTTGGTCTACATGTCGTAGTGTTCGACGTTTTAAATCCATGACGTTATCCTCCTCTGATAGCAATTACCTGTGCATGTTCATTATAGCGAGTAAAAGAACGAAAAAGCAAAAGATAGCCGATGGGAAGGGAGGAGGGACATCTTTAAAAAAGTATTCGGAAGCACCTGTAAACGGAATGTCGTTGTATCATTTGACGTTGAATATGGTAAAGTAATGATGTAGACATATATGTATTGGAAGGAGATGGAAAAATGTTCACTGAACGAGATGGTATTAAATTACGCCTCGAGCAAATCGAACGATTGTATGCTGATTTGAATCGTGAGGCAAAACAATTGACAGAACGCTTACGTCAGTTGGATGAGCAAGGTGATGATGTACGACATGATGTTGCGTTAAATAAAGAAGATCGGGATCATTTGAAATCAAGTATCGATGAGACGTTGCAGGCATTATTGCAACGGACGACAGTCGACGCAAAAGTCGAGCAAGAAAAACAGGAAGATTTGATTTCTAAAAAAGCACTCATCGAAGATATCGAAGGGTTATTGAAGAAAAAAAAATAAGCTGGCCTGGGCTAGCTTATTTTTTTTCTAAATTAGGCGAGAATACGCCCACTTCTAAACGATCAGGGTGAAGATCGAATGAAGGTGGGAGATGAATCGCCACCCTCTCTTTCAGGTATATCCGTTGTAGGGAGGTGAACGTCATGTTGACTCACAAGGCCTACACATTCAGAATCTACCCGACAAAAGAGCAGGAAATCCTGATTGCGAATACGATCGGTTGTTCGCGCTTCTTCTTCAACCACTTCTTAGCGAAGTCGGATGAGACGTATAAAGCGACAGGGAAGGGACTGTCCTACGGTTCTTGTTCGAAAGAACTCCCGTCGTTGAAGCATGCGTTCGACTGGCTGAAGGAAGTCGATAGCACGTCTGTGCAAACGAGCGTCAAACATCTTGCTGATGCCTTTGATCGCTTCTTCAAGAAACAGAACGAACGACCTCGCTTCAAGTCAAAGCGTAACCCCGTTCAATCGTACAAGACGAACATTCAAGGCAAGTCTCAACTTCCAAAAGTCTCGATCGTTGGCGCAAAAATCAAAATTCCAAAGCTGAAGTGGGTGCGCTTCGCTAACTCGAGGCAGGTCGTCGGACGCATCTTGAACGCGACCATCCGGCGGAACGCTTCAGGAAAATACTTCGTCTCCCTGCTCGTCGAGCAGGAGAGCAACGAAATGCCAAAGACGGGCTCATCCGTCGGCGTCGATGTCGGGTTGAAGCACTTCGCCATCTTGTCGGACGGCACGGTGTACAAGAGTGACCGTTACTTCCACTCGCTTGAGAAGAAGCTAGCGCGCGAGCAACGCAAGCTCTCTCGTCGTCAACGGTTGACCTTGGAGAAGAAAGTGAAACTTTCCGAGGCGAAGAACTATCAGAAGCAGAAGCGGAAGGTCGCCCGCATCCACGAAAATATCGCGAACAAGCGAACCGATTTCCTGCACAAGGTATCGACCGAGATCGTCAAAAACCACGACGTCATCGGCATCGAGACCTTGCAGGTGAAGAACATGCAGAAGAATCGCAAGTTGAGCAAGTCCATCTCCGAGGTCAGTTGGTCGGAGTTCTTCCGCATGCTCGGATACAAGGCGGCATGGTACGGAAAGACCGTCGTGAAAGTCGGCAAGACCTTCGCCTCTAGTCAACTGTGTTCCAGTTGCGGACATCAACACAAAGACGTGAAACATCTTGGCTTGCGTGAATGGACATGCCCGAGTTGCGGCATCCACCACGACCGCGATGTGAACGCAGGATTGAATCTTAAACAAGAAGCTGAACGCCTCTTAGCTTCTTCAACCGTCGGGACGACGGGGTTAGCCTGATCAGGTTTCGACCGTCAGGTCGGATAACTGAGGAATCCTACACCTCTAAGCGAAGCGTAGGTGGAGGTAGTTCAAGGGAGTGAATCAAGTGAAGAAAGAACAGGTGTTGTTGACAACATGTTTAAGACCGACCGTTGCCGTCGAAACACGCTTACATCAGTTGATGCAAGAGGGAGCGCTAGACTTTCAGGTTGTCGAACGTAAAAAGCACAGCATTCAGTCGTTACAACAAACCCACCGCTTACCCCTTTTAGTCGTTGACAAGCAACGGTTGGAATATTATCCGTTAGATGAAGAAGCCTCGTTTTTCTTTCATCCGTCTAGTGCGGTCTTTCGGATAAAACAATTTGATGCATCGGGTCATGATCCATTAATTGCAATCGCCAAGCTTAAGCCGGGAATGACCGTTCTTGATTGCACGCTAGGATTAGGAGCGGATGCAATCGTCATGAGCCATGCTGTCGGCTCAAGTGGTCAAGTCGTAGCGTTAGAGAGTAAAGCAGAAACGGCACTCATCGTTCGTGAAGGACTGATTGCTTGGCAAGAAGGCTATGAGCCGATCAATGATGCCATGCGCCGGATCGAGGTGCTGAACGAACAACACATCCGTTATTTAAAGACCTTGCCCTCGGATTCATTTGATGTCATCTATTTTGATCCAATGTTTGAAAAGACAGTGACGGAGTCGACGCATTTGAACGGCCTGCGCACCCTTGCTGACTATGAAGTATTATCGATTGAGGCAATCGAGGAAGCAAAACGAGTCGCAAAGAGACGAATCGTCTTAAAAGCCCATTTTGAGAGTGAGTTGTTTAATCAATTTGCTTTTGAGCGTATTAAACGGAAATCATCGAAACTTCATTACGGTGTGATTGAATTGACGTAATCTAGTACGACGAAAAAATCTCCACCCTCATCAGTCGACGACTGAACAGGATGGAGATTTTTTTAGTGTTTATTGTGTGACTTCTTTTAATTCTTCTTCCATATCATCAAACTTGTCTTGTACAGAGTCAACAGGTTGTTTCGTAAGAAGGCTGACGACGACTGTAAAGAGAAGACTTGTAAAGAATCCTGGAACCATCTCATAAAGCGTATCGCTAAAGTTGAGTTGGACCCATAGAATAACTGTGACGGCACCAGAGATAATTCCGGCAAGTGCCCCTTGTTTCGTCATCCGTTTCCAGTAAAGTGAAAGCAAGATGATTGGTCCGAATGCAGAACCGAAACCAGCCCATGCGTAACCGACAAGTGAAAGAATCGTCGCTGAAGGGTTCCAGGCAAGGAATGTTCCGATCACTGCGATGGCTAAAACTGCACCACGACCGATTAAAACAAGTTGTTTGTCTGACGCTTCTTTATGCAAGAACGTCTTATAGAAGTCTTCCGTCAGCGCACTTGATGTAACGAGCAGCTGAGAAGAAATTGTCGACATGATTGCTGCCAAGATGGCTGCCATCAAGAAGCCAGTGATATACGGGTGGAACAAGACATCAGCGAAACGAATAAAGACCGTTTCTGGGTCACCGAGTGCATTACCTTGTCCTTCAAAGTAGGCAATCCCGACAAGACCTGTCAACATCGCACCTAAAATTGAGAAGAACATCCAACCAATCCCGATACGACGGGCTTTTTTCAAGTCCTTAACAGAACGAATTGCCATAAAGCGGACGATGATGTGGGGTTGACCGAAGTAACCAAGTCCCCAAGCGAGGAATCCGATGATTCCGAGGACAGTCGTTCCTTTGAACGGATCAAATAGTGTAGGATCTAAGTTGTCCGCATAGTTGAATGCGCCGTCGACACCACCAACATCCGTCAATGCGACGATTGGTACGAGAATGAGGGCGACGAACATGATACAACCCTGGACGAAGTCGGTCCAACTGACTGCGAGAAAACCGCCAAAGAGTGTATAGGCGACAACGACCGCGATCGTCAAGAGCATACCATAATGATAATCAAAGCCAAATGAACTTTCGAACAATTTACCACCCGATACAATACCGGCTGAAGTATAGAACGTAAAGAAGACGATGATGACGATCGCAGAGACCGTCCGTAAGATACGTGATGTATCTTTAAAACGATTCTCCAAGAAGTCTGGAATCGTAATTGAATCGTTTGCCATTTCCGTATAGAGACGAAAGCGTGGAGCGAGGACGATATAGTTGATGTAACAACCAATCAGTAATCCTAATGCAAGCCAAAGTGCTGAAACGCCGGTAGCATACATGGCACCAGGAAGTCCCATCAACATCCAACCACTCATGTCAGAAGCACCAGCAGATAGTGCTGTTACGCCCGGTCCTAAGTTACGACCGCCTAACATGTAGTCTTCCGTGTTTGTCGTTCGTTTATACGCGATGTAACCGATGGCAAGCATCATAAATAGATACAGGCCAATTGAAATCCATTCTTGCGACATAAAAATAAATCCTCCCATGCATGTAGTTGTCGTCGTCTGTTCGGGATAAAAAAGTTAAAAAGTGAACATCGATGACTTATTTGTTCCCAACCTTACAGGTGCCAAAACTACATTGCAAGTCCTTGCAAACAGGCGGAAAATGGCTTCAAGCCTAGTCTATCAAGGGGTTGGGACACTTTTCGTCCCTGCTAAAGTTCTAATTTTCTGATTTTCGTCACTTTATTGTAATGATTAAATCAGATGAACGTATTTCAGTATTTGTGAAATTAGTGTAAAATGTGAAAAATTAAAAAACAGACTAGCATGTGCTAATCTGTTTAGAGAAAAATCATTTACATCAAGCTGAGGTATGCGTCATGCAGCCGGTCGAGTGCTTCGTCTAGTTGGCGCCGCGGGCATCCGAAGTTTAAACGTTCGAATGTCACGCCGTTCGTTCCGAATGCTTTTCCATGGGTTAAGGCGAGGGATGCTCGTTCAACGAGCCAAGTCGCACGATCGTCTTCGGTCAATCCGAGGCGCTCAAAATCAATCCAAAGTAAAAAGGTTGCATCAGGTTTGACGACAGATAGTAACGGCATCTCCGTTTCGATTCGTCTGAGAGCATGGTCACGATTTTGCTCTAAATATAAGAGAAGTTGGTCAAGCCATTGTTCGCTCGCTTTATCCTCATAGGCAGCGATGATTGCCGTTGAGGCAAGCGCGTTCGGATGAACAAAGTTTGCTTGCTGGACACGTTCGATTTCCAAACGAATGGTTTCGTTCGGAACAACTAGATAAGAAGCATAAAGTCCTGGAATGTTGAATGTTTTTGAAGGTGCACTGACGAGAATTGCCTTCTCATATGAAAATGCTGAAATCGGATGGTGTTTGTTACCGGAAAAAATCAAATCAGCATGGATTTCATCGGACAGAAGATAAACGTCATATTTCTTGGCCAAATCAACAATCGTTTCAAGTTCACTCCGATTAAACACCCGACCAGTTGGATTATGGGGACTGCATAAAATCATCATTTTCGCAGTTTTCATCTGTGCTTCAAGACTCAAGAAATCAATTTCATAACGTCCTGCAATCAAGCGGAGCGGATTTTCAATGAGCGTTCGATTGTTCGATTGAATGATTTGGTGAAACGGGGGATAAACAGGAGTTTGAATGATGACCTCATCATGCTCATCGGTCAGTGCCAGGAGACTGTGTGCTAGAGCAGGGACGACGCCACTCGAATAAAGGAGCGATGATTGTTCAATCTGTTGATCATAACGTTTCAAAAACCAGTTTTGAATGGCTTGTTTGGCTCGATCTTCGAATAGGGAATAGCCGAAATGACCGTGTGCAATCCGTTTTGTTAATGCCCCGACGATTGAATCCGCTGGTCGGATATCCATATCGGCGACCCACATCGGAATTAATTCTTCTGCTCCATATAAATCTTTTAAGCCGTCCCATTTGACCGAACCCGTCATTTTTTTATCAATGATTTCATCAAACATGTAATCTTTCATATGCCTCGACTCCTTCGTAAAATATGATTCATGTCTTCACCTTAGCGAACGGATTGAAATTCAGCAAGTTGAAAAATTGTAGGTTTTAGAGTGTACGCTTTTGGGAAAAACCATAATCGTACACAAAAAATAGACGGGGTGAATAAGATGTTGCATTCAAAAGTATTGGTAGGACGTACGCCTGAGGAGTTAGAAGAACGAATGAATCATTTCTTCGAAGAAAACGGAGTCGGTTCAAATTCAATCATTACACTTAAGTTTTCTACATTCGTTGCATCAAAAGCAGACGAACATTACTCAGTTCTTATCGTGTTCGATAATTCGCTAACAAAAACCGTATTATAAGTAAATAACTCTTCTAAATTGGCAGACTTGGCAACGTCTGTCAGTTTTTTTATTGAAGAAATATTTCATCTAAGCTATACTGATATCAGAAATATGTACGCTTCCGTAGGTTAATGGCAGACCTCAGCAATGGTAATGCTGCAGTGCGAGTTCGATTCTCGCCGGAAGCATCGAATAAATAAGTCTTCCGTAACAAGTAAAATTAACTTGGACGGGGGACTTTTTTTTATCAAATTAGGCGAGAATACGCCCACTTCTAAACGATACGGGTGAAGCCCTAGTGAAAGTGGGAGATGAATCGCCAACCTCTCTTTCGGGTATATGCTTTGCAAGAAGGTGAACATCATGTTGACACACAAGGCCTACAAATTCAGAATATATTCGACAAAAGAGTAGGAGATTCCTGATCGCGAAGACCATTGGTTGTTCGCGTTTCGTCTTCAACCACTTCTAAGCGAAGTGTAGATGGAGCCAGTTCAAGAATATCTGGAAGGGGATCTGAGAGAAAAAGTTATGAAGACATCACATCATTCAGTTGGAAAAAGAATAAAACAAAAACGGATTGAAAAAAAATTAACGCAAAGTGAGTTAAGTGATACGATTTGTAGTCAAGCGGAGTTAAGTAAGATAGAAAACGGTCTAAATTCACCAACGGTTCAGTTGCTAGGCTTAATCGCGAAACGACTAGGTACTTCAATGACTACTTTGCTTGAAGATTATGAAATGACTGATCGTTTTCAAAGTATCGATCATCAGCTTATTAGTTTAATGAGAGAAGAACAATATTTAGAACTGTTATTATTGATAGAAAATCGCCTCTCCTTGGAGAGTGATGATGAAATCAAGCTATTACTTAGGTATCATCAAGTAATAGCCGAGTATAGATTGCAACGAATTGATTTTCGAACAGCATCAGTGATTTTATTGCAGTTGGCTAACTCTAAAGATTTGGTATATGACGCACCGATGATGTATATAAGAATAAAAATGGCGATTTCGATTTTTTATGCGGAAAACAAACAATTTACACAAGCTGAAAAAATATATAAAGAATTAGAAACTACCGATTTCTTATCTGTAACAATGAAAGTACAACAACTAAAAGTTCTGTATAATCACGCCAAATTAGTATATAAAATCAAGGGATTTAAAAAAAGCGTTTTGATTTGTACCATGGGAATTGAACAAAGTGTGCAGTTAAATCACTTATCTTATATCGCCCATTTCTATTATCAACGTGCAGAATGTTATGAAGAGATGTATGGTTTCGATAATCGTACCCGAAATGATTACACGATGGCTTACGAATTGTTTAAAGCATTAGAAATGAAGCGTTATGTAAAAATTGTTGAAGATACAAAAAAACAATTTTTAAAACAGTTTCATCATAAACCAAAATAAAAAGAGGACGATGATCATATGGCTTCTTTTTCAAAATTAGTAGGAAGGCAACTTAAGTTATTGCGATTTGAGAAAAATATGACACAACAGGAAATATGCGATGGAATTTGCAGTCAGGCTGTAATCAGTAAGATTGAACATGGGAAAATTTCAACTACGATCGAATTGTTGCAAGAATTAGCAAAGCGTTTAAATGTTCCGATTTCTAGATTGTTTGATCGTGATGCTGAGTCTATTTCTTTTCAGAAATATGATCGGGAACTAACGCACCTTTTTCGTAATCATCAATTTGATGAGTTAATTTCACGCTCGAAAAAACTCATTGAATTAAATGAAAATAAAGACATTGTGTTATTAGCTAAGTACTTTGATTTAGTTGCCTTAGAGGGAAAGAAAAACATTGATTATCGCACTTGTATTTCAGAATTATCATATTTGACCGAACAAGAAGCGATTTGGTATGAGTCACCTTTCATGTATTTGAGAATTAAAATGGCGATCGCAAACTATTATTACTTAAATCAACAATTTGTTCATTCTAAGAAGGTATACGTTCAACTATTGGAAATGGATTTTAATACGACTGAATTAAAGAAATTACGAATAAAAATTCTTTACAATCACGCGCAACAACTTTTTTTCAAGGTGATTATAAAGAAGGTAAGTTAGTGACAGAAAGAGGAATCAATGAAAGTGTGCAATTATTTGACACTTCATTTTTAGGTCATTTCTATTATCAGAAAGCAAATTTCGATGAAAAGCTAGAGAATGATGTAGCGCAAATTGAATATGATTATACAATGTCTTATACACTTTTTTCTGCAGTAGAACTATCGAACTACGTAAAAATTGTGGAAGATGGAAGAAAACATTATTTATTATTTACGTTTTAACTTAATAGAAATAGATTTTGTTAGCTAGGGGAGTAGGTAGATGGATACTACATTACCAAAATCAATCGGAAACGAAATTAAACGAATAAGAAAAGAAAAAAAAATGACACAAGCAGCTTTATGTGACGGAATTTGTAGTCAAGCAGAAATCAGTAAAATTGAAAATGGACGAAATTCTCCGACTATCGATTTATTACAACAAATTGCGAAGCGTCTTCGTGTACCGATATCATTATTGTTTCAAGATCAACATCAAAGCGAACAGTTCCGAGAAGTTGATCGTCGTCTAACTGAATTATTTCGTGATCAAAATTTTGACGGACTGTTAATCGAGATAGAAAAAATCAAACAAACAGTTTTTAATAATGAGATTGTGCTCTTAGCAAGGTACTTTGAAATAGTAAGTGCTGAACGGTCAAAAAAGGTAGACTATCGCTCGAGTATTTCGCAACTCGCACATTTAACGGATAAAGAAGACATCTGGTTTGAGTCTCCCAAAATGTTTCTTCGAATCAAAATGGCGATTGCAAATTTTTATTTTGAAAATGATCAATTCATTCACTCTGAAAATGTATACGAGGAAATTCTAGGGTTAAATTATGATACGATAGAATTGAAAAAAACTCGCCTCAAAATTATTTATAACCATGCGCAACAGTTATCTTTTCAAGGGAATTATAGGAAGGGATTTGAAACAGCGAACGTGGGAATAAAGGAAAGTCTCGCATTGGATGATGGATCATTTTTAGGTCATTTTTATTACCAACGTGGTTATTTCAATAAAAAAATGAGTGGTGATATTGACGAAATAAAGAAAGACTTTACACTTTCTTATACGATATTTAAAGCATTCAACATGCCTAACTATGAGCAGCTAGTCATTGATAGCCATGTCGAATACTTGCTCTATCGCATCTAAAAATCCATCCCAGCCTTCTCACATGCAAAGAGGGCTTTTTGAATCCGTTCTTCGGCTTGATTCGGATATTGTTGGTGCCCTTCGAGAATGATGGATTTGACATCCGTGATTCCGAAAAATTGCAGAATGTCCTGCATATATCGTACGGCATGGTCGGATTCGATTTTATCAGGCGTTGAATAGTCACCTCCACGAGAATGTAAGAGTAGTACACGTTTACCAGTTACAAGTCCGACGGATCCTTCCGCAGTGTAATGAAACGTTTGCCCGGATTGCGCGAGATAATCCATATAGTTATGCAAGGGGGCAGGAACACTTAAATTCCACATCGGAAAAGAAAAAACGATTTTTTCTGATTCTAAGAAACGATTTAAATATTCTTGTAATCGTTCCGCCTGTTCGGCTTCCTCTTGATCGAGCGTTTCCCCTCGAAATAGTTTCGCGGCAGATTTAGCGAGACGTAAATCAAAAAAAGGAAGGCGTTCTTCAAATAAGTTTAGGATGGTAATCTCATCTTCTGGATGTTCCTTGCGATAGGAAGCAAGGAATGCGTTATTCATCTGTGAACTAAGACTTTTCGATTGATGTGTACTATCATTGGCTTCGATAAACAGCAGATGGCTCATCGTTAAGCTCCTTTCTTAGCATATAATTAACACTTCTTTTAATGAATACCCGTTTCTCTTTTCATTTAGACGTTTCCAACTAAATCATTATTTTAGGAAAAATTAGGTTTTATAAGTATGATCTAAAGGAAAAAGACAATTGGATAGAACAGAAAAGAGGGATTCCTATGAAAAATCAGCAGCGACCTTCTTCCGCCAGTCTTCAGTATAATCGAGAAGCAAAAGCGAACTATCAATTGTTTGGCTCCATCATTTTAGTTCTGACGAGCTTGGGTGCGATTTTGTATGTGCTTACTAGTTTACTCAGTACATCCGGCTTGAACAGGTATGACCTTTTACGTGCTGGACTTATTTTTCTCGTAGGCATTTGTCAATTTCTGCTTGGGAAAAGTAATATGCCGGATCGTCTTAAACCCCACGTGATGTCGAGTGTTTTTTTACTAATTCCTTTCATCTATTATCCCTTCCTCGAAAGTGGTGCTCAGACCGTTTGGGCAGCTGCGATTCTTTTTTTACTGAGTTCTCTTGTCGTCATTAATCGAACGATGCTCGTCTATGCGACGGGGACGACGATCATTTCTCTCTTATACATTTGGTTTAATGCACCGAACGTCACGTCCGTTACTAATACAGCAGATTATATCGCACGAATCGGCTTAGTCATCATTGCTGCGCTGATCAGTTTATTGATTCATCGTCAGTACGTGACACGATTAGAACGTAATATCGAGTATCTTTCACGCTTACAAGAGCAAGCCTTTCTTGATCCGGTAACAAAACTCGCTAATCGGTCTTATTTCGTTCTTGAAGTCGAAAAAATTTCAAGCGAAGGAGATGCAATTTGTTTAATTGATTTAGATGACTTCAAAACGGTCAATGATGCCTTCGGTTACCGGACGGGAGATCGCACGTTGCATATGATTGGGAGTAGACTCATGAATCGTTTTCCCGATTGTTTAGTTGCCAAAGCTAGCGGAAGTGCGTTTTTACTTCATGCGAAAGGTCATGCTGGTATTGAACTGCTATGCGAGGAGGTTTTAACATGTGTCGCTGAACGCGTACAAATTGATTTCAAACAAATCAATGTCACAGCGAGCATCGGTGTTTCTTTTATTTATGACGAATCCATTGATCATGTCATCAATGATGCAGAAATTGCATTGTTCACAGCTAAATCGAACCGAAAAAACACGTATGCAATTACGGATGCAGAAACTCAAAATCAGCGTAAGCGAGCGCTTCAGCTGACACGCGATTTGTACGATGCAGAACTCGATCGAGATTTTTTTGTACTGTTTCAACCGCAAGTAGAAGCAGACAGTCACAAAATTACTGGAGCGGAAGCGCTTGTGCGTTGGAATCATCCCAAGTATGGAATGATTTCCCCTTTAGAGTTCATTCCGATTGCGGAGCGGACGCGTTTTATTGAAACGCTAGAAGGATGGGTGATGCGCCGCGCTTGCGCGCAAGGAAAGACGTGGTTGGATCAAGGACATGGAGCGATTACGATTGCAGTCAATGTCTCCCCGTGGCAATTAAGGCAACCCGATTTTACCGAAAGAGTACTGACGATTCTTGAAGAGACACATTTTCCGGCATACTTGCTTGAAATCGAAATGACAGAACATATTTTTATCGAAGGAACGAATCAGATTATCGAGACCTTAAACGAACTTCACCTTCATGGGATTCGAATTGCACTCGATGATTTCGGGACAGGTTTTTCTTCAATGCAAACACTCGTAGAATTACCGTTCGACCAGTTAAAGATTCCTAAAGAAATCGTTCAAGAAGCAATCCGTTCAGATGAGAAGCGTGCAATCGTCGAGATGATTATTCAGTTAGGAAGACGGTTAAACATGACGATTGTTGCTGAAGGGGTCGAGTTAGTCGAAGAAGCAAGGTTATTAAATCAGTTAGGGTGCCATACGTTGCAAGGTTATTTGTTCCATAAACCTCTTCAAGCTATACAAATTGAACTCTTTTTAGCTAAGAACTATAGACAAGGCTAAAGCACCGCCCGCTTGACGAGTCGACTTTCCTCGTCAAGCGGGCGGTGCTTTTTATGTCGGTTAAAGATAACGAGCAAAATGACGCTCTAGAACTTCTTGTACAGCTGCAATCAATGCGCAAATTCCCCAATAGATGAAGGCGATTACGAAATAAACCGTCATGTAATCGAATTCGCGTCCACCGACGATTTTTGCACGTTGAAAGATTTCTGGGACGGTAATCATCGCAGCTAAAGAAGACGCTTTGACTAAATCGAGTAAAACGTTCGATAAAGGTGGGATTGCCAAACGAATCGCTTGCGGGAGAATGATTCCGACTAGGACGCGATAAGGAGAGAGGCCGAGAGACTGGGCAGCCTCTCTTTGTCCTTTGTCGACAGACACAATGGCGGAGCGAATGATTTCTGCCATGTACGCAGCACTGTTGAGACTGAAGCCCGTTATCGCTGCTGTTAGCGCATCGAGTTCGATATTGATCACAGGTAAGCCGAAGTACAGCATGAAAAGAATCACGAGGATCGGTACACCGCGCATGAATGAAATATAGAGCGTCGCAGTCAGGCGTAAAAAACGAGACACTGATAAACGAGCAAGTGCAAGCAACAAGCCGAATATCAGACCTAATCCCATGCTTGCGAATGCAATCCATAATGTATGTCCAAGTCCTCCTAAGATATAGGGAAACGCATCAACCGCTAACTCAGGATTAAACACGGAGCGCCAGTCGACATTGCTCAATTCACATCCACAATCGTCGTTTTGACGTCAGGCATTTTTGAAACATCTTTGTTGGCGTAATATTGCTTTGATAATTTTGCGAGCGTACCGTCTTTTTTCATCGCCTCGATTTGAGCGTTAATGTTTGATTGGAGCTCTTTATTATCAAGATCCATGATGAGACCGACTTGACTCGGATTATAGGCGATGTCCGGGTGGATCGTGATGTCGAAGTCTTTGAAGAAATCGACAGCAAGGCTTTGAAGATAATAGTCGTTCAAGATGACATCCGTTCGACCATTCGAGACGTCGCGGAGATATTGATCGTTCGTTGCATTATCATATGTGACTTCTTTTGCACCATATTTTTTAGCAATTTGCATGTAAGTCGTCGTTGCCTCGCCAGCTGCTTTTTTACCTTTTAAATCCTCAAGAGATTGTATGTCAGATAAATCACTTTTACGAACGATGGCCGTTCCGTACGTATACTTGTAAGGTTTTGAAAATGCGAATTTTGCTTTCCGTTCTTCTGTGATTGTAATATCGTTTGCGGCAAGATCGACTTGTCCAGTATTGACGCTCGTCAACATACCATCGAATGACATCTCTTTGAAGTTTACTTTTAGATCGAGTCGTTTTGCGACTTCTTTAACGACTTCGACGTCAAAGCCAGTCAACTTGTTGCTCTCTTCATCATGAAACGACGTTGGATAAAGTGTTCCGGCAGTAGCTACTGTCAACGTCCCCTCCTTAACGATTTTGTCATATGCTGTCGTCTTCTCTTCTTCCTGACCACAAGCGCTAAGGAAAAGGGTAGTTCCTGCAATCAAGAGCCCTGTCCACTTTACTGAATTTTTCATAACGTACTTCCTCTCTAATCAAAATAATAGATTTCTCTTTATTAAAAATACCACGCTTGAAACACTCGTTGCAAAAAATAAAATTTAAACGAGAATAATTCTTCTGAAAAAATAATTAGAATGATTATTCATCTTTATGTAAGCGTTAACATTGTCTAGCCTCAGGGAATCATAAGTGATTTGGATATAATAGTTTCATTTATACATGGTGGCGAATAATCATAAAAGAGTGTAAAGTATATTTTAACTGAATATACAGAAAATTTAGAACGTGTTAAGGAGAGTGAAATTATGTCATTTCATCAATTGCCTGAACGGCAAGGTTTATATGATCCGAAGCAAGAACATGATGCGTGTGGAATCGGAGTCTATGCGCACCGAACCGGGAGACCGAGCCATGAAATCGTCGAAAATGCACTCGCGATGCTCTGTCAGATGGAGCATCGAGGCGGACAGGGGAGCGATGCGAAAACAGGGGATGGTGCCGGTGTCTTAACTCAAATTCCCGACCGTCTCTTTCGGGAGACATTTCGGAATGTAACCTTACCGAAAAAAGGAGATTATGGTGTCATGATGATGTTCCTGCCTCGGGAGGAACGGTCGAGACAGCGACTCGAACGCGCTTTAGAATCAATTATTTTATCAGAAGGACAACGGGTGATCGAGTGGAGAACAGTACCAGTCTCGAATACAGTGATTGGTGAAAAAGCACGTCAAACAGAACCGGTCATTCGCCAATGCTTCATTGAAGCGAAGGACATTGAAGGGTTGGCCTTCGAACGAACGTTATTCATGATTCGTCGTTCTTTTGAACGAGAAGCAAATCGTCTCAGGATCGAACAGTACGTGCTCAGTAGTTCGAGTGAGACTATCGTCTATAAAGGACTTGTCACTACAGATCAGCTCGGTCAGTATTTTGATGATTTACGTGATGAACGGTACCAATCAGGGTTTGCGATTGTTCACTCACGTTTTAGCACGAACACCTTCCCGAGTTGGAAACGAGCTCACCCGAACCGCTATTTGATTCATAATGGAGAAATCAATACGTTACAAGGCAATATTCAAGCGATGCGTGGACGCGAAAAAAGTCTTGCGAAAACGACGTATGGTCGCCGTGCAGATGATGTGCTCCCAATCCTCGATGAATCAGGAAGTGACTCGTCGATGCTCGATAATGCGTTTGAATTTTTATACTTGTCTGGTTTGACGTTAGCGGAAACAGCTTTAATGCTGGTTCCAGAGCCATTCGAACATGCGGAAGTACGGCCGGCGAAACGTGCTTATTACGAGTATCACAGCAGTATGATGGAGCCATGGGACGGTCCGTCTGCCATCGTATTTACGAATGGGAAACAAATTGGCGCGACACTTGACCGAAATGGACTCAGACCTGCCCGTTATATCATGATGCGCGATGGTCACTTTATGTTGTCCTCGGAATCAGGTGTCCTCCCGATTCCGGAAAAAGAGATTTTGTATAAGAAACGTTTGATTCCTGGTGAGCTCCTCTTGCTTGACTTTGCTTCCGGTCAGCTGATTTCTGACGAAGAAGTGAAACGGGATCTTGCGATGCGTCATCCTTATGCCGAATGGTTATCAGAAGAACAGATTCAATTACCGACGTTAATGCACTCAGAAACGATTGAGGAATTAGGTACGACGCAACGTCTGTTTGGATACACGCGAGAAGATATCGAGCAATACTTGATTCCTCTCGTCGAGGAAAAAAAAGATCCGCTTGGTGCGATGGGAACGGACATCCCACTCGCTGTATTAAGTGAGCGACCACAATCGTTGTTCCGTTACTTCAAACAATTGTTTGCCCAAGTCACCAATCCACCAATCGATGCGTTACGTGAACAAATCGTCACGTCAACGATGACCTGGCTCGGGCGTCAAGGTGAACTATTGACCCCGAACCGGAAAAACTGTCGTCGGGTCCGCTTGAACTCACCGGTGCTAGTTCCGGCTGAAGCGCATGCGCTCAGTCAAACAAAGTTGAAACAAAAAACGTTATCAACATTGTTTACGAATCAAATGGAAGAAACACTTGAAACGCTCCTCGAAGAAGCGGTTCATGCCGTCGAATCGGGTTGTGAGTTGTTGATTCTTTCTGACCGGAACATTCGACCTGGAGCCATACCGATGCCAATCCTGCTCGTGACGAGTGCCGTGCATCACCATTTAATCCGTAAAGGGCTTCGGACAAACGTCAGTTTAATCATCGAAGGGGGAGAAGTCCGGGAAGTGCATCACTTCGCGGCGCTGCTCGGTTACGGAGCTGACGCAATCTACCCGTACCTTGTATATGCGACAATCGATGAAGCGATTGGTGAAAAACACGCGGACAATGCTGTTCGTTATCGTAACGCCGTGACGGAGGGGGTCGTCAAAGTCATGTCGAAGATGGGGATTTCGACCGTCTTCAGTTATCGGGGGGCGCAGATTTTCGAAGTCGTCGGGATTTCGACGGACGTCATCGATCGCTACTTTACGGGAACAGTCTCTCAACTCAGTGGTCTGTCGCTCGCTTTGATTGAAAAGGAAGCGAAACGTCAACATGAGGAAGGGACGAAACGGACGTTCTTGGAATCAGGTAGTGTCTTCCGGTACCGTAATGACGGAGAACATCATGCGTTCAATCCGGCGACGATCCATTTGTTACAACATGCTTGCCGAACTGGGGACTATCAGTTATTTAAACGGTACTCAAATCAAATTGCAGAAGAACCCGCAACCTTCCTGCGCCATTTGTTGACGTTCAAGGAAACGACACCGATTCCGCTCGAGGAAGTCGAACCCGCGAGTGAAATCGTCAAATTCTTTAAGACCGGTGCGATGTCGTACGGTTCACTATCGAAGGAAGCTCATGAAACACTAGCGATTGCGATGAACCGTCTAGGTGGTAAGAGTAACAGTGGTGAAGGTGGCGAAGAAGAGGAACGGTATCAACTCGACGAAAATGGTGACTCACGGATGAGTCGGATTAAACAGATTGCATCAGGTCGGTTCGGCGTGACGAGTCATTATTTGATCCATGCGGATGAACTCCAGATTAAAGTCGCACAAGGCGCGAAGCCAGGCGAAGGGGGACAACTCCCAGGCGAAAAAGTGTATCCGTGGATTGCGCGGGTCCGTGCTTCGACACCGGGTGTCGGTCTGATTTCACCACCACCACATCATGACATTTATTCAATCGAAGACTTGGCTCAATTGATTCACGATCTAAAGCGGGCAAATGACGAGGCGCGGATCAGTGTTAAGCTTGTCGCAAAAGGAGGCGTCGGAACGATTGCTGCCGGTGTCGCCAAAGGACTTGCCGATGTCATCGTCATCAGTGGGCATGATGGAGGAACGGGGGCTTCCCCGAAGACGAGTATCCAACATACGGGCTTACCGTGGGAACTGGGACTCGCTGAGACGCATCAAACGCTAGCCTTGAATGGTCTGCGGGAACGGGTCAGCTTAGAAACGGACGGTAAGTTACTAACTGGACGCGATGTCGTCATCGCAGCGATGCTCGGGGCGAATGAATATGGATTTGCGACAGCACCATTGATTGCCGTCGGTTGCATCATGATGCGTGCCTGTCATCTAGATACGTGTCCGGTCGGTGTCGCGACACAGGATCCGAAGTTGCGTGAAAAATTCACCGGATCTGCCGATCACGTCGTCCATTTCATGACGTTCGTTGCGGAAGAAGTTCGTGAATATTTAGCTCAACTCGGCGTCCGTAGTCTAGCGGAACTCGTCGGACGGACGGATCTTTTAATGACATCGGATCGTTTGACGAATCACTGGAAAGCAGCCAGTCTCGACTTTTCTCGACTACTTGTTCAACCAACATATGATTCGACGTCGACACAAGCGCAAGATCATGCTGTCGCGAAGTCGTTTGACCACCGTGAAATCGCTCCGTTGCTTGATCATGATGCATTTACGGAAAAACAAACATTTGCGCTTGCGATTACGAATACAGACCGGGCAATCGGTACGAATACCGGATCACGTCTGACACGGATGTTCGGAGAAATGGGCTTACCTTCCGATCGCCTAACATTGAACCTGACAGGATCAGCCGGACAAAGCTTAGGTGCATACGTGCCTCGCGGAATGACGTTGAACGTCGTCGGGGATGCTAATGATTACGTTGGAAAGGGATTATCTGGAGGAATTCTTTCGGTTCGTCCTGATATGAAGACGAGTTTTGTTTCTTCAGAGCAAGTCATCATCGGTAACGTCGCGCTTTATGGTGCGACGAGTGGGGAACTGTACGTCAATGGACAGGCAGGCGAACGGTTCGCCGTTCGAAACAGTGGTGCGACGGCAGTCGTCGAAGGAATCGGGAATCATGGCTTGGAATATATGACGGGCGGGAGTGTCGTCATTCTCGGTGACGTCGGAAAGAACTTCGCTGCCGGTATGTCAGGTGGTGTCGCCTACGTCTTACCGAAAGACATCGCGTTGTTCCGCTCGCGCGTCAATCTCGAGCTCGTCACGATGGGCGCAGTAACAGACACGGAAGAAGCGGCACGCTTAAAAACATTTATCGAACGTCATGTCGTACGGACGAACAGTGAACAAGGACATGCGATTCTTTCAAACTGGGATCATGTTTTGAGTTCGTTTATTCGTGTCATTCCGACGACCTATCAAGTCGTCACGACATTGATGGCCGATTATGCGAAAAAAGGACATAATACGGAAGAAGCGATGTTGTTAGCGTTTGAGACACACCTCGGACGCGGAACGGGAGGTCAATAATGAAAAGACGCGATAAATTCATGAGTGTTCCTCGCCAGTCCGGACGAGAGCGCGCCAGTACAGAACGGATTCAAGACTTTAATGAATATAAAGAAGCATTTTCTGAAAGTGAGGCGTCGGAACAAGCCAGCCGGTGTATGGATTGCGGAACCCCGTTTTGTCATGTCGGCGAGACCTATGGACATGTCAAAATTGGTTGTCCGGTCTACAATTTGATTCCCGAGTGGAATCTCCTCGTCGAAGAAGGAGACTTTAAAGGAGCGCTCGAGCGCCTGCATCAAACGAACAACTTCCCGGAGTTCACGGGACGTGTTTGTCCCGCACCGTGCGAAGGTTCATGTACGTTATCGATTAATGAACCGGCCGTCGCGATTAAACAGATTGAGCGTACAATCATCGATATCGGCTTTGAAAAAGGATGGGTCGTTCCGCGGGTGCCATTGAACCGGACGTCCCATCATGTGGCAGTCGTCGGTTCTGGTCCGGCAGGGCTTGCCGCGGCCGATCAATTGAATCAAGCAGGGCACCAAGTCACCGTTTTTGAACGGGAAGATCGTATCGGAGGTCTGTTGACGTACGGGATTCCGGCGATGAAGTTATCAAAAGATATCGTCGAGCGTCGTGTCGATCTGCTCAAAGCAGAAGGCATTCTCTTTAAGACCGGCGTAACGATCGGTCTTGATGTGACGCTGGACGAGCTTGAACAAGCGTTTGATGCCGTCATTCTTTGTGTCGGTGCAACGGAACCAAGAACGTTACCAAATCTTCCGACGAGCGGTGTCGGTTACGCGATGGACTATTTAACAAGCGTGACGCGCCATCTGTTGTCGAATCAATCCCTGCTTGAGCAACACGATACGCGAGGTAAAGATGTTCTCGTCATCGGTGGCGGAGATACGGGAGCGGACTGTGTCGCGACGGCACTCAGACAGGGTTGCCGTTCTGTCGTCCAGTTCGGGAAGCATGAAATGCCAGGTCAGGTCCGGGCGAACGACAACATGTGGCCGGATACACCGAACCTCTTTACACTTGACTACGGTTATGCAGAAGCATTCGATCAATTCGGACGTGATCCTCGCGAATATTTGATCGCGATCACACGTTACACGACAAGTGATTCCGGTCGCTTGACAGGGGTTTGGACGATTCATAATGAAAAAGTAAAGCAAGCAGATGGGTCAATTGAATTCCGAGCAATTGAAGGAACAGAAAAATACTATACGGTCGACTTGATGCTGATTGCAATCGGCTTCAGCGGAGTCGAGCAGACGGTCTTGAATGAACTCATCGTTGAATCAGAGCGAGGGAAAATCAAGACGAAGGGATATGCAACAAATCGGAAGGGTGTCTTCGCTGCAGGGGACGCACGGCGCGGACAGTCCTTGATTGTCTGGGCGATCCGCGAAGGACGGGAAGTGGCAGAAGCAGTCGAACGACATCTGTCACTGATGACTCAAACGGGCTAATTCATTTAACGTCATGTATGGGAACAGTTAAGTTTCCACACATGACGTTTTTGTTGTTCCTTAAAAAAAGTCTGAAAAATGTCTGTAGAAATTAACATTTTTAATGACACATCCGCTAGGATTAAAGAAAAGAGGTGGGTGATGACGTGAAACGTCTTAAAATCGGATTCGTCTGTGATTCTGGGTTAGTAGGGAGCGTCCTAGGAGCGAACGTGCTACGAAAGCGCCTGCGACAGGAGCAGTTGCAAGTCGATGTTCAGAGTTATCGTCTGAAGGAGGTCCCTACTGAAATACATCTGATTGTCGGACCTGAGAAGATTGTCCGCCAAGTGACGGGGGTGACGGATTATCGCGTATGCATCGTCAATCATCTGTTGTCTGAAGCGGCTTACGATGAAGTGATCACTGTATTAAGAAAAGAGTTGATTAAGGTTGATTGAGTTTTCTACACGAGAACGTGAAGTCTTATTTTATTTGTTGACAAAAACAGAGCCTGTTCAAGTCCAAGAAATTGCAGAAACGCTTGGAACGTCCGAACGGACCATTCAGCGTGAACGAGAACCGATTGCTCAAACAATTGCTTCTTTTCAGTTAGAACTGGATTATATTCGAGGAAGAGGATTAGTGCTCGTTGGGGATGAAAGTGACAAACGGAAGCTCCGAGAGGCATTGTTATTATCACATAAAGCATTACCTTCGACGGATGACCGGCAAGTTGAGCTCACTTATCGTCTCTTACAAGAACCGGGCATGATTAAATTACAGGCACTTGCGCATGCGATGTACATCGCACCGAGTACGATCAGTCAAGATTTAGAGCGGATTGATGAATGGTTTCAACAATATGATTTAGAGTTGCGGCGGAAGAAGGGGATCGGAGCTGAAGTCATCGGCGAAGAAATCAATAAGCGTCGTTTATTGCTTTCGCTTATTTTCACGCAATGGGATGTATTGTCCTTTTACCGGTTGCTCCAAGGGGATCTTAATCAATTACCCGATCTTTTGCATCCGGCGCGTAATCAGTGGGTCGAAGCAATCAATCAATCCTATGCAGTAATCGCTCCCGTAATAAAGCAACAGGAACTGAGCGACCGGTCAATTATGCGAGCCACACTTAGTTTGGCGCTCCAAGCGATTCGGATGGAAATATTTCCAATGCGCTATGAATTGAAAACGTACCCGGTCGAAGTGCTTCAACGGGTAGACATCATCGGACGACGTCTACCCTATGCGTTGACAGTTGCGGAGCGTCAATGGATTTCAGAAGAACTACGCAATTTTCAACAAGATCAACTAGACAGTTCTGAAGAATTGGTCATTCGATTGCGCGTCAAGCGATTGATTGAGGAAGTCTCTCTTTTGTATGGAGAGCAGTTTACAGAAGACAGTGCCCTTGAGCGGGGACTCGTTTCCCATATCATGTCCTATACGCGACAAAACGTCATCAATCCGTCTTATGTCATCAAGCAGATTGAAAGGGAGTATCCACGGCTGTTCGATTCGGTTAAACAGGTGGCGCAAACCGTCTTTTCGGATCAAGCGTTTGCTGATCATGATTTAGCATTTTGGGTGATGCATTTTGGAGCGGTATTAAGTAGACCTGTCGTAAAAGTTCCGTATCGCGTTCTGGTCGTTTGTTCAGCAGGACTTGGCTCTTCCAAATTATTAATGAACCGGTTGCGACAAGAGTTTTTAGAACTTGATCAAATCGAAAATTCTTCCTTGTTCGGGATTGATCGTTTGAATTTAACTGATTACGACTTTGTATTATCGACGGTTCCGTTGCCGGATATCAGTCAACCACATTTACTCGTCAACCCCTTACTTCCGCAAGATGAAGTCGATCGCGTCAGAAAACTGCTTGTCTCGCTTCCGAAATCATTTAAACAACCCGCCCGAAAAGAGGTAAAGGGGTGGTTAGATTTAAAACGATTAGAACAACTTGTGAAAACGGCACGTGAATTGACAGAATTTTTTTCGATTGAGTCGATTGCTTCACAGTCAGAAGGCCTAGAAGAGCTGCTTCTTGAAGTAAGTAATGTGATGGTTATGAAAGATATCGCGCATTCAGCGGTCCAGCTGTCGACACAATTGTTGCGGCGGCATGAAATGTCAGGTCTTGGAATTCCAGGAACACGGCTCGCATTATTCCATGGACGTGACAGTTCAATCAAACAGGGTGCCTTTTTAATTTTCGAGCTGAATCAAGCTATCGATTTGCTCGGAATGGATCAAGTCATCCATCCAGTTGAGCGGATTTTAGTACTTGTCGCGCCCGAACAAGCACCGGATGAACTTCTTCAATTGCTGAGTTCAATCAGTGGTGCAATCATTGAAAGTGAAGAACGGACGACTCAGTTTGAATATGGCGATGAACAACAATTGGACACCGTCCTCAATGAAACGTTCCGCAAAGTCATTGAACGGGAGTTGAATGTTACGGAAGTTTGATGTGATGAATGAATCGAATAGACAATGAAAAATGGAATTCGTCTCGTGACGAATTCCATTTTTCATTGTCCGCTGTACTATCTTTTTCACTTGTCCAACTACCTTGCCAAAACGCGAACTAGGAAAGATTGAGTAAGCGTTTGCAAGCAGTATACAATAAACATGTAGCAAAGAACGACTAACTGAATTTAATGAAATGGAGGCTATAGAGATGGCAACTGCAACTAAAGGAATCCGTGGATTACGGGTACAAGTACAACGATTTGGGAGTTTTTTAAGTGGGATGGTCATGCCGAATATCGGTGCATTCATTGCTTGGGGAATCATTACAGCACTATTCATTCCAACCGGTTGGGCACCAAACGCAAGTTTAGCGGAGTTGGTAGGTCCGACAATCACGTATCTCTTACCGCTCTTAATTGGTTTTACTGGTGGTAAATTAATGCATGACGTTCGAGGGGGTGTCGTCGGGGCGCTCGCAACGATGGGTGTCATCGTCGGGACGGAAATTCCGATGTTCCTTGGAGCAATGATCATGGGGCCTCTCGGTGGATTCGTCATCAAGAAATTTGATCATTTCATCGAAGGAAAAGTGAAACCAGGTTTAGAAATGCTCGTTAACAACTTCTCTGTCGGCATCATCGGTGGTTTGTTGATGATTGGAGGATTTGAAATCTTCGGTCCGATCATGACTGGGTTGGATGATGTCATGGCGGCGGCAGTTGGTGCAATCGTCAGCGCACAATTATTACCACTTGCGAGTCTCTTCATCGAACCCGCAAAAATCTTATTTTTAAATAACGCCATTAACCACGGAATTTTAAGTCCACTTGGTCTCGATCAAGTCAGTGAAGCAGGAAAATCCGTTTTGTTCTTACTTGAAGCGAATCCGGGTCCAGGGCTTGGATTATTACTCGCATACTCAGTCTTTGGTTCAGGTGCAGCGAAAAAAACAGCGCCAGGTGCTGCATTCATCCAGTTCATCGGTGGGATTCATGAAATTTACTTCCCGTACGTACTAATGAAGCCAGTTCTTCTTCTCGGTATGATCGCGGGTGGAATGAGTGGGATTTTGACATTTGTTATATTTGATGTCGGTCTTGTCGCTCCAGCTTCACCAGGTAGTATCATCGCTGTTCTTGCGATGGCAGCACGTGGATCATATGTCGGCTTGATTGCGGGTGTTCTCATCTCTGCAACGGTAACGTTCGTAATTTCTGCTGTCTTACTCAAAACGAGCAAAGCGAAGGAAACGTCACTTGAAGAAGCAACGGCGAATGTCGGTGCAATGAAAGGTAAGAGTTCAATCACGTCATCACTTGTCGCAGCAGATTCTAAAAAATCACTCGCTGAAGTCGAACACATTATCTTTGCGTGTGATGCTGGAATGGGTTCGAGTGCGATGGGAGCTTCCGTTCTCCGGAATAAGATCAACAAGGCTGGCTTGCCGATTAAGGTGACGAACACGTCAATCAGTAACCTGCCAGCAGACGCAGAGTTCGTCATTACGCACCAAGATTTGACGGAACGTGCAGTCGAACAAGTTCCAGATGCAGAACATCGCTCGGTCGAAAACTTCTTGAATGCTGCATATTACGATCAGCTCGTTCAAGAAATTGAAAAGGCACGCAATAAAATTTCTTAAAAATTAGAGGGGGATTTACAATGGCAACAGCAATGAAACTAACAGAAGATATGATTTTACTCGATCAGCAATTCGATTCAGAAGAAGCGGCAATTCGTGCGGCGGGGAAACTCCTCGTCGATCACGGTTTTGTCCGCCCGGCCTATGTGGACTCGATGTTAGCTCGAAACGAAATGTCGAGTGTATATATTGGAAATCATGTTGCGATTCCACACGGTACGGAAGAAGCAAAAAGTGAAGTCGAAAAATCAGGATTATCGATTCTTCAAGTCCCGGGCGGTGTAACGTTTGGTACTGAACCAGCAAAATTAATCATTGGGATTGCTGGTGTTGGTGATGAGCATTTGGAGATTTTATCAAATATCGCAGTGATTTGCTCAGATGAAGACAATGTCGAGCAGTTGATTCAAGCGAAAACGAAGCAAGAAATCATCGAACTGTTATCGATGGAGGTGTAAAAATGAAAGCCGTTCATTTTGGAGCAGGTAATATTGGACGTGGCTTCATCGGATTACAACTTGTGAAGTCAAACTACGAAGTTTGTTTTGTTGACGTCAACACGACCGTAGTAGACGAATTAAAGTCTCGAGGCACATATGAAGTCGGCTATGCAGCTGAAGGAATGGCAAATGAGACCGTAACTGGTGTTACGGGACTCAATAGTATGACGGAAGCAAACGATGTCATCGCAGCAATTGCAGACGCAGAAATTGTTACGACGGCTGTCGGACCAGCACTGCTTTCGAAAATTGCACCCCTGATTGCTAAAGGGTTGGAAAAACGAACAAAAAATCAACCCATTTATGTCGTCGCTTGTGAAAACATGATTGGTGGATCGACACACTTACAAACAGAAGTGGCACGTCATACGACGTTAACTGAAGCTGCAAGTTATTTTCCAAATGCAGCGGTCGATCGTATCGTACCGCTTCAGCGTCATGAAGATCCGTTGTACGTTGAAGTCGAACCATTTTTTGAATGGGTGATTGAAACGAAACGATTGCCGGCAGATTATCCAGTTTTAGAAGGCGTAACATATGTCGAGGAAATTACACCATTCATCGAACGAAAGCTGTTCACTGTCAATACAGGTCATGCACTCACATCGTATCTAGGTGCATTATTCGAAAATGAAACGATTGCCCAAAGCCTGCAAGATCATCGTGTCCGACGCGGGGTCCAGACGGCTCTTTACGAAACAGGATGGTTGTTACTAGAAAAATACGGGTTTGACGCGAAAGAGCATAGTGCTTATATCCAAAAGAATATTCAACGGTTCGAAAATCCGCGGATTCATGACGAAATCGTTCGTGTTGCCCGTTCGCCAATCCGTAAACTCAGTCCGAATGATCGCCTTGTCAAACCAGCGCGTGAATTGATGGAGCGTGGCATCGAAGCGAATGGACTAGCACTCGGAATCGCAGCGGCGTTAACGTATTCTGACCCGAATGATTCGGAATCTGTTGAATTGAAAACATTTATCGAAACAAAGGGGATCGAAGAGACTTTAGTGACGTATCTTGGCCTTCAGCCGAATGAGCGTCTCGGTCAATTAATCATCAGCCAATATAATCAAATCAATGATTCAATCAATTCGCTTGCTTAAGTAGTTAGGGAAGGGTAAAGAAATCGGGCGTGCGTCCTCAGTGATGCACGCCCGATTTCTTTTTAACGATGTCTATTCTTAACATAAGTGAACAAGAATTTGTATACGAGATTTGGAATATTCGAAAACGAATATTATTTCCGTCAAATAGATTGTACGCTATAGAAACGGAACCTGTCTGTTTCGATTTTTTCTATAAGAAGGTGGAAACATGCTGAATTATAAAGTGAACGTCTATATGATCAATGGTTCTCGACCAAAGAATGGGAAATCGGGTAGTTTCAAAAATTTGATTTATACGAGTCAGTTTCTTTCCTACACACCTGTCGACTTAGTGCATCAATTGATTTTAAATCGATTGATGATTGAACAAGATAAAAATACAGGATTGATGTATACACTTGAAGTCAATACCGTGATTGATCAATATGTCGTCGATGTCCGTGTTTATGCAGAAAAGACGGTTGATCCGCAAATCGAGCGTGATTTGATTGAAATCATTGAACGTGAAGAAGTCAGACACATCCCATCCCTTGAAATCGGAAAACCAGACTTTGCGGAATTCGCGCATCTCGTTCTTCATGTTAAAGAGTCAAGTTTACGGTTTACCCAAGACCGTGTACAAAGCATCTTCGACGAGTCTGGCGTTCGTGGAAGAATCATTCTTCAAAAGGAACGGATCGATAGCCATGAACCTTCGCATTCAATCCAATTGTTGATCGGTGGTTCGGAAAAAAGTTTATATAGTTTATCGCAGTACCAACTCGATCCGTTGTTCCGGAAATATGGTCTCGTGATTCAATCATTGAATTTATTGCCATTTGACTTATTTTCGATTCGGGAAAAAGTAGCGATGTTATCTTCAGCAGACGAATCACGACTATGGATTGATGATATCACGACTTCTAAGAATGGCAGAAGCCATCAAATTTGTTTTCATGATGGGCAGGAATGCATGACCGTCATCTGTGATTATCGTGGGTCGATTCGTTCGTACAAATGTTCTTGAACTACCTCCACCTACGCTACGCTAAGAGGTGGAAGGTTCCTGAGTGATCCGACCTATCGGTCGAAACTTTATCAGGCTAACCCCGTCGTTCCGACGGTTGAGAGTTAATCTTGTCAGTTTCTTTTGCACGGATGCCTACTTTGCTTGGTTTTCGCTACTTCGGTCATTCGTAAGGTGAACGTTGAAGATTTTACGTGACAGACGAACTCCCTGTCACAACCCTATATCTTCAGTTTTTAAAGAACATGACATTGATTTTATTCCTGATTTTGAGTGTTTTTGAACCAAGAATGTCGTGCAATTGACGTGTCTCAAGACACGTCGCATACATAAGACAAACCTTCATTTCCAAGTGGAAATGAAGGTTTGTCTTATGTATGCGTAAAAAATATGACACTCCATTAGGATTCCGACTGGAATCCCATGACCAATTGGCCAATTTTTTGAGGTTCAGGGCAGCAAAAGTGAGCATGGCCTGCATCGTCACTTTTTTTAACCCGCGGTAGCGAGTCCAACGCATGCCATGCTTTTCTTTCGCGTCGGCAAAGACACGTTCGATTGTCTCTTTTCGTCGGGCATACAGCTGCCTATTAACCGGTGTGTGGCGAAGGTGCTCGACTTCGTCGATTGCATCTTGCCAGACATGCCGATGAATCACTTTCTGCATCGTCTGACTTTTCGTATACCGTTCTAGAAATGGACAAGTTTCACAGATTTTTGGATCTGATACGTACTCCCGTCTTCATTCCCGTGTAGTTGTTCGATAGACAAGCTGCTGATCATTTTCACAGAGATAGCAATCGTAATACGCATCATAATAAAAATGATACTATCGTGAATATTACCTGGTGTGACAATTGTCCCGAGGACAAAACCATTCCGGTCACATGCTGTATGAAAGGAATAGGCGAATTGCTTTTCACGCTTCCCCTTCACGTAATATCCTGACTCAGGATCCGTGGTACTCTCCTTCGTCAAACGTCGATCATTCTCGTCCTTCTTCTTGGGGGTAAAACGCTTTTTTTTTCCGTGCGCCTCACAATCATCATTGATTTCTTGTTCCAGTTCATCTTGATAAAAACGTGCTGCACGACGAACATGTTTCTTTTTATATTTCCGCTTATTCGCATTTGCTTTGACGTGTGTCGAATCGATAAACAGGACCACTGGGTCCACGAATCCAGCATCGACGCCTTGGGTCAGAATTTTGTAGAAGATATCTTCAAAAATCGTCGTGTCTTGGAAGCGTCGGACATAGTTTTTTCCGAAGGTTGAAAAATGAGGAACCTTTTCATCCAATCCAAGTCCTAGGAACCAACGATAGGCGACGTTCGTTTCGATTTCTTGGATCGTCTTCCGCATAGAAGGAATACCGAATAAATATTGAAGAAGAGCCATCTTGATTAAGAGAACAGAATCCACGCTAGGTCTTCCGTTATTTTCACAGTACAACTTTTCAACCAATGGATAGATGAATTGAGAGTCCATCACCTGATCGACCTTGCGAACCAAGTGGTCCGCAGGAACCAATTGTTCGAGTGTGACCGTGATGTTTTCAGAACGATGGGGTTGATTTCGTTTTCCCATCATGGGAAACCCTCCTTCGTGGTATATTTCTTTTACTTTATAATATGAAAGAAAGCTAAAAAAGCCTCGATTTCCGATCTAATCGCTTCCTAGTGGAAAGCAAACAGGAGCGACCCTGCAGCGAAGCGAAGCGGCGCGATGTTTGCCACAGGAAGACGATTAGGGAGGAAAGAGAGAGCAAAAAAAGATGGGAGATCACATTCAAGTGACCTTCCATCTAGTTTGTCTACACGCTGTGACGTGTCTCAAGACACGTCTTGCTCGAAGGCGATTCATCTCCTACCTGCGCTGGGCTTCGCCCTGAGACGCTTAGAGGTGGGAGTATTCTCGCCTGATTTTGATAAACGGCAACTAAACGTTTAAGATACCTCTGATTCGGCTAAAACATAATTAGAGCAGAATAGAGAATTGGAGATGATGAACATGTTGTCAGCGAAACAAATCGAGGAATTCAAAGAACGTCTACTTAAGGAAAAAGATAAAACGGAATCGAACATCGAGAACCGTGAAACAGATTACGACGAAGGCGCACTTTCAAGTTATGATAATCATCCTGGAGATTCAGGTGACGAATTATTTTTACGGGAACGGGATCAAGCGATCACGGATTTAGAAACAGACATGTTATCTGACGTCGATCTTGCCCTAAAAGCAATCGAAGAAGGCACGTACGGAATCTGTAAGGTATGTGGAAAAGAAATCGAGCTAGAGCGTCTCGATATCATTCCTGAAACACTCTTATGCATTGATGATGCGAAAGAAGAAGCTGAAAAAAATAGCTTGAATGAGCAACAACGACCGGTCGAAGAGGATGTACTCGATCCATCTGTTACAGCGACGGGAAAAGATATTGATGGAGATACGGATGGCTTTAGTAAAGTCAGTGACTTCGGAAACTCAGACTCGCCGTCAGATAATGAAGATGGCATCGACACGACGCGTTCATAAGAGGTTGATTAAGAGATGCAAGACAGGGGGCGATAATCGTTTCCTGTCTTGCATTTTTCAATCAAAAAAGTTAACGGAAAATTTTGACTTTTCATACTTATTTGTTAGTATGTACATGAGGGGTTTTTTTACGGGGGACCAAAATGAAAGCGCATACAAAAACTTCTCGGGTGACCATTTTATTTGAGGGAGGAAAACAGTCATGATTTACGAGATTCCAAACACACAAGGGTCAAAAGTACAGTACAGAGATCGTTATGAAAATTTCATCAACGGGAAATGGACGGCACCCGTCAATGGAGAATATTTTGATGACATCACACCGGTCACCGGGAAGGTATTATGCCAAGTCGCGCGTTCGACAAAAGAAGATATCGAATTAGCACTCGATGCCGCACACGCAGCCAAAGAGGCGTGGGGAAAAACATCGGTCGCGGAACGGTCGAACATCTTAAATAAAATCGCCAATCGGATGGAAGAAAATTTAGAACTTTTAGCCTACGCCGAGACGCTAGAAAACGGGAAAGCCGTCCGCGAGACGTTAAACGCAGATTTACCACTGGCGATTGATCATTTCCGTTATTTCGCCGGTGTCATCCGGGCGCAAGAAGGATCTGTCGGGGAACTTGATAACGATACCGTCGCCTATCATTTTCATGAGCCGCTCGGCGTCGTCGGTCAAATCATTCCGTGGAACTTCCCGATTCTGATGGCCGTCTGGAAACTAGCACCGGCATTAGCTGCCGGAAACTGTGTCGTCTTAAAACCGGCAGAACAGACACCGGCAAGTATTTTACTCTTGACTGAAATGATTGAAGACTTGCTCCCGGCAGGCGTCTTAAATATCGTCAACGGGTTTGGTTTAGAGGCAGGGAAACCACTTGCGTCGAGCAAACGGATTGCGAAAATCGCCTTCACGGGTGAAACGACGACAGGTCGCTTAATCATGCAGTATGCGTCACAAAACATTATTCCCGTTACACTTGAATTAGGTGGAAAATCTCCGAACATCTTCTTTGAAGATATTATGGACGCCGATGACGCCTTTTTCGATAAAGCAATCGAAGGGTTACTAATGTTTGCCTTGAATCAAGGGGAAGTCTGTACCTGTCCATCGCGGGCGTTGATTCAGGAGTCGATTTATGAACCGTTCATGGAGCGGGTACTTGAACGCGTCAAAGCAATCAAACTCGGAAATCCACTTGACGGCGACGTCATGATGGGTGCACAAGCATCGAATGAACAAATGGAAAAAATTCTATCTTATCTAGAAATCGGTAAATCAGAAGGCGCAGAATGCCTGATTGGTGGAGAACGCAATCAGATGGACGGCGATCTTGCGGACGGTTTCTACATCCAGCCGACGATCTTTAAAGGGCACAACAAGATGCGGATTTTCCAAGAAGAAATTTTTGGACCGGTTCTGTCCGTCACGACGTTCAAAACGGATGACGAAGCGCTTGAGATTGCGAACGATACGTTATATGGTCTCGGTGCCGGTGTATGGACGCGCGACATGAACCGTGCCTATCGCTTCGGACGGGCGATTGAAGCAGGACGTGTCTGGACGAATTGTTACCATCAGTACCCTGCCCATGCGGCATTCGGCGGTTACAAGATGTCCGGGATTGGTCGAGAAAATCATAAAATGATGCTCAATCATTACCAGCGGACGAAAAACCTTCTCGTCAGCTATAGCCCGAACAAACTCGGTTTCTTCTAAGCGAAGAAAGGAAGTGTCCGTATGGTCGAACGTGTCCTTGCTACAGCGGCGACGCTCGAGTTGATTGACAAGTTACGAGCAAAGCATGGACCCCTCATCTTTCATCAATCCGGGGGGTGTTGTGATGGCAGTTCACCGATGTGCTTTGCGGAAGGGGATTTATTTCTCGCAGATCACGATTTATTGATTGGGATAATTGGCGGCTGTCCATTTTATATTCATGAAGATCAGTATACGTATTGGAAACACACGCAACTCCTCATCGATGTTGTCGATGGGCGCGGTGGCATATTTTCGCTTGAAGGGGTCGAAGGGAAACGTTTTCTGACCCGATCCCGTGCCTTTACGGATGAAGAGTACGCTACACTTCAGACTGACACTAGATGACCCCCTTTAAAACATCTGAAACTGCTTCGAGTGAGAGATGTCACCGAGGCAGTTTTAGGTGTTTTTTCATTTGCTGTGTGAGGGGAACGCTAGCACGAAATTTGGTTTCTCTATGCGAAGAGCGGTATAATAAAAGCAACATTTTTTAAAAGGAGGTCTTGTTGATGGTTGAGTTTACACGATTGACGTCCATTGATGCCGTGCAGTCCTGGTATTCGGTTCAGGGTGCTAGTTTTTTATACGTCTCAAGCCCGAATTGTTCCGTCTGTGAATCCTTGTTCCCACAAATCGAACCCATCATGTTGGAACACCCGGAAATTCGATCGGCGCGTGTCGATGTATCGGACGTTCCCGAAATTGCAGGAGCGTTATCCATTTTCACCGCCCCTGTCTTACTTTTGTTTTTAGACGGAAAAGAGATGCACCGCGAGGCACGAATCGTCCCAATCGAACGATTCCGTCGACGTGTGGAGCAGATTGGTGAATTTGTAAAATCAGAAATCATCGATTTAGAAAATTAATCGTTAACTGAAGGAGGAAGAAGATGAGGTATCCATTTTTCGGCTGGACAGGGCAAACAATTGGTATAACAGCATTATCTTCCGGCTTACCTGATGCGCTCCATCCTTTACTCGAAGAATCCAAGTTACGTTTAGAGGACCGGCAGATGGAGACGATGATTGGTGATACGGTTTGGACACAAAAGAAAGCACAGAGTACAACAGCAGCGGTTCGGGCATCTGAATTGATGCAGATGTTCCAAAACCCAGATATCGATGCGATCCTGCCGCCGTTTGGTGGCGAACGCGCCTTGGATGTATTACCGTATCTAGACTTTTATGAACTGCCGGTGAAATGGTTACTCGGATATTCAGATACGAGTACGGTCTTGTTCGCAATTACCGTAAAAACGGGGATTGCGACAGCACATGGTCCGAACGTGCTTGAGTTGAGAAGTGAAGAATGGGACGAGACGACAGCTGCTTGGCGTCGCGTGCTTGCAACACCGCGTGATGGTTCCGTGACCCAATGGATGTCGACAAGGTTTCAAACAGCCTGGAATCACGACGTCCGCCCTGAGCGCTTTATGTTCCATTTCGATCAACCGACGGAATGGAAAACCCTGAATCCATCCATCACTCAGGTGACGGGTCGACTTCTCGGAGGATGCCTCGAAACCGTCCGTCATTTAATCGGTACGCCTTATGGCGATGTCCGTGCATTTCAAGAACAACAACTCGAGGGTGAACCGATTCTTTGGTACTTCGAAGCCTGTGAAGCCAGCGCGACTGATCTTCACCGTTCCTTGATGCAGATGCATCTTACCGGCTGGTTTGATAACGCAACTGGTATTTTGTTTGGTCGAACAAGCGCAGGGCAGGCAATCGAAGACTATGCATTACTGGATGTCTACCAAATGATTGCAACAGAGACAGGACTGCCGATTTTTTATGATTTCGACATCGGTCATCAGCCGCCCCAATTGACACTCGTCAATGGTGCGACGGCAACAGTGACGCTTCAAGGAAAAGATTCACGGCTTGATATGACATTCAACTAAGGAGATTTCATATGGCGACACGACATTTTCAATCGCTTGGTGCATATAAGCGAATCTACATCAATCCGGAAACACGCCGGATGACGTTACCAGAACCTTTTTATGATGCACTCGGACTGACGGATGAAGTAATGATTGCGCAAGTCGGACAAGTCCTCGTCATGCGCAATCCAGACGAGATGGTCGAGATGGAGACCGAATTATTATCGCAAATCGTTGAAGAAGGATTTGCGGGGCAAGAGCTCATTCGCGAATTCGCTTACCGGAAGGCCCAGCATGAACAACGGTTGCGCCAGCACATATTACAAGATGATCATCCAGAGTCGTCAGCTCAACTAGAAATCGAACTATAACAACGAGGAGTGGGGACCGGATGCGAACAGGTACAAAAATTGGTTTAGGCGTGATTGGTTCAGGGATGCTTGCAGCAAGCTATTACTTTTACGAAATGGCAATCGCAACGAATCCGAAACCTTTCTTGACGAACAACCGTGATTTAAGTGACGAGATGGTCCGATTGATGCAACCGGGTCAGACATGGATTAAGGAACAACCGTTAGAACTCGTCGCGACGCAAGCACATGATGGATTGACGCTTCGCGCACATTACTTACCGCCACTCGTTCCGTCCGATCGAGTCGTCATTCTCGTACATGGTTACGGTGGTGTCGGAACAGACTTAGCAGGATTCGCCTATCTGTATCATCAAGCGGGTTTTCATGTGTTGATGCCGGACAATCGTGGTCACGGAAAAAGTGACGGAAATTACATCGGTTTCGGGTGGCATGACCGGCAAGACTGTCTGCGCTGGATCGACTATTTAATCGGATGTGTTGGTACGGATTCTTCCATCTTTTTACATGGTGTATCGATGGGGGGCGCGACGGTTTTGATGACGAGTGGAGAAACATTACCTGCTCAAGTCAAAGGCATTATCTCCGACTGTGCTTATACATCAGTCAACGCAGTCCTCGCCTATCAGATGAAACGGATGTATCGTTTGCCGCACTTTCCGTTCCTTGCGATGACGAGTTTATTGACGAAATTAAAGGCTGGTTACTTCTTCAGTGAAGCTTCCGCATTAAAACAAGTCAAAAAGGCGGCGGTACCGATCTTATTCATTCATGGGGATGCAGATACGTTCGTTCCGACATCGATGGTCTATGAACTGTATGATGCTTGCCAAACGAAGAAGGAACTCGTCGTCATTCCGAATGCGGCACATGCAATGGCTTATTTTGAAGCACCCGATCGATACGATGAAGTCGTCGAGGCGTTTGTTCGGCGCGTATTGTCAGCATGACAAATGAAAGTGTATGAAGTGGAAGGAATGGATTGACAAAAATCAGTCCATTTCGTATTCTACAATCATATAAGTCATGTCGTCGTGGCGGAATCGGTAGACGCGCTAGACTCAGAATCTAGTGGTGGCAACACTGTGGAGGTTCAAGTCCTCTCGGCGGCATTTCCATAAGTTGAAGACCTGTTAGTAGGTCACAGACTGTAGACAAACTAGATGGAAGGTCACTTGCATGTGATTTTCCATCTTTTTTTTGTTCTCTCTTTCCTTCCTAAGCGTCTTCCTGTGGCAAACATCGCGCCGCTACAGCGAAGCTGCAGGGTCGCTCCTGTTTGCTTTCCACTAGAAAGCGATTAGATCGAAAATCGCGACTTTTTTAGTTTTCTTTCAGATAATTCAGTTTTTTTACCAAAACATGTTTCAAAGGGACCATTATTAAGGAAAATATCCTAATAGAGGGCCGTGCCTTCAAAAGAAGGGGGTAAAAAGGATGAATAAACGTTTTTCTATCTTATTTTTATTGATGGGATGTCTGTTCGTATTAAGTGCGTGTAGCATCGGTTCAAATGATGATTCATCGTCAGAGGACAAAACGTACAAAGTCGGGATCGACGTCACCTATCCACCATTCGAGTACAAGGACGGGGATACGTACAAAGGAATCGATATCGATTTGATTCAAGCGATTGCAGACGACCAAAACTTCAAGATTGAATTTGAAGCGATGGACTTTAGCGGAATCATTCCTGCTCTGCAGGCGGATCAACTCGACATCGCGATTGCCGGGATGAGTATCACACCGGAACGTGAAAAAGTCGTTACCTTCTCTGACCCGTACTTTGAAGCCGGACTGATTCTTGTCGTCAAAGACAACAATGATGACATCAAGTCGGTTGATGATTTAAAAGGGGAACGCGTGGCAGTTAAAAAAGGGACGACGGGGGCAAAGTATGCAACGGATAACGCGGATAAGCTAGGCATTAAAGTTACACAATTCAATGATAGTCCAGCGATGTTCCAGGAAGTCAAAAATGGGAATGCAGCAGCCTTGATTGAAGACTATCCAGTCATCTCGTATGCCAACAAACAACAAAATCTTGGTCTGAAACTCGTGGGAGATCGTTTAAATGGTGATAATTACGGGATTGCCGTCCTTAAAGGGGAAAACGAAGACTTGATGAAAAAAATCAATACAGGTTTAGCGAATTTAAAAGACAGTGGCGAGTACGACAAAATCGTTGATCGTTATTTAAAATAATCACCCGATTGAGTGAATGATGAGGGAGTTGAGCTGCTGATGGAAGTAGCAAAAGCTGCATTTCCGTTTTTCTTAGATGGGTTACAAGTTACCTTATATATCTTTATCATCGCCGTCATCGCAGGATTCTTGATTGGTCTCATCGTTGCCTTGATGCGCTTGTCTCCATTAAAACTTTTAAATGGGATCGCGATCGTTTATATCGATGTGATCCGTGGGACACCGTTCATCGTTCAACTGTTCTTCATTTATTTTGGTTTGAACTCACTCGAATGGTTATCGATGGACCGGATGTACGCGGGGATTTTGACGGTCGCGATCAATGCAGGGGCCTATTTTGCAGAAATCATCCGGGCCGGCATCCAGTCGATTGACAAAGGTCAAACCGAAGCCGCACGATCGCTCGGGATGACGGGCCGTCAAACGATGGTCCAAATCATTTTACCGCAAGCTTTTCGGAGAATGTTGCCGACCATTACGAACCAATCGATCATTAGTTTAAAGGATACTTCGTTGCTCTCGATTATCGGCATCGCCGATTTGACGCAACAAGGACAAGTCCAACAAGCGACGACGTTTGAACCGTTCATCGTCTGGTCCGTCGTCGGCTTAATGTATTTCGTCATCATCTATCTGCTGTCGATGTTAGCGAAATTCTTGGAACGGAGGTTTACGCTACGATGAGTATCATTCAAGTAGATAACTTAAAAAAGTCATTCGGAAAAAATGAAGTCCTAAAGGATATCTCCGTTGAAGTAGAAGAGAAAGAAGTAGTTTGCGTCATTGGTCCATCTGGTTCTGGGAAAAGTACATTTCTTCGTTGTCTGAATCGTCTGGAAGACATTACAGGTGGGACAGTCATCATCGATAAGCACAATATTACGGACCCGAAAGTCGACATCAATAAAGTTCGAGAGGAAGTCGGGATGGTCTTTCAACACTTTAATCTCTTTCCGCATAAGACGGTTTTAGATAATGTTATGCTCGCACCGATTAAAGTCCGTAAAACGGAAAAGGGACAAGCAAAGGAACGTGCGCTTGCACTACTTGATAAGGTAGGGCTCCGCGAAAAAGCGGACAACTATCCTGGAGAACTTTCAGGCGGACAAAAACAACGGGTCGCGATTGCCCGTGCACTCGCGATGAATCCGAAAATCATGTTGTTCGACGAACCGACATCGGCACTTGATCCGGAGATGGTCGGGGATGTCCTTGAAGTCATGAAACAATTGGCGATCGAAGGGATGACAATGATTGTCGTGACACATGAAATGGGCTTCGCCCGTGAGGTCGGAGATCGCGTACTCTTTATGGACGGCGGCTATATCGTCGAAGAAAATGTTCCGAGTGAACTGTTTGATTCTCCGCAACATGAACGGACCCAATCGTTTTTAAGTAAAGTGTTGTAAACGAGGACGCCGGTGCCTGAAAGATAGGCATGGGCGTTTCTTTTCGTGTGCAGAAATGACACTACCGTGAAAGAAATGTTTGTATCATAAATCACTGATGCTGACATCATAAGAAAAACTTATACATTTAGCACAGAGAAATTGGGAATTCGAAACGCACTGGGGCTTAAGAAGTAGTAAGATAATAACTAAGGCAAACACTTTGGTATAAACGCCTTCAGTCGTGGTCATCCATCTTAATTCATAGAGGAAGTGCCACTGTCGATTTTTTATGCCACTATATTTGAAAGCGCTAACAGGTAGAGAGTTGGGAACGGGCTGTGTTGAGCAGCTCAAAGGGTGAAATGAATGAAACGGGGGGAACCGTACATGGCAAGCCGGGAACAGGAGAAACAAGCATTTTATGGACCGAACCTTGGGTACATCATCGAGATGTACGAACGATTTTTAGAAGATGCTTCTTCGATTGACGAAGAGACGCGTGCTTATTTTGAAACACACGGTGCTCCGGTCACAGAAACTGTCACACCAGTGCACGTAGAAACAGGGGATTTCGAAAAATATTTAGCCGCGCATCGTCTCGCAGAACGTATTCGGGCGAAGGGTCACCTTGCGGCAGATATTTATCCGTTGAAAGATCATCCGCGTGAGAACGAATTGCTTGAATTAGAGCAGTTCGGATTAACGGAGGCAGATTTACGGACGATGCCGGTCTCACTCGTTTGTCCAGATCCACCTGCAGGTCTTTCGGACGCATTCGAAGCAATCGAGCACTTAAAAGCGCAATACACGGGAGCGGCGGCAGTCGAACTCCAACACGTTGATGATTTAGACGAAAAGAAATGGTTACGTCAAAAAGTCGAACAAGGCGCATTGACGGCGAAACTGACGAATGACCAAAAGAAACAACTTTTCAAACGACTAGCTGAAACGGAGTTGTTCGAGAAGTTTCTTCATAAAACATATGTCGGACAAAAACGTTTTTCAATCGAAGGACTCGACGCGATGGTTCCATTGCTTGATACGATTATCGGTCACTTGATTGCGAACGGTTCAGAAACGATCAATATCGGGATGGCTCACCGTGGACGCTTGAACGTGCTCGCTCACGTGCTCGGGAAACCGTACGAAATGATTTTCGCAGAGTTCCAGCACGCGCCAAATCATGACCTTGTCCCGTCAGAAGGATCAATCGGAATTACGTATGGTTGGACAGGCGATGTTAAGTATCACCTCGGGCTCAATCGCAAAATGGAACAACAATCGACGAACGTCCGCGTGACACTTGCGAACAACCCGTCACACCTCGAGTTCGTCGATCCTGTCGTCGAAGGGTTCACGCGGGCGGCGCAAGACGATCGCTCCAGCAAGGGGATGCCGACGCAAAGTCAAAATAAAGCAGCCGCGATTTTAATTCATGGTGATGCTGCCTTTCCTGGTCAAGGAATTGTCGCAGAGACCTTGAACATGACGAACTTGAAGGGGTACAACACGGGCGGTACGATTCATATCATCGCCAACAATACGATTGGCTTCACGACAGAGCCAACCGATTCACGGTCGACACGTTATTCGAGTGACTTAGCGAAAGGTTATGAGATTCCGATCTTCCACGTCAATGCGGATCAGCCGGAAAGCTGTTTAGCAGTCGCGCTCTTAGCAAGCGAATACCGTGCGAAGTTCAACAAGGATGTCTTGATTGATTTGATCGGATATCGCCGGTTTGGTCACAATGAGATGGATGAGCCGATGAATACGAACCCGGTCCTGTATGAGTTGATCCATAACCATGACACAGCGCGTGTCCTCTATGCAAAAGATCTTGTCGAACGCGGGGAAGTATCGCAAGAGGAAGTCAAAACGATCGAAGCTGAGATTAGTGATGTGATGAAAGCGGCGCGCGAAAAAGTACCAAACGTCGAAAAAGAATACGGGGGCATCATGCCGGATGTCGTATTCAAAGGGGTTCCGTCGATTGAGACGGGGGTCGAGAAGGATAAATTGATTCATTACAATGACCAGCTACTCGCATGGCCGAGTGGGTTCACGGTCTTCCATAAGCTTGAAAAAGTCTTAAAACGGCGAACGGATGCTTTAACGACGCACAAGGGAATTGACTGGGGACATGCCGAAACGCTTGCCTTTGCTTCAATCCTGTCAGATGGCACACCAATCCGTCTCAGCGGTCAAGATTCGGAGCGGGGAACGTTTGCACAACGTAACATTAACTTGAATGACGTGAAAACAGGGAAATCGTTCTCACCGATGCATGAGTTAGAATCAGCGCAAGCATCATTTGCCGTCTATAACAGTCCGTTATCGGAAGCTGGCGTACTCGGGTTTGAATATGGATATAACGTCTTTGCGCCAGAGACACTTGTCTTGTGGGAAGCACAATACGGTGACTTTGCAAACTCAGGGCAAGTCATCTTTGACCAATTCATCGCCGCAAGTCGCGCGAAGTGGGGTCAAACATCAGGTCTTGTCATGCTCTTGCCACACGGGTACGAAGGGCAAGGTCCAGAACACTCAAGTGGTCGCTTGGAACGTTTCCTGACATTGTCCGGTGAAAAGAACTGGACCGTCGCAAACGTCACGAGCGCAGCGCAGTACTTCCACTTGTTGCGTCGCCAAGCCGCCATTCTCGGCAAAGACGAAGTCCGTCCGCTCGTCGTGATGACGCCGAAAAGTTTACTTCGTCATCCGCTTGCGACATCTGACTTGTCGGAATTGACGTCGGGTTCGTTCAAGCGAATCGTCGAACAAGAGGGGTTAGGTCAATCACCGGAACGCGTCGAACGTCTTGTGTTCGCAACGGGTAAAGTTGCGATTGATTTAGCGGATGCACTCGCGAAGTCGGACGAGTCATATGACTGGCTGCATATCGTCCGCGTCGAGGAAATCTATCCGTTCCCGGCGAAACAGTTGAAAGAGTTAGTCGCGCGTTATCCGAATGTGACAGAAGTCGTATGGGTCCAAGAAGAACCGAAAAACATGGGCGCGTGGTCTTATATCGAACCACGTCTTGAGTCCGTCGCACCAAACGGGATCACCCAAGTGCGTTACATCGGTCGCAGACGCCGGTCGAGTACAGCTGAAGGAGATCCGACCGGTCACAAAGTCGAACAAGCGCGTATCATTCATGATGCGTTGACTCGGACAGCAGCACGGACGGAGAACGAACAACAAACATCGAATACGAACGCGTAACGAAAGCGATTTAGCAGAGATTGAACCATAGTCATAGGGGGACAAAAACGATGGAAATCAAAGTACCAGAACTTGCCGAATCAATTACAGAGGGGACGGTCGCTTCATGGTTGAAACAACCGGGCGATCACGTAGAAAAAGGGGAAGCAATCGTTGAGCTGGAAACGGACAAAGTAAACATCGAAGTACCGTCAGACGAAGCGGGAACATTATCAGAAGTGATGGCAGCAGAAGGGGATACAGTGCGTGTCGGGGAAACAATCGCCGTCATCACGGTTGGTGGAGAAGCGGAAGCGCCGAAACAAGCAGAAGCGCCAAAAGCAGAACCGAAACAAGAAGAAGCCAAGCAACCTGAAAAAGAACAACCGGTCGCAGTCGCAGCAACTGAAAAAACGTCAGCGGCTGATCGTCCGATCGCTTCTCCGGCGGCTCGGAAATTGGCACGGGAAAAAGGAATTGATCTCGCACAAGTGGCGACGCAAGACCCACTCGGTCGGATTCGTGTTCAAGATGTCGCGACGTTCGAAGTTTCACCACGTGAGCAAGCATCTGTGAAGGAAAAACAAGCAACACCGGCACCGAAAGCACCAGCACAAGCAGCTCCAGGTAAACCGGAAGAACGGATTAAAATGTCACGTCGTCGTAAGACGATTGCCAACCGTCTCGTCGAAGTGCAACAGACGGCAGCGATGTTGACGACATTCAACGAAATCGATATGTCGGCCGTGATGGCATTACGGAAACGACGCCAAGAAAAATTCGTTAAAGACAACGATGTCAAACTTGGTTTCATGTCCTTCTTTACGAAAGCAGCCGTCGCAGCACTGAAAAAAATGCCGTACTTGAATGCTGAAATCCAAGGCGACGAAATCGTCCTTAAGAAATTCTATGATATCGGCATTGCCGTGTCTGCTCCAGACGGACTCGTCGTGCCGGTCGTTCGTGACGCGGATAAAAAGAATTTTGGTGAGATTGAAAAAGATATCATCAGTCTGGCTGTTAAGGCACGCGATAACAAATTAGGGCTGTCTGACTTAACGGGTGGGACGTTTACGATCACGAATGGTGGGACATTCGGTTCATTGATGTCGACACCAATTTTGAATGGTCCTCAAGTTGCGATTCTCGGAATGCATGCGATTAACTTGCGCCCTGTCGCAATCGATGCAGAACGGATGGCCAACCGCCCGATGATGTATGTCGCACTTTCATACGATCACCGGATCGTGGACGGAAAAGAAGCCGTGACGTTCTTGAAACACATCAAAGATTTACTTGAAGATCCAGAATCATTGATTTTTGAAGCGTAATCAACGTTACATGTGCGGCGTTCTCCTTTAAATAGGGAGGACGCCTTTTTGTTTGCTTGGGAAAAGGATGACATCAGTAGTTGCGTATTTGTCATCGTTTCTAAAAGCTTCTTCATCCGAACTACATGTTTCCTTCACAGTCATAGCGTAAGATTCAGTCTGTAAGTTACTTTTAAGGGGGAAATCCAACATGATGAAACAGATTGGCGTTACCGTACTTACAGGAGCAATCGTTGCAACAAATTTCGGGAGCATCGATGCTTCGGCACATCAACAGAAACACGGGTTACTCGATCAGAATCGAGTCGTCAACATCGCCCACCGCGGTGCTTCTGGATACGCACCTGAACATACGATGACGGCGTACCAACTGAGTCATAAAAAGTTGAAAGCCGACTACATCGAAATCGATTTACAGATGACGAAGGATGGTAAGCTGATTGCGATGCACGATGAGACGGTCGACCGGACGACAAACGGAACAGGTGCCGTCAAAGATAAGACGTTAGCAGAAATCAAGCGACTTGATGCAGGAAGCTGGTTCAATACAGCGAACCCTGAATATGCGAAGGACGAATATAAGGGACTTCAAGTTCCGACTCTCGATGAGATTTTTGATACGTATGGCAAACATGCGAACTATTATATTGAAATAAAATCTCCTGAAGTCTACCCGGGAATGGAAGAAAAATTATTGAAAACGTTACAACGTCATGGTCTATCAAGTGATCACGTCAAACCGGGGCAAGTTATGATTCAATCATTCAGTCAAGAAAGTTTGTTGAAAGTCAAGCAGCTGGATGCACGTCTTCCGCTCGTTCAATTGATGGACGCGGCGACGGTCAAAGCGATAACGCCTGAGGCACTCGACGAGCTACAGACGTACGCAGTCGGACTCGGACCGTCCTTTAAAGGATTGACGCGGGAAAATACAGCGATGATCCGCGAGTGTGGGTTATTGCTCCACCCCTATACAGTCAACGAAAAAGTCGACATGGAGCGGATGCTTGACTTCGGTGTAACCGGAGTCTTCACAAACTATGCCGATCGATTTAATGAAGTGTTGCACGCCCTGAATAAAAGAAATAAATGAATACCAGAAAAATCAGTTGTCTCCCGTTATGGAAGGAGATAGCTGATTTTTTTATTGTTCATAAAAAAACGATCCAAGAGCGATGTGCTTACGTATGCTTGTATGAAAAACTGTTAATTCGCCGAAACGCGTGAGGATGAAAAAAATTTAAATCGGACATTTGATTTTCAGATTCTATCTAAAAAATGGTACGCTAGGCATAGAGAACTCGGATGAATTAAAACTTTTTAAGACGCTTGAGCGAAAGGACGGGTTGGATGCGCATCACACAATATACGGATTATGGATTACGGGTCCTGATTTATCTCGGTGTTCATCGAGATAAAGTTACGCCGATGCCGATGATCGCGAGCCATTATGGAATTTCAGCGAATCATTTGATGAAAGTCACGCAACAGTTGACGAAACTCGGGTACGTTGAATCGACGCGTGGACGGACAGGTGGATTACGATTGATAAGGGATCCGGCAAATATCAATATCGGACAAGTCGTACGTGAGATGGAACCGATGGAAATCGTTGAATGTTTTTCTAAAGAAGGCCGATGCATCATTGAGCCGAATTGTCATTTAAAAGGGATTCTTGGACGCGCTTTACGTGCGTTTCTTAAAGAACTCGAACAACACTCACTAGCAGAACTCGTTGAAAATAAAGAGGAGTTAACCTTTTTATTTGCATCAGAAACGACATCCGTTCAATCGTAAACACGTGACGACGTTCACGAAAAAGGACATCATCTCCCGTAAAAAATCGGAGGATGATGTCCTTTTTGCGTTGAATTAACAAGAATTAGTTATCTCGGTTGATGCGTTTTTTCGGCATGACATGTTCTTTGTTTTTCGAGAGGTCGTCTTGAACGGATCCTTTCCATAAGGGAACATCACTGTAGTAGGCAGCACGGGCGATTAAATGACTTCCGATTGGTGCTGTCGTCAGAACGAACAGGATACCTAAAAATGTTCGTGATGAAAAGAGTCCTTCTTCTGTCACGAAGAAAATGATGACGCTGATCAAAATACTCATGACGCCGAGTGTGGCGCTCTTAGAGGCTGCGTGTGCGCGTGTATAGATATCGGGTAGACGAATCAGCCCGAGAGCCGCGACGATGCTGAAAAAGGCTCCAATTAAAGCAAAGGCGACTACGAAGATTTCATTTATTGCGATCACGTTCGATGATCTCTCCTTTCTCAATGAATTTCGAGAAGGCGACAGTCCCGATGAAAGCTAAAATACCGATTAACAAGATGACTTCTAAATAGTCACTTGTCCGTAAGAGAACGGATACTAAACCGACGATGGAGATTAAACTGATGCCGATTGAATCAAGTGCGATGACGCGATCAGCAATCGAGGGTCCTTTGATGACGCGGTAAAACAAACCGAGCATGGAAATGAAAACGCCTCCGAGTGCGATATAGATCAGCATTTCAAACATTATCGACTCACCTCCAGAATCGCTTTTTCAAAACTATTCCGGATGGCAGCGACAGCTTCATCCGCTTCTGGCATATGAAGCGCGTGGATATACAGTGTTTTATTATCATCTGAGATATCGACGACGAGTGTTCCGGGTGTCAACGTAATCAACATAGAAAGTAACGTAATCTCCCAGTTTTTCTTTAACGTCGTCTCGTACGCAAAGATACCGGGCTGAATATCGAGTCGCGGTTTTAAGATGACGGCCAGAACTTCGATATTCGCAACGACCAATTCATAAAGAAACCGAATCGAGAGGCGAACTAGAGCGATGACCGGACCGAGATAAAACCGGCTACTGAAACCACGACGCATCGCGAACATCGCAATCAACCCGAGTAGATAACCGACGATGAATGACGAAGTCGTGAAGGAGTTCGATAGAAACATCCATAAGATGGCTAAAAAAGCATTGAGCATTAATTGAAATGGCATCGATTAGCCCTCCTTCAGTACAGCTTGAATATAAAGTGATGGATCGACGAGCGGATCAACGGCTTGGGTGATGAATGGACGAACGGCTTCTGCCCCGACCCCATACGCGACGGTAATCATTACTAAAAGAATTGATGGAGCGAGCAATTGTTTGACGAGATGACGTCGTGAACCCGTATACGTCTTCGGTGTACCCCAAAATCCGCGAATGAAGATTTGCATGACGGAATAGAGGACAAGCAAACTTGACGCAAGGACGATGAACGGTCCGACGAGGTCACCGGCTTCAATCCCGCCACGGACGATCAGTAGTTTACCGATGAACCCGCTGAACGGCGGGATACCAGCCAAGGACAAGGCAGCGATGAAATACGTCCAGCCAAGCAACGGATAAGCCTTAATCATCCCACCCATGCTTTTAAGACGGCTCGAGCCCGCAATTCCGACCATGATACCGACGAGCAAGAAGAGAGCTGCTTTGATTAACATATCATGTAACAGGTAGAAGACGGCTCCTTCGAGCGACTGACGAGTCATGACGGAAACGCCGTAAAGAATGACGCCGACGGCAACGATGATGTTGTAGATTAAGATTTGTTTCGCATCTTTTGTCGCGAGGGCGCCGATGACACCGATGATGATTGTCGCCAGTGCCAATCCCCCAAGAAGCGAGTGGATGATCCCGATTTCGTTCGAAAAGAACAAACTATACGTCCGCAAGATGCCATAGACACCGACTTTCGTCAAGAGAGCACCGAACAAGGCGAGGACGGGTGTCGGTGGCACTTGATACGAGCCAGGTAACCAAAAATAAAGCGGGAAAATCGCTCCTTTTAAGCCGAAGACGACTAAAAATAAAATCGCGATGACACTCAAGATTCCGGGCTGATTGATTTCAGAAATCTTTTGCGAGATATCTGCCATATTGAGCGTGCCGATGATGCCGTATAAAAAAGCGACCGTCATGACGAACAAAGCAGATGAAATGACATTGACCAAAAGATACTTCAACGACTCGCGTAACTGCGCCGGTTTACCACCGAGCACAATCAAGACATACGATGAAATCAAGAAGACTTCAAAGAAGACGAACATGTTAAAAATATCACCGGTCGTAAAGGCGCCATTGACACCGACGAGCAAAAACTGAACGGCGATGTAGTAATAAAAACGTTGATGTTGCTCCGACAGATACGTCATCGAATACCAAATGACGAAGAAAACGAGCACGCTCGTCGTCAAAACGAGTAATGCGGATAACATATCTGAAACGAGTGTGATGCCGAACGGTGCCGGCCAACTGCCGAGTGTGACCGTCAAAATCCCGTTTGCCTTGACTTGAGAGACGAGGTAAAGCGAGACACCAATCGTCAACAGCGTCGACAAGAAGGACACGATACGTTGCATCCACAGACGTTTCGTGAAAAACATCAACAAGACACCAGTCAGCAGTGGAATTAAAATCGGTAATAGCGGTAAATTAATCATTCGTATCGGTTCCTTTCATTTCCTCGATATTATCGGTCCCAAGCTCTTGATACGCTCGGTAGGCAAGAACGAGGAAAAATGCTGTTACCCCGAAACTAATGACGATTGCGGTCAAGACAAGCGCTTGCGGGAGTGGGTCGGTATATTTCGTCACTCCGTCTTCAAGGACGGGCGCAGCACCAGTCTTCAGTCCACCCATCGTCATGACGATTAAGTGGGCAGCGTGACTGAGCAAGCCGGTTCCGATGATGATGCGTAAAATACTTTTTGAAAGAATGAGATAGACGGCACACATCGTCAAGATGCCTGCAGCTATCGCCATGATAATCTCCATCTGTTAATCACTCTCCCCAATCGTTTGAATGATCGTCATCGTGACGCCGACGACGACGAAGTAGACACCTAGGTCAAATAACATGGCCGTATGCAAAGACGTTTTTCCGAACAATGGTAAATCAAAGTACCCATGGGCGTGGGTGAAGAACGGTACATTAAACAGTAAGGCACCGGACGCCGTCAAAACAGCGATCAACATCCCGACGGCTGTCACCATCTTGTAGTCGAACGGCAGGATTTGCCGAAGCGTCTTGATGTCGAAGGCAAGCAAAATCAACACGAGAGCAGACGCAGTGACTAGTCCACCGATGAATCCGCCACCTGGCGTATAATGTCCAGCGAAGAACAAGTAGACGGCAAACAAGAAAATAATGAAGGTGATGAACGTCGTCGCCGACTCTAGAATGACGTCATTCGTATTCTTTTTCATTGGTTTTTTCATTTGTCGATGCCTCCTGTTTTTCTGAAGTGAATCATCGCGTAGATGCCAAGACCAGCAATGGCAAGCACGCTGATTTCGAACAGTGTATCAAAACCACGGAAATCAACGAGGATGACGTTGACCATGTTTCCGCCAGCCGCCAATTCATACACGTTATCAATATAGTACTTAGCAATTGAGGCAAACGAGCGTTGGCTGAGTGATGACAAGGCAACGAGTGTCACGCTGAGACCGACCAATACTGAAATCGCAGCATTTCCAAGTTTAAATTTAATTCGTTCTTCTTTACGACTGATTTCCGGCATGTGATAGAACACTAGCAGGAACAGTGCGACAGAAACTGTCTCGATGACGAGTTGCGTCAAAGCGAGATCCGGTGCCCGGAACAAGACGAAGAACAAAGCGACCGAATAACCGGCGACTCCGAGCAAAATGATTGATGTCAAACGCGACCGAGCGAACGTGATCGAAAGCGCACTGCTGACGAGGACGAGCACTAAGATGATTTCGTAAGCGGAAATCGAGCTTAAGGGATCGACGTCGAAGGCGAAGGCATCGAAGAAAAACAGGCTCGATAACACAAGGAGGACAATGAATCCGAAAATATAAACGAGATAAGACCGCATGTATCCGGTCATGACCGCATCGTGAATCGCCGTCGAAACTTTTTCACCGCGGCGTAACAAGCCATCATATTGATGGTTCAGCGAGAAACTTTTCGGCATCCGGTTATAGAGTGACTGCCATTTCGGGAAGGTCTTGAACAAGATGAACCCGACCGTAATGATGATGACGGTGAAGAGAAGTTCAAGATTCAATCCGTGCCAAAGCTTAATGTGGACATCAATTTCACCACCAGCAGCTAGGACCTGCGGTAAGATCGCTTCGGCCGCCGGACGGATGATCGTTTCCGACAACATATTCGGGAAAAGACCGATCAAGATGACGAGTGAAGCCAAAATGATAGGTGAGATCAACATCCCGATTGGTGCTTCGTGTGGTTTTTTTGGTAACTGATCGTGCTGTTTTGGTCCAAGGAACGTCCGGTAGACGATCAGTAAACTATAAACAAACGTAAAGATACTTCCGACGACGGCGAAAAGTGGGAATAAGAAGCCGAACGTTTCCAAGTGGAATAAGCCGGATTCAGATACTTCGTTGACTCCAGTCAAGAACATCTCTTTACTTAGGAAACCGTTGAATGGTGGGACACCTGCCATCGACAATGTTCCAATCATCGCAATTGTAAACGTGACCGGCATCAATTGTGATAGACCACCGAGCTTACGTAAATCGCGTGTTCCGGTTTCGTGGTCAACGATTCCTGCCATCATGAACAAGCTTCCTTTAAAGGTTGCGTGATTAATCAAGTGGAAGACGGCCGCGACGGTCGCGATCGTATATAAACTGTCAGGCAATGCCTCGACCTGCAAGGCGGCGGCTCCTAAACCGAGGAGCGACATGATGAGACCGAGTTGAGAAATCGTCGAGTACGCTAATATTGCTTTTAAATCGACTTGTTTGACAGCGTTGAGAGATCCCCAGAATAGCGTGAACATTCCGACGCCAGAGACAAGATAGAACCAAAGTGGCGTCTCGGCAAAGATCGGACTCATCCGAGCGACGAGATAAAGACCGGCTTTGACCATCGTTGCCGAGTGGAGGTAAGCACTGACCGGTGTCGGCGCTTCCATCGCATCCGGTAACCAAATATGAAACGGGAATTGAGCCGATTTCGTAAAGGCTGCCAATAAAAAGAGGACGAGTGCCACAAGAAACATCGGATCATTACTGTACGTACCGAGTGTACTGAATGACTCGCGGATACTAAAGGAGCCGGATAGTAACGAAAGAATCGAGATTCCACCGAGCATTGAAAGTCCACCAAAGACGGTGATCAACATTGATTTTTGAGCACCATAGCGGGAACGTTCCCGTTCATACCAATACCCGATCAACAGGAATGAAGAAATCGAAGTCATCTCCCAAAACATGTACATGACGATCATGTTGTCAGAGAGGACGATTCCGAGCATCGCCGTCATGAAAAGAAGCAAGTAGACATAAAAATTATGCAGCGCCTCTTTTTTTGCATCAAGATAATAGACGGAATAGAGAACGACGAGCGTCCCGATTCCTGTGATCAACAGGGCGAACAATAGTCCGAGACCATCGATGTAAGCGACGAAGTTGATTCCGAGTGACGGGATCCACTGCATCGATTGCGTGACAGTCTCCCCAGCCATCGTCTGACTGATGTATTGACTAAAGTAAAGAACGAGCGAAAGAGGGACGAGCAAGACGAACCATCCCGTATGCACGGAGCGAAACTGTTTGTACAAGAATGGGATGAAGATACTAGCAAGTAATGGCAACAAGATGGCCAAATGAAGCAATGACACAAGATTCCCTCCTTTGAAATGAACCGAGTAAATGAAAGAAGGACTTCGTACGCAAGCGTTTGTTCTGCTTGGGACTTGTCCTCTCAGCCATATTCATTCGATTTTATGATTGAGCACCTGTTAAAAGTATAGCGTACATTTGCCGTCTCTGCATGACTAGAACCCTCATGAAGCAAAGGAGACCAGTGTTTTTAGATTGAAATATTAAATATGTAGAAACACGGGTGAAAAGGATTGAAAAAAATTTTTAGCCTTGGTTAGAAAGTGATTAATCTGCAATCATTGAGGGAACATTATTCAAGTAAGATCATTTACTATGGAAAGCAGGGGGAACCAAATCATGAATACTACATTAAAGCGCAGTCTGTTTGTAGGTAGCTTAGCCGCAGTGTCTGTTTTCGGAATCAAGCAATATAAACGTTCATGCGCGAAACAAAATCAAAGCATCAGTGATTCAGCTGAGCTCGATCGTCGTCCGAGTGTCGATCAAGGTCAAGATGAATCGGAAGTTGGCTTAACACAACTCGATTCTATCCAAAAAGCAGAGTGGCAAGCGAATGGTTTCCCGCAAACACATGCGGAACGTGAGCGTCTAGAAAACGAAGAAGTGTAAAAAAACAGCGCGTCCTGTAATGGGAGGCGCTGTTGACATGTATTAGAAAACCACTTAAGCACTCGTACTTTCGAGGGCTTGAATTCGTTCGCTATGGGCAGTATAGGATGAAAGATGTTCGAACTGATGTAACGTCAGTGTCGTCATCCGGCGTTGACCGGTGCTTGATTCGAGGAGTAAATACGCCTCGTTTTGATCTTCACCACCACCGTCGAAACGGATGTGAGCAGTAATTAGGCGACCATCGTTCGTCTGCATATAAATATCGTAACCACCAAAGTCGACCCGATTAAAGCGAGTAGCCTCGTTGACGATGTGTTTAAAAGTTTCAATGACTGCATATGACATGATTATTCCTCCTTCTTCTCTTACAAAACAAACGGGCTATTCCAAAGATTAACCGTTCCGATTAATAATTTTCCCATTAAATTGAAGAACTAAACATAAAAAAAGAATCTTTTTTTTGCTTGTCATGAAACGCGTTTCATATATGTATTTTGTAAATAAGGTAGCGCGTAATTGGAAGGATAGTTAAACCAAGCGTCAGCTAAAAAAGGAAAAAGCAGCCAAAAGGCTGCTTTTTTATCGTTTAAAGTTCAACGTTATGATAGACCTGTTGCACATCTTCTAAATCTTCGAGTGCATCGACCATTTTTTCGAATTGCTGCACATCTTCTTCAGATAAAGCGACTTCGTTTTGAGCGAGCATAACGAGCTCGGCAACTGAAAATTCCGTCACACCGGCATTTTTTAATGTTTCCTGGACCGTGTGGAACTGATCGGGTTCCGCGTAGATGATAACGGCTTCCTCTTCTTCTAGGATGTCACGGACGTCGATATCCGCTTCCATCATCAATTCAAGAACATCATCCGCCGATTTTCCTTCAAAAGCAAAAATGGCAGTCGCGTCAAACATATAGGCAACGGAACCACTGACACCCATGTTGCCTCCATTTTTCCCAAAGGCAGCCCGCACGTCTGAGGCCGTCCGGTTGACGTTGTTCGTTAATGTCTCGACGATGACCATCGAGCCGCTTGGTCCGAATCCTTCATAACGGAGAACATCGAAGTTCTCTTCCGCGCCGCCTTTTGCTTTTTCAATCGCCCGATCGACGATTGCCCGTGGCACGTTATACGTCTTCGCACGCTCGAGAACAACTTTAAGTGCTTGGTTTGATTCAGGATCCGGTTCACCTTGTTTCGCAGCGACATAAATTTCACGACCGAATTTCGCATAAATCCGGCTGGTGTTTTTGTCTTTCGATGCCTTTTTTTCTTTAATGTTATTCCATTTACGACCCATCAGAATCCACTCTCTCTTTCACATGACTTCGATTTTAGTTGGAAACCAGACGGCTTCCTCTGCGTTATCAGTATACATCAAAAACAGGGAAATACTGAATCAAAATGGTGAGGGAATAGCTGACTTTTTGCGGAAAACGTTTATAAGAGGTACGAAGTCGGGAACAGGAATTAAATCTATAGCTATTCTGAAGGGGTGACGGATCATTAATAAGCAGGCAGTTTTTCACCGGGCGATGTCGCCATATGTCTACAAGTACGATCAAGAAACAGTCCATATCAGGTTGACGACAGCAAAAGGGGATGTCGACCGTATCCGACTGATTCATGGCGATCCATACGAATGGGATGCAGAACGAGAAGAAGATCGGGACTGGAACTTTGATCCGGATAAAGAAAAGTTTTGGAAAACGCAACAAACACCGATGATTCGGACAGGTGCTGACGCGACGCACGACTATTGGTTCGTCGCCATAAAACCGAGTCGAAGACGTGTCCGTTATGGATTCGAGTTGTCGACTGCTGAGGAAACGGCAATCTACACGGAACGGGGATGGTACGACGAGATTCCGCTTGACCACCCCGGTTATTATTTTGCCGTTCCGTACATCAATGCAGTCGACGTATTCGATGCACCGGCATGGGTCAAAGAGACGGTCTGGTATCAAATTTTCCCTGATCGGTTTGCGAATGGAGACGTTACGAACGACCGACAAGGAACGGTCCCGTGGGCGTCGGAAGCACCGGCTTACGAGAATCACTTTGGTGGCGATTTTCAAGGTGTGATTGACAACATCGGTTATTTGAAAAACTTGGGGATCAACGGGATTTATTTCTGTCCGGTTTTCGCTGCACCCTCCAATCATAAGTACGACACGCTTGACTACTTGAAACTCGATCCTGCATTCGGGACGGAAGAGAAGTTTCGTGAGATGGTCGAATTGTTACATGCGAACGGGATTCGCGTATTACTCGACGCCGTCTTTAATCATGTCAGTGTCGACCACCCGACGTTCCAAGATGTCATCAAGCGGGGGGCTGATTCAGAATATGCCGATTGGTTCATGATTGATTCGTTTCCGATCGAGATGGACCCGCCGAACTATGAAGTATTTGCTTTTGAAGCCAACATGCCGAAGTTGAACACGGCGAATGCAGATGTCAAATCCTATCTGTTGAAAGTCGGACGATACTGGGTCGAAGAGTTTGGAATTGACGGCTGGCGGCTCGATGTCGCGAGTGAAGTCGATCATGCCTTTTGGCGTGACTTCAGAAAAGAAGTACGTATGGCAAATCCGGAAGCCTATATCGTTGGAGAATGCTGGACGGATTCGCAAGAGTGGTTGTTTGGAGATCAATTTGATGCCGTCATGAACTACGGACTGACGGAAGCGTTCTTGACCTTCTTTGCGACGCGAGAAACGACAGCCTCTGAATTTAGTGATGCCGTCGTCCGGAACTTGAACGGAAACGCGATGAACGTCAACGAGGTGATGTTTAACTTAGTTGGCTCTCACGACACACCACGTGCATTGACACGAGCGGGTGGCGATAAGGAACGGATGCGACTGCTGTTATTATCGCTCTTAACCTTCACGGGAAGTCCTGTCATCTATTATGGTGATGAAATCGGTATGACCGGTGGGCAGGATCCGGCAAACCGGAAATGTATGGAGTGGGATCAAGAAAAACAAGACACAGAACTGCTTAGCTACGTAACGGAATTGATTGCGTTACGAAAAGCCCATCCGGCGCTCGCGAATGAAGCATCGTATGTCTTTGAGCAAATCGATGACGAAAAAAATCAGTTCGTTATCCGGCGCTCCTCACCACATGGGGACTATCTCATCCTCATCAACAATGGGGAGAAAGAAGCGCGGTTCGAATTTTCAGGACGTGCAGTCAACTTACTGGACGGAACAGAGTGGGCTGGTGAAATCAACGTAGGGCCAATCCATGGGACGATCTTACAAATAAAGAATGGATAAGAAAAAGGATTGGCGCAATTTTTGCGCCAATCCTTTTATATTGTCAGCTGAAAAAGCGATGAATCAGTAAACCGCTACGCAGTTTTGGTTCGAACCACGTCGATTTTGGCGGCATGACTTGATTTGCATCCGCGACTTGCATCAAATCCGTCAAGTCGGTCGGATGTAAGTGAAAGGCAACTGCCATCGTCCCGTGATCAACGAGTTGTTCTAGTCCAGCATACCCACGGATGCCACCGACGAATTGAATCCGTGCATCGGTCCGAGGATCTTCAATCCCTAAAAAGGGTGTCAAAAGTTCATGCTGAAGGATAGAGACGTCAAGATTGTCTTTGACAGTCGTCTGTTGCGCCGTGTAATCGAGCGTATACCATTGTTGCTTAAGATACATCTCAAACCGGTGTTTTTGCGTCGTCTCAGCACGACCAACCGTCACGGTGAAGCGTTGACTGATCCGTTCGAGTAATTCGTCGACCGATTGTCCGTAAAGATCTTCGACAGCGCGATGATACCCCATGATCTTTAATTGATCACTTGAGAAGGAGACAGCAAGGAACAGTTGTGCCTCTTCGTTGTCCGGATGTAATTTTGCAACTTTTGATGCCGCTTCTGCCCGGTGATGTCCGTCCGCGATGTACAGTGCGTCATGACGAGCAAACTGACTCCCAATCGTCAGCATGTCAGAGCGATTTGTAATTTTAAAGATTGTATGTTCAATCCCGTCCTCGGTGGTGAACTGATAGAGCGGGACATTCGTACTCTGTTCTGCAACGATTCGATTGAGTTCATCATCCGGTTGATGGGCGAGTAGGATGGGGCCGGTATGTGCCTCTAACGCATCGATTTGACGGACGCGATCTCGCTCCTTATCAGGACGCGTAAATTCGTGTTTACGGATGAAGCCGTCGTCGTAATCAGTTACGGACACGCAACCGACAAAACCTGTTTGGACATGTTCGCCATCACGGAGACGATAGAGGTAATAGCATTCGTCTTCGTCAAGCTTTAGGATTTGACTATCGCGTGCATCCTTGAAGTGGAGGGCAGCTTGTTGATAAACACGCATGTCGTGCTCATCGATTAGATCAGGTAGCGTCACTTCAGCTTTGTCGATCCGAAGGAAGGATAAAGGGCGACGGCGTACCTCGACCCGTCCTTCAGCCCGGTTGAAGACATCATAAGGTAGCGAAGAGAACGTTTCTGCATATTTGCTTTGTGGTCGTAGTGCCTGGAAAGGTTCGAATGTTGGCATGAGATCACTCCTTTAAAGTAGTCGCGTTTTTAAGATGCCGGGAATCGCATCGAGCTGTGTCAAGGAAATCGTTTCGTCAAGATGGTTATCGATGTCGATGATCGTATAGGCAATCGGCCCTTTGCTACCGTTAATCATGTTCGCGATGTTAATACGCTCCGTCGCGAGGACAGAAGCAATCTGACCGACCATGTTCGGAATATTTTGATGGGCAATCGTCAAGCGACGTTTACCTGAATCGGCGAGTTCGACTGACGGGAAGTTGACGGAATGACGGATGTTGCCGGTCTCAAGAAACGTTTTTAGCTGATCGACGGCCATGATGGCGCAATTTTCCTCCGCTTCAGCCGTCGATGCCCCGATATGCGGCAACGGGATGACGCGCGGTAATGATAAAATGAAGGCATTCGGGAAATCGGTCACATAGTTCGCGAGGCGACCAGATTTCAGGACGGTTGCGAGTGCAGCTTCATCAATCAACTCACCACGCGAAAAATTAAGTAGCGTCGCACCTTGCTTGACTTTCGACAACAAGCGTTCATCGAGCAGGTGATGTGTTGCATCGACGAGTGGAAGGTGAAGCGTGACATAGTCACTCGTCGCAAGAAGTTCTTCAAGATTCGTCACCCGATGAATTTGATTTGAGACCCGCCATGCGGATTCAATCGACATATGCGGATCGTAACCGGAAACGGTCATCCCTAACTCATGCAGCGTATTAGCAAGATTTGCCCCGATTGCCCCGAGGCCAACGATGCCGATTCGTTTACCTAACAGCTCTGTCCCGACAAATTGCCGCTTGTTGGCTTCGATCCGTTCCGGGATGTCTGGTCCGCGTAAATTATTCGTCCAAAGGATACTCGGTATCAATTTTCGGGCTGTTAAAAAAAGACTGGCGATGACGAGTTCCTTAACGGCATTCGCATTCGCACCGGGCGTCGAAAAGACGGGGATCCCACGATTTGCGAGTTGGTCGAGCGGGATCGTATTGACACCGACGCCAGCACGGGCGACCGCCTTCAAGGAGTCGGCGAACTGCATCCCGTGTAAGTCCTTGCTGCGAACGAGGAAAGCATCTGGTGCCTCAACTTGGCGATGGACGTGGTAATCGTCCGTAAAGCGACTCAGTCCTTTTTCAGACAAATCATTCCACAACTGGATTTGGTACATTTAACGTTCCCCCTGTTCAAATTTACGTAAGACGGATAGTAAAGCTTCGACACCAGTGGTCGGCATCGCGTTATAAAGGCTAGCCCGCATACCGCCGACAGAACGATGTCCTTGTAGGTTCACTAAGCCGTGTCGTTCGGCGTATGCGATAAAGGCATCGTCTAAGGCTTGTTGTCCTGTCGAAAACGGGATGTTCATCAAACTTCGATCTGCGTGAGCGACTTGATTCGAAAACAGGTCGGAGTGGTCGAGCGCATCATAAAGCGAGGCGGCTTGAGCACGGTTGCGTGCCGTGATTGTCTGTAATCCGCCCTCTTGTTTTATCCATTCGAGAACGAGTTTCGTTAAATAAATACTATACGTAGGTGGTGTATTGTAGAGTGAATGGTGTTTCGCATGAACGTCGTAACGTAAGTATGAACCGAGAGCAGAAGTCTGCTCGACTAAACTTTTTTTGATGATGACAAGTGTCATACCGGCAGCACCGAGGTTTTTTTGGGCGCCTGCATAGATGACGTCGAACGCGCTGACATCAATCGGTTCTGATAAAATTGATGAAGAAAAATCAGCGACGAGCGGGACGTTGACACGTGGAGCTTCCTGAAAAGTCGTCCCTTCAAGCGTGTTGTTCCATGTCACGTGTAGATAATCGGCATCCGAAGTAAAAGGACCGGCCGGAATCGACCGATAGTGATCGTCTCGGGAAGAGGCGATGATGCGTGTCGATGCATAAGGAGCAGCATCGGCAATCGCCTTTTGCGACCAGCCGCCCGTATCGATGAAGTCGACACGATGAGTCGTCGCAAGGTTCAGTGGCAACATAGAGAATTGGAGCGTTGCGCCACCCTGTAAGAACAAGACATCATAGTCTGACGGCACTTCAAGCAGTTCGCGGACGAGCGACGTTGCATCGTCTAAGATTGCTTCGAATAGGGCGGAGCGATGACTGAGCTCGAGGACAGACTGATGGGACCCTCGATAATTCAATAATTCCGATTGTGCTTTACGTAAGACAAGTTCAGGTAAAACGGCTGGACCTGCGGAAAAGTTAAAAACAGTCATCCAATTCCTTCTTTCTCGTTAATTTTCAGAAAATACATGCAACTTCAGTGTAACGGAATGAAAACGGATTTTCAAATTGCTTTCAGATAGATTTCAAGTACCGAATTCGAATAAATAAAGAGGCTGACTCAAAAGTTGCTCCAAAACCAATTGCAGTGACGGACGGTTCCGGTTTTACGCGGCTTTTACAGAATAAAACGGAAGAGCTCGCACCGTCAGATACAAATAGGCCCGTTTCCCTGTCCATAGTGAGCAGGGAAACGGGCTTTTGTCTCACCCGAGAAAAAGTGAGAGAGCCATTCCTTGTTAAGGCCGTTGATCGTCATCGCAGTAAATGAGAGGAGTGGATCCATGTCATTTAATTTTGATCAAGCGACGTCGCTTGCGAAAAATGCCACTTCCAGCCTGTGTCCGTCAGTTGATAAAGAGAAACGATACGAAAACGTCCTACATAAGACGTCGTCCCATATTGAAACTGGTCTTCTGTCAATGTTTGTACCAAGGCAGTCGTCTCAAAAAGCTCGACAGTCATCGATTCATCTATAGAAGAAACCCATTTTATCAAATCAACGTCAACATAGTGGTCTAAATAAGTTTCTGCGTCGAATTGTCGTCCAAGTCCATCGATGAACGAGAAACTAGGAGTTAAAAGTTCGTTCATCGCTTCTCGGTTTCCAGCCATCAAATGGTCGTGTCTTGCTTGTAAGACATGTTGCAGTTGTTCTTGTGTTGAGAGTTGCATGGAAATTCTCCTTTCTATACGTATGAAGTTTATCATGAATGAAATTAAAAAAAGACCTTGCATCAGCAAGGTCTTAAAAAAATTAAAGTTTAGTAACGTTAGTTGCTTGCGGTCCGCGTTGGCCTTCTTCAACTTCGAAAGAAACCTCTTGACCTTCGTCAAGTGATTTGAAGCCATCAGTTTGGATAGCTGAGAAGTGAACGAAAACGTCGTCGCCGCTTTCACGTTCGATGAAGCCAAAACCTTTTTCTGCGTTAAACCATTTTACTGTACCTTGTTCCATGTGTGTTGCCTCCTGCGTGCGACTGAGTCACACTGATTATTACTACCGTGATCAATTTCATCGAGTTAAAGCGTAAACTTTGTATCTCCACCGAACAACAATAATTACTTAATAATATACCATGCTCATCGGAAGAAAGAAAGGGTAATTTCAAAAAAAATAAAAAAAGAGGATTTGCATCAGCAAATCCTCTAAGGAAATTAAAGTTTAGTAACGTTAGTTGCTTGCGGTCCGCGTTGGCCTTCTTCAACTTCGAAAGAAACCTCTTGACCTTCGTCAAGTGATT
>NZ_JACSML010000001.1:983075-1010916 GCF_018618635.1 Exiguobacterium sp. s102
CACTGATTATTACTACCGTGATCAATTTCATCGAGTTAAAGCGTAAACTTTGTATCTCCACCGAACAACAATAATTACTTAATAATATAGCATGCCTTCGAAAAAAAAGGAAGGAATAAACAGAAATATCGTTAACTTTTGTTAAAAAACTTGAAATGACTTCAGATGTACTTAAATTTTAAAGGGTTCGGCGTCGACCTAACGAATAAAAGTGGCAAGGTCTGTTTGTAATCAATGGACAGGCTGATGAGGGTGTCGGACGTGCTTAATTGCTGCCATGACATAACCGTGAATGGAAGCATGCCGGCGTGGCTCCGTCCAAACGGCTTTAAAAATATGTGTCAACGTCCGTTGAATCCGTGTTTCATCCGTTGTCACGCGTCTAAGTAGAAGGTAAAGAGAAGTTTCATACCGATCGTAAAGTAACTCGAGGGCATGACTATTTTTTAATTCGATTTGTTCGAATAGTTCTTGGTCTGTCTTCATGCTCTCCTCCTTAATGTCATGTCGTTAAATGATTGTCATTGAATTGTCATCTGTTCTGCTTAGGTTGTTTTCCCCAAGACATAATAATCAAACGTTTAAACTGTTTAACTTCAAGATATTTATAGGGCGTGTTACTTAAAAAGGAGCTGTTTAAGGATGAGTCGTGTTTTTATTAGACCTTATATAGAAGAAGATGCATTAGAATTGCTGGAACTGAACGTACGAAACCGGGGGCACTTTGAATTTTGGATGCCACTTAAGCCGAAAGAAGATCAATATTCACTTGGAGCCCACCAAGAACGGATTCGTCAAACATTACAAAAGATGCAAGATGATCGTTACTATGCGTTTGGTGTTTTCCTGAAAGAGAACAATGCATTAATCGGCGAAGTATCTGCTTCGTTCATTGAACGGTTTCCGGCTGAAACATGTATGATCGGCTATCAACTTGATCGAAATTACAATGGTCAAGGATTGATGGCTGAAGCGGTCAGTCAAGCAGTTGCACTGCTCTTTGACAAGTATGCATTTCATCGGTTACGAGCGGAAGTGATGCCTGAGAACATTGGATCGAGCCGTGTTCTCGAAAAAGTAGGCTTTCGAAGAGAGGGACTTGCTAGGAAAAGTCTATATATTAATGGAAACTGGGAAGACTTCACGATGTTCGCACTATTAAAAGAAGAATTTTTAGTGTGAGGAGAAAATGATTGTTGTCGATGTCGACGTAGTATAGTGCATGGTGCAAAAAACTAAAACGCCATTACTTTTTAGTCTTTTGTCGTCGCGATCATCCGCGGGTACAATCGAATAAGGTGAACCTTCTGTGTATGCAGTCATTCGCACATAATATGAAGAAAACTGAATTATTCATTCGACTAACACGCGTGATTGGCTGTTTTAATGGTGAATCGCTTGAATGGACGTACTTTCATTTTGAAGAACGACTATCATTCGCTAGACTGTAGACAACGTGCTATCGGGAGATACAGCGTCTTTTTTCGTTGCTTTCCTCGGACGAGGCGCGCCATTGCTCCTTGGATCCTAGCGGACGACGAGCAGGGTCTTGCCTGCCTCTGAAAGTGCGTTAAAAACGTACTTTGCCCCGTAGGAGTCAACGAAACATGACGATTTTCAGGCAATACCGTGACAGAAATCCAGTCATGCAGACAGTTTAGAGCGCAATCCGTCTCGAATCGCTTTAGACCACGAAAAGCAATCGGTCGCGACCCTTCAGCTTTGCTGTAGCGGCGCGATCAGTTGCCGCTTTGAAGACGAGGCGAGACAGGGAAGCGCGAACGGATTGCCTCTCGTTATAGCCTGTTCACGCTTCATAAGAGTTTGTCTACACGCTCATTCGCGTTGCATGATCTAACATCGATTTTCATCCGAAATTCAAAATTAAGATATTTTGACTGGTGAAAAGACTGCTTAGAGCGATTAAGACATAAAATCGAATGAAAAAACGAACGATAACTCATTTATAAGATAAAAACATTTGTTTTTAGATGACAAATTACTCTAAATCCTTTGACATGACATTCTGCATTCGATATAGTGTTCAAGTACGAACGATTATAAACGATAGTTTAAAAAATATTCGTTATTTGGAGTGTTGAAAATGGATGTAGTATTTGATTATGAAGATATTCAATTGATTCCCGCAAAGTCAATCGTTGGCAGTCGATCTGAGTGTGATACGACGGTCGAGTTTGGTGGAAGACGATTCAAACTGCCGGTCGTCCCGGCGAACATGCAAACCATCATCGATGAATCGATTGCGACGTACTTAGCCGAAAATGGTTATTTCTATATTATGCATCGCTTTGAACCAGAAAAACGGCGGACGTTCGTTGAGACGATGCAAGCGAAAAACTTAATCGCGTCGATTAGTGTCGGCGTCAAGATCGAAGAATACGTGTTCATCGAAGAACTCGCACAGGCAGGGCTCGTGCCGGAGTATATTACGATTGACATCGCGCATGGTCATTCAGACGCAGTCATTCAAATGATTCAGCACATTAAACGATTTTTACCGAACAGTTTCGTCATCGCCGGAAATGTCGGAACGCCGGAAGCTGTCCGTGAACTTGAGAATGCAGGTGCGGATGCGACGAAAGTCGGAATCGGACCCGGGAAAGTCTGCATCACGAAGATTAAAACAGGATTCGGAACAGGCGGTTGGCAACTGGCAGCACTTCGTTGGTGCGCTAAAGCTGCGAGCAAGCCGATCATCGCGGATGGAGGAATTCGGACACACGGTGATATTGCGAAATCCGTCCGTTTTGGTGCGACGATGGTCATGATCGGTTCATTGTTTGCCGGGCACGAAGAATCGCCTGGTGAGACGCATGAAGTCGATGGTGTCCGCGTCAAAGAATACTTTGGTTCGGCATCAGAGTTCCAAAAAGGTGAAAAAAAGAACGTCGAGGGGAAAAAGATGTTTGTTGAGCATAAAGGGAGCTTAGCCGATACATTGACGGAGATGGAGCAAGATTTGCAATCGTCGATCTCGTACGCCGGAGGAAATAAACTGCAAGCGATTCGGACGGTCGACTATGTCGTCGTCAAGAACTCAATCTTTAATGGGGATAAAGTATTTTAAGGCAATTAAAAGTAGAAAAAGCAGACGGTCTTGACGACGTCTGCTTTTTTTTTGCATACTTCCCATAAAAACAGGGTAATAGTTAAATGGTTATTTTTTCAGAAAATTACATTAAAAGGGGTGGCATAGCATATGAACACAGAAACGACAACGTACTTAATCGAAAAGTTTACGCGAGTCCGTGATAAGACAATTGAATTGATTGATCCACTTGAACCAGAAGATTTCGTAATCCAAGCAAGTGCTGATGTAAGTCCGGCTAAATGGCATATCGCGCATACGACATGGTTTTTCGAACGGATGATTTTACAGGAATACGATGCAGCGTATCAAGTGTTTAATCCACAGTTCAATTATCTGTTCAATTCGTATTACAACTCAATCGGTCCGTATCAACCGCGCCATCAAAGAGGTGTCTTGTCGCGGCCGACTGTAAGTGAAATCATCGCCTACCGCTCGTACGTCGATGCGGCAATCGATACGTTCTTGAGACAAGATCGCGACGCGGCGAGTCAAAAGAAAATTGAAGGTTTGATTGAGATGGGATTACAACATGAACAGCAGCACCAGGAACTTATTTTGATGGATATGAAATTTAACTTGTTCGTCAATCCCTTGTTACCGGCCTATCAAAATAAAGCGGTCGTGCCGACTGCTGAAACCAATGTCAGTCCTGCTTACAAAACATTCGATGGAGGATTGATTGAAATCGGCCATGATGGGACCGGCTTTGCGTTTGACAACGAAAGTCCTGTCCATAAAGTATGGTTGAATCCATTTGAACTGGCAACTGCGCCCGTGACGAACGGGGAATACTTAGCTTTCATCGAAGCTGGAGGTTATGAGACGTCTGAATATTGGCTTTCTGACGGGTACCAAGCCATCAAGCAACTCGGCTGGAAAGCACCGCTCTACTGGATGAAGGATGAGTCGGGGGACTGGTCTGTCTTCACATTAAGTGGTGTCGAACCACTCGCACTCGACGAACCGGTTTGTCACGTCAGCTTTTATGAGGCGGATGCTTATAGTCGCTGGAAAGGAAAACGTCTCCCGACGGAAGCGGAGTGGGAGCATGCGGCAAAAACGGTCGCAAGACAAGGGAACATGATGGGACGAGGAACGTATCATCCGGCATCGGTTGTACGGGCCGAGCACGAATTGACAGGAATGTTTGGTGACGTTTGGGAATGGACGGCCAGTGCCTATTCATCATACCCGGGCAGTCGACCGCTTGAAGGAGCACTAGGTGAATACAATGCAAAGTTCATGTCTAACCAGATGGTGTTACGGGGTGGCGCGTGTGTGACGCCGGACGATCACATCCGTGAGACGTACCGTAATTTCTTCCCGCCGGATAAACGGTGGCAATTCAGTGGGTTCCGTTTGGCAGGTGACCTGTAAGATGAGTCAGCAAGTGAAAAGCTTTGATTTATATACGACGCAGCAAAATATGTTAGAAGAAGTCATAGCTGGTTTATCGAAACCGGCTAAAACGCTTCACGCCAAGTATTTTTACGATCAAACGGGGTCGGAACTGTTCGAGCAGATTACGCAACAACCGGAATATTATCCGACGCGCACTGAACTCGAGATTTTGACGACGCACCAAACGACGATTGCAGATAAGATTGGTCCTGTCCATACATTGATTGAGTATGGGAGTGGCAGTAGTCGGAAAATCAAAAGTCTGCTCAGTTCGCTGCACGGGTTGGAAGAATATGTCCCAATCGATATCTCGAAGGACTATTTACTACAGTCGGCGGCGGAGTTGTCTAAAGATTATCCAAATCTCTCGATTAAAGCGGTTTGTGGCGACTATTCGACACCGATCACACTACCGGTCGACCGCGCACTGAAAAAAGTTATCTTCTTCCCGGGATCGACGATTGGTAACTTTGATCCGGCGGAGGCGATGGAGTTCTTGCGCCATTCATCTCATTTACTCGAAGTGGGAGACGGCTTTTTAATCGGTGTCGATACGAAAAAAAATCCGGACATTCTTCATCGGGCGTATAACGATATGGCCGGCGTCACGGAAGCGTTCAACTTAAACATCCTGACCCACATCAATCGTGTCTTAGATGGAACATTTGATCAAACAAGGTTTGAGCATGTAGCATTTTATAATGAGGCGCAAGGTCGAATCGAGATGCACATCCGCAGTCGGATTGACCAGATCGTACAAATCAACGGTCAGCCGTTTACGTTCCAGGAAGGTGAAACGATTCATACAGAAAATTCTTACAAATATAGCATCGAAGAATTTCAGCAGTTGGCAGGTAAAAGTGGCTTTCGGGCCGTCACTTACTGGACGGACGCCAATCATCACTTCAGCGTCCATTACCTTGAGAAGACGAACGGCTAACGCGATCATGACGATGGAAGAAAGGCTGGCACACCGCTAACTGACGATAAAATAGAAGGGATTGCCATCTTAAAGTTGATGGGCGATCCCTTCTATTTGCGTGTAGATAAAGTTGCATTGGATTTTCCGCTTGAAACTGTTTAACCGAAAAGACGCGGCATGCAGAACTATCAGGCGAAGTCTCAGCTGACGCGACTTCCGTCCGGAATTGGATGTTCCGGACATACGAGGACGGGCATCAGTTGATCGAGCGGACCGAGTTCAAGGATACGACCTGTGAAACCGGCGCGTACGCCCTCGACGTTCAGGATCGCGATGGCTTGTTTCCCTAAAATTTCTTCATAGTCGAACCGGGTTTCGACCCAGTCGAGTAAAAAAGAGTGATCGTGTCCATCGAAGTCGACCGTCACGTTGAGAAGGTGTGTTTCATTCTCGTCACGGATGAGAGAACGAATCGTCCCGACACGAATATCTAACGCGGTAAAGGTTTCGACGGGTACAAATGGTTTAATCGGATCCATGGGTCATCTCCTATCGTCAAACAAATTAGTTGTGATAAGTCGGAACGTAATCACTTAACGGAATCTCGATCGGTTGATTTAACGCCAGTTCTGCGAGCTCGCGTCCGAGATAAGGGCCGATCGTCAATCCGGATGCACCGAGGCCGTTCGCGATGAAAACGTTCGGGTGAGCATCGAGTGAGGCGATGACCGGTAACGAATTACTCGTGTAGGGACGTAGACCAACCCGCATTTCATGGATGTTCGTTTCTTCGAGTCGTGGTGCGACAGGGAGGGCACGCGTTAAGAGCGCATGCATCCCTTTGACGGTCGGTTGTAAGTTGTAATCAAGTTGTTTTTCATGGGTCGAACCTAAAGCAAGGCGACCATCTTCCGTCGACACGAGATAGAGTCCACGTTGCCCCATGATGACGGGCCAATGTTTCGTTTTCATTTCCTCTAAATCAAGATGAAGGATTTGTCCTTTTTCCGTCCGGATATCGAGTTCGAGCTTGAGCGGACGTAACAATTCATTGATCCAGACCCCAGCCGTCAAAATCACGTGCTTCGCGTAATGCGGTTGTCCATCGATTGAAATACCTTTCACTTGTCCTGTTTCGATGAGTAATTCAGCATCCGCATCAATAACGGTCGCCCCGTAATGGATTGCCGCCCGCTCGAGTGCGCCACGCAAGGCACGACCATCGACGCGAGCCCCGCCGGAGACGAACAACGCGTCTTCGACAGTATCGATCAATGGAAATAGAGATTTGACCTGAGAAGCGTCGAGTCGTTCGATGCGTCCGATGCCTGGGGCTTCCGGGAATCGATTTTCAGCAATCGTATTCATCTTCTCGATTTTTGATGATTCATGTAGCGCGATCGTGCCCACTTTTCGGTACCCGGTCGCGGTTTCGCCAAGCGCTTCCAGTTCTTCGATTAACGTATCGTAATAGTGAGCGCCATTATTTGCTAAGCGGTACCAGGCTTTATTGCGACGTTGTGTCATCCAGGGGCAGATGATGCCGGCTGCTGCATCGGTTGCGCGTCCGCTCTCTTTTCGGTCAATCAAAAGCACGGTCGCCCCTTGTTTTGATAGGTGATAGGCTGTCGATGCACCGAGAATACCGGCGCCGACGATGATGTGTGTGTACATGTCAATTCAACTCTTTTCTAATGACGGTCTTTCTTTAGTCTAAAGAAAAAAGGGCAAAGCGACAAATCTAAATTCAAATGTGTCATTGAAGTGTGGGGAATGATGGGAAATCGAATCTTTTTTTCGGAATATTTCGTATACTTTACATACGGACGCGTATAATTGCAAAATAGACGATTAGAAACCGTCCAATCAGGAAAGATACCCTTATAGGCATCACGTCCCGACATCAATGGCTTAGCACTTAGTCACTTTTGAAGGAGGGGAAGGCAATGAACATTAGTCAAACCATCGTACGCAAACGCTACACGGACCACACTTTGTTTTATTCCGCCATCCTGATCTGGAAGTTGCTCTTCTTCTTACCCTTATTGATGTTCATGAATAGTGGCTCCGACAATGTATTCCAACTTTATTTCGTACCGTACTTGACCGTGATCATTTTGTTCCGGGTCATGACATATTACGCGACGTATAAAGCTTCCTTCATGGAGATGACGGAGATGGGGCTGTCTGTTTTCCTCATCATCGCCGATCTTTATATCATCGCGCTCTTCCAAATTCCGCTTCCATTCGGAATGATCATCATGTTATTGTCGATTCTCCATTTTAGCGCCGCATTTAGCCGTTTTCGTTGGTTTCGGCGCCGTATGTGGTTGAACCGCCATCTTGAAATACTCAATTACTTGACGGATCATGGTGAAACGCCGATCAAGATTGCTGTCGTCTCGGAAGATGAGATGCTCGTGACAACGAAAAGTGGGAAAGAATTCACATATCGCCAAGTCTATTGGAGTGGCTTTTATTTTGAACGCGGGTGAACGATTAAGGACTGTGTTGCTAATTGGCGCAAGTCCTTTTTTTGATGATGGCTATTTAAGGTCGGTTTTGCCATACTAAAGTGAGAAAATAGCAAGGAAGGTGTTCATTGGTGATTCGTGCCCTCATTGTCACACAGGACAATCATGTTTTCGTCGATACGAATCTCGATCGCTTAACGCGGTCGGACATTAAGTGGTATTTCGTTGATTTCGACCAACCGACAGAACAGGAGAAACAGTTACTCGTCTCCTCGTTTACGTTTCATCCGCTCGCGATAGAAGATTGTTTTCAATACTTACAGCGACCGAAACTCGAATATTATGACGGCTACAGTTTTTTTGTATTGCATGCGGTTGAAGAACCTTCGTTAAAAGGGAAAGAAATCAATCTATTTGCGAGTGAACAATACGTCATTTCGTATCATGAGCAGGCGTCACGGGAAGTGGACTTCGTGTTTCGGGCATTTCAAAAATTGACAGGGCATGAAGAACATCTAACGGTCGAAGTTGTCCATAAAATCATGGATAAAATCGTCGACGGGTATTTCCCGATCGTTCATAACCTGGAAGACCGCATTTTTTCACTCGAAGGTCGATATGAACAAGCAGGCAATGACAAACAAATCATGGAAGATATCTTTGACATCCGCTCAGACTTGCTTGAACTCGCACGGACGGTCTTACCGATGCGGGATTTACTGTATCGGGTCATCGAATCGAAACGACTGGCGATTCATCCGAACAAACAAGCATTTTTCCGTGACATCTACGACCATTTGCTGAAGTTAAACGACATGATTGAATACAATCGGGCGATGACGTCGGAATTCCGGGAAAACTTCATATCTTTGAACTCCTACCGCATGAATAACATCATGAAGACGTTGACGATCTTTACGACGATTTTCATGCCGTTGACGTTCATCGCCGGCATCTACGGGATGAACTTTCAATATATGCCCGAGCTGACGGTCCGCTATGGTTACTTCATTACGCTTGGCGTGATGGCGCTCGTCGCAATCGGGATGACAGTTTATTTTATCCGAAATCACTGGTTTGAAGAGTAGGCGTGAGAAATCGTTGTTCCTTTCCCGCCGGTCATACAAAAAAACGCCGATGTTTCCGTTTTACACACGGGGACAGCGGCGTTTTCCATTGTATAGTCTTCTCATTCATGACAGATACCTGAACAAATCTTAAAGCGTCAGCCCACTGTTTTAGTGAACCGATTGCTCAAATACGTCATGCAGTTTCGCTTGGGCAGCCTTGAATGAGTCCAGTGGATGCGCATCCGTCAAAGTCGAACGTTCCGTCTCAATTTGGCTCAATAATGTCTCTGTCCATTCGGCATAGAGTGTCGCGAAGACCTCGTCGAGATGTTGCTCCGTTAGATGACGAAGGCGCGACTCTTCGCCTTCGAGATAACTAACGGCATCCGGTTTCGTCAACGCGACCAGCGCGTCTTTTAAGTGCTCCTTCTCGTTCCGTTCGAAGAAAGCCTTTGCGTTCCGGAAGTAGCTTTTGACGGAACGGTATTTCGTGTCATCTTGGAACGGACCGCTGAACGTCATCGGAGGTAGCGTTGGCGGATCGAGTGGTGATAGTTGGAACGACGGGTTCAGTTTCGCAGCATACATCGCCTCTTCGTCAAGACGCTTTGCAATGGCACGTTGGATCCAGCTATCGATCCGGAAATGGGTGACACGTAATTCTTGTTCAAAATCATACCGCAAAAATCCGAGTAATTCGATGAGTGCTTGTTGCAAAGCGACTGCTTTCGTCGCGTTCGCAAACCGGACCGGATGATAGGATTCCTTGAAAAAGTCTGGGAAGCGGTAATAGATGCGTTGATTGACGTGATGTAACAATTCATGAATCTCAGCAAATAGCTCATGGTGAACGAGTTCGACCCGACCGTTCGAGAAGTGTGCCGTGATTTCTTGTTCGAGCGCATCGAGTTCCGTCAATCGGGCATCTTTTCTGGCGATGTTCCGTTCTGTCTGATCAATCAATTGATTGAGGCGGTGGATTGTCTTGTCCGTCTCTTCCGTCAAGGATTGAAGCGCGAGCCCTTTCAAATCATGGTTCAAGAAGTGATGGAAGGCTTGTTCGAACGAATCGATGCCGGATTGTTCATCAATCCCTTGTTGTTTCTCGGCAAGGGCGTTGAGGCTCGAGACGCCGAACAGGCGTGGTGCACGGATGCCGAACCGTTTTAGTTCCGTGCCGACATAGTGTAGGACATCTTGCTGTTCCGCTGTCGAAGTTGCGAGATCAATCGCATTGACGACGAAAAACATTTTGTCGAGCTCGAATGCATCCTTAACCCGGCCGAGTTGAATCAAAAATTCACGATCGGCTCGGGCGAAGGCGTGATTGTAGTAGGTGACGAACAGAATCGCATCCGCATTTTTAATGTATTCAAATGCGACGTCCGTATGCCGGGCATTGATGGAATCGGCACCCGGTGTATCGACGAGCGTGATTCCGAGACGTGTCAACGGGCTGTCGAAATACAGGTCGATTACATCGACGAAACAACTGAGGTGTTCCTGTGCGACATACTCCTCGAATGCCGATTGATCGACTGTCTGTTCTGTACCGATGAAAGATTCGACCGTCGGATATCCTTTTAGGAACGCGCGTAAGAAAGAGGCATCGTTCAAGTCGCTTGTCGTCCGTTCGCGCAACCATGTGACGACGGCAGTGACTGACGGCATCGTTGCGTCAAACGTTTGCAGGGCTTCGTTCAAGTCGTTGAGAAGGTCAGTCTCCGATTTAAACCGGATCGTTGCGGTCCCGTGGACATGCGTCGCCGTGACCGGTTTAATCCGATTGATGGATGCCGTCGTCGGGTTCGGTGAGACCGGTAGGACACGATGACCGAGCAAAGCATTACAAAACGAAGATTTGCCGGCGCTGAAAGCACCGAATAAGGCAATCGTAAAGTCGCTTGTCGTCACGCGCGCAAGCTTTTGTTGCAAATACTTCGTAGCGTCCTCGAACCCGCGAACACCGGAGAGAATGGTCTGGATTTGCTGCATCTCTTCTAATGTATAACGGGATGGGACAGCTTGAAGCGTTTCTTCATGCGTAGTCTCCATCTCTTGTGTCACGACTGGATTGATCCCTGTAAACGTCTCAATGTCGAGCGTCGCCTGCGTAAGCTGCGTACGCCACTGTTCTAGTTGCTCACGTGCCGCTGTCATATCGTCAGTGGTCGGTTCGTTCGCTCGTTCGAGGTAGCTTATTAACACCTGTTCCGCATTCTTGAACGTTGTCATCACGTCACATTTTTGTTCGAGCGTTTCAAATTCAGCTTGAAGCGTCGCTTTCGCAGGGATGTTTTCATGCGTCAACTCCTGGCGGACCGCTTCTCGCCAATGGTTCGTTTCCTTGACGTACCAAGCACTGACCGATGCAACGACCCGATTCGTGAATTGCAAGACCGATTCCCCGGTAATCGTGATGCCGTCTTGAAGTGCTTCCTCAATGACGGCTAACGGTGGATCAAGTGGGAGTTGATCGATTCGTAACGAGTGCTCGTCAGACAGCAAATCAATTTCCGCTAGCGATTGTTTCATAAGTTTTCGAAGGTGAAGCGCAATTTCAGAAGCAGTGACAGACTGGAGAGCGCGCAGGACATCGTCAGCGATGACTTGTTGCGCCGCCTGTGTTTTTTTAGCGCTCCGGAACAATCCGACCTTGAATGCAGGTTGCCGAGATTCGAGGAACGTTTTCATCTTTTCGCGCAATTCAAACGGCATCAGCGTCGCATTGCGAAGTAAACTTTCCCGGTGTGCCGAAAAACGGCTGCTCCATTGTTCAGGAGCAAACAGGGTCAATTGATGTTTGACTTGTGCATGCCGGTCAAACACACGCTCCGCTTCTGCGCGTTCGGTCGCCGAGACCGTATCCCGCATCGCGTCAGATGCTTCTTCAATCATGTCTTCTAAATAGTTGATGTGTTCCTGGTGTAAGACCTCGAGCGTCGTTTGAGCGGATTCGATCAATTTCGGCTGGGCGTCACGAATACTTTGGTCGACCAATCGCTTGACGGCAGAAAAGTCGTTCCCCGCGAATTCCGGCTCACGCAGGCTCGTGAAGAAAATGCCTTTCGGCTGAACACCATGCTCAGTAAACGATTTTTCGACGGATCGTTTAAAGGCATCGAATGACAGCTCGGATGTTTGGTGTTTGTCGATTTGATTGACGATTAAATAGAGTTCAGGAACAGAAGCGAGCAAGTCTTTTGTGACGCTGAAGTTCAGTTCAGATTGGACATGGTTATAGTCCATGACATAAAAGATTAAGTCGGCGACATGTAACGCCGATTCAGTCGAAATCCGGTGGGCGTCATCAACGGAGTCGACGCCTGGCGTATCCATCAGGACGAGACCAGGTGGTAAAGTGGATGTCGCATGGGTGATGTCGATTTGTTGGACGGTGCCGTCACGGCCGAAATGGCGTAAGTGTTGCAAATCATCTTCCGAGGCTAGACGGACTGCTTTTCGATCATGGAAGGAAACAATCGCTTCGTCGGTCTCGCCTTGACGAAGCGTGACGATATTTGCACTCGTCGGAATGGGACTCGTCGGGAGAATGGATTCGCCCGTCAAGGCATTGATCATACTGGATTTACCGGCAGAAAAATGACCGGCGAAGGCAATCGTATAGTCGCGTCGTAATAACTTCTTTGAAAATGTATCTAATTTATCGAGTCGGAGCTGATCGCGTGAAGGTTGAATCAGTGTCGCGAGAAGCGCCGTCGCTTCCAGGTGGTTCGTCAATCGTTCTTCAAATGAGCGCATGCAAATTGTAACCCCTTTCTTACAGTCAATTGTAAGTGTATCATGTTTATTTTGCTTTCGTCATCTTACGGTTGCACACGAAAAAAGAGGCGCTCACGAATCGTGAGAAGCCTCTAAAAACAGTGCTGATTCAGTTCGGTTCCGGAACGATCATGTCTGATTCGTCGGGCTGTTCTTCTGTCGTCTGCATCAAGCGTAGCAGGTGCAGTTTAAAGAGATACATGACGATGAGATGGACATTCGCCTGGGTCGTTTTATAGAGCAACCATGGTAATGCGGGAACATATTCATGAATCGCGATGATACACTCTTGCGAACCCGGGATTTGCCGGAACTCGATGCGTCCATTGCTATCTTCTTTAACTTGAGCAAACAAGCCGCCCGTAATTCGGTACGTTGCCTGTTGATCGTCTTCGAATGGTTCTTTCGTCAGTTCAAGCAACGGGGCGTCAAGCAACGGAACATGAATCCGAACGACTGTTTCTTCCGCTGTCTTCGATGTAAGAAAAGGTTTCGCGAACGTCGATAACCAATCGACATAATTGTCGGCAGCCCAGTTCGCGTTCCGGTCGTCTGGAAGACGGACACGTTGGACGGACCGGACATCAAGCGTTTGTGATTTCTGGTGCGATGAAGAGCTTCCTGATTTTTTTGATTTCGACTCTTCTTCTTCTTCTTCTTCCATCGCCATCCGTACGGATTGCTCGAATGAAATTTTTCCGTCACTGATGCCCTCGACCATCTTGTCGGGATCCGCCACCATCTCATGGACCATACTTTCGACGAGCGGATAAACGGTTTCTTTCGGTTCTCCAGAGATGAGTGTCACCCAAAGCCGCGACAATTTGACGGTCATCAACGGTAAGTCGAAGGTCGGTTGTTTTTTGTCCATTACTTCCGCCGTCTTCAAAATCATTTCCTTGTACGTCATCGCTTCCGGACCGCCGATATCGATGGCACGATCCTTGAGGTCCTCGCGGTCGACGCTAGATCCGAGCGCATGAATGACGTCCGGTAGCGCGACGGGATGTGTTTTGTTACGCGTCCAGCGCGGGAGAAGCATGACGGGAAGTCGTTTGACGAGTTTTGACAGAATCGGGAACGAAGACCCTTTCGGACCGACGATGAGCGCAGCGCGGATCGTCGTGACCGGTGTACCGTATGCACCGAGGACGCGCTCGACCTCAAGGCGACTTTTAAGATGACGTGATAAATTTTCCGTCTCGTCCGGAATGATGCCACTTAAGTAAACAATCTGCTGGATGCCGTTTGCTTTTGCAGCGCGTGCGTAATTGTCGGCTAAAATCAAGTCCATGTCTTCAAATGAGCCTTGCGTCAACTTTGCTGACGGCATCATCGAGTGGACGAGGTAGATTGCGATGTCTGCTCCTTTTAATCCGGCTGTCGTATCCGCTAACGAAAAAAGGTCACACGAACGCCATTCGACATTCGCTTCATCTTCCTTATCGTCACCATTGCGTGACAAGGCAATGACGTCGTACTTTTTCTTCAACTCATTTAGTAGGTTATGTCCGATATAGCCTGTCGCACCGGCAAGTGCCAGGCGTTTACGTGGTTGCGTCATGTCAATTCCTCCTCATTAACTGCTTACTACAAAGATTTACCCAAACGACCTGCGATTTAATCAAACGAATGTTATAGTTAAAAACAAATGCTTCATCTTTTTAAAACAGGGAAAACAAATAAAGAAGATTTGCGCACTGTTTTGGAGGGATGGACAGTATCATTTTTTAGGGGAGGGAGACGGATATGAATGCTGTCTGTTTTTTGGACGAACGTCATCATACACGTTACCAAATGATATTGAAGCGATTGAATGCACGAAACCGTAAAAAGTATTCTTTTCAATCAATCTTATTTTTAGCGACGGGTAATCTAGCACTTATGCAATTGTTCAGTGACTATTTTTTTCCGGAGACGGGTGAATTTTTTTACCAAGAATTATTAGCGGAACCTGTCGAAGATTTAACCGTCGATGTCGAACGTCAATTACTCGTTCAGTTGTATAACGGCAGGACGACGTTGACGATCATGGAGATCATCGATCAGTTAGAAGAAACGGAGTTAGAGCTCGTCCTCGGAGCCATCCAAATCCGGTCATTCGGAAATCAAAACATGCAAGTACACTAAAGAAGGTAGCCGTTGTCAGATGGACTTCGGTTATCTTTTTTTGTCATTTCAAGGACCGTTAACTTACATTTGTGAACTGAAGTTATTAATGTAAAACAGCATCTAAATAAAAGCTAAGCTTATGCCTTAAGATTTGGTTGTCTAGCGGTAGGACTGGAAATAAGATGTAAGTAACAGGGAAGGTGTGGCGACTGCTGACAGGTCGCGCGTCGAATGATGAGGAAGGGGAGTGAACATATGCAACTCAAAGAATCGATTTATTTCCATTCACCGATTTTCATTCAGAATATCCTAACGACGCTTTACGGACGGGTCTTGTACCAGGAACGTTACGGGTCCGCCTACCGTAATCGGTTAGAAGAATTGAAGCGGAAAGAACGGCAATCGATTGATCCCGAGCAGGAGCAATTATCCCGCCTGAATCAGTTTTTACTGTTTTGTCAGGCCTATAGCCCGTACTACAAAGAGTTGTTCGATAAGAAGCGGATTGAGCTTCCGCTTGCGCAGTTGTCAGAGTTAAAACAAATTCCCTTGCTCGATAAGGAGACGCTACGGACAAGGAATGCCGACGTCCATGCGCGGATTCATGCGCCGATTCTTGGAAAGACGGGCGGGACGACCGGGAAATCGATCCAAGTCCATTATACGAGAGAGGACATGCAAATCCGCATGGCGCACCTCGACTATTTCAAATGGACGCATGGAATTGAACAGGGAATGCGCCGGGCGAGTTTTACGGGACAGACATTAGCGGCAGAACAACAAAAGTCACCCGTCTATTGGCGGATGAATAAGGCGATCAATCAAATGCTTTTTTCAATTAAGAATATTAACCCGTTGACAATTCCCGCTTACATCGAACAATTGAACCGATTTAATCCAGTGTCGATTGATGGTTTACCGTCGGGAATGATTGAAGTTGCACGATACGCCAAAAAACATGCTGTCGACTGTACATTCCGTCCGAAGGCGATTTTTCCGACGGCTGAAATGTTGACACGGGACGAACGTGCTTTAATCGAGGAAGTATTTCATGCACCGATCTTTGATCAGTACGCCTCGTCGGAAGGGGCACCGATTGTCGCCGAATGCCGCTACGGTAAAAAACATCTCCATTATGAGATGGGTATCATCGAAGTCGAAGCAGACGGTCAAATTCTCGTGACGAGTTTTGATACACATGGTACGCCCCTTGTCCGTTACCGGATTGGTGACCGGATGACGCTTAGTCACGAGACGTGTCCATGTGGGCATGGTGGTCCGATCATCGCATCGATTGACGGACGCGGACGAAGTTATATCCAGTTGAAAAATGGGCATCGAATCTTTGAAGGGGAACTCGCTGGAATCGTGCGGCGGTTCCCGAATTGTATCGAACGAGTCCAGTACATCCAAGAAGAAGCGGATGAAGTTGTGATGTTGTACGTACCGGACGAACGTTGGTTTAAACAAGAGCATGAAAAGGAGTTATACTTCGTGTTAGAGCGTTTGTTCGGTGGACAAATGGATGTCCTCTTAAAAGCGGTCCCGGAAATTCCGAAAGAAATCAGTGGGAAGACGTTGTTGATTAAACAATTGATTCCAGAGAACGAACGAGCCAATTGATTGGACTAGCGGAAATCAGAGCTAGTCTTTTTTGTGACGAATTGTAATATTAAGTGCAACACCTAGGAGAAAACAAAAAAAGCTCATGACGACCTCGTGTAAAATCTAATGGTCGAATAGTGACTGTAGGGAGTATGGGGTACGATGTGGGGATTAAAACTATCAAATTTGATGACATGAATTGGGATAAGGGTTATCAAGGAAATAATGTGTATAGTCAAAGTAAACTGGCGCAAATTATGAGTATCTATGAATTGCAAGACCGCCTGAAAAAAGCAGGTAAAACCAATGTTAAGGCATATGCCTGTCATCCCGGTTCGTCTTCTACGTCATTAATAACAACAAGCGGCAGCTTAGGTTTGAGAATCGTATTCGTATTTGGTTTAATGAAATTGTCACCTATGGTTCAATCAGCAGAAAAAGGTGCATACCCTGAACTCATGTGTTCAACAGAGGGCAATCTAGATGAGAGTGGATTTTATGGTCCTACAGGAAGAGCCAACTGGGTAGGTCCTGTTGGCAACTGTGGTATTAAAGCTCACACCTTAGATAAGAAAGTATCAAAAAGACTATGGGAAGTCTCGGAAAAGGAAACGGGAGTTAGTTGGAATTTATAATTCAAAAAATTACTTTACTAGAGTATGGATCAATACTAGAAAAATTTATATTCAGCAGGTTTTTTAGAAGAAGTTCAAGCGAGAGCTTCCAGACTGTAGAAAGGAGCAATGTAATTGATTATAAAATATCAATTAACGTTCGAGGATTTAATGTCTTTACAGAAAGACCTGATTGAAAACACAAAGTATCATAAAAAAAGACGCAAATTTTTGTTGATCTATACGGAGATTTTAGCATTCTTCTACGGGTTTACATCGATCTTGTATTTCTTACCTAGAACGATCCCCTTTGCAATTTTCTGCTCCATTGCTGTAGCAGTAGGGATTTTGTTCGCTATTCTACTGAGGCCTCTTTTGAAAAAAATGTATCTGCCAATCGCTATGAGACAAGGCAGGTACTTCTTGAAAAAAAATAGTAGTTGGCCGAGAAATGTGACGTTGAATCTTCATGAAGCGGGTATTGATTGGAATTCTGACGATGGGAAATTGAATCGAACACTTAAACTTGCTTGGGAATCGATTGAAAAAGTAAATGAAGATGAAAATCATATCTATCTGTATTATCAAAAATCTGAAGCATTAATTATCCCAAAGAACATACGTGTATTAAGTTTGACAGAGCAAAATGAGTTCAAACAGCTCATACGAAATCACTTAAATATTTCTCTATAAGTAAGAGATAGATTTGTTCCAAACCAGATATTTTAAAGCAAGCCGCGCTGATCATGGGACGAAAGTAAGTGTGATCAAGAATAATCGACATAAATACTCGGTATCAGCAATGTGCAGCGTCCTCCAATTACCCAGAAGTACGTTTTATTATGAAGCGAGACAGCGACCATCGGTCGACGATGTGACGGAAGCCATCCGTGAAATTTTCCGACGCAGCCGAGAGAACTACGGCACGCGTAAAATCAAGATCGAACTCCAAAAACAAGGGAAATGCGTCTCTCGTCGCCGAATCGGACGCATCATGAAAGAACAAGGGCTCGTCTCTACGTACACGCTCGCGCAATTCAAGCCTAAAAAAGAAGCGTGCAACGAGTCGACGGAAGCCAATGAATTGAATCGCGCGTTCAAGCAAGGAGAAGAGCTATCCGTTGTCGTCAGTGACCTGACATACATCAAGGTCCGTCAAAAATGGCATTATGTATGTGTATTTGTTGATCTCTTTAACCGAGAAATCATCGGGCATAGTGTGGGCGAGCGAAAGGATGCGCAACTGGTCCATCGTGCTTTCGCTTCCATTCCTCATGATTTGAGTCGCATCCGGATGTTTCACACGGATCGAGGACGAGAGTTCAACAACCGTCTGATTGAGGATGCCCTTCATACGTTCGGAATCCGTCGCTCGTTGAGCGAAAAGGGTTGTCCGTACGATAACGCAGTCGCGGAAGCCACGTTTAAAATCATCAAGACAGAGTTTGTTAAAAAACGAGTGTTCTCGAGTTTGACGGAGCTGGAACGCGAGTTCCAGGATTACGTGAATTGGTTCAATCACCTTCGCATACACGGTACATTGGATTATCAAAGCCCCGTTCACTACAAGCAATCACTCCTTAAGAATATTGTCTAGTTTAGTGTTGACAATCCAATGGACCACCTTCTAGGAATTGATTCTGTCCTCCGTTCAAAATAAAAATCTCTGGTTTACACGTATCGATATTTTTTTCACTTCCGAATACCAAACGGTATCACCTACTACATATAAAGTTTTTTCTTTTGGATGCTGAAAGATAACGCCCATGACATTTCCCATTTTCTTTACCATCTCTCCGTAGCCATGACGACCATCTACTTCCGTCAGTTTGACGCCTTTAAAGATCGTCGCTTGGCCTTCTTTCAAGACTTCGATATTTGTAAAGCCTGCTTTTCGTGCCATATCTGTATCTTTTTTATCTTGTATTATCATTTTGATGTCTTTTGGAAGTTGTTCTTTTTGCTGCTTGATCAAAGTAAACCTCATGCGTGTGGGTAATGATGACAGCGTCTACGTCATCCATAATCTTGTCGATAGAAAATGGAAGGTCGACTACTGGATTTCGATCATCCCTTGTAGCGGGACCGAACGAATCAAATTCGTTCTTTTTAGAAAACATGAGATCTACTAAGAATTTTTGTCCTTTGTATTCCACTGTCACGATCGCATTTCGAATTTGTTGGACCACCACGTCCTGTTTTTTCGGTTGTAATGGATTATTGTGAAGGTCCGCAAGCGGCTAATACACCGCTCAATGTGAGTGTGGTTAGAATTGCAGCTTTTTTTAATTTCGTCATTGTTAAAGCACTCCTTTGTTAATAGCTGATTTTTTATTGAGTAGGTAATATCTATCCTATGAGTCGTTTGATCCCCCTTTTTGTTTTTGAATAGAAAAAAGCTTGATCCTGTGTACTCGTTATGAAATTTAGTAAATGGTCAGTATACAAGTATGCACTTTTTTTGCATATACTAGTCAGAAAGAATAGTGTTACTATGAAAACTTCAAAAGGGAATGTAGCTGATAATCAGGAAACGTTTTTTGGTTATACGCTTTCTCTTATCAATGGAAAATGGAAATTGAGGTGCAGTTATGGAAATGAAGCAGGTAGTGAATGGTTTATCTGAAATAATGGCGGAACATTGGAATACATTGAAGGAAGCCTTGTACAGTGGAGAAACAGAAGGGCTTTCATTAGAAGAAATAATTGAAAAATATACTTTTTTCAAAGTTTTTGATGATGTAGTTAATTCTATGGCATCACAATTCGAAATTTCAGTTAAGGATTTAGGAAAGATTTATAGGGGCGTTGGGGTAAATGAGAAGATTGAATTAGATTTCTATCAAAGAATGATTCCTCATCTTGATCATGTGAGAAATCATAATAGAATGAACCCTCCAGGTAAAGCATTTATATATTTAGGGGTAATTCCTGTTAGGAAGGGAAGATCTGAGGAAGCGGAAAAAAAGTTTATTTTAAGAACGATAGAAGCAGAACTGAGAGTTGAAAAAGGTGACTTTTATACAAGTGCGCGATTTGAATCCAACAGTGACAACAATATTTTCAATCTGGTAGGAGATTCAAGTCTGCCGATGGATATATATGACTTTGCTAGAATTTTAAAGAAAAAATCAACTGAGGAAAGAAGTCGAATTACTGCATTATTTTACTTTAACTTATTTAATAATGATCAGATATTTAAGCCTGTTCATAGTACAGAGCATGATGTAAGAGCAAGGGAGTACGCCCCTTTCCAACTTTTAGCTAAATACTTTATGAGCAAAGGGTATGCAGGAATAAAATATAGAAGTACTGTACATAGAGAAGGAACGAATGTAGTAATATTCAATCCGAAAAACGTTAAATTAGTAGAATCTTCAATGGAGAAAATTGTTCGTTAAATATGAATAATTTAATTGGAAAGAAGCTTACATATAAAAGACGCCACTCTTCTTCATATTTTCAATGATCTTAAATATTTTCTGCTAAGGCATTAAATCTATATTAGTTAACATATGAGGCATTATTGGTAGCTGTATAAATAGAAGGGGAGAGAAGTTGCATTTTGACTAGCATCTACTCTCCCTTTCTGTCTGCAAAAGTGTACTTTTACGAACGTTTTGATTTTTAACAGAGCTGGCTTAAATCTTGAGAGTTAGTTAGTATTAAAAGTTAACCGTACATATCTTTAGTTTTTTATTTACGTTAGGGAGTGTCATCATGAACATATTCGAAAAGTTTCAAACGGTTATCATTTTATTGGCAGTAGGTACCGGGCTTTTCCTAAGACAATGTGTTTTTTTGAAACGTACGCTGAGTCTTTCATCGTTCCATTTTACTGCTTATGCTCTATGGGTCGTTTCTAACAATTCCTTTGCAGCATCTAAAAGACGCCTTTAAGAATCTTAAATTTTTAAATACAAGTACCGTTATTAATTTTGTGTGGACGCTTGTATTGGCATGAAGCCTTGGGGCAGTCGTCCTTGCCGATCATCCAGCTTTATGGATTGGATTCATTATGTTAATGGTCACCCCATGTACAAACTGGTATTTGATGTTCACTTCCATTGATAAAGGGAATGTACCACTGTCCACTTCTGTCTTGACAATTAATTTGATCCTCCAGGTAGTGCTTCTACCCATCTATCTGTTCATTTTTGCCGGTACGATTGATTCCATCCCGTTATCGACGATTGAAGAAAGTATTCTACTGGTACTAGTGATTCCTTTCGTTCTTGCGCATTTGACCCGTTATGCCTTGAGGAAGAAAGAAGTCTTCTTAAATAAGAAGGTGGTACCCTTTTTCGCTGCTGCACAAATAATCTTTTTATCCTTAGCAATCCTGGCTATGTTCGCGTCGCAAGGAAATTATTTAGTCAACAATCTAGAGGTCATTTCTGTATTAATCATACCGGTTTTACTTTTCTTCGTTGTTAACTTTGTGCTTGCACAAACAGTAGGGAAAGTTATGAAATTTTCTTACGAAGATACAGTGAGTCTAAGCCTTACAATCATTGTACGAAATTCGCCCGCTTCTTTAGCGATTGCTGTAATCGCCTTTCCAGATCAGCTGCTGATTGCATTAGCATTAGTCATTGGTCCGCTTATTGAATTGCCCGTGTTAGCGATTGTTTCTCAAATATTGCTCTCATTAAGGAAAACCAATACAGCGAAAAAGCTCAACTGGCAGTTTGCCAGAAGCAGACAGGGATTGGAAAGACAATTAATTTAAGTTAACATATCATGAAGTTATCGAAAATTCATCTATCATAAGTAGTTTAAGAAGTAAAATTTGAGTGATGACTTGTCAAAATCGTTCTTCTTATTAAAACTTGACCACGTACCTTGGTACGTAGTTTAAGATGTAGGTGAGGTGATTGAAATGGACTACCAGATTGGGAAGCTTACGGAAATCTGCGGCGTCAACAAAGAAACGATTCGGTATTACGAACGAAAAAAACTATTACAAAAGCCAACCAAAAACAGTTCAGGATATCGCATCTATTCAAAAGATACGGTAAAACGGGTTGATTTCATCAAGCGTATGCAAGAGCTGGGATTTTCCCTAAGTGAAATTGATCGACTCCTTGGAATTGTAGACAAGGATGAAGCCCGATGTGCGGATATGTATGAATTTGTATCCACAAAAGAAAAAGAGGTTCGAAAAAAAATTGATGATTTACAACGAGTATCGTTGATGTTGAGTGATTTAAAAAGACGATGTCCCGATGAAAAAGAACTGCATGACTGCCCCATTTTAGAGACCTTGATTGAAGTTTGAGACAAAGAACGGGTAATAGGAGCTTGAAAAATTCACAGATTTCTATCTTCCGAACAGACCAAATATCATTATCACTAGAAAAGGAGTTTTTACGATGAACAACGACAAAATCCAAGTCACTCTTCCTGTAACGGGAATGACTTGTATGAGTTGTGAGACTCACGTAATGGTAGCATTGCGAGCAAGCGGCGCTGAGAACACAAAAGCCGATTTTCGCCGTGGTCAGGCTACGTTTGAAATCGCTGAAGAGAAACTGGAACTAGCGAAAGAGACTATCTACGGGGCAGGTTATCAAGCGGGCGAAGCGAAGGTGAAAGCCAAAGGAAACGAAGTTGTCTCCCATAATCCGACGAGTGATTATGACCTATTGATTATCGGTTCAGGCGGCGCTGCATTTTCGGCTGCTATCAAAGCCGTTGAAAAAGGGGCGAAAGTAGCGATGGTCGAACGGGGCACTATTGGCGGCACATGTGTCAATATTGGCTGCGTCCCTTCCAAAACCCTGCTTCGGGCAGGGGAAATCAACCATTCGGCAGACAGCCACCCGTTTACTGGCCTGAAAACAAATGCAGAATCGGTTGATTTGGCTGCGCTAACTAGCCAGAAAGATGAGCTGGTTGAAGGGATGAGACAGGGAAAATATATCGATCTAATTGGTGATTACGGGTTTGAACTGATTCGGGGTGAAGCTTCATTCACAGATGAAAAAACAATCGAAGTGAATGGAAAAACTTATACCGCCACTAAATTTTTGATTTCCACAGGGGCGAGCCCGTCCATTCCGGATATTCCAGGTCTTAACGAAGTGAAATTTTTAACAAGCACCACCGCTTTGGAGTTGAAAGAAGTTCCGAGAAAAATGGCTGTTATCGGTTCAGGCTATATCGCGATGGAACTGGGCCAGCTGTTTCATAACTTAGGAACGGAAGTGACGATGATGCAACGGAGTGAACTGCTACTAAAAGAGTACGATCCTGAAATCTCGGAAGCCACCGAAGAAGCCTTAACCAAGCATGGTCTGAAATTCATCAAAGGGGTCATCTATAAAAAAGTAGAACAAAAAGGGGATGTGAAAGTAATTCATCTTGAAGTAAACGGGCAAGAACAGATGATTGAAGCGAATCAAGTGCTGGTCGCCACCGGAAGACAGCCAAATACAGGCTCTCTCCAACTGGAGAAAGCCGGAGTCGAGATTGGACCGCGTGGGGAAGTGGCGGTCAATGAGTATCTGCAGACAAGCAATTCTGCTATCTATGCAGCGGGCGATGTGATCTTGGGTCCGCAGTTTGTCTATGTGGCTGCGTACGAAGGTGGACTAGTAGTGGAGAACGCACTGGATGGGGCGGAAAAGAAAGTGGATCTGCGTTACGTTCCGGGCGTAACATTTACTAACCCGTCCATTGCGACGATCGGGCTGACGGAACAACAGGCCCGTAATGAAGGATACGCGGTGCTGACATCCGTCCTGCCGCTTGAAAATGTGCCAAGAGCCCTTGTGAACCAGGAAACAAACGGAGTCTTCAAACTGGTGGTAGATCAGCAAACAAGAAAAATCCTTGGGGCGCATGTAGTAGCTGAAAACGCGGGCGAGGTCATTTACGGAGCCACACTGGCCGTGCAGTTCGGTTTAACCACAGACGATCTGAAAAACACGATGACGCCCTACTTGACAATGGCTGAAGGATTGAAACTGGCTGCTATCACACTGGATAAAGACGTCAGTAAACTGTCTTGCTGTGCCGGCTAATGGTTGAGGGGTAGATTCGCTGATGAGACAGGCAGAAACTAGCAAAAAAGAAAGAACGACAGCTGAAAGAAAATTTCAAAAGTAAAACTAACGGCGAATCATTTTTAATTTAGCCCTTTTGTATTCGAAAAATTAGCCGACTAGCCACTTGTTCGAAAAAATATGTATACGCAAAATCACTGCTATTCTCTAATTTTTTTGATTGAAGAAAAAATGGAACTCTGGACAAGGTACACAGTTTATGTTGGCAAAGGCAGTGGAATAGGAGTACTAATGGGACAAATGTAAAAAGATAGAGGAAGCGACAGTTGTTGCAAGGAAAGGATGAGAAAAATGGTAGAAAACTTCGATTTGATTGTGATTGGAACAGGTTCGGCCGGTTCCGCCGCAGCCTCCAAGTGCAGTAAAGCAGGATGGAAAGTAGCAATCATCGACTCCCGTCCATTTGGCGGAACCTGTTCTCTCCGGGGGTGCGATCCGAAAAAAGTGCTCGTGGGAGCCGCAGAACTGATTGATGGCATCCATAGAATGAAAGGAAACGGCGTCACTGCAGGTTCTGACCTTGATTGGTCGGAGTTGATGGCTTTCAAACGCATCTTTACCGAACCGGTGCCGGATAGCCGGGAAAAGAACTTTCAAAAAGCAGGGATTCAAGCCTTTCACGGGCGCGCTTCCTTTTTGAGTGAAGATCAGATTCAAGTAGGCGATGACATTTTAACCGGAAAGCATATACTGATCGCAAATGGAGCCAAACCGGCGCCGTTGGCGATTGAAGGAACGGAACACCTTACCTACAGCGATGAGTTTCTGGAACTGGATGAGTTGCCGGCGAAACTGGTGTTTATCGGCGGCGGATACATCTCCTTTGAATTTGCCCATATCGCTGCGCGAGCCGGATCGGAAGTGCATATTATTCACCGGGGAAAACGTCCGCTTGAACACTTCGAATCGGAGTTAGTGGATCTGTTGATGGAAAAATCAGAAGAGGTCGGCATTCATCTCCATCTGGAGACAGAAGTGAAGTCAATCGAGAAGAACGGAGCTTTTTACACCGTAACTGGAGTGAATGATGGCCAACAAGTTCACTTTGAAGGCGGTCTGGTACTGCATGGTGCCGGGCGCATGCCGGATTTAGAAGACATGCAGCTGGAAAAAGGCAATGTGGAGCGCGAAAAAAGAGGCGTTGCCGTCAATGAATTCCTACAGAGCCGTAGCAACCCAAGAGTATATGCAGCGGGGGATGCAGCCGCAACTGAGGGGCTGCCGCTTACGCCGATTGCCTCGATGGAGTCGCATGTGGTGGCATCCAACCTGCTCAAAAAAAATCACCGGTCGCCTAATTACAAAGTGATGCCGACTGTGGTGTTCACGCTTCCGAAGCTCGCCTCTGTCGGATTGTCCGAAGAACAGGCTAGAGAAAAGGGCCATCAAATCAAAGTGAATAAAATGGAGACATCCGACTGGTACACCTACAAACGCACAAACGAAAAATATGCAATGGTGAAAGTTATCATCGATGAAGAAAGTGATAAAATACTGGGCGCTCACTTGATCAGCCACGAAGCGGATGAATTAATAAATCACTTCGCGACTGCCATTCAGTTTAATTTGACGACTAAGGATCTCAAACAGATGATCTATGCCTATCCAACGGCGGCTTCTGATCTGGGGTACATGGTGTAAGGACTATATATAGCCTTAAAAACTAGTTAATATATGACCGTATTATTGGAAGAGTAGGAACTTCGTATAAAGTTCCTACTTTTTTGTTCGACGGTTTGTCAAATTAAGTGCAACACTTCTTCGGTGAAGACCTCGTATGCAGTTTTCCAGGTGAGACATTTCCGTGGTCTCCCATTAATCCAGGCGAGCGCTTGAGCGATTCCAGAACGACTGACCTTTCCGAAATCTGTCCCCTTGAGGAAAAATTCACGGAGAAGACTATTGGTGTTCTCGTTACTCCCACACTGCCAAGAAGAATACGGATCCGCAAAATACATAGGTAAGCCTAGCGTGTCACGAATTCGTTCATGACAGCTAAATTCTTTTCCGCGATCTGTCGTCGCAGTTTGGAACTTTCCCAACGAGAAGGAAAGATGTAATGCTTGAATCGCAGACTCCATTAGACTTGGAATTATAAGAGACTTTGATGATCAACCTAATGCACAAAGGAATCATGAGAAATATAATCAACATACTAATATATGGATTAAAACTACTAAGAGTTATACATTGGAAACGGAGTTTTTTGAAGAAAAAGGAAGTATGCCGTCCAAAAGGAAACGTTCAATGGACGGAACGACTATTCGAAGACGGATACGGATGCGACGTTTATGCGGATGAAGGAAGATCATATGCAAAATGGACAACTCAAGCCTAGGTACAACGTGCAGATTGCGACCGAAGGTCAATATACCCTCGCCAACTGGTCCTACGATGAAACGACCGATCACTTTGTATGCCCGAACGGGCAGAACGTGACGTTCCGTTACATGTCTAAGAAGACGGATCGATATGGTTTTACCCGCGATTTCAAGGTGTACGAAAGTGAGGATTGTGATGACTGCCTGCTTCGATCCCTCTGTACCAAGGCAGAGAAGGGGCGTCATCGCCAAGTCTGAGTAAACGTTGCATGGGAAGAGCAAAAGGAACAGGTAAAGGACCTGCTTTCAGATCAAAAAAACGGGAAAATCTACGCGAAACGTAAGATATACGTAGAACCAGTTTTTGGGAATCTGAAGGCTGATTTGCGTTTCACTCGTTTTTCCGTAAGAGGAAAAGCAAAGGTGGAACGTGAGCTTGGATTCATTCTTATGGCAGTAAATCTGAGAAAGTGGCTCACCCAAAGTATTGCCCGAGGGGCAATTTAACAAGAGGTGATGAAAAAAATAAGGGATGGCGCATCATGATGATGGCAATCCCTTATTTTCATTAAGAGTCAGCTAGTTATGTCCCAGCCTCTTCAGACTGTAGACAAACCCTCATTTCCACTTGGAAATGAGGGTTTGTTTTTATGTATGCGTAAAAAATATGACACTCCATTAGGATTCCGACTGGAATCCCATGACCAATTGGCCAATTTTTTGAGGTTCAGGGCAGCAAAAGTGAGCATGGCCTGCATCGTCACTTTTTTAACCCGCGGTAGCGAGTCCAACGCATGCCATGCTTTTCTTTCGCGTCCGCAAAGACACGTTCGATTGTCTCTTTTCGTCGGGTATACAGCTACTTGTTAACCGGTGTATGGCGAAGTTGCTCGACTTCGTCGATTGCATCTTGCCAGATATGCCGATGAATCACTTTCTGCATCGTCTGACTTTTCGTACACCGTTCTAGAAATGGACAAGTTTCACAGATCTTTGGATCTGATACCCACTCCCGTCTTCCTTCCCGTGTAATTGTTCGATAGACAAGTGGCTGATTATTTTCACAGAGATAGCAGTCGTAATACGCATCATAATAGAAGGCATTCGTTTTGAACATACCCTTCACCCCTTTGGGGCGGGTGTAGGGGAAGACTGGCAAAATACGCTGTCTGAGAAGTAAATGTGCGATGGGGGCGGTTTTATAGGCGGAGTCTGCGACGACTGCAAACGGGACGGTAAAACGGTGGATGATGAGTTCGAGCAAGGGCTTTAAAATGATACTATCGTGAATATTACCTGGTGTGACAATTGTCCCGAGGACAAAACCATTCCGATCACATGCTGTATGAAAGGAATA